>DATMNC010000034.1:0-94724 GCA_035569395.1 Thermoanaerobaculia bacterium | reverse complement strand
CCCTTCGTGAGTCTGACCGGCACCGACAGCTCGCAGTTCGTGATCAGTTCTTCGAATGTTTCCGGAAGCCTCGGCGCCGGAGCTTCGGCCACGGCAAACATCGCGTTCAATCCTTCGACCGCCGGCGCGAAGACCGCCGTTCTCGAGTTCCTGGCCGATACGCCCTCCGGCGTCACTCTGACCGGAACAGGCGTGGGCCCACCGACGATCACCAACGTGAGTCCGAATAGCGGAACGCCGGCCGGTGGACGCTCGGTCACGATCACGGGAACAGGTCTCCAGGGCGCGACCGTGACATTCGGCGGAGCCAGTGCCACGGTTGTCTCCACGAGCTCGACGACCGCCAACGTCTTGACGCCCGCACATGCTGCAGGATTGGTGAACGTCGCTGCAACGACGACCGAGGGAACGGCCACCGCCACGAACGCGTACACCTTTGCGCCCTGCCCGGGACCGACGATCAACACCCAGCCGCCGTCCGGCTCGATCCGGGCCGGCAATTCGGTGAAACTTTCTGTCGCGGTGACCAGCACGTCGCCCGGCTTCCAGTGGTTCACCGGCGCCTCCGGCAACACATCGAGTCCGATCGCCGGGGCGACCGCCTCGTCCGTGATCGTCACCCCGGGATCGACGACGTCCTTCTGGGTACGGGTCAGCGACGCGTGCGGCGATGTCAACAGCAGCACCGCGACCGTCACTGTCATCGCTGCTGCACCGGCAGCGAAGTTTTTCCTCGTATCGCCATGCCGTGTTCTGGATACGAGGGGCGGCGGCGCGATCCTGCCGGGCACGAGCCGCACCCTCCCCATCTTCGGATTCTGCGGGGTCCCATCCAACGCGACGGCATTGACGGTCAACGTCACAGTCGTGAGCCCGTCAGACACTGCCTTTGCCACGCTCTATCCCGGGCCGGCCTTCGTTGCCCGCCCGAACGTAAGCACGATCAACTTCACCCCCGGCCGGACGCTGGCGAACAACGCCCGCATCGCGCTTGGGGTAGACGGCTCGATAAACATTTTCAATGCCGGCGCGACGCCGCTCGATGTTCTAACTGATATTTCGGGGTTCTACAAATGACAGGAAAACTGATGATTGCCAAGCTCCACGTTCCCGCCCTTTTCGTCGTCTTCGCGGTAGTGCTTTTCGGCGCCGCGACCGCCTCGGCGCAGACCGGGCCATTTTCGTTCTTCGCGGTCGCTCCGTGTCGCGTCGTCGACACGCGCAACGCTGTTTCCACCAACGGTGGGCCAGTGCTGGGAATTGGCACACAACGCAACTTTGCCATTCGCAACAACTGCGGCGTGCCGGCTGGCGCGGCCGCAGTGTCGCTGAACGTCACCATTGCCGGTGCCACAAGGGCCTCCTTCCTGACGATCTGGCCAGCCGGTACTACGCGGCCCGTGGTCTCGACGATTAATTTCACACAGAACGATCCTTCCCTGGCCAACGGTGCCATCGTCGGCCTCGGCAGCGGGTCGCCGGATCTGTCGGTTTTCAACTCCGACGGCTCGGTTCACGTGATCATCGACATTACCGGCTTCTTTCAGTAAAACACGAAACGCCGCGATGTCGCGGCGCGCGAGTCCTCCAGATTTGGCAGGGCCGACGGGACTCGAAAGCCGGGCCGATGGTATGTCGAGTTTGTGGCGCCGGCAATCCTGCCGGCGCCACGAGACATCCGTTCAGGTCGCGTTGACACTCTCGGTCTTCGCCGGCTTGCTCACGTAGTTCGCGAACACTTCCGCCTCGGATTGCATGCGAGGGTTGTCCCGGATGATGCTCCCGGGATACATGATGGTGAACGAGCGGTTCTCGCAGGAGCCGATCATCGAGTCGAGGTAATCCGGGAGCGGGCTGAAACTGGGAGTCTCGATGTGGATCTCCCAGTACTGCTCTGGAGCCGGACAGTCAAACGTGAACGAGAAGGCCTCGCCCGACGGCATTCCGGAGGAACCGACCATCCAGTTGTTCACGAGATGCTCCCCCCGGTCCACCCAACCCGTCATCGTTCTCTCCTTCACGCGAGCCATCACCGGGTGGCGCGGCCCGGTGGCGGTGTAGATTGTGACCTGACAGCCTCCGGGACGAGGAAGATCGGTGCGATACGGCGCATACGTCACCTCCACCGAGGTCCTGGGTTTGTTATCTGCTTGCTTACTCATGGTCTAACTCTCCTCTCTTTTTCTTGTTTTCCGAGTTCTAGCGTCGCGACATCCGGATTGGACTGGCAGACGGCTTTTTTTTCCCAAAGACAAAGCGCCGGACGCGCCACGCTGCGGCGCGGGGAAGAAAGCTCTGCTGCTCGCAACTCCCGCAGCGCCGGTGAAAGGCAATCGAGGATCGTTGAGCGTCACCGGCGGGATGACCACGGCCGAAGCTGATAGCTCCCCGCCGCCGGAACCTCACGGATACGCCGAGTTTGAGCAGCCCACGTCGACGGAGGCGAACCCTGGTGGCCAGGTCAGCGGCGGTTCGCTGTTGACGATGCATAACGGGCTGAGGTCCTGAGGAGCGCCGGGAACCGCCGGTATTGCCGCGGCCAGCTCGTAGTGGAGGTAGAAGTCGTGGCTGCCGTCGTGTTGTTCGGTAGCGCCGAGGTTGGCGATCGTGATCTGCGCGCCGTCGTGGAGGAGGATCTCTTTCGGGAGTGCCGATCCGAACGGGCGAATGCTCAAACGCGCAGGCTCGTCCGTTTCCGTCCGCAGGACGGCGAACACCGGGCCGTCATGCCGGAGTGCTCCGGCGGAGAGCATGCCGTGGGTGACGTCGAAGATGCACGAGGCCCGTCTGGGATCTTCGTCCTCGATGGCTTCTTTCGAAGGCGGACCGACGTCCTGTGTGAGCTCGCGAAGCGAGGGCATGCAGGTATTGAAGGAGGCTGCCTTCCCGCGTTCGGTCGTCCCGTTTTCCAGTCGCATGCGCACGCCGTTCAACTGCCACTGGAGGATCGGTCCGTCCGTTCCCGGCCAGACCAGGGAATCCATCCCGACGATGTCCTTGGCGGCGATCCGGAGCGTGGCAACGTGCGAGTGGATCTCCGGGTGAACTCTGCTGCCCTCCGTCCCATTGATGAGCACTACGCGCGGGGCAAACGTCCGCGGGTCCTCGTCCCACCAGACGTGCGTACAGATACCGAGGAAGTAGAAGCTGATGTCCATGATCGTGATCCTCCCCTCGTTTCGTAATTTCGGATGCGATTCGTTAGAACGCCGACGGCGAACCATGCCGGTTGATCCGTGGGATGTGACAACGCCTCGATCTGGACGCGGCGGACGCCTTCGGCCGGATCGGCGCCCGCCGCGAGCTGGCGGTGGATCGCGTAGAAGACGCGATGCGCGTCCTGATCCCCGATCGCGGCGAGCGTGCCGATGACATCGTCGGCGCCCGCGGCGAGAAACCCGCCGCCGAGGCTCAACGCAAATGCCTGCGAGTCCGGACGGCGGAGCGTCTCGCATGCCGCGAGCACCACGGTGGTGCCGGAAAGAAAATGCTGGCCGGCGATACGCCGCCACGACATCCACTCGCGCGCATCGCCGTGCGGGGCGGCGAACCCGAGCATCTGCTCTTCCGAGCCGGTGCGCACCTGCGTGTGTCCGGCGATGTGGAGAACATCGGTCGGGACCGCCGCGACGTCGGCGAAGGTGGCGCGCTCGAACGATTGCGGGTAGAGCTGGCGCACGTCGTCAACCTCATCGCGCACGTGCGGCAGTCCCGTCGAGCCGCCGCGCTCGCCCTCCGGCAGCGAGACCATCGTCAGCGAGCGAGCGGCCCTGGCCGGCTGGCCATCTCGCAGTGAGAGCGCGCTCAAGGCCAGCGCGACCGGCATAAGCTCGATCAGATGACGCTGCGACCGCGCATCGTAGAGCGCGCCCAACGGTAGAGCATCGAGCGCGGGATCTTCGACGACGATCAGGCGATCCGAGGAAAGGATCGCCTCCTCGGCCGGCTGGATGAGGATCGCGTAGAGGCGGGAAAGCGCGTCGCGGTTCCCGCGGGCCGCGCCCGCGGCGAGGCCGGCCAGCGCCTCCCGCTCGATGGGAACCCGCGAAACGCGCAGCGCATCGGCGGTCATGCAGAACGCGATCGCTTCATCGGGCAACGCCACGATCTCCAACACGGACGTGCCGGTGTTGCGCAGCCGCGTCTGCAACTCCGCCACGGTCCGTGCCGCACCAGCGACCTGCGGGTGTGACCGTTCGGCATATGCGAGAGCGCGCGCGGGATCGGCGCGTTGCAGTGAGACGCGGATTGCTTCGTGAAACAGTGATCGACCGGCGTCAAAAACGCCCGTGCCGATCACTGTGCCGGCATAGCGGATACGGTGACGCTCGAGCTCGGAGATGCCGCGCTCGAGGTCTTCCGCGGCGGCGGCGACGTCGCCCAGCGCTCGCGCTGCACGCGCGCGGAGCAGATACGACTCGGGGAGAAAGAACGCCTTCTCGCTGCGCTGGTAACCGTCGATGGCGCGTGAGAGCTGCGCGCGCGCGCCGCTCGGATTCGAACGCAACATCGCCGCGCCTGATGCAAATGCCGAATCATCGAGCGCACGCGTGCGCAGCGCGGCATCCTCGATGCGGCGCGCGTAAGCCGCCGCTTCCGAAGCCAGCCGCGACGCCGAGCCATCATCGCCCAGCGCGGCGCTGAGCACCGCCGAGCGGGCCAATGTATTCGTCAGCAAGACCTCGTTCTTCATCTGCCGGTCGGTTTCGATCTCCAACGCCAGCAGCGAGCGCGCGGCATCGAAGCGTCCGGCGCGCAGCGCGGTCCGCGCGGCACTGCCGAGGCTTACCGCGAGAAAGTGATCGGGCCGTCCTTCCGCGCTTTGCAGTGCGAACGATTGCATGCGGCTGTTCCACGACTCATCAAGGTGTCCGATGCATGCCAGCGCGTCGGCGAGCAAGGCCCGGATGAAACCGAGGTGATTGTTCTCGCCGAGGCGGGCGAAGGAACCTTCCGCCGCGCGCAGGAGCGGCAATGCCTCGCTCCAATCGTCATCGGTCATCAAGCATAGGGAGAGTTGCCAACGCACTTGTGCGCCAAAGGCAATCAACTCCGGATGGGTGCCGGCCTCGTTGAGCAGCGACGCCAATTGCGCGCGCGATTCCGCAAGATCGTTTTGATCGAAACGCGTGCATGCGGCGAAGTAGCGCGCCAGATATGACATCGGACTGCCGGCGCCGGCGAAGAGGGTCGCCGCGCGGCGAAGATCCGGCTCGGCCTCCGCGGGACGTTGACGGCTATACGCGATCCGCGCGCGCCGGTACGACACGTGCGCTTCGGCGAGCGCTCGTTTCTGTTCGGAGGTCGCGCCATCGACGGCCTGTACCGCGCCCGCAACCATCGATTCCCCCGATTGCTGCGCAAGCGCCGCGCCGACCGCCCGTGCCACCGTCAATTGCTCCGCGGCTTCGAGCGAATTGCCGTGCTGCTCCGCCTCAGCCCATTTGCCGAGGAACTCTCCTTCGGCATAGAGACGGCTCATTTGCGGATGCTTGGCCACGAGCTCCGTGACGCGTGTGCCGTCCCCCTCGATGGCCGCACGTTCGAGGAGAGGCAGATCGCGCTGGAATTGCAGTTCGCCCGTGGCCGAAGAGAGGCGTTGCAGATGCTCTCGCGCTTCCGATGCCCAGGGCGACGACGGATCGGCGCGCAGATAGCGCTCCCAGGCCGCGCGTGCTGCTTCCCTCAGGCCCATCCGTTCGAGGATGAGCGCTCGATTGAAAAGCGCCTCCGGAAGTTCGTTGTCGATACGCAGCGCGCGATCCGCTGCGGCGAGCGCCTCGGGATACAGAGAAGCTCGGCCAGTCTGCGCTGCCGCTGCATAGTGCGCAGCGGCGAGATCACTCCACGACCGCGCATCGTCGGGGGCGTGATCCGCGGCATCGCGCAGACGCGGGGTGGCATCGAGCGGCCGCTCGGCGAGCAGCAGGGCCACACCGGCGGCATGCTGCGCAACGGGGGTCTTCTCCTCGTCGCCGCGCTGCATCAACTCGCCGGCCACTCCTCCTAACCGAAGGCGGGTCGCGTCCGTTGATGCGTTACCGGCGCGCTCCGTGCCGCGCCACGGCGCCCATGGAAAACCGCCGGCGATGCGCGGCTCGACGATGCGCGCCGAGCGCGGCGAAAGCGCGATCAAGCGCTCAGCCGGCGTGACGCGAAACAGACGAATCGCCGGAATGGCGAGCAGCATCACGATCACAGCCGCCGCCACCGCCAGCCATGGCAGCCAGTTTCGCCGCGGCTTCTCGTGGCGATTCTCGGGGCGTAGGTCCAACTCATCGTCCGACGAGGCCGCACGAGCGCCGGCGATCTTCACGATGCGCATGCACGAGGCACAGGTCGTTACATGATCGAGCACCGGCTTCATCTCCGCCCGGCTCAGCTTTCCCTCGGCGAAAAGGGCGAGGGTTTCCGCGTCGACGCAGTCGGTCAGCATGGCTTGGCGGCCCTCTCCGGGCCTTCCTCCTGATTGGACTGGCGGGCATCGATTCTTTCCTCGAATCCAAAATCGAGCGTGTCGACGGAGCTTTTCTGCAGCAGATCCGCGGCCGTGCTTCCATCCACGCCGGCGGCAGCGAGCGATGCGCGAAAGCGCTCGAGCAGCGCCTCGATGCGCCGATAGAGCGGACGCTGCGGCAGGCGCAACATTCGCGAGATGTCGGCGATCTTCATCGACTCCGCGAATCGAAACTGAAGCAGCGCGCGATCCTCCGGCGGAAGAGCGGCCAGCGTGTTCCGCACGATTTGATTCGTGCGCATCGACAGCGGCCTGGTCTCGTTCGAGAACGCCAGCGTATCGGTCTCTTCGGGCAAAGCTCGGAAGCGACATCATCGAGATGCGTGATCCGCGCTCTGGCGGAACGTGCCGGGATCTGCTCCAGCATCGTCTGAATCTGTTCGCGGGTGAGGGAGGGATCGACGGTCTCCACGAACGGCAGCGCTTCTTCCAGGGAACGCCCGTCTCGGCGCACGAGCGACTCGAGGAGCAGCGCCGCGGGACCCAGGCGCATGGCTTCGGCCGAAGGCCGCCAGCGGCCCATGGTGCGATTCCTATCGTCGTCCATGAGCCGCTCGATCACGACGGTCAGATACGTCGAGAACGCCGAACGGCCCTGGTATCTGCGCAGAACGGCGTAGTCATTCTCGATGAACGCGAGATGGACGGATGCTGCGAAATCCTCGGCATCCGGACCGTAACGCCGCGCCCGACGGCATGCAGCGGCAACGCTCCCGTCGATGACATCCAGATTCGCTTCGAGGATCTCGCGCGGATCCATGGGTTTTGGTATTCGGACGAGAAAAGCATACGCCCCTCCGATGGGAAAAAAACGTCTGCCAGTCCAACCAAGGCTCGATGGTCTCGTTTCCGCTGGATTACGAGAACGGCAACCTCAAGAAGTCCAGGACACGGCGAGGGGCGGCGGATTTACTCTTCTCAGCACCGTCAACGACAAGAGCATCGGCGTGGTCGGATGCATCACCTGCTTCAGCCAGACTTTGGAAGTACCGAAAAACCGGACTCGAGGGTAGGGAATCACACGCCCCGGTCACTCCTCAACCAGAGAGTGGTTCCCGGTAACCGGTCAAATCACAAGAACCTGTCGCCAGTCCGTCCGCCGGCGGCATAAGGAGGATCGCGTGCATCTGAGCAACCCCAAGATCGAGGGCTCGAAGTCTCTGCAGACTCTAATCGGTGACATGAACCGCAAGGATCCGGCCGAGTACCAGGTGGTCGGCACGATCAAGGTGCCCGACTGGCGAGGAGTCAACAATCATTTCCAGGGCATCGCTCCGCTGAATGGCGTCGTCAGGATCACCGGCCAGATCAGCGCCAGCGCCGATCAGTGGTGGACCGCATCTTTCGTCGAGGAGGGAAATCCCGCGACCGTCACCGCGGTCTGGGGGACGCCGACCTACGACCACGCCGGAGGAATCCAGCGCCTGGGCGACCTTCTCCCCATCGGGCTCGAGAACGACGAAGGTCTCGCCACCGTGGCCTTCTACGACGTCACGAACCCGGACGTCACTCCGAGCAGGCCGAACTATGAAGTCCACGTCGCCGGCAAGGCGTCGGCGGTCGCGATCACCAACTACACAGCGGGCGGTGCGGAGTACGCGATGCTCCTCGTCTACCAGTACAGCCCGAAGAAGTTCAAGGTCTATCGCGCCCCCGTGAGCGAGATCGGAGGGACCACCAACAACTGGGTGTACATCGGCGAGACGAACGAGATCCCCGATGAGGACGACAACGATCAGTACCAGTGCTTCGCCCTCGCCACGCAGAGGAACGCCGGCACCGATACCGTGTTTCTCGTCGGCTTCCGGGAAAACGAGGCAGTGGGCCTCTACACCGTCAGCACCGGCTCGGTCGACTACGGGCACCTCGGCTACGTCACCGTCTTCAACGGCTGGAAAGGCTCGCAGTGGCGCTACGGCGTCGGCCTCCAGATCTGCGGCCCCCAGCACATCCGCATCTTCGGCTGCAGCGAAGACCCGAGCGGCGATCGGGACGACTACCACTTCCCGATTTACTACTGGGGATGAGGGGAGGGGCGATGGGCGGCCCGTTCAGCAAATCGCCACCGCCGTCGTAGACTCCCGCGGGAATCTGCCCGAAATCCAATTCGAGGTTTGACGATGAAGCGTGCGCTGCTCCCGGTAGCCTGTCTCCTGCTGTCTGTCTCCCTCGCCTCCGCCAGGACGATCAAGATCCCGCGCCAGCCCGACTACCACGACGGCAGGATCGCTTTCAGCTACATGGGCGACATCTGGGTGGTCAACGACAACGGATCCAATCCGCGCCGCCTGACCGTGCACACCGCGCGGGACGTCAACCCACGCTTCTCGCCGGACGGCAAGTGGATCGCCTTCTCTTCGAACCGCTACGGCAACTACGACGTCTTCGTCATTCCGGCCGAGGGCGGTGCGGCGCGCCAGCTCACGTACCACAGCGGTGCGGACACGGTCGTTGGCTGGTCGCGCGATTCGAAGCGCGTGGTCTTCTCCGCCGCGCGCGGCCTCGTCTATCCCGGCATCCCCAGCCTCTACGAAGTGCCGGCCGACGGCGGCCTCGAACAGCCGCTGCCGGTCGACTGGGGTTACTGGGGCAGCTACTCGCCTGATGGAAAACGCCTCGCGTACAACCGCCACCCGATGGTCTGGTGGCGCAAGCACTACCGCGGCAGCTACGCGGCGGACCTGTGGGTGCTCGACGTCGACAGCAAGACGTCGAAGAAGATGCTCGACGCCGACCTGCCCGACTCGGAGAAGCCGAACAACTTCTGGCCGATGTACGGCAACGGCGAGATCTTCTTCGTCTCCGACCGCGAGGTGCACGCCAAGGCCGGCTCGAAGGACGCCATGCACTCGGCGAACAACATCTGGAAGATCCCCGAGGGCGGCGGCAAGCCGGTGCAGGTGACGCATCACAGGGATGGGTCGCTGTTCTTCCCTTCCATCTCGTCCGACGGCAAGGTGATCGTTTACGAGGAGAACTTTGGCCTCTGGAAGCTCGACACGGCCACCGGCAAGACGAGCGAAGTCAAGATCGACATCACCTCGGACGACAAAGAGAACGAGTTTGCGCTGCTGACCATCCGCAATGAGGCCGACAGCTACGACCTCTCGCCGTCCACGCGCCGCGCCGTGATCTCCGCGCACGGCGAGATCTTCACCATCGCCACCGACCGCGGCGACATCTCGCGCGTCACGCACAGCTACACGCGCGACACGAATCCGAAGTGGTCGCCGGACGGCAAACGCATCGCCTTCGTCAGCGACCAGAGCGGCCGCGAGGAGGTGTGGCTGGCGGACGCCGACGGGCACAACGCGAAGAAGCTGACCGACGCCGACAGCGAGAAGGCGGCGATCGTCTGGGCGCCCGATTCGAAGTCGCTGGCGTACACGGCGTCGGATCACAAGCTGTACGTCGTCGATCTCGCGACAGGGCAGGCCAAGATGCTGGCCTCGAACGACGTCGGCGCCGTCCAGGTCCCTGAGTTCTCGCCCGACGGCAAATGGATGTCGTACACGAAGCAGGATGGAGACCTGCGACCGCACGTCTGCGTCGTCTCCGCTGCCGGCGGCGAGGAGCACCGCATCATCGACGACGTCCTCTTCGCCACCACCGGCGCGCGCTGGAGCCGCGACGGCAAACGCCTCGTCTTCCTCGGCGGCTACGTGCAGGGCGGCTCGGCCGCGCTGCGCGCCAACACGGCGTCGCTCTACAGCGTCTCGCTGACGCGTGAAGAGAAGGACTCGCTCAGCCGCGACATCGATGACGAGGAGCAGGCCGCGGCTGCCGACCGCGCCGCCGCCGAGCGCGGCCCGCGCGCCACGCCGCGCGAGGCTCCCGAGGTGAAGATCGATTGGGACGGCCTCGATCGCCGTTTCCGGCAGCTGACGCGCCTCAGCGATAACATCACCAGCGTCGTGATCTCGCCCGACAGCCACACGTATGCGTTCGTGGCCGCCGAGGAGTCGGATGAAGGACGTCCGGCGTCGTCGATCTACACCGTCGCGGAGAACGGCGAGCAGTTGCGGCGCGTGATGCAGTCGCAGCCGCCGCAGGAAGGCGAAGAGGAGCCGCCGCAGGGCGGCGGCCCTGGCGCGGGGCTCACGTCGCTGCAGTTCTCGAAGGACGGCCGCACGCTCTATTTCCACCAGAGCAACGGCATCTGGTCGCTGCCCCTCGGCGCGGCCGAGGGTGGCGGCGCGGGACGGGCATCGGGCAGTGGCGCCGCGGCGCCAGCGGGCGGTGGCGGTGCGGCGGCGGCGAGCGGCGAGGGCGCGCGGAAGCGCGTGAACTTCACCGTGCGCGTGGAAGTCGACTTGCCGCAGGAGCGGCGGCAGATCTTCGCTGAGTCGTGGCGCGTGATGCGCAACCGCTTCTACGATCCGGCCATGCACGGCGCCGACTGGGACGCGGCGCGCACGCGCTACGAGGCGCTGCTCGACGACGTCGGCGACCGCGAGGAACTGCACAACGTCATCAGCCAGATGATCGGCGAGATGAACGCCTCGCACACCGGCATCAGCGGCGGCGGCGATCCCGACCGCGACGCGGTGCAGACGCGCTATCCCGGCTTCGAGTTGGCCGCTGATCCCGCGGGCTTCTACAAGATCAGCTGGGTCTACAAGCGCGGCCCCGCGGATCATGATTACGTCAAGCTAAAGGCCGGCGACTACGTCGTGGCCGTCAACGGCGAGCCGCTGAAGTCCGGCGAGAACTACTGGCGCCTCTACACGCTGGCGCCCGGCCGCCGCTTCGAGCTGACCGTGAACTCCAAGCCGTCGCTCGACGGCGCGTGGACCACGCGCGTCGACGCGGTGAACGGCAATGCCTTCGGCACGCTGCAGTACGAGAAGTGGGTCGAGGATCGGCGGCAGATGGTGGACAAGCTTTCCGGCGGGCAGATCGGCTATCTCCACATCCGCCAGATGAACGCTCAGTCGCTGCGCAAGTTCGAGCGCGACCTGGCCGACAATCATTTCAAGAAGGCGCATCGTCGACCAGCGCTTCAATCCCGGCGGCGGCATCGACCAGGAGCTCCTGGAGATCCTCAGCCAACGGCAGTACCAGTACACGAAGAACCGCGACTCGGTGAAGATCACGCGGCCGCAGCGCGGCTACTTCGGGCCGCTGGTGGTGATGGAGAACGAGCGCTCCACCAGCGACGCCGAGGTCTTCCCCGACGGAATCCGCACGCTGAAGCTGGGCAAGGTGGTGGGCGTGACGACGTACGGCGCGGTGATCGGCACCGGCGCCTATCGCCTCATCGACGGCGCGCAGCTCCGCACGCCCGGCAGCGGGCTGTGGAACGTCAACGGCACGAACCTCGAGAACTACGGCGTCCCGCCCGACGTCTACGTCGACAACACCCCCGACGACTTCCTCAAGGGCCGCGACGCGCAGATCGAAAAGGCGGTGGAGGTGCTAAAGGAGGAGATGGCCAAGCGCTGACCGGGGGCGTAACGAGAATCGGAGAGATCGTCCGGGTTTCAGAGCGTGCGTGCTCGATAGCGGGCACGGGTCACTTTCTCGATCCTGCCGTCACGTGACATGCGCGACATGAGCACGCGGATGTTCCCCAGATCGGAGTAGGAGCGGAGGTCGAGGATGTCCGCAATGTCGCTCGGGGCCAGCGGACGGTCCTTGTTCCGCTGCAGGACGGCGATGATCTGTTCCGCCATCGTCCCCGCGATCGGCGGAAGGCGCTGCTCTTCGACGGTCGCGCCGAGCTCGTTGACGCAGGCCTCGATCTGTTGCTGCAGCACGGCACGCTCGGCATCGAGGGCAACCGCGCGCTGCCGGAGCTCCTGGAGCCGCTGTGAGACCTCGAGAATGCGATCGACGGAGTGACTCATGACGCCAATCATAGCACAGATGCCAGTTTTCATGTCATCGATGCTGCTATCAATGTCTCCTATGACGCGAATCAAGGCAGACGTGACTACAACGATTGTATCGCTGCAATGATATAAGCAATCGGTGTCGCTAAACAACTCAGTCGCGCAATGAAGCGCGGCACGAGTGACTATTTACCTGGCACCTGTGACTCTGATCTAGTCATGCGTGCAATGAATCCTGTCGCGCGTGCAATTAGATCAGGCGTGTGTGACGCCTGTGCGACGAAAAGGCGCCGGACCGGATCCAAACGGCGAGGCAGAGCACGGTCCGACGAGTACCACCCCGAACACATGGAAGAGCCGTTCGCAAAGACGATCTCGTTCGAGCACTCACGCTTACGAATGTTGCATGGCAGGTGATGCGATCACCTCGCTCTTTCCATGCGCCAGGAGCGCGCAACTCCGCGCTCCAGGTCTCATCTGCCAGAGCAACGCGGGCTGCTTCACGCGTTACCCGTCGACGAACACCGTCACCGCCAACGTGTCGGTAGGCATCGGCCCGAACGGAGTGGCCGTGACAACGGGCGGCGCGTTCGTCTATTTCGCGAACCAGATTAGCAATATGGTCTCGGTGATCAGCGCGGCCAGCAACACGGTGGTGGCGACCGTGCCGGTTGGAACGGTGCGACGAAAAAAGAAGGCCTGACCCCCAGCCGTGACCCCCCTGAAAGTGCGGGGTCCGCGGCTCATTAGTGACGCGCGGCTCGATGGCGGCTCGGCGCGTTGTTGAGCGTGATCGCGAATGCTCGCGACGAGAACTGACGTCCAGGTGACGGGGTCCCTGCGGTCTGGCATCCCCAGAGGTAGAACACGTATCCGCCGCTCGTCGAGAGGTGGCCCGGCTTCTTCGCCATCGACATGAACGTCGGATAGAACCCTTTGTAATCGGAGCATCCGCCGCTCGTGTCGTATGCAGCCCACGACCCTGCGATCTCGCGCGGAGGAGTCCACTGGCGCGCGTCCGACAGGTCATAGCTCGTCGAATAAAACCACGCGCCTCCGCGTCCGGATCCGCTGCTCTGTCCCAGCGCGGGATCGCCGGGTGAGTCGCAGACGAACGTCAGCAGATACTGTTGTGTCTCGTCGACATAGCTGATTGAGCTGCAAACCGCAGTTGTGCAGGCGCCTCGCAGTTCTGAAACGAGCCGCTGGGAAAGACCGGGCTGTCGATGCCGCCGACCCCCTGTGCCCCGAACGTGGTTCCGTTCCACTTGAAGAACTTCAGCGGCGCGGTGCCGCCGTTGAGTTGCGCACGGGCGATCATCAGATTGGCACTCGTCTGCTGCGGGTCGACCAGAGTGCCGGCGCCCGGATTGAAGTCGTATGTGGAGTAGACGTACGGCGCGGCTCCAGACGAGGCGTCGTCGAGGAAGGCTGCCATCTCGGAATCCCCGATCGAGCTCGAAAGCGGCTGGCCCGTCGCCATTGCGGCGGACACGGGGATGGAAGAGCTGAGGACGGCGTAGCGGCCGTAGGCGGCAGGCGGCGTCGACGAGCAGTCGTTTCCCATGCACGTTGCGGCTCCGAGGGCGCCGGAAGGCATTGCCGGCCCCTGCGTCGTGCTCTGGCCAGGTATCGGAACGAAGGTAAACGTGCTCGTCCCGCGGTATGTGGGCCAGGTGTGCCCGAAATCGCGTGACGTCGCCACGCCTACGGTGGAGTAGAAGCCGGTGCTGCGTCCTCCGCCAGTTTGCCCGAAGCAGGTGATCGTCCCTTCGTAGATCATCACCAGATTGCCGGAAGGCGACGTCGGATCGAGGACGATTGAGCCTGGGGCGGCGTAGTTGAGATCGAACGTCTGATCCTGGTGAGCCGGATTCCCGTCCGCGACGACAGGGCAATGCGTTCCCGATGGAGACTGGAAGATCTGCCCGTAGCCGGACGGATAGGAACCATAGCCGTCCGCTTTTGCGTAGTCCATGGTCCACTGGCCGTTCTTGTCCGGACCACTGCCGCCGCTCAGGACGAGAACGCCGATGTCGGCGTGCACGGGAGCAGTCGAAGCGACGAAGAAGAGGTAATCCGGATTGCCGTTGAGAGTCCCCGGCGCAAAGACGGAGGAGTGCTCGTCGGGGATCGCGGTGCCGGCCGAGGGATTGACCGAGCTTCCGTCGGGACCGAGGACGATCTGGTGCGTGTCGAACGTGCCCTGGGGACAGCTTCCCGCTCCGCTCGTGCCGGCCGGACTGCAGACCGTGATCGACGCAATCGAAGCAGGATGTGTCTGCCCGAAGGTAGACGACGCCTCGGAAAGAGCCGCAAGTATCAGGATGACGCGGAAGCGAGACAAGTAACGTGCCGACTGCATTCGAGCCCTCCACGAAGCCGCCGGGCGTTGCGTGCCGGCGGAGCAGTAGGCTCCGGTCCCCCGCTCTCACAGAGCCGCGACGATTGTCGCGAATGGGCGGTATGAAATCAACCGGAAGCACGACCTTCTCACCGTGAAACCGTGAACATGCACCGCGCTCTGACTCTGATCCCAGCTCGTAGCGCCCTTTCAGTCACGGTGGCCCAATAGTCCGACGCTGTCACGTGGTCCACGGATTGAGCACCGGCGCCTTCGCCAACTCGTAGTCGGCAGTGTCGCGAGAGACGATCGTGAGACCGTGGTGCAGTGCAGTGGCCGCGATGATGAGGTCGGGCTGCGAAAAGGTGTGGCCGCTCCGAATCGGATCTCAGCAAACGTCACGACGCTGACGTAGAGGAGATCGATCTTGCGTCGAAGCCCACGTACAGCCCACATCGGAAATCCACATGAATCTAAACCACTGAGAGAATTGTGCTTTAGATTGGCGGGGCCGACGGGACTCGAACCCGCGACCTCCGGCGTGACAGGCCGGCGTTCTAACCGACTGAACTACGACCCCGCGATTAGGAACCTCGCTAACCTGACCTCAGGTAGCGGCATTCCCGAGAGGCGCGCATCCTACGGGTGGGGTGGTGGGGTGTCAAGGTGGGCCAAGATCAGGCCAGCGCGAAGTCGACGCGGAGGGTGAAGAGGGCGATCAGCCAGCCGAGGAGGATGACGAACGTTGCGGTCAGGGCGCGGTCGCGGGTGGGGGTGCGGCAGATCGTCGCAAGCCAGAAGAACATTGGGAAGTCGGCCAGGGCGTAGCGGGAGATCGACTGGAGCGAGCCGGAGCTGATCGGGATGGCGACGGAGAGTAGCGTGTAGACCGCGTACGACCACTGACGGCGGAGGAGGAACCAGCCGCCGGCGGCGATCATCAGGATGGCGGCGGCGATGTTCAGGGCGATGAAGTTCCACGGTTTGCTGATGACGAGACCGTTCTGGGGAAGCGATGCGCTTGAGGTGGTACCGCGACCCCACAGGGTCTGCGCGTGGATGAAGGCAAGCGGATCGCTGGTCCGCGCGTAGAGGTAGCCGACGAACGCCAGCATGCCGAGGGGCACCAGCAGAAGCCAGAGGAGCTGCTTCGATGGACGTTCGTTGCGCTGGAAAGGGAGCAGGAGAAGTGCTGGGAGCAGACAGATTCCGATGACTCTCGTCGCCGCGCTCAGGCCGCCGAGTAGGCCGGCGGCCCACCATCGACTCCGGGCGGCGGCGAGAAACGTTCCGGCGGAGAGGAGGAGGAAGAGCGACTCCGTCATCGGGAGAGAGAAGAAATAGCTGGTTGGGAAGAGGGTGATGTACCAGACCGCGCGCTCGACCTCATCGTCAGACATCCCAAGCGTTCGGCCGGCTCCGGCCACCGCGAAGAGCGCGGCCAGGAGCGCGCCATTCGACGTGATCACGGCCACGATCGAAAATGATTCGCCGCCGCCTCCGCCCAGCGCACGGACCAGCAGCGGATAGAGCGGGAAGAACGCCCAGGTGTTCTTCGGCTTGCCGTCGAGCGATCGCGGCTCGTATCCGCTGATGGCGATCTGCCGGTAGAACCAGGCGTCGCCGACCATCGCCAGGCGCAGGAGCTCGGGCTGGAGACGTTGGGCCGAGAGCGATGTCTCCGTCCGCCAGATTGTGTTGTTGTACTCCTTGGCGAGGAACGCCATCTGGGAGCCGATGACCAGAAGGAGGATGACCGCCGCCCGGCTGACGGCGAATGCACCGAGAACGTTGTAGACGGTCCGACGCGGCATGGCGCCGATTGTCTCACTCTACCGGTCGCGGTCTTCCGGGCCGTTGTCGGGGGGAAGCGGCACGAACATGCTGAGGCGTGCGGTGCCGGATTCTCCCGGGAAGACTTCGACGTGAAAACGGCCGGACACCTCGTCGAAGGCCACCCTTCCCACACGCCCCTCGCCGGCGCTGGCGATCGGAGCCGCGGGCGCCCAACCCTGAACGGTGATCGAGCCCTCGCCCGGCGCGAAGGCGAGCGCCGCTTCGAGCAAGCCATCGTCGGACAACTCGGTCACGCGCTTCTTTCCGAGAGGAACGAACTTACCGAGGTCTCCGAGAAAGGCGATTCCGGACTGGCCCACCGGCACGATCACGACGTACGCCGGATCGCCATGGATCAACTGCGTCCATGGGGTATCTCCCGACGTCTGGTGCCCTTTCCCGGCGAGCCAGTTGTAGATGTAGACATCGCCGCCGAGTCCGAGCGATTGCGGGGTGAAGGTGGCGGTGCGGTCGTCTGTGCGCGGGTGTGCGAAGAGGTAGAGCGCGCGCATCGGGCCGTGATCAGTATAGGTAAAGGAGACCAGCGGCTCGCCGGCGTTGTGGGCATCGTTGAGGATGCTCTCGTCCGACGGCACGGCCGGGACGTCCGGCTTCACGATGACGCCGTCGGGCCGCACGGCGTAGAGAAGATTCTCGCCGTTGACCTCGCCGATACGGTCGCCGACGCCGACGATGCCGGCGGAGAGCGTGGCGATCAGCAGGTGGATCTTCTCGTTGCTGCCGAAGACGTCGCTGAAGGGGTAGATGCCCAGTGCCGAGGCCAGCCGCGAGCTGTAGAAGAACTGATCCCATTTGTCGCGGGTGAAGTGATCCTCGCTCACACGGATGGTGGTGAGAGTGTTGTACTTCGAGCTTTGCAGGAAGTGCCGCGGGGTGGCCATGCAGTACTGCATGGAGAGGCCGAACTGGTTGCCGAGGATCGCCATGTTGTCCATGAAGGCGTTCTGGTCGTCGATGGCATAGTCGGCGGTGGCAAACTCGTCCAGCCAGTCCTGTTCGTATCCGAAGACGCCGGCGTTCCGCAGGTACGTGCCGACGTTCGTCCAGTAGGCGGGATCGATGATGACGTTGTTCGACATCCGATACTGTTGGCGGTAGGGACTCTTTGGGTCGATCCAGCGGGCGTGGGTGATGAGCGGTAACCCGAGGTCCTTCTGAAAGGCGCCCAGGCCGTTCGGAAAGATCTCGGGATGCGCTTCATAGCGCTTGATTCCCTCCGGCAGCCAAGGGGGGAAATGATTCCAATCGCCCTGCTCGCCCTTCGGGTACCACCAACTGTCGAGCTGCATATAGCCTAGAGCAACGCCCGCCTTCGCGAACTGGTCCTTCATGGCCAGGAGGGTGCCGGTGTATCCGAGGGAAGCCTCGAAGTCGTAGTAGTAGCCGGCGCCGTTGTCGGTCCAGTAGCCGAGGGACTTGAGCGTGGGATCGGCGTCGTTCGCCGGGCGCGTCTTTCCGTTCAGATCGGTCAACGTGTGGCCCCAATCGTCGAAGGCCCGATTGATCCCATTGGCAACGACGAGGAGGGTTCTGTGAGCGAGTCCGCGCGGGATCGTGGCGATCCGCGGGCTGATGCGGCTTTCGAATTCGCCGGCGGCTGTGCGTTGGAGAGTGGCCACCATGAAGTCGGAAGCGGGGGAGAGGATGAAGGAGTGGCCGGCGTCATCGAAGGAGACCCACGGTCCATCGGGCCCGGAGAGGTCGAAGTGATACGTCGACCACTTGCCGAGGAACGACAACTGAAACGGTACGGTGGGCACCTGCAGCTTCGGGAACCCTCCCACGTTCGCCGATTCCTCGGCATGGCGGTCGGTGAAGAGAACGGCGGCGCGCGCCGGATAGGTTCGAATGGATCCTTCGCGGGCGTTGCCAAACGTGAACGAGATCTCGTGAAAGTCGCCGATGCCGTCGTGGCCGCTGGAGGTTTTCAGATCGGAGGCACGGGTGGGGAGGGAGCCGCTGAACGTCCAGCTCGGATCGGTCGTGCTGATGGTGTAGTGGCCGTCCTGTTCAACGATGACGGTGATGCCCGAGGCCGGCTCGTGAACGGTCTCCGCGTGCAGCAGCGAGAGCGGTGAAACGGCGAGGAAAAGCGCCGCCATGGCGAGCGCACGAAGCGCTCGCGGCACAAACGAATACAGACAAGCCACACGCCGGACGATCGTTTCCGCCATTGGTTGGTTTTGGACCGCCGGGAGTATACATTGATTTCGTTAGCAGTCTGTGGGCAGAATGATGGTGGCTGAGCCTGGGCAACCAGCGCCGCCGGCCGTGCCGGCTTATCGTCTACCCGGCGGACGCGCGATCAGGCCGGGAAGTCCGAACGCGTAAATCGTCCCGGAGAGATCCCCGACGTAGATGCGGCCGTTCGCGATTGCCACCCCACCGTAGCCGACGGACTTCATCTGATAGGACCAAAGGTCGTTGCCGGTATCGGCATCGAGCGCTACGACCGACAGCCCTCCGGCGGCGAAGACGACGCCGTTGGCGAAGGATACCGGGGCGAGGACGGGACCGTCGAATGTGCGGCGCCACAGGATGGCGCCGTCGCTGGGTCTGACGGCGCAGACCGAGCCGAGCCGCGAAGGATCTTCCCCGTCCGGCGGGGCTCCGCCGCCGATGTAAAGAGTGGTCCCGTCGAACGCGGCGGTGGAGAGGGTGCCTTCGCCGATCTGCGGAATATCGCCGCCGACGGCGATCGGCGCCACCCAGACCGGGCCCGCCGCCAGGTCATTCCGGTCGAAGGCGTAGTAGCCGCCGTCCTTCTGCCCGGCGCCGACAAGCTCGCGTCCGGCTGCGTCGGTGAAGAGGGTGGGGGACGATCCCCAATCGGCGTCCTGCGGCGTATCCGGTTTCAACGGAAGCTGCCAACTGTCTTCGATGGTCATGGTGGCGAGGTCGATGCGGACGATGGAGTAGGCGTAGCCCAGGCCGA
This sequence comes from Thermoanaerobaculia bacterium, assembly GCA_035569395.1. Lineage (GTDB taxonomy): Bacteria > Acidobacteriota > Thermoanaerobaculia > Gp7-AA8 > Gp7-AA8 > JADGNZ01. The sequence goes on along the minus strand of DATMNC010000034.1, from coordinate 75,237 downwards.
ACGTCGGCGCCGATCCTGTCGTCACGAAGATTTTGTTGTGATCGACGTCGAAGGCCGCCGAGGTCCACACCCCTCCGCCCGTCGTATTCTCGGGGACGAAGTACGTGACGTTCGAGACTTCGCCGGTGGCGGGGTCGATAGCCGCCAGGCCGCCCCGAGGGAATGGATTATCGCAGTTGCTGGCGATGCCCTGAAGGAGCTTGCCGCCGGCGAGCGAAGGTGAGGACCAGCCGTAGTAGCCACCGGCCGGCGTGTTGTCGCCGAGGGAGCGGCGCCAGACCGTGGTCAGTGTGTCGGCGTCGAGCGCGTAGAACCCGTCATCCCCGCCGGCGAGGTAGATGCGGTTTCCATCGATCAGAGGTGACGAGGTGATGCCTGCAAGGGGAGGGTTGCAGTTGGCGTCGCTGGTCTGGCCGAGGTCCGCCGAGGCGATGACATCTCCTGTGTCCGTATCGAGTGCCCACTCGCGGCCGGCCCAATCGCCGACGTAGACCTTGCCGCGCGCGACCGAGGGGGCGGAGGCGATCGGCCCGCTCAATTTCCGCGACCAGAGCAGCGCGATGCGGGGCACCGTATCGGTCGCAAGAATGCTCTCGCCGGCGGCATTGCCGGTCATCGAGAGTGTGCCGCAGTACTTCGTCCATTCGTTGACGGGTACCGTGGTTGCGTGCCGCCTCACGACGCCGGCGGTAGCGGGGAGGCACAACAGGAACGCGATGGCGATGTTTCTTACGGCTGTCATTTGCAGGTTCCTCGAGGCAGAGCTCCGCCGCAGTACCCGGTTTGTGATTCGCGGCTGGACGCGGAGCGCGTCAATCGGCGGGAGCGCCGTCTTCCACTTGGCTCACTTCCAGAGCAACTCCTGTACCGAACGATGAGCGATTCGCCGGTACTGGCGTAACGGACGGGAGAATGTAACCGGCGTTTACGCAGCTCTCCCGGATGGAGGCATTGTCACCGCGGCGTTACATGGTGACGCTGAAGGGTTTTGATCGACCGGCCGGCGGGTCGCGCGGACCCGCCGGCCCAATGACAACATCAGTTGCCGCAGTTGAATGCTTGCGGGGCGGATGGGCTGGTGAGGACGCTTCGATTCGGGTAGCTGTAGGCGCCCATGAACGCGTCCGAGGGCGACTGGAACTCGAACCATTGCAAGAGCGCTTCGTTCTGCGGGTGATAGGTGAAGCCATTCATCGTGATGGGGAACGTGGCGTTCGGCAGGCCTTCGATAACGTCTCCATCCTCGAGATCGTTCTGGCAATTGCCGTTCGGGGACAGCCACCACGGCGTGACGTTGTGAATGCCGTCGGAGGCGACGAACGGATCGTTGAAGGTCTCGGCAATCTCATGAGAGAGAGCTGTGACATCCGTGAAGGTCGGGCCGAAGATGTTCGGCGAGATCCAACTGGAGTAGTTCATGACGAAGCGTCGCTCGAGGTTTCCGTTGCTGGCGTCTCCCGGTTCGACGTCGTAGCTGTGGAAGCCGAGGATGCAGCAGTTCGAGGTATTTCCTTCGAAGAGGAACGTGTTCGGAAAGAGAAACGACGAGATGTCCTTCGTGGTGATGTCGCCGGCAACCTCGGCGGCTCCGATGACCGTCGTGTTGTCAGGTACGCCGCTGGGAAAGAGGGCGTTCACGAAGGCGTTGAAATCGACCAGCACAAAGGCGCAGCAAGTGCCGTCGTGGTTCAACGCGAATGCGTACGTTCCTCGGATCAGGATCATCTTGCGGGCGGTCTTGACGGACGGGCTGAGCATGGTGTGCCAGCTCGATTTGGCGCTTTCCCAGTATTCCGCGCGCTGGACGGCGTCGGTGATCTGTGTGGGCGTGTCGCTGGTGTCCCATGTGGCGTTCGAGAACACCGGGGAATTCAGAACCGGCGTGATGAATGGTGTGACGTCGGAGATCAGCGGGTGGCCGCCGACGAAGCGGGGCGAGCCGTCGAAATTGCGGAGATCGAGCGACACCGGCACGACCGGAGCGTTGAACGTCGTGGTGCGACCTTGCTGCGGTGGATTTCCGACGGTGTTGAAATACCAGTGGTTGTTGACGTTGCCGTTGGCGTCGATGCCAGGGGTGAAGTAGTGACCGTTGAAGGTCCCGATGGAGTCGGCGTCGAACGTTCCGAAGCGGGCATGTCCCTGGCCGTTCAGATGTCCGCGTGGTCCGACGTGCTTCGTGTGGGCGTGCGCGCTGGCCAGCGTGGATGCATCAGTGATCTGGTCGTCATCCGCCTGTGCGAACGCGGACAGCGGAAGTGAAACCGCGAAAAGGACTGCCATGCCAAGCCGGAATGCGAGGAACTTTTTCATGCGATTGACCCTCCTGTGCAAAGTAAATGGGAATCCATCGACGCAACCGTTGCGGGATAGATTTGAGGTTCAGCGATGGGGGAGGCTACGCCTGGCAATTCGAGGCCGTCAAGAGGTAATTAAGGTATCGAAGCAGTCTCATCCAAACCGCTATTTGGCCGTTCGAAAGGCTTTAACCAGAGAGGCACTGAGGACACAGAGAAAACCTCTGTGATCTCTGTGCCTCAACGGTGTGTCAAGAATAGGTGGGAAGTGCCATGGCCTCAGCCAGCCGCGGCGCCTTCGTGTCCTTCCCTGACAGCACCGGCACCTCAATCGGCCACTCGATCCCGATCTCCGGATCGTTCCAGAGGATGGCGCGGTCAGAGGGCGGATCGTAGAGCGTCGTGCACTTGTAGACCAGGTCGGAGCCGTCTTCCATGGCGCAGAAGCCGTGGGCGAAGCCGGGGGGGACCCAGAGCATCAGCTTGTTGGCGTCGCTCAGCTCGATGCCGAACCATTTGCCGAACGTCGGTGAGCCGCGGCGGATGTCGACGGCGACGTCGAAGATGGCGCCGCGGGTGCAGCGGACCAGTTTTCCCTGCGCGTTCGGCTCCTGGTAGTGGAGGCCGCGCAGGACGCCGCGGGCGGAGCGGGAGTGGTTGTCCTGGACGAATGCGTCGGTGATGCCGGCGGCGCGGAAGCCGTCCAGGCGGTAGGTTTCCATGAAGAAGCCGCGGTCATCGCCGAAGACTTCGGGCTCGATCAGGAGGACGCCGGGGAGGGAGGTAGGTAGAAAGTTCAAAGCCGGCGGATGATACGACAGCTGGTTTGCTGTATTGTTTCAGTATGCGCGCGCATTTCGCCTTCACTTCGAACGCAGTTGCCAGCCCGGCAGCCGATGTTTTGCGGGTGGTCGTGGTCAGTAGCGCGCCGCTGGTGCGCTCAGGTCTCCGCACGATTCTCGGCGCATTCGATGACCTCGATGTCACGGAGGCCGATCCGACACGGCTGCGTGTTCTGAACGCCGACGTGATGATCTGCGACGGCACGGTGCCCGATGTTGATGTCCCCGCGCTCGTGCTTGTCTGCGACGGCACCGGTGCCGCCGATGCGCTGGCCTCGGGTGCCCGCGGCGTGCTGGCGCGCACGGCGGCACCGCGGCGGATGCACGCGGCGCTGCATGCGGTGGCCGAGGCCGAGATCGTGATCGACGACATCTTCGCCGATGAGCTGCTGCGGCATCCGCGCGCCGAGGTGCGGATGATCGAGCCGCTCACCGCGCGTGAGCGGGAGGTGCTCCGCCTCCTCGCCGCCGGCCTGACGAACAAGGAGATCGCGCAGCGCCTCGGCGTGACCGGTCACACGATCAAGTTCCACATGAACGGCATCCTCGGCAAGCTCGGCGCAGCCACGCGCACCGAAGCCGTCGTCGAAGCGGCACGGCGCGGGATCATCGCGGTCTAGCATGTCCGTAACCTTGCCGGATCCTGGCGCCGGCAAACCGCGGCAGGAGTGGAAACTGGCCGGCATCGTCTTCTTCGCGCTGCTGGCCATCGCCGTCCTCTACGCCACCTACGTCATCCTCGAGCCGTTTCTCGCGCCGATCATGCTTGGCGCCGTGCTGGTCACCGTCACCTATCCGATCTACCGGCGCCTCCGCGACAAGATGCACGGCGGGGCGAACAAGGCGGCGGCGGTGATGCTCTTCCTCATCACCTTCACCATCCTGCTGCCGTCCTTTCTGATCATCGTCCTCCTGGTGCAGGACGCGAACGTGGTGGTGAAGCATCTGCAGTCGGGCGACATGGAGCGCGCGATGCAGCGGCTCGACATCGGCAACCGGATGCCGTGGATCAAACGGGTGGCGCCGAACTTCGACCCGGCCGCCATCAGCCCGGCGCACGTGATCATTCCGGTGGTGCAGAAGGCGCCGGCGTGGATTGCCGAGCATGGCGCGGCGGTCATCGGCGGGCTGGCCGGTCTGGCCATCGGCCTCTTTCTGGTCCTCCTCTCCGCCTACTTTTTCTACGTGGAGGGGGAGACGATCGTGGCCGAGGCGGAGGCGCTCTCGCCGCTGCCGGCGCGCTACAACGTGATGTTCGCGGAGAACTTCAAGGGCGTGATCGATGCCACCTTCCGCGGGCAGGTCATCACATCGCTGACGCAGGGGCTCTTCATCGGGATCGGCCTGGCGATCGCCGGCATTCCGGGGGCCATCCTGTGGGGGGCGGTGGCGACGGTCTTCTCGCTCCTGCCGGTGGTCGGTTCGGCGGCGGTGTGGATTCCGGCGGCGTTGTATCTCTACGCCCTGGCCTCGATGGGCGAGCGCGGGTATTTCGGAGCGATCTTTCTCACCATCTGGGGCATCGTGGTCGTGCCGATCATCGAGCACGTGGTCAGGCCGTGGGCGATGAAGGGAAAGATGCAGCTTCCGGCCATCCCACTGCTGGTCTCGGTCCTGGGCGGGATGGAAGCCTTCGGCTTCGTCGGGCTGGTCGTCGGACCGTTGGTTTTTTCGCTGCTGATGGCGATCATCGATATCTATAAACACTCGTTCAGCATCCCGGCGAGTGAGGGGGATGTGGCGTAGGGCGTGGAAATCCGGCTTTCGGTACGTCTAAACTAGCGACATACCGAAAAACCGGAGGTGACTGCGTGGCCGAAAAGAAGGTCGCTATCGTCGTCGTCCATGGCGTAGCGGACCAGCAGCCGTCTGACTCCGCGCGTCAGATTGCCAATCTGTTGACCGATCTCTGTCCGCTCGGAACGTACTCCACGTTTCAGGAGGAAAAGATCCGCGTGCCGGTGGAACCGCTGAAGACAGGCGGAGAGACCGTCGTTCACCGGTCGCTTTTCGAAGAGCGCAACGCGGATGCCATCCTGCGGCATCGTGGAAACCCGCCCTCCGCCGCTCCGGACCAGGGATTCATGCGCGACCAACTCCGTGACTACAGCGCCGATGGTCCGCGCGTGTTCGAAACGGCGCGTCTGGACGGCTCGCACAACGACACTGGCTGCGGCGTTCACGTCTACGAAGGCTACTGGGCCGATCTCTCCCGCCTCGGACAGGGTGTCTTGACCTTCTTCGACGAGCTCTATCAGTTGCTGCTTCATTTACCCAGCCTCGGACGGAATGCTCTGGACTATGCGCGCGCCGCGAACGACAACGCCGGTCTCTGGCCGCTTTTCTCGTGGATGCACCGATGGTCTGTGCGGTGGCTGACGCTGTTCGTCGTCGTGCTCAATCTGACGCTTGCATCGCTGGCGCTGCCGCTGCTTGTGCCGCGATTGATGCGCATTGGAGTAGATCCAGTCGCCCCGGGGCCGGCGGCTGCGGCGACGACATGCTGCCAGTTTTTCGCACCCGGGGTGATGAGCGATTCGCGGTGCTCGCCGGTGGTGAACATTCTTGGACACGCATTTCTGGCTCTGGTCTTGATCGGGCTTGTGGCGTGGCTGCTCCATCGCCGTCGACCCGTTGCCGCGTGGCTGTGGGCCGTCGCGCCGCTGTTGGCAGGTGGGGTGGGTTGGGTCCTGGCGGATGCGATCTGTTGCGGATGGGGAGCGGCGCGGCTGCTCATTTTCGAAGTGTGGGTGCTCTCGGCGATCCTGATCGCATGGCTCCTCGTGGCGTACGCACGGATGCGGCGCGGCGCGCTTCTCGTTGGCGGTATTCTGCTCGCTGCGACCGGCCTCCTGCTTGTCTTCCGCCTTTCCGGCGCGTTGAGCAGCGAGGGGGCTCTGGACGAGGCGGTCGTTCAGGTCGCGCAACAGATCAACATCGTGCTGCGATTGGTCTGGTACATCCACGTGCCGTGGATGTTGCTTGCGATCGTGATCGGCATCCTCTGCGTTCTTATGACGAAGTCAGGCGGGAGAAGGGAGGCCTGGAACACGGCCTGGACCGCCCGGTTCACGCTCACCCTTTCCACCGCGCTGTTCGCCAATCTGACGCTGGCCGTATGGGCGGCCGTTTTTAAGACCGTGCAGACCATCGTCCCGATGGATGCCGGCTATCACCCGATCATCGTTGGTGGTCCGATCGGCAGGCTGCTGTGTTTGATCGAGTACCCACCGAACCTCACCATCAACGAGTTTCTCAAGCAGACGTTGATGGTGAGCGCATCGCGCGCCTTCATCCTCACCACCATCGTGTTCGCCGTCTTCGTTATCGCCGCGGTGTGGTCGATCCTTCCGTCAGTTCTGGTCGAGAGCAGTCCTCCGAAGAAGCAGGAGAACTCAGACGTGCCGATGCGGGCACTCGGCGTCTGGCTCACGCGCGGACTGAATTTTATCCCCGGCGCCTCTGAGATCTTCACGGTTCTTCTCCTTTTGACGGTATGGGTCGCCTGGTGCCGTAGCTGTGCTCCACCGCCGGAAAACTCCTGGAAGGCGATCTCCGCCGCCGCCGCGCTGCTGCTGGCGCTCATCGGCGCGCGGTTCTGGCTACCCGGCGCGCGAGGAGCGCTCGACGTCATGCTCGATGTCGACAACTACCTCCGCCAGCATCCGAAAAAGGACACGCCGCGCGCCCGGATCGCGGAACGCTTCGCATCGCTGATCGAGTTCATCCTGAAGCCGGAGCGCTGCGGTCACGAGTATGACTCGGTGATCATCGTGGCCCACAGTCAGGGGACCGTCATCGTGGCCGATCTCCTGCGCTTCCTGAAACTGGAGAATCACCCGCTTTCCGCGGCATTTGCGGCGAAGAACCCGGCGTTCTTCACGATGGGAAATCCGCTACGGCAGTTGTACTCCCGAGCCTTCCCCGGTCTCTATCCCTGGGTCTGGCGGGGGAGCGGCCCGGCTCCCGTGGACCTCGGCATCACGCAATGGATCAACGCGTACACCACGGGTGATTACGTCGGGCGCTTCGTCTGGGGCGACACGAATACGCCCGGCATTTGGAACCGCCGGGATCAGGATCCGCAAGACATCGACAATCCCACCGTCCAATCAACGCCTGCCGGTACCACGCAGATGTGTATTGGCGAAGGTGCCCACACGCACTACTGGGATCAGCACGGCAAGGACATCGCCTGGATGCTCGATGAGTTGATCGTTGCTCGTTGCGGAGGTAAGACATGAAGCACCGTCGTCTGATGATTGTTGTCCTGGTCATCATCGTCGCGCTGGTCATGCTCTTCGGCTGCGGCGCGTGCTGCATGATCTCGGCGCATCGTTGCGCGGTGAAAGTGGAGGGCTCTGAGGCGGAGCCAACGCCCCAGCCGTTTTCGGCTAACGGCATTACGCACAACGTCTATGACTTCGGAAGCACCGGGCCGGACGTAATCCTCCTCCATGAGTTGCCGGGCCTGTCGATCGATACCGTCACGTTGGCCAGGAAACTGACCGGCGAGGGCTACTCCGTTCACGTTCCGCTGATCTTCGGAACATTCTCCGACAAAGACGCGACGAAAGAGGGGTTCAAGAAGTGCTTCAATGAATTCAATTGCCTCGGCAACGGCGACAGCCGCTTTGCGGGCTGGCTGAGGGAGCTGATCAGGCAGAGGTATGCGGGCCGCCACGTTGTGGTCATCGGCATGTGCTTCACCGGCAGCGTCGCTCTGGAAGTCGCGGACGCCCCCGGCGTCGTGGCCGTGGTGATGGCGCAGCCCGCGGTGCCTCTGCCTCTCACGCGTTGGCAGCGTGCGAAGATCAGCGTGACCGATGAGCATGCGGCGAAGATCAAGAGCACGGGAACACCGATTCTGGCCATGCGATTCTCCGAGGATTGCATGGCCGCGCGCGAGCGCTTCACCACGCTACGGAGCACGTTTCCAGCGTCGCAGATCGAATTCGAAGAGATTGATTCGTCGAAGTGCCACGAGGCGCACGCCACGCTCACCGGGGACTTTTCTGAGCAGGCGTACGCGCACCTGAAAGCGTTCCTGAAAAAGCACGCGAAGACTTAGTTAAGTTAGTCCGGCCGGTCGAAGGCAATGGTGTTTTGCCAGGATTCCGCCGGGCGAGGGAGGTCTCGAAAGGGCTGGAATTGCCTGCCGCCGCAGGTCAGGGACTGATGTGGCACATCGGTCTCCCAAGATCAGCCGCCCTTCATGATGATCGGTGGCTGCGATTTCTTGAGGTCGCGTACCAGGCGGTCGAAGGCGTTGGTGTAGTCGTCGTGCGATTTCCACTTGCGGAAGTCGCCGATGTGGCGTTTGCGGCGGATGTCGGCCGCCCACGACTGCTGGGAGGTGAAACCCTCGTCGTCGATGGCGATGGGGAAGAGGACCTCCTTCCCTTCCTTGCGCTCGCGCTCCAGCGCGGACTCGACCTCCGTTTCCACCCAGTCGCTGGCGACGGAGTTGGCGGAGAGGATGATCACGAGCTTGTCGTGGATGCGGATGGACTCGTCGATCCGCGAGCGGAAACGGTCGCCGATCTTCAGATCCTCGGGGGCGTACCAGGTGCGGATGTTCTTTCCTTGCAGGTCGTTGTAGAGCCGTCGCGCGAATTCGTCGTCTTTGGAGGAGTAGCTGAGGAAGCAGGAGTAGTACTCGATCGGTTTGCCGACGAGTGATGCCGCGTACTGGATGAACTCCTCGGGGACACCGGAGCCGCGGAGGAGGGACTCTGGGAGTCCGCCGGATTGAAAAAAGGTATCAATACCGATCGAGTTGTTGCCTGAAGCGCGGATGGCTTCAAGCCCACGCACGCCTTTGAGAGACACGCCAGCGAACGTGCTGAAAACGAGTGTCGCTGCGGTGAAGTCGCTTTCGTCGAGATTGCAAAAACTGAAGACGGTCACTTCGATGTCGGAATCTCGAAAGTTGCATCTCTTCACATTTGCGAAATGGAAAATGGCTGAGGCGAGGGTGGCTCTTTCGAAGAGACAGTCATAACAGAGCACGCGTTGAAAGCTCACACCCCGTAGTTCTGAACCCGAGAAGTCCGATGACTGCAGTTCGTAGTCCGCGAGCGAAACGCCATTCAGTATCACTCCTGAAAGATCAGGTCTCTCATTACTCCTCCTCCGCCACGCGTTCCAAGCCACCGCTCCCTCTTTCAACTTACTCACGTGCTCCGGATTTGCCATCCCGAAAGTCTACTTCTGGACGAAACTCGATGGCGATCGAGGTAGAAGACCTCTGCGATCCTGCCGGGGTCGACTTCAACACCCGTCCCCAGCCGGCGGACGCTCGCTGACGCTAGCACCGCCGGCTACCCTCCGAGCCGCCTCCGGCGGCTTTTCGGTGCGGTCAGTGAGTCCCTCCTACGTAAACTTTCGTTGAACGCTAACCTTTTTCTCACCTCTTACGTCTTACCCCCAGCCGTACAATCATCAACGATGACTTTCGTCCGTCCCTACCGTCCCTACGCCGCACTGGCGCTCGCGCTCGCAGCAGCATCCTGCTTCTCGGGGTATCGCACCGAGGCGGATGCGAAGGCGTTGCGCGTGCGGCGCGGGACCTTCGCCAGCGACATCGTCATCACAGGCGAGTTGCGGGCGGCGCGGGGGGAGGAGCTGGCGGTGCCGCATCTGCCGCAGTGGCAGACGACGATCAAATGGATCGCTCAGGACGGCGCGGAGACGAAGCAGGGTGACCGGGTCGTCGAGCTCGATAACTCCACGTTCTCTACCAACCTCGATGCAAAACATCAAGCGGTCGCGCAGGCGCAGCAAGAGCTGCAGCAGAAGCAGGCCGAGTGGAAGGCCGACACGCTGGACAAGCAGCTCGACGTGGAGCGCAAACGGGCCGACTATGACAAGGCCAGGCTCGACGCAGGTGTGCCGAAGGAGATCGTCTCGGCGCGTGATTTCAACGACCGGCAGATCAAATACAAGCGCGCCGAGGTCGAGCTGGCCAAGGCCATCGACGTCTTCAAGTCGCAGAAGACCTCGGTGAAGGCGGACGGCGACAACCTTCTGCTCAACCTGAGCAAGGCGCAGCGCGAGCTCGACATCGCCGACCGCGCCATCGATGAGCTGATTCTGCGCGCGCCCCGCAACGGCATCGTGGTCATCCGCGATCATCCGTGGGAGGGGCGGCGGCTGCAGGAGGGCGATAGCGTCTTCATCGGTCTTGCGCTTGCCCAGTTACCGGACATGTCGTCGCTGCAGGTCGAAGCCGATCTGGCCGACGTCGATGATGGACGGATCGGCGCCGGGATGCCGGTCACGATCGTGCTCGATGCCTATCCGAACATCTCCTACACGGGACGGGTGGCCTCGATCTCTGCGGTGGCGCAGGAGAGCAGCCGGACATCGCTGCGGCGCGCCTTCCGCGTCATCGTTTCACTCGACCGTCTCGATGCCGTGCGCATGCGGCCGGGCCTTTCGTCGCGCGTGGTCGTCCACGCCATGAAGCAGCAGGCCGCGCTGCTGGCACCGCGGGCGGCGATCGAATTCTCCGGCGCGAAGCCGCGCGCCCATCTCGCCGGCGGCAAGAGCGTCGAGGTCATCCTAGGCGCTTGCAATGCGCAGGAGTGCGTGGTGAAGAGCGGGTTGAAGGAAGGGGAGACGCTGGGACATGCGTAAATCGTTTCTCGCCGTCGGCATCGCCATCATCGCGGTCCTGGCGGGGGCTGGATGGACGCGCAACAAGCTCGCGGCGGACCGGCAGGGTGACTGGGTGCGCGTCTCGCGCGGCGACCTGATCACCGGCATCGATGTCACCGGCACACTTTCGGCCGTCGACTCCGGCAGTTTCGGCCCACCACAGATCAACGATGTCTGGGACTTCAAGGTCTCGATGATCGCTGCCGAGGGGAGCGACGTGAAGGCAGGACAGCCGGTGCTCGGGTTCGACACGATGGATCTGCAGAAACGGCTCGATGAGAAGAGTGCGGAGGCTGAGCAGGCGCGCAAGGAGATCGAGAAGGCGCGCGCCGATCTGGCCCTGCGCCGCGAGGATGAGAAGCTCAAACTCGCCGATGCCGAGGGAAGGCTGCGGAAGGCGCAGCTCAAGCTGGAAGGACCGCCGGACATCCTGGCCAGCAACGACCGAAAACAGATCGAGCTCGATTTCGGATTAGCGAAAGAGGAGACGGAATCGATCCGGCAGCGCATCGCCTCCTTCGAGAAAGCGGCCTCGGCGCAGATCGCGCTGCTGACAAGCAAACAGCAGACGGCGGAGGCGATCGTCACCGGGACGAAGAACGCCATCCAGGCGATGACGATCATGGCTCCGCGCAATGGAACGATCGTTTACGTGACCAACTGGCGCGGCGACAAGAAGAAAGTCGGCGACACCTGCTGGCGGATGGAGCGGGTCATCGAGATTCCCGATCTGGCGCGCATGATGGCCAAAGGGGAAGTCGACGAGTCCGACGCCGGCAAGGTTGCCGTCGGGCAGCGGGTGGTGTTCAACCTCGACGCCCATCCCGATGAGGAGTTTACGGGGACGATCAGCGATGCCTCGCGGACGGTCGGCAAGCAGCAAGGGACGACGGATCCGATCAAAGTCCTGAAGGTCAACATCAAGCTCGACCGCACCGATCCGGCGAAGATGCGGCCGGGGATGCGCTTTCACGGCACGGTCGAGCTGGCGCGGGCGAAGAATGCCATCCTGATTCCGCGCAAGGCGGTCTTCGTCACCGACCGCGGGCCGGTGGCCTACCGGCGCGGCGCCTTCTCGGTCACGGCGATGCCGCTGACGCTGGGACGGGAGAACGAGAAGTCGGTCGAGGTGTTGAGCGGACTCTCGGCGAGCGACCGGGTCCTGGTTCCGAAGACCGGCGACAAGGATTCACAAAAATCGTGAGACGGGCGCTCCTCCTGATCCTGCTGGCCGCAGCGTGCCGCCAATCGAGCGAGGTGCCGACCTTCCGCGTCGAAGCGGTGCGCTTCTCGCGGCGGGTGACGGCGGACGGCAATCTGAAGTCGACGAAGGCGACGCCGCTCTCGGCGCCGCACGACGCACCAGGGCAACTCAAGATCGCCTGGCTGGTCCCGGATGGATCGCTGTTGAAAAAAGACGAGGTGGTCGTCCAATTCGATCCGACCGATTTCAATACGCAACTGCAGGCGGGACGCGAGGACCACGACACGGCCGGCAACAAGATGTACAAGACCAATAGCGAGGCATCGACGACGAGGACGAACCTCCGGCGCGATGCGCACCAGGCCGGCGACGAGTTGCTGGCGGCGCGGCAGTTCAAGTTCGATGACGCCGAGGTGTTCTCGCGCTACCAGCGCGTGGAGTCGCAGATCGATGAGACGCTGGCCGGCCGCAAGAAGGAGCACGCGGAAGGTGTTCTCGGCGTGCGCGACAAGCTCTCCGCCGCCGACCGCGATCTCGTCTCGATCGAGCAGCGCAAGGCCGATCTCAAGATCCGCAACGCCCAGCAGGGGTTGCACGCGCTGGAGATGCGCTCCCCCTACGACGGCATCCTGGTCCTGCAGCGCGACTGGCGCGGCGACATCATGCGCGTCGGCGATACGGTCTGGCCGGGGAGTCCGATCGGCGAGATTCCGGATCTGCAATCGATGAAGGCGGAGGTCTTCGTCCTCGAAGCGGATGCGGCTGGTCTCGCCGTCGGCGAGAAGGCGACGCTGTCAGTCGAAGGAAAGCCCGGCTCGATCATCACCGGCAAGATCTCCCAGGTCGACAAGCTGGCCCGTCCGCGTTTCCCGCGCGTGCCGGTGCAGTATTTCGGCGCCACGATCACGCTCGATCACACCGATCCGTCGCTGATGAAACCGGGCGCCCGCGTCCGGGCCGTGCTCGACGTCGAGAACCGTGACGGCGCCTTCTCCATCCCGCGCCAGGCCATCTTCGAGAAGCAGGGAAAGAAGCTCGTCTACCGCAAGCGCGGAGGAAAGTTCGAGCCGGTCGTCATCGAGATCGGCTCCTCCTCCGCCGGCCGCATCGTGGTCACGAAGGGATTGGCGAAAGGCGATGAGATCGCGTTGCGGGATCCGACGGAGGAGAAGGATGCGGGGTAGCGGTTTGCGCGGTTGCGGGGTCTCGCGGTTGCGCGGTCTCGCGGGGTGCGAAGCCGCGTGCGCTGCCCTCTCCTCAACCACCGCGAGACCCCGCAACCCCGCAACCGCGAGACCCCGCCCATGACCACTCCCGAAACCTTCACCACCGCCCTCCAGAACCTGGCCACGCACAAGCTGCGGACGGCGTTGACGATGCTTGGGATGATCTTCGGGGTTGGGGCGGTGATCGCCATGCTGTCGATCGGCGCGGGGGGCGAGAAGAAGGCGCTCGAGGCGATCGGACGGCTCGGTCTGCGCAACGTCATCGTCCGGGCAAAGACCGTCAAGCCGGAGGAGCGCGCCGAGCTGCGCAAGAAATCGCTCGGCGTTTCTCTTCGCGACGGGGAGGCGATCAGCGAGGCCGTGCCGCGCGTGGAGATGGTGCTGCCGCGCCTCGAGGTCAAGGCGTACAAGATCATCGCTCCCGGCGCGAAGACGAAGGCCAAGGTCCTCGGCGTTGCCTGGCGCTTCCCGCGCGTAGCCACCGTCTCGCTGGCCGAGGGGCGGATGTTCGATATGAAGGACGAGCAGGAGTACGCGCAGGTCTGCGTCATCGGCCAGGAAGTGCGACGCAGCCTGTTCGGATACGGCCCGGCCATCGGCAAGCATCTCAAGGTCAACGACGTCTGGCTCGAAGTGATTGGAATCTTCGCCGGCGAGGAACCGGCAAGCGGGTCATCGAATGATGTCCCGGTGGCCTCGAACGCGCAGGACATCTGGATCCCGGTGTCGACGGCGATGCGGAAGTTCGACCGCGATCCGCTCGACGCCCCGGTCGACGAGCTGCTGGTGGAGTTGCAGGAAGGGGTTTCCACGCGCGACGCCGCAACGCTGATCCGCCCGCTGCTGGAGCGTCTCCACGGCGGCGCGGACGATTACGAGATCGTCGTCCCCGAGGCGCTGCTGGAGCAGAGCCGGCAGACGCAGCGGATCTTCTCGATCGTGATGGGATCGATCGCCGGCATTTCGCTGCTGGTCGGCGGCATCGGCATCATGAACATCATGCTGGCCTCGGTGATGGAACGGACCCGCGAGATCGGCATCCGGCGCGCCATCGGTGCGCGTAAGCAAGATATCAAGGCTCAGTTCGTGATCGAGTCGTTCACCATCAGCCTGATCGGCGGCATCTCCGGAATCATCATCGGCATCATCCTGGCGCGATTGGTTGCCGCCTACGCGGGATGGCCGACGGTGATCACGATCAGCTCGCTGCTGCTGTCGTGCGGTGTCTCGATTACGGTGGGGCTGGTGTCTGGGATCTATCCTGCGGCGAGGGCGTCGGAGCTCGATCCGATTCAGGCGCTGCGGTACGAGTGAGGTCGGTTGCTCCATCCTGCGGCGAAGCGCGCAGGATCTCTTCGTGGCGCTGCGTCGCTGTTGCCTAGGATGGCTGACGATTGGCCGCGGAGCCCAACGCACGGCGTCCGCTGAGCAGCGCGCTGGTGGAGCCGATGACTGGCATGAGGAGGGTGAACCACATCGGCTCCTTCCGCTTCTCGATTGCCTGCCGCACCGAGAGCCCGGGAGCGCGCGGTCCGGGATCGGGCTTGTTCATCTGCATGACTGCATTGACCGTTCCCATCACGAAACACAACGCCGCGAAGACGACCACGGCCGTGTTGGAGCGGGAGATCTTCGCGCACAACCAGCCGGCGATGACGGCGCCTACAATACCGGCCAGCACGGCGTAGATGTTGAGAAGAGCGTTACCGTCGAATACGCCGGGGCGGAGCACTCCGTCGACGCCGAGCACGAACCAGAGTCCCATGCTCAACACGAGCACCAACACCGCCATGAGAACGAAGGCTCCGATGACTCCCAGAGTTGCTCGGACCATGGTCAACCTCCCAAGCGATCTATTTTGGGGACCCCTGGAGCATAACTCACCGCCCGCGAAACAGTGTGCGCTCAGCGTCGTAACTAACTTCACGAGCCCATCGGCGTCCAAGACTGCGTCAGGAGGAATCATGAAGATCACGATTGCTGCCGCTATCCTCGCAACCGCTGCCTTATCGCTCGCCGCGATTCCCCGCCTGAGCGCCCTTCCCTACCTCGGTCTGCAAATGCCGGCCACCCCGCCTGCGCCCCCCCCTCCCCCCGCCCGCCCGTCCATGGCATCGATCGATGTCGTCCCCGAGCCTCCCGAGCCGCCGGAGCCTCCCGCGCCGCCGGAGAATTGGAACTGGAGTTATCACGGCGATCATGGCGACAGCTACGTTCTCTCCTACGGCGACACGAACGTCGTCAACATCGACGGCGACGTCGACTACCGCGATCTGCGCCGCGTCTATGGCCGCCAGTTCTTCTGGTTCCGCCACGATGGCCGTGCCTACGTTGTGCGCGACGCTGCCACGATCCACAGCCTCATCGATCTCTATCGTCCGCAGAGCGAGCTGGGACGTGAGCAGGGAGAGCTGGGCCGCAAACAGGGCGAGCTCGGCCGCAAGCAGGGTGAGCTGGGCCGCCGGCAGGGCGAGCTGGGACGCGAGCAGGGGCGGATCGGCGCCGAGGAAGCGCGCCTGTCGCGTTACGACGATGACGATCCGTCGGCCATCGCCCGCCACCGCGAGCTCGATCGCCGGCAGCGCGAGCTTTCGCGCCGGCAGGAAGACCTCGGACGCGAACAGGGCGCCCTCGGACGTGAGCAGTCGAAGCTCGGCGAGGAACAGTCCCGCCTCGGCGGCCGCCAGTCGGCGCTGAGCCGCGAGATCGAACAGAAGCTCAGGCCGATGATCGACGAAATGATCCGCAAGGGCGTTGCAGAACGAGCGCGTTGATATAGTCAGTGGATTAAATCTACCAATCTACTGACTCCCACAGAGGTGCTCACTCGATGCTCGTTCGCCGCTTCTCCATCGCGCTCCTCGTCCTTGCCGCGTCCGTCTCCGCGGCTACATTTCCTCCGATCAACTACCGCCATCGCACGCTTGCGAACGGGCTCGAGGTTTATTCGATCGAAGACCACGCCACGCCGACGGTAGCCATCAACGTCTGGTACCGCGTCGGCTCGAAGAATGACCCCGAGGAGCGCAGCGGGTTTGCGCATCTCTTCGAGCACATCATGTTCAAGGCCACGGCCCACATGAAGCCGGAGATGCTCGATCGGCTCACCGAGGACGTCGGCGGCGCGAACAACGCTTACACGCATCCCGATCGAACCGTCTACTACGAGATCATCCCGTCGAACTACCTACAGACGCTGCTGTGGGCCGAAGGGGAGAGGATGGGATCGCTGACGGTCGACGAGGCCAACTTCAAGTCGGAGCGCGACGTCGTCAAGGAAGAGTTCCGCTTCCGCATCCTGGCGCCGTCCTACGGCCGGCTGGGCTACGCCGTTACGAAAGACTCATACGCCGTTCATCCGTATCGCCGGCCGGGCATCGGCTCGATCGAAGAGCTGGATGCGGCCACGCTCGCGGACGTGCAGGCCTTTCACGCAACCTACTATCGCCCCGACAATGCCGTCCTGATCGTCGTCGGCGATCTCGATCCGAAGCAGTTCGATACCTGGGTCGACCGCTACCTCGGTACGGTGCCGAGGCCGTCGACGCCGATCCCGCGCGTCACGGACAACGAACCGGCGCGAACGGAGGAGAAACACTTCGAAGAGCATGGCGCGAATGTGCCGCTTCCGGCCGTGGCCTTGACCTGGTTGATTCCGAATGCGCGCAGCGACGATTCCGAGCCGCTGGACGTCGCGGCGACCATCCTTTCCGACGGCGATTCCTCGAGGCTGTATCAGTCCCTCGTCTACAAGAAGCAGCTCGCGCAGAGTGCCAGCGCAAACGCCGAGACGCGCGAAGACACCGGTCTGTTCACCGTCCGCGCCGTCATGGCCAGCGGCAAGAAAACGGAAGACGGCATGGCCGCACTGCGAGAGGAGATCGCCGCGCTGGCGGCGAAGCCGGTAACCGCCGCGGAGCTCGACAAGGCCAAGAACCTGAGCATCACCTCGGCGCTGCGCGAGCGCGAAACGAATGACGGCAAAGCCGGCGCACTCGGCGAAGCGATCACGCAATACCACGACGCCACCTACGTGAATCGAGGTCTGGGACGACTGCAAGCGGTGACCGCGGCGGACGTACAACGGGTGGTGAAGAAGTATCTGGTGGACGGGAAAGCCGTGACGATCACATATACCTCGGAGGCGAAATGAAGAAGCTACTCGTCGCCGCCGCAATGGTTTTTGCGCTGCAGCCCGCGTTTGCGCAGATTGAGACGACTCCACCCCCGCCCGCCGCACCGCGGCCCATTCAGATTCCGAAGCCGGTGGAGAAGACGCTGGCCAACGGACTGCGCGTCATCGTCGTCGAGAAAAAGGGCGTTCCGCTGGTGAGCGCGCGGCTGTTGATCCGGAACGGCGGTGAAGCCGATCCTGCGAACCTGCCCGGCCTCGCCGATACGACGGCATCCCTGTTGTCGAAGGGAACGGCGACGCGCAGCGCCGAGCAGATCGCGCGCGGCGTGGAGGCGCTCGGGGCAACGCTCGATACCGGCGCGTCGTGGGACGAGTCCTCGGTCGATCTCGATGTCCTTTCGTTGAAACTGCCGCAAGCGATGGCGTTCATGGCCGACGTTGTCCGCCATCCGACCTTCAAACAGGAGGAGATCGATCGTCTGCGGCAGCAGAACATCGATGCCCTGGCGGTAGCGATGAAGCAACCGGGGCGCCTGGCGAATTTCGTCGCCGCGCACGTGATCTTCGGCGCGGGTCCCTACGGCCACAACCTCGGCGGCACCCCCGAGTCTCTGGCGCGCATCAAACGCGACGATGTCGTCGCCTTTCACCGCGATTACTACCGCCCGGACAACGCCATCCTCGTTATCGGTGGCGACATAACGCCCCCGGTTGCCTTTGCTACGGCGCAGGAGTCGTTCGGCGGATGGAAGCCGGCGGCTGGCTCACATCAGGCTCCACTCGGATGGGTAAAGGAGATTCCGCCACCGCATGTCGTTGTCGTCGACATGCCCGCCGCGGGGCAGGCAGCGGTCGTGGTCGGCCGTGCGGGCCTTAGCCGTGCCGATCCGGCGTATCACCTTTCTCTCGTTACGAATTCGATCCTCGGCGGCGGCTATTCGTCCCGCCTCAACGAGGAGATCCGCATCAAGCGCGGTCTCAGCTACGGCGCGGGGAGCTCGTTCGATCTGCGCCGCGACGTCGGTCCGTTCACCGCCTCGGCGCAGACAAAGAATGAATCGGCCAGTGAGGTGGCCGGTCTGATCATCGACGAGATGAACAAGCTCGGCACGGCTGCCGTTGCGGACGACGAGCTCGGACCGCGCAAGGCCGTGCTCATCGGCGGCTTCGGCCGCCAGCTCGAGACCAACGGCGGCATCGTCGGCCGCATCGGCACCCTGGCGCTCTACGGCCTGCCGCTCGACGAGATCAATCGCTATATCAGCGGCGTGCAAGGCGTCACCGCGCCGGACGTGCAGAAGTTTGCGGCCGCACATCTCGCGGGCAACGGTGCCAGCATCGTCATCGTCGGCGACGCAAAGAAGTTCCTGCCGGCGCTGCAGCAGCGGTTCAAGGACGTCGAGGTGATTCCGATCGACGCGCTCGATGTGAATTCGGCGACGTTGCGGAAGGCGAAGTAACGGTGAGCGCAGCCCTGGGAGCGCGGGCGTCTCGCCCGCGCTTGCAAGCAGCAGGATGCCGAGCATCAAGCGCGGTCGGGACGCCCGCGGTCCCAGGGCTGCGCTCACCGTCACGATTGGTTGTTTATACGCAGATGCTATTTGGTCAGCACCCCTCGTCCCGTCGTCAGATAGACGGCGAACGAGCCGAGCCAGTGTCCCCCTTCGTAGTGCTCGCCGGTCACCGAGGCCAGGCCGGCTATGCGATGCGCCGCCGCAACTTTGCGCAGGGAGGTGACGCGCGGATCGCTCTTCGGCAAACCTGAAGCGATGCCTTCCAGCATCCATGCGCGGCTGAGATTCAGCCCGTCGAGATGGGCGAGCTTCGGGTCACTCGGGTCGACGACGATCTCGGGGCGCAGCGACTGGAACCGCGGAAGGAAGGCGGTGAGCCAGGCCGCATAGGCCTTCGGCGGTAACACGCGCCGCATGGCATCGGCCTCGGCGATACACGGCGAAAGGAAGTCTTCGCCCGATGGCTCGTAGGCCAGCGGGCAGGCTTTGTCCTTCTCGAAAAAGCGTCGCGTGGCATCGCGAGCTGTCTGTTTCAGCGCGGGATCGCCGGCCGAGTCGATGATCAATCCGAGTGCGAACGCGGACTGACTATGCTCGCCGGACCGCACCGGGTGCGACAACTTCGGCAGCCACGTTGCCAGCCGCTCGTTCGCGGCCAGCTCGAGCGGCCGCAGGTTCGCGGAGAGCTCCCGTCCCAGCGGATCGTCCCACTCTCGAAGCTCGGCAGCCAGTTGCAGCAGCCAGGCCAGGCCGTACGGTCTCTCGAAACTCGCTCGTCCTTCGCCGCGCAGATACGCCGCTTCCTTTGCGATGTTCTCGGCAGTGATGCTCTGCTTCAGCGCCGCGCGCGCATCCGCCGCGAAGGGCGCGTCGGGAAACGTTCGCGCCAGGCGAGCAAGCAACCAATGACCGTGAACCGACGAATGCCAGTCGTAGCATCCGTAAAACGCCGGCGTCAGCGTCCGTGGCGGCGCCACGTCCTGATCGCTGTTCAGGTTGTGCGCGATCTTGTTCGGATACTCCTTATGCACACACGCCAGCGCCAGATTGGCAAAGCGCTCGGCGGCCTTTGCGTCGAAGTCGGCGG
Source organism: Thermoanaerobaculia bacterium (assembly GCA_035569395.1). Classification (GTDB taxonomy): domain Bacteria; phylum Acidobacteriota; class Thermoanaerobaculia; order Gp7-AA8; family Gp7-AA8; genus JADGNZ01. Next base: position 55,270 of record DATMNC010000034.1, on the reverse strand, counting down.
CGTGGAGGGAGGTGGCGAGGAGGAGAAGAGCGGCGAATGAGGTGCGGATCATGGCTCGCACTTTACAGCGCCGGACGCCGAGACGGCGTCGCTGACGCCGCATCACCGATGCACGTGCATCAGGATGTAGCCGATGAGCGCGATGGCGATCACGACGATGACGAGAATCGTAACGACCATCGAGCGGGAGGAGCCGCTCGTTTCGGTTTGCTCGTAGACGACTCTCCGCGAGACGCGCTCGTCGTCGTCAGTCGGCGGCAGTGACATGCTCGGACGGAGGAGCAAGTGAAGTGCCACCGAGGCGCGGTGACGTCAGGGCGAAGATGGGAATCGAGAGACAGCTCAGCGCTGCGGCCACCAGAAACGCCTTCGAAAGTCCGTAGTGCTGGCCGATGGTGCCGATTCCTAGCGAGCCGAGGCCGATGCCGGTGTCGAAGGCCCAGACGATCGAGCCGAAGGTCCGGGCGCGCCGTGCCGGGTCGGTGTTGCCGAGGATGATGGTGACGAACGCCGGATAGACCGCCCCCCAGCCGATCCCGAAGAGAGCAGCCGAGACGATCATCTCCCAGCGCGTGTGGGCGATGCCGAGCCAGCCGAAGGTGAAGGGGAGGATCACCAGGCCGGGATAGAGCATCCGCTTCGGACCGAGACGGTCCCCGAGGTGAGAGAAACAGATGCGGAACAGCACCAGCGCGATGGCGTACGTCGTCAGATAGATCGCCGGCGGCGTGATGTGGCGCTCGATGGCCATGATCGCGGCGTAGCTGGTCATGCCGCCGTATCCGAACGATGCCACCGCCAGCGACAGCGCGGTGGCGATCACGCGCCAGTCCCAGGCATCGGAGACGGCCAGGCGCCGCTTGACCGCTCCCTTTTCGTCAGCGCGCAATGTGAGGGCGCCGAAGACCATCAGCAGCGACACGATCGACAGCTCCGTGCAGAGCGTGGTCCAGCCGAAGTGAAAGACCCACAGTCCGACGGCGGGAGCGACGGCGATGGCGCTGCCGCTGGAGAGCCCCCAATACGCCATCCCCTGCGTACGGCGCGATTCCGGGATGTATTCGCTCATGAGCGCCGATGCCGAGGCCATGAGCCCCGACCAGACAGCGCCATGGATCGCGCCGATGAGAAACAGCAGCGGGAGCTGGCGCACGACGCCGTACAGAAGCGAGAAGACGACGAAGAAGACCGACGCGGTGATGAGGAAGCGCCGCCGTCCGAAGTGATCGGCGAGGCTCCCCATGACCGGTGCCGAGAATGCGCTGGCGAAGGTGTAGACGGAGAGGAACCACCCCGCTTCCGCCTTCGATCCGCCGAGGTCGAGGATCCGGAATGGAATGGCCGGAAGGAGCTGAAAAGCGGAGAAAAACGTGACGAACGCATACACCCACAGCATGGCGAAGCGGGGAGTGAAGAGCGGATCGCGAAGGGACGGCATGAGGCGGGGATTGTAAGGTGGGATCTACCTCTTCTTCCCGCGATCGCTTTCCCAGTCTTCGATACGTAAGTCTGGTACGCGTGCAAACTCCGAGGTGTTGCGCGTTACCAAGGTCAACTGACGTGCCCTTGCTTGCCCAGCGATCAGCACATCGTAGGGTCCGATAGGAGCGCCCCGCCGCGCCAGCAGCGCCCGGATTTCTCCAGCATGCTTCGAGTCCTCCTGATCGAATTCCACGATCTCGAACTTCAACGCGTCGATGAGAGCGACGTTGCGTTCTACCCGCTGGCTCTTGAACGCGCCGTAGTACAGCTCATGCACAACGATCGCAGGGATTCCTACGTCGGTCGGTTTATGCCGGCGGGCTCGGCGGGCAGTCTTGGATTTGGTGTCGTTCAGAAGAGCAATCACCGCGTTTGCGTCCAACAGGTACCTCATGACCCGAAGAGTTTGTCGAGCTCCGGCCGCTCCGTCGCCTGCGGTTGCTCCTGTACTGCCTCAACAAAATCTTTGTCGAGTGTTCCGGCGATCGCGTCGAGCCAGCTCCAGGTTTCAGGGATGGGTTCGAGGATGATCCCGTTCCCTCGCCGCCTGAGTCGAACTTCGCTCGCCTCCAGACGGAACTGTTTCGGCAGCCTTACCGCCTGCGAGCGACCGGACCAGAATACCTTCGCAGTCTCCATCACAACCTCCCATGATGAGATATACGAATGAGATATAGCATGTGTGCGACGGCGATGCAATTCGCGACCCTGCGCTCTCTTCCTCCCGACCGGAGTAAGATTCCGAACGATGTAGCAAGCCCAGCGCCACTACACCATCGCCGAGTACTTCGCGGTCGAAGCGATGTCGCCGGTCCGCAATGAGTATTTCGATGGCGAGATCCTGGCGATGGCCGGTGGTTCGGCGAATCACAATCGGATCTCCAGGAACGTTCTGCTGGCGATCGAGCCGAAGCTCCGTGAGGGCGGCTGCGAATCGCTGGGATCGGACACGCGGATTCTGACGGCGTCGGGGCTTTATACGTATCCTGACGCGGTGGTGATTTGTGGGCCGATCATCCTGAGCGGCGAACCGCTCGAAACGATCACGAATCCCACCGTGCTGGTCGAGGTCCTCTCGCCGTCGACCCGAGCCTACGATCGCGGTCAGAAGTTCGAACTGTATCGATCCATCCCGACGTTCCGCGACTCTTTGCTCATCGATCAGAACTCGGTGGACGTTGAACACAGATGGCGAATCGGTGATGAATGGTCGTCTGACCGAAAGTCATCGCCGGATGACGTCATGCGATTGGACAGCATCGACGTCGAGATCAAGATCGGCGACCTCTACGCTCGGGTCGCCTTTGCGTAACCCCCAGAATGTCGCGCCGCCCCGGCGCGTTCCACTCTCCCGATGAACGTCAAACGTGCCGCCAAGTACGGCTTCTGCTCCGGCGTCCGGATCGCCGACCTGAAGGTGAAGCGTTTTGTTGCCGGCGGCGGCCGTGGCGCGATTCTCGGCCAGGTAGTTCACAACGAGCGCGTCGTCGAAGAGATGGAGCGCCTCGGCGTGCGCACCATCGACGAGATCACGGCCGTCGAGGAGCCGACCATCGTCTTCTCCGCGCATGGTGTTCCGCCGTCGTTTCATGAGCTTGCCAAGTCGTCGGGACTGCAGGTCCTCGACACCACCTGCAAGTTCGTCTACGACATTCATCGCGAGGCCGGGAAGGCGCTTCGTGACGGTTACCATCTCATCTTCATCGGCGATCCGAAGCATCGCGAGGTGATCGGCTATACGCACGACCTCGACCCGGGCTCGTATCACATCGTCACGAAGGTCGATCAGGCCGACGCCATCGATTGGTCGGTGTATCCGAAGCTGAAGGTGTTCTATCAGACGACGCTCAATGCCGAGGAATTCGAGGACGTGGTGAAGGCGATCGAACGCCGTGCGGCATCCGTCGAGCGCGGCGATACGATCTGCTACGCCACCAAAGAGAATCAGGACGCCGCGCGCCTGCTTGCGCATGATCCCGAGGTCGACGCCATCGTCGTCATCGGAGGAAAGAAGAGCGCGAACACGAAGCATCTGTGGGAAATCTGCCGTGAAGCCAAGCCTTCGTACCTCGTGCAGGGAGCGGACGACCTCGATCCGGCATGGTTTTCGAACGCCCGGACGGTCGGCGTGACCGCGGGGTCGTCGACCCCCGACTACGTGATCGTCGAAGTCGAGGAACGGCTGAGCGCGATGTAGGCATTTACGCCTCATACGTCATGTTTCCAACCGCGTTCATGAAGCCGACCCGTTACTCGATTCTTGCACTCGCGTTCGCCTGCGCCATTCCGGCGGCGAGTGCGGTCGAAATCAACTGCCGCGGCCCGGCCAACGTCGAGTCGTATCGCTACGCCTGGAAGCTGCGCGGCGGCCTCTCGTGGATTGCCGGGATCATGTTCCCGACCTCAGGCGTCGGCGAGCTGAAGACGACGTACCCCACCCCGGGGCGGAATTTCATCGACAGTTCGCTTCTAATCACCGCGTCCGCGAGCGGCTTTTACGCGTATGAGACGCAGATGGATCCCGCGGGAGCGCGGACGCTGATGACGTATCACGCGTACGTCTGGAAGGACAAATCACGCAAGGAGCGGACCCTCTTCGACTACGGCAGCGGCGTGGCCCACCTGCACAAGGAAACGCCGGAGAAGCAGTGGGACAAGACCAATCCCATTCCGGCGGGGTCGTTCTACGACGTCGTCAGCGCCATTCACTATCTCCGCCAGAACGTCGCCACGATCCACGGCCCGATGACCACCACGGCCTACTCGGACGGAAAGTCGTATCCGGTGATCGTGCGCCCCGCCGACCGCCGCGTCTTTACGATCGGCAATCAGCAGATCGCAGCGAGCGGATTCGAGTTTGTCGATGCGCCCGGCGGCAGGAAGTGGCCCGGAGGCATGAAGATCTGGATCTCCGACGACGCCCGCCGCATCCCGTTCCGCATCGAGATCATCCAGAGCATGGCCTCGCTGCAACTCGATCTTCAGTCGATCGATTCGTGCGCGTTCATGCAGGCGGCCAAATAGGCCGCGGCGTTACACCCAGAACACGCCCGAGGTGTCGGTAGCGACGGCCTTCAGCAGCACGCGGAGGTCTTTGGCCGTCTTCGCGCTCGACAACCGGTGCCATCGCTGGTCGGTGTCGGGCCAGTAGAGCGACCAGACGCTTTTCGCGGGTGAGTAGCGGAACTTCGCTTTCGGCACCGATGTCCATTCGAGGTGGTTGAGGAAGGATGGCCGCCTCTCGACGAGGATGACGTGGTTCTCGAGAATCTCGAATTCACATCGCGATTGATCCGCGACTTCCGCCGATGAGTTCTGCTGATGGCAGAACTCGGTGAGCGCGGTTTCAGCGTCGGTACGAACCTCGGGAGGTATGGCCACGGGGTAATCTTAACCTGAGGCGGGGGTCGGGTGCCGGGTGTTGGGAGTCGGGGGTCGGATCGGGAGATTCGAGCGCCGCATGATGTTGTCGAACAGATCGACCATAGGTGGCGTTAGTTCTGCCGCCATGAGATCAGCGCGTATTTCGAGAAACAGAGCCCACGTTTGCTGGGACTCGCTCGGAATACCGTTTCGATTACGCGGCGGCAAAGCCGAATCGGTTCGCGTCGCGGATCAAAGAAGGCTCCGTGGCGGTCCTGCTCGAGCCGGATGTCGCGTTAGTTTTCGACAATTCGGAATCGGTGAATCAGCTACTTCGCTCGATAATCGCCGCACTTCCTAACCCGCCACAACCTCGCAGGAAACGCGCGACCACCAAGCGTGCCTAGTGCCGTGTCAAGATTGGAATCGGAGGTTAAGCGCGTCTCAATGCACTGTCATCCTGAGGCTGCCGAAGCCGCTGAGCGAGCGTAGCGAGCGAAGTGCGGCGGAGGACGGCGAAGGATCTCCAGATGCGCTGCTTGGGGCAGGAGCGAACCTGTGATTTCTGTAACGAAGGTTATATCTGAAGATCCTTCGCCGTCCTGCCGCCGCATCTCGCTCGCTGTGCTCGCTCAGCGGCTGCGGCAGTCTCAGAGCCTGTGAAGAAATCGAACATTGAGCAAATTGTCATCCTGAAGCTGCCGGAGCGCCGAGCGAGACAGCGAGCGAGATGCGCGCAGGACGCTGAAGGATCTCCAGTGACAGCGCCTGTGGCAGATGCAGCGAATCTTGAGATCCTTCGCCGTCCTCCGCGCATTTCGCTCGCTGCGCTCGCTCAGCGCTCCGGCAGTCTCAGGATGACAATTGGGATCTTGGGGGAACGAGATGTTTTCAGAACATCTCATGATGGCAGTGAAGTGGAGCTCAGCACGAGCATGCTCCACCGCTGATTTCAATGCTACGGGCATTACTGCGGCAGCTCGATGTTCGCAGGCAAGCTCCGTATGACGCGCTCGCCAACTCCTGGTAGTTGCAACACGATCCCCCCCTTGGGCACCCGCACGCCGCCGATCGTCACAATTACCCGCCCGCCCTTACGTTGCGCGGAGAAGTCGAGCGGGCCGTAGATCGTTCGCAGTCCATGTACGCGAATGCCTTTGTCGAGCCACGACGATGGGATACCGGCGCCGAGGACGAGGGCGTCGTCTTCCTCGCGTTCGTAGGCGATCATGTCGATGAAGGAGCGGACGAAGTCGGAGCCGACCCAGAGGTGGGGGATGTCGCCGAGGTAGGTTGGGTTTCGGTAATCCTGGGCGACGACCTCGGCCCATTGTTTCCAGCCGGACGGGCGGCGGTCGTCGAGGAAGAAGGCCATGAGACGTTGTGCGCGATCGCGCCATCCGAGGTGGACGAATGTGCCGACCTGGCGAAGCTCGTACGGCGTGTAATCCCTCCACGGACGGCGTCCCTCCATTCGCGCCAGCGACTCGTCCCAGGCGCGGGTGAACTCGTGGATGACGGCATCGTGCGGCAGGTTGGCCAGATCGCCGCCGGGCTCGATGCCGATGGTCGTCGACGTCGGATCGAAATCGCCGAGGTCCGCGCAGCCGGGGATGTAGTCGATGTGTTTCAGATCGATTTCCCGACGGATCGAGGCGTGAAAGTCGTTGGCGAACTCGTCGCGGCTCTTTGCGAATCGTGCGGTCGCGTCAGCGTTCCCCAGCTGCCCGGCCAGCCACGTTGCATCTTTGAGTCCGCGCAATGCGAAGAAGCCATCCCAATACGAATGCATCGGCTTCGCGGAGTAGCCCTCGTGGCTGATCGATGGAGGGAGTAACCCCTTGAACTCGCCTGTCGTTTGGTGACGTAGCAGGTCGATGTAGTCCCCAGCCTTCTCTACATGCGGCCAGATCTCGCGCGCGAGTGAGCGGTCGCCGGTCAATCGAGCGTATTCGGCGACGAGGTAGATGAACTCACCGTGGCTGTCGTGTTCATCGACCGGATCGGCGCCGCGGGTGTCGACGCAGCAGGGGATCTTTCCGCTTGCAAACTGGTACGGCGCGAACCAGCGGATGTAGTCGCGTACGTCGTTGTCGAGGCCGAAGCGCAGCAGCATCGTCGACGCCAGCGATCCGTCGCGGATCCAGCTTCGCCGGTAGTTGCGCGCGCCACCGCGGATGGCCGGACCGTCGCGCCCGAGGAGGTTGTAGGCGACGGTGGCGCGTGCGGTGTCGACGAGATCGCGCGCGGCAGGGATGTCGATCTGAACGTGGTCGACGATCTTGCGCCAGTATGCGATGGCTGCCGCGCGCTGGCGGGCAACGTCGCGCGGAATCGCCTGCGGATCGTGGGGATGCAGAGGAGTAGCGATGTCGATCAATCGCGTTTCGCTGGGTGCGAGCGAGAGGTCCCAGCGCATGAATGCGGAGGCGTGGTGTTGGGGGTCCGAGTTGTCGGTTGTCGGTCGTCGGTTGTCGGGGGCTGGAGCAATCTCGAGCATCTCAGTTGCGTCGCCGCCGTCGAACGTTGACGCCGCGACCGACGATGGTTTCGTCAGCGGGACGATGCGTGTGTCGTCGACCGTGAATTCGCTTCCCGTCCATCTGATGGAACGAATCGGCGCCGTCAGCTCGGCGATGTTCAGTTCAAACCATGGCGGCGTCACACGCAGGGGACGGATGGCGACGTAGAACTGCATGTGCTCCGTGCGCGTGCTCGTGTTGCGCAGCCGATAACGCGCGTAGCCGATCGGCGCGGCAGCGGTTCCGGCGCCGAAGGGGGAGATCTCCAGCGAGAACTTCGGGTGCCGCCAGGTCGTCGACGGCAGCGGTAACGAATTCTGTTCCAGCGACTGCGAGGTCGTCACGTCTGCCCAGGTCATGAGCCGGCCGTCGATGCGCACGAACGGCTCGAGCGTGAAGCCGGCCGGTGTCTCGATGGCTCCATCTTCCGACAGCAGCGGCTTGGCTCCTTCGTCGCGGTCGACTCCGAAGATCGTCCAGTAGGCGAGCTCCCCGACCAGTCCGCGCGGATAGCGGCCTCGCGGTGCATCGTGGGCCATTCGTTGGTAGACATCGATCATCCGATCGCCAAAGCGCGGCGGCTCGACGGTGATCTCGCTGATGGCGTAGCCGCCGGCGCCGTGAATCAGGTTCAGGCGGACGTATCGGGCGGCCGCGTTCGGCGTCTGCAGATAATCGCGTCCGCCGTTGCCGCCGCGAACGCTGCGTGCGGTGCTCCACTCCTTCCCGTCGGCCGAGGTGGCAACGTCGTATTCGGCGGCGAAATCGCCTCCGTTCCATTGCACGGTCAGCCCGCCGAATGCGCGTATCGTTCGAAAGTCGATCGTCAGCGACTGCGCGCCCCCCTCGGACGAATGCCACGATGTGTCGGCGCGTCCGTCCATGGCTCGATCGGCGGTCTGCCCGGGCCGTGCACTCGTCGCGGTGACCAGCGGCATCGAGACATCGGCAGGTAATTCATCGAACGTGATGCGGTCGAGCCAGACGCTCCCCTTGCCGCCTGTGGCCGCGGTCACCGTCACCTCGATGGCGCCGATTTTCGTCAGTACATGGTTGGCCGACGGTCCCCAGGCAAACTCGATGTTCCGCTTGTCGGCGACTACGTCCGTCCAATCGCGCGGGAACTCCCACGCCACCCGCCGCACCCACCAGACGTTCTCTCCCGACGGATCAATGAACTTGATTTCGAGCGTGTTCGGCGGCGTCTCTCCGCGCAGGCGAAAGGAGAAACGATAGTTGTCCGGCAGGTCGATGCCGACCGTGCGCCGCGCCGCCGCCCATCCGCCGTGCCCGTGAAAATCGAAGTCCATCCGCATCGCGCCGCGATCCTCGGCCAGCGCCAGCGATACGCCATCCGAGGGGGCGGACGTCCACTTCGAGATATCGTCGAGGTCGTCGATGACGGAAGCGGATGCGGTAGCGGCGAGGAAGAGGAGGATGGGGATCAGCCGCCGCGGACGCATGAACCTTCAGTCTACGTCAGTTACATTAACTGCCTCCGAGAGGCCGTTAACTGCCTCCGGGAGGCTATTAACTGCCTCCGGGAGGCTATTAACTGCCTCCGGGAGACAGTTGACTGCCTTTGAAAAGCAAGCAACCACTTGGAAAAGAGGTCGTCACAGCTACCTACAAGGTTGAGCGTCGTATGGGTTCAGGCGATCCAACTATCAAGTCGTCGGGTTGCCATCGAAGATATCTTCCCCCTTTCTGTGCATACACTACGCGCCATGCTCGCCGAGCTCCTCCTGAAATGGCCGCTCATCCGCCAGTTGAAGAGCGGCGCCGACGGTACCGGCGTCGAATCGATGTCGGAAGCGACGCACGCGTTGCGGCCGAAGAGCGATGGCGCGGAGGTCACCCGTTCCATCTGCCCCTACTGCGGCGTCGGATGTGGCCAGCTTGTTTACCATCGCGACGGAAAGATCGTATCGATCGAAGGCGATCCCGAGTCGCCGATCTCGCGCGGGCACCTCTGCCCGAAAGGGGCGGCCTCGTATCAGCTCGTCACGCACGCGGGGCGCGCCACCAGGGTGAAGTACCGGGCGCCCCACGCGCGCGAGTGGACCGAGATCCCGCTCGATCGGGCCATGCGCATGGTGGCTCGCCGGATGTGGGAGACGCGCCAGCGCACCTTCACCGAGTCGCTGGACGGCAAGCCGGTCATGCAGTGCACCGGCATGGCCCACCTCGGCGGCGCCACGCTCGACAATGAAGAGAACTACCTCATCAAGAAACTCTTCACAGGAGGTCTGGGCATGGTTTGCGTCAGCAACCAGGCCCGGATATGACACAGCTCCACGGTCCCCGGTCTGGGGACTTCGTTCGGAAGGGGCGGCGCGACGACCGCGCCGAATGATCTCGCCAACTCCGATGCCATCCTCATCATGGGTTCGTCGATGGCGGAGAACCACCCGGTCGGCTTCCAGTGGGTGATCGAGGCGCGCGAGAAGAACGGCGCGAAGGTCATTCACGTCGATCCGCGCTTCAACCGCACGTCGGCGATGTCCGACTACTGGCTGCCGCTGCGCGCGGGAAGCGACATCGTCTTTCTCGGTGCGATGATCAACTACACGCTGAGTAACGATCGTTACTTTCGTGACTACGTCGTCCACTACACGAACGCTCCCACGATCCTGCGCGAGGACTTTCAGGACACCGAGGATCTAGGCGGATTGTTCAGCGGCTGGGATCCGGAAAAGAAACAGTACGACTCCAAGACCTGGCTCTACGAAGAAGCGGAGCCGCATCAGGACCGGACGCTCCAGCATCCGCGCTGCGTGTTTCAACTGCTCAAGCGTCACTTCGCGCGCTATACGCCGGAGCTGGTCGAGCAGAACTGCGGCATCGCCAAAGAGCGCTTCCTCGAAATCGCCGACATCTTCACCAGCGCCTCCGGACGCGACAAGACCGGCGCCATCTGCTACGCCGTCGGCTGGACGCAGCATTCCTCCGGCGTGCAGATCATCCGCGCCTCGGCCATCCTGCAACTGCTCCTCGGCAATATCGGGCGGCCGGGCGGCGGGATCATGGCTCTGCGCGGCCATGCATCGATCCAGGGATCGACCGACATCCCGACTCTCTACGACATCCTCCCCGGCTACCTGCCGATGCCGTCGCACAACGCGGATGACGACAGCTCGCTCGCGGCCTGGATCAAGCTGCATCAGTCGCCGAAGGGGTGGTGGTTCAACATCGACAAGTACATCGTTTCGTTGCTCAAGGCCTACTACGGCGACGCGGCGACGAACGAGAACGACTTCGGATTCGGATGGCTGCCGCGGCTGACTGGCGATCATTCACACTTCGGCTACTGGCTGGACATGGCCGACGGCAAGCTCGAAGGGTTACTAGTCATGGGACAGAATCCCGCTGTCGGCGCGCCGAACGCACGGCTGGAGCGGAAGGCGCTGTCGAAGCTGAAGTGGCTCGTGGTCCGCGACCTCGTCGAGATCGAGACGGCCAGTTTCTGGCTCGATTCTCCGGAGATCGCCAGCGGCGAGATGCGCACCGAGGAGATCGAGACCGAGGTCTTTCTCTTCCCGGCCGCGTCGCATGTCGAGAAGGCCGGGACGTTCACCAATACACAGCGCCTCCTGCAATGGCGCGAGCAAGCCATCGAGCCACCCGGCGACGCGCGCAGCGAGCTGCACTTCGTCTATCACCTCGGGCGGCTGCTGAAGGAAAAAGCGACGGACGCTCCCCGCGATGCCGGCCTCCGCGCGCTGACGTGGGACTACCCGTGCCACGGCGCGACCGAGGAGCCGGATCCCGAGGCGGTGCTGCGAGAGATACACGGACGCTCCGACCACGGCCCAATCAAGAACTTCACTGAGCTGAAGGCCGACGGCACCACCTCCTGCGGCTGCTGGATTTACTCCGGCGTTTACGACGGAGAGAACAAAGCGAACGGCCGCGCGGCGCGCGGACGATACGGACACGGCTGGGGATTCGCCTGGCCGCTCGATCGCCGCATCCTCTACAACCGTGCCTCGGCGGCGCCGGATGGGACGCCATGGAGCGAGCGAAAGAAGCTGGTCTGGTGGGATGAATCGAAAGGTGAATGGGGCGGTGACGACGTCGCCGACTTCACGAAGACGAAGCATCCCGATGCGAAAGGTGATCCCGGCAAACGCGGCGACGAAGCCCTCCCCGGCGATGCGCCGTTCATCATGCATCCCGACGGCGTCGGCTGGCTCTACGTCCCGTCGGGGCTGAAGGATGGTCCGCTTCCGGCCCACTACGAGCCGCTGGAGTCGAACCTCGGCAACGCTCTCTACCCCGATCAGCTTACCAATCCTGCCGCCGACAAGAAGGAGCGGCCCGACAACCCCTACGCCACATCGCCTGATGCGCGTTTTCCGCACATCCTCACGACCTACCGTCTCACCGAGCATCACACCTCGGGAGCGATGTCGCGCACGCTGGCCCATCTCGCCGAGCTGCAGCCGGAGTTGTTCGCCGAAATCTCGCCGGAGCTGGCCGCGGAGATCGGCGCCGCGAACGGCGACCATGTGATCGTATCCACCGCCCGCGGCCAGATCGAAGCGCGCGCTCTCGTCACCGCCCGCATGCCGTCGCTCGACGTGCAGGGACGCCGCGTCCACCAGGTTGGCCTTCCGTATCACTGGGGCGGTCGCGGACTGGTGAAGGGCGACGTCGTCAACGACCTCGTGGCAATTTCCGAGGAACCGAACGTGCGCATCATGGAATCGAAAGCGCTGACGTGTAGCGTCCGAAAGAGCGAGCCGGCCGGATTCGGGTTCTGAGGGTGACTTAGACGCCTATCGAGGATATGCTGTAACAGCATGCGCGCTTTGGCAGTGATCGTTCTCCTCTCTCTCATCGTCCTTCCATCCGCCCAGGCGGCGACGGAAACGCAAATCTCGCAAAGCGCGCTCGACCCGGTGCCCTACCGGTTTTCGACCGCGGTTGCTTCCAGTGGCAATGGTTACCTCGTGGCCTGGGGAGCCACGGTAACGTCAAGCCTCGATGTCTTCAAGGACGCTCGGATGACGATTTACGTCCGTGCTGTGGGTGCCGATGGGACTCCGACACAACCGTTTGCGACAGCGGTGGGTACAGGCCAGCGGCCCAGCATTGCCTGGAACGGTCACGAGTATCTCGTGGTCTGGGGCATCACCAGCCCGACGACCGGCTCGCTACCAACGCCCTCGGTTGTAGGGATTCGCGTGCGTGAGGACGGAACGCTCATCGATTCGGCTCCGGTAACGGTGATCGCCGAGGTCAATCCGTTCTCGTACGAGACGTCGTGCGTCTGGAGCGGCAGCCAGTACATGGTGACGTGGATTCGAGGAGTCGCGCTCGTCGATGCCGATCTGCACGCGAAACTGGTCTTGCTCTCAGCCGGCGCCCCGCTCTATTCGGCATCGTCAGGCGGCGACTTCCTTGTCCTTCCGGCGATTTTCTCTTCCGGACCCGGCGGAACCAAGCAGTCCCTCTTTCTCGACCCGGTCTCCTCGACGGGCAACATCGGGACTCCGATTCACTTGAACGGACCGCATGCGGGCATAGCCGGCACCGACGGTGGATACGCGTTGATCTGGGACGACAATTCCAACCTTCGCTCGGCGCGGCTGCGAGCCGACGGAACCATGGTCTCGACCTCTACCCTCTATCTGGGGCACGCGAATTTTCCGGCCCTTGCGGCGAGGGACGGAAGGATCGTGGCCGCATGGCAAACCAACCAGTTTTCCATCTGCGCCGCGCGGATCGACACCGCCAGCCAACCGCTTTGCTCGAACCGAGTGCAGCACGACCCGGCGATCGGTATCGCTTCGAATTCGGTACTGGTCGCATGGAGCGACCGGTCGGATGAGGGCGATGCGATCCGCGTCGCCGTTTCATCGTCAGGCGATGCGCCGCAGACAGACAGCAACCTGGGAAGGGTAATCTCCGATCCGCTGCCGTCTGTGCCGGCGGCGGAACGCCGTGTTGATGGTGCCCTGACCGTGGCCTGGACCGAATACAGCCAGTTCACAAAACAGTTCGAGGTCCATCTCGGCGGAATCGACAGCAAGGGCGCCAGACTGGATGATCGCGTCGTCTTCGCCACAGCACTCGATCAGGGATCGCCGGTCATCACGGCGGGCGCCGGCAGAACGATGATTCTGTGGACAGAAGGGGCAGAGCCGAAGATCCGGATGACCATCGTTGACGATCTTAGCGGAGCATTGATCGCCACGCTGCCACTGCCACCCGGTGTGGCCCCATCCGCCGCCTTCGATGGCAAGGAATGGATCGTGACCTGGCAGTCGGGCGCGGAATCCCCCGTGGTCCGTTTTGCGATCGTCAACAGCGACGGCTTCGTCCTTTCCTCGGGAGCCGTGCCTGCGACATCGACTGCGTCGCCCGCGCAATCGGCGCCCGCGGCCGCGTGGAGCGGAAAGGCCTTCTTTCTCACGTGGCTGGAGTCCGCCGCCCCTGGCCAGACGGCAGCCAACCGCGTTCAGCTTTCCACCATCAATGCTGCCGGTGTGCCGTCGGCTCCCGTGACGCTCGACTCCGCCGACGTCCTTCCAGGGTCGCCGTCCATCGCCAGCAACGGCGGTCACGTACTGGTGTCATGGGGAAGGCCTGTCAACACACTCCGGCAGGCGCTTTTCGACTCTGACGGCAAACAGCTCGGCAAGTTCATCGACTTCGACTGGCCGAATGCGCTCACGCGCACGCGAACCCATCCGATGGGCACCGGATTCGCCACGCTGGCCGGAAGGCGCGTGGCGATGACGTCCACCGACGGCGTCGGCCTCGACACGATCGACATTCCGCTGGCGATCTCGGTGGGGGACTTCGTCGTCGATCTTGCAAATCGATTCACGTTCATCTACTCACGTCTGGTTGGATATGCGAGCAGCGCCAACTTCGCGCAGACGATCAGCCTCAGCCTGCCGCGCAGGCGGCCCCAGAACCACTGATGATCGGGTACGCTTTTCGAATGCGATAAGCTCCTTTCCATGGCCGTGACGGGCTTTCTGACCGACTCCACGCTGTGCATCGGCTGCAAGGCGTGCGAAGTGGCCTGCAAGGAGTGGAACGACGTGCCGGACGACGGCTTCGTTTGGAGCGGGCTCTCCTACGACAACACCCTGGCCCTGGGCCACTCCACCTACCGTCACGTCAAGTTCGTCGAGCGCCAGCCGAAGTCCGGCTGTGGCGGCAACGCCGGCGAGCAACTGACGTGGGAGTTTTCGTCCGATGTCTGCAAGCATTGCGAGAACGCCGGCTGCCTGGAAGCGTGTCCGACCGGCTCGATCGTCCGCACCGAATTCGGCAGCGTCTTCGTCCAGCCGGACATCTGTAACGGCTGCGGCTATTGCGTCGTCTCCTGTCCCTTCGGCGTGGTCGACCGGCGTCCGGATGACGGGCGCGCCTTCAAATGCACCTTCTGCTATGACCGCCAGAAAGCGGGCGCCGAGCCGGCGTGCGCGAAGGCCTGTCCGACAGGGTCGATCCTCTTCGGCAGGCTCGACGACCTCGAGCGCGCCGCCGATCGCCGCATCGCCCAGCTACATGCCTCCGGTATGACCGACGCCACGATCTGGAATCCGAAAGAGACGAGCGTCGGCGGCACGCATGCCTTCTTTCTCGTGCGCGGCGATGCGCGCGCGTACAACCTCCCGCCGAAGCCGGAGGTGCCTACGACGTTGCTCAAGCAATCGTGGAGTGCGGCAGCCGTTGTGGCCGGAGCAATGGCCGGATTGTCGCTGGCGGCGTTTCTTTACTCTTCCAGCAACCGCCGAGGTGCGAAATGAAATCGCACATCCCTGAAACCCGCCTCGACGAAATCCGAAACCAGGCCGCCCTTGGCCAACTCGACGCCAAGGGCGTCCGCCCGCCCGGCTCTCCGTTCCCCGAGACGAACAGTTATTACGGACTGCCCATCGTAAAGCCGCCGGTGTGGACGTGGGAGATCCCGCTCTACTTCTTTGCCGGTGGTGCGGCCGGTGTGTCGAGCGTCATTGCACTCACCGCGCAGATGACCGGCGCCTCGAAGTCGCTCGTCCGCGACGCCCGCTGGATCGCCGCGATCGGCGCCGCCGTTTCCGGGCCGCTGCTCATCCTCGACCTCGGACGTCCCGAGCGTTTCCTCAACATGCTCCGGGTATTCAAACCGCAATCGCCGATGTCGGTCGGTGCATGGACGTTGACCGCCTTCGGTACGGCCAGCGCCGGAGCGGTGATCGCCGAACTGTTGCGCATGAGACGCGTCAGCGATGCCGCTGCTTTCATCGCCGCGCTCTCCGGTCTGGTCATGGCCACCTACACCGGCGTCCTTCTCGGCGCCACGGCCATTCCCGTCTGGTCGAGACACGCCCGGTCGCTACCGGTCCATTTCGGGGCCTCAGCACTCGCCTCCGCGAGCGCGCTGCTCGCACTTCGCGGACACGACGAGCCGGCACTCAACATCCTCGGCCTCGCCGCGGCCGCACTCGAAACGTACATGGGCATCGAGATCGAGTCGTGCGACGACGTCGAATCCGAGCCGCTGCGGAACGGCCCCACCGGTCTGACCACCCGCATCGGCGGCTTTTTCTCCGGTCCCCTCCCGCTGGCCCTCCGCCTCCTAGGCATCCGTTCCAAACGCGCCCGCCGCGTCGCCGCCGCTTCCGCACTCCTCGGCTCGCTCCTCACCCGCGTGGCCTGGGTCGAAGCGGGGAAGGCCAGCGCCGCCGATCCGCGGCCATTGCTGAAATAGTGGAACTTATTCGCTCCGTCTGTCTATAATCCCGTCTCTCACCCCAACAACGTTGCTCGATCAGAGGAGGGACCTATGTCCAAGCTTCCGCTCGAAGTGCACGAGGTGCTCGAAGAGGAGTACGCCTCGATGTATGGGCCGCTCGCGGTACCGTCGTCGGATTACACGAAGGACGACATCATCGACGAGCGGTGGGCGCGGGCGGTGCTCGAGGGATGCGAGGTCGACGTCAGTGCCGGCGTGATCGCCGCGCTGAATGACCTCGTCGCCAAGGGCGCGTTGGAAAGCCTCCAGGCTTCGCCGGCAATCACCGATTGCGGGGTCGATCTGATCAGGAATTACAACGACTACATCGACGGCGTTTCCGACGTGCGGCGCCGCGAGATCAACCGCCGCATCGTCGACGATGCCCTCCACGGCGCGGTCAAGAACTTGCGCGACCTCCGCCTCGCGGCGCTCTACAGCAAGCTCCACCTGCGCCCCGATGAGGAGGCGCGCACAGCGCTCTCGATATCCGGCGGCGGAATCCGCACCGCTACGTTTGCCCTCGGCGTGATTCAGGGGCTTTCCGCGGCTCGCATCCTCGACAAGTTCGATTACCTCTCCACCGTCTCCGGCGGAGGCTACATCGGGAGCTGGCTCTCGTCGTGGGCCCGCCGCCATCCCAGCGGCATCTCCGGCGTGCAGGAGGATCTCATCCGTGCCGACAACGCCGTGGAAGGGACGAAGCCCGACGCATGCAAGACCGACCTGCCTCAGTCGAAGATCGATCCCGAACCGCGGCCGATCCGTCATCTCCGCGAGTACAGCAACTACCTGAGCCCGCAATTGGGCTTCACCTCGGGTGACACCTGGACGATGGCGTCGTTGTATATACGGAACCTCACCCTCAACCTGCTCGTCCTTGTGCCGCTGCTCGCCGCGGTGTTGGCCATCCCCAGGCTCTTCTCACTGCTCCTGAGCCACGACGTTGCGTACCGGCAGACAGTTCTGCTGACGGTCATGGTGTCGGCTCTGGCTGTCGGATTCGGATTCCTGGGACTGACGCGGCCGACCGTTCACGGCCGCCATGCCGCGACGAAGTTTTTTCGATGGATATCGACGAACGGCGGTTTCCTCGTCTGCGTCTTCGCCCTCGTCGTGGCCGGAGCGGCATTGAGTCTCTACTGGGCGCAGGCGTCGACCGAACCATGGTCAACCATCAAGGCCGATTGGCCCTGGGCTCTGGGCGCGCTCGGTGCGATGACGTTGCTGCCCTTCCTCCTCTATTACGGCCGCTATTGGCAGACCACTGCAGTCGAACGGCACGAGCGGGTGCGGGGACAGAACATCGGAAAGAAGCTCTTCGTCGAGTTTTGCGGCACCGTGGTCGGCGTCGCCACCGCCGCGCTGTTGTTCTACCTCCTTGCACACAAGGTGTTTGATGATCCGCGTCTGGCCGTTCCTGACCTCACGACGGTCCCGCCCTTTCTGCGCGGTTTGATGTCCGACGTGCCGATGTCCGAGCTGTATGTCTGCTTCAGTGTGCCGTTGGTCCTCCTCGTCTTTTTCGCGCAGGCGACGGCCTTCGTCGGCGTCTCCAGCAAGTACAACGAAGACTACGACCGTGAGTGGTGGGGCCGCGCCGGCGCGTGGCTGCTCATGGCCGCCGTCCTCCTGGCACTGGGGAGCGCCATCTCGGTTTTCGGACCGGTGTTTCTCTACCGGGCGCCACTGCTACTCAGCTCGATCGGCGGCGTGTCCGGTGTCATCGCAGCCATGGTCGGTTTCAGCTCGAAGACGCCGGCCAACGAGAAAGAGAAGGACAAACCCAGCAAGACCGCCGCGATCGGTAATCTGGCTGCCGCGCTCGCCGTACCGCTCTTCGTGATCGTACTGCTGGCCTCCATCTCACTCGGGACGACGGTGCTCATCCAACTGATCCGCGGCGACAAGGTGTCAGTCGCGACAAAATGGGCGGAACAGTTCCAGTCGAACGCCACATTCACACAGACCGCGGAAACCGCGCCCGGATCGAAGCTCGTAACCAAATACGAGACCGAAAAGACACCGTACCTCTCGATCGCGACGGTCAACGGTACGGAACATCTCAAGAACATTCACGACACCGACTGGACGATCCTCGGCTGCATCGTGCTCGTCGCGGCTGGGGCATTCCTTCTCTCCTTCTTCATCGGCGTGAACCGTTTCTCGATGCATTCGTTGTATCGGAATCGAATCATCCGCGCTTACCTCGGCGCGTCGCGCTACCACCGGGAGCCCGATACCTTCACCGGCTTCGATCCGCACGACAACCTTCAAATGTATGAGCTGCATCCCGACCTGATCTGGCCGACGAGTTTCACCGATGCCGCGTTATTCGTAAAACAACTCCAGGACAACTTTACGAAGGCGGATTCCGTCGAACAGACCATCTGGAATGCGCTCGACAAACAGACCCGCATCTGGATCGAGGAAGGGCACGCCGTCGATGTGAACCTGACCAACTCCCTGATTCAGGACCTGAACCGGATACTCGTCAAAGAGAAGTTTGCGGAGATCGAGGGTATCGATTCACGGGCGGCGCGCATGCGCGCGAACCGCGCGGTGCTGACCGCCACGTTTGACTCTTTGCAACCGCGCCAGCGCGCGCCGCTGCACATCATCAACGCCGCTCTCAACCTGACTGCCGGTGAAAAGCTCGCCTGGCAACAGAGGAAGGCGGAGTCGTTCACGGTCTCGCCGCTGCATTCGGGCAGCTTCTTCGTCGGGTATCGCGATTCGCGCGAGTATGGCGGCAGCGACGGCATCTCCATTGGCACTGCCGTCACCATCTCCGGCGCCGCGGCCAGTCCGAACCAGGGCTATCACTCCTCGCCGGCCATGGCCTTCCTGCTGACGCTTCTCAACGTTCGGCTCGGATCGTGGCTCGGCAATCCCGGCATCGCCGGAGAGGACTCATACCGCAAAGCCAATCCGGCCTCGAACCTTCATCCGCTGGCCCTCGAGCTGACAGGTACGTCGAACGATCAATCAAGGCTCGTTTACCTTTCCGACGGCGGCCATTTCGAGAACCTCGCTCTCTACGAGATGGTTCTCCGCCGCTGCCGCTACATCGTCGTCAGCGACGGTGGCTGCGATCCGACGTTCAACTTCGAAGATCTCGGCAACGCCATCCGCAAGATCCGGACAGACCTCGGAGTTCCCATCGACATCCGGCACATGTACATGTTTCCCCGCAAGGCTGGCGAAGCGTTCCCCGAGGGGCGCTACGTCGCGGTTGCGCGCATCCGCTACAGCGCCATCGATAAAAAACCAGACGGTGTCAAGGACATCGATGGGACTCTCGTCTACGTCAAGCCGGCGCTCTACTCGGAGAACTACTTTCCGAAAGACGTCTACAACTACGCGCTGTCGTCAGCCGACTTCCCTCATGAAACGACGGCGGACCAGTTTTTCAGCGAATCGCAGTTCGAAAGCTACAGGGCGTTGGGTAGGCATGTCCTCAACGAGATCTGCGGCAACTACGATGAGAAGGCGAAGAACCCCGGGCCTCCGATGGCCACTTGCTTCAACACCGTTGCGGAGTTTGCCGCCGCGGTGGAGAGCAAGGCGCAACGCGATGAGACGTTCGATATCAGGATCGACAAGGAGACGGCAGCGACTCTGGCACCGACGGTGACCGTGCAGGCGACTCCAAACGCGCGGCTGGTCTTCCGCGACTAGGCCAAACAGCCGGCCCGGCAGCTCGCTGTGCCGGGCCGCCGGCTCCCGCCGGCGAAGCTCCTTGCCGCGTCAGCGGCAACGAGACGGTAGCCAGGGGTGCGAGCGTTTTTTGCGAGCACCCCTGGTAAAGAGATGCATTTGGTGCCGCGTCAGCGGCACTGGATGGAGTCCTCGATCACTCCAGTGCCGCTGACGCGGCACAATTTCAGGTCGCATCGGATTCCAGGGGTGCTCGCAAAAAACGCTTACACCCCTGGCTACCTTCTTGAGCCGCTAACGCGGCGTCGCAAACGTCCAATCTCCAGCGCCCAGGCAGCTCTGCCGGGGGCCGGCTGGTACCATTGCCCCGTGAAAATCGTCGCCTCGCTACTTTTGACCACACTGTTTGCCATCGGTCCCAAACAGCACCTCCAGACTCCCATCGAGTCGGTAGCCCGGGAGATGCTGCGGAACTTCGTCACGGGCCGTTTTGATTTAGCCACCCAGGACTTCAATGATGCGTTGCGGCCGGTGGTCACGCCGCAGCTTCTGTCGGATGTCAAAACGCAGCTCGACCGGGATTTAGGTCAGTTCTACCTGGTCAAGGAAGCCCATCCCGGCATGAAAGGCGAGTTTCGTACCGTCGAGCTCTTGGCGCGGTTTGAAAAGGGTTCCGTGAAGGTCGATGTCGTTTTCGACGCCTTCGACCATATCCAGACGGTCTACTTCAATCCCATCCTCCCTCCGCCCGTCGATCCGGCCCTCGAAGCGATCGCGCGACAGGTGCTCACCAACTTCACCGGCGGGCATTACGACAATGCCGTCAAGCCTTTCAACGCTGAAATGGCCGCGCAACTGACCCCTGCCAGTATGGCCGGACTGGCAGCCAACATCAGCCGGATCTTCGGGACGTTCCAATCCGTCACGCAAGTCCAGCAGAGGGTCGACAAACGCCTCACGATCATCGATCTGATCCTGTCGTACACGAACGGTCCCGTTGCCTTTCGCGTGGCGTTCGACGCGCAGAACCGCGTGGCAGCCTTGACCATCTCGCCCTTCAAGAAGGAGTAGATCACGGCGTCAGACCGCACCGCGCCTTCGCGCGCGCACATCGAAGATCGCCCCACCGATCGTCTTTCCCCGCAAAGCCCGCGTGCCGGCGAAATAGTAGAAGGCGATGATGATGAGAAAGCCGGCCAGCGAGGCGATGGAAATCGTGCTCATAGACGCCGGCAGGAGTGGGGAGAGCGCCAGGCCGAGGGCGGCGAAGAGGGAGAGATCGACGAGGAGCGCGGCCAGCCGACGGAAGAACGAAGCCGGAGCGGATGGCGGTGGAGCGGCAGCGTCAACATCGAACGCCGCAGGTTGCAGCTCGACCTCATCGAATCGCATCACACCCTCCCATCGCGGTCGCGCGGTCTCGGCGTTGCGAGGTCTCGCGGTCAGTAAATTCTACGACCGCGAGACCAGCGACCATCAAGCCTGTTTTCCGTTCCCACTTCGTGAGGCCTCGGGGTTCGAGTCTCGTGGTCGTCGGATTCATAGACCGCGAGACCGCGTAACCGCGAGACCTCGTAACCGCGAGACCTCGTAACCGCTACGTCTTCCTCAACGGCAGATATTTTACGTAAATCTTGTACAGCAGGTCTTTCGGCTGACCGGAATATCGGTCGGCCAGCGTCTTACTCCTCTTGGCCAGTTCGTCATTCGGATCGGCCTTCAGCACGAGGTCGAACTCGCGGATGGCATCGGGGAGCCGTTCCTCCTGAAGAGCGATCGCGCCGAGGTCGAAGTGGGCGCTCGTGAGCATCCGGCGGATGGATTGATTCTGCGGATCGGCCTGCAGCAGCGGGTCGAGATTGGCGATGGCATCCTGATACTTCTGCTCGCTGAACAGCGCCTTCGCCACCTCCAGTTTGGCCACCTGTTGGGAGGCGGCCGCATACATCGTCGATATGTCCGGCGGGAGCGGTTTGATCCGCGCGGCGTTGTCGAAGGCGGTCTTGGCGGCATCATAGTCGTGTCCGTCGAATGCCGTGCGGCCGGCGGTGATGCTCTCGTCGTACACGATCGCCGACGGCCGCCCGTTCAGCATCTCCGCCGCCTGCGACTTCTTGTGCTGCAGGTCGGCGATCATCTCCAGCGCCTTATCGTGCCGCGGATCGGCCGGCTTCACATCGCGCAGCATGGCGATGGCCTGATCGAAGCGGTTGCGCTTCGCCAGGGCATCGGCCTGACGGAAGATCGCCTGCGTGGCGCTCGGATCGTAGGCCGGCTTGGTCAAGTACTTCGACCACGCGAACCAGCCCACGGCGGCCACGATCACGACCGCGGCGATGGTGATGAGCACGCCCATTCGCGAGCCGTTCTTTGACGGTGTGGGAGCGGCGGCGGGCGCTTTCGCCTTTGCCGGTGCTTTCGCGACGGGCAGATCGGGAGGCTTGAGCGAATCGTAGGAGCCGCTCAACTGATCGTCGTCGAAGATGTCCCCGCGCGAGGGCGGGGGGATGGCGAATGGGGCCTCGAATGCCGGCGCGCTTTTCTCGCCGGCGGTATTCGACATCCGGCCGAGATAATCGTTGGCAGTGAGGTTGCCAGGATCGAGGCGCAGCGCTTCGTTGAACTTGGCGCGCGCCGTCTCGTTGTCGCGGGCGTTATAGGCCAGCTCGCCGGCGTTGATGATCGCTTCCACCTTGCTCTCGATCTCGCGGCGCTTTGCCTTCGCGCTCTCGATCCGGTGCGACGCCTCATCGTTCGTCACATCGATCAGAAAGATGCGCGACCAGAGATCGATGGCCTGCTGGTAGTCGCCGGCGCTGGCGGCGCGGTCTCCGTCCGCGAGGTACTGCTGAATCTTCCGCTGGTCGCCGCCCGCCGGCGGCGCCGCGGGGCCGAAATCGAATCCGCCACCCGCGGGTGTGGCGGGTGTATCGAACGAGAATCCTCCGGCGCCAAATGGGGACGATGACGACGGCGCCGACGGCGGTGCCGGCGGCGCCACGGGTGTATCGAACGAAAAACCGCCGGCGGCAGGAGGCGCCGGAGCAGCGGGCGACGGGGCGCCGCCAAATGAGAAAGCTCCGAAAGGCGACTCCGGCTCGGCCGGCTTCTCCTCTTCGAATGTGAACCCGAAGTCGGCCGCCTGCGCGGCGCTGCGGGCCGTGGGGGCGGGCGGCGGTGTTTCGACGACGAACGAAGGGCTGCTGCCGGAGTTGAATGATGGCGCGGCCGGCGGCTCGGCTGCCTTCATCGATTCGGCAACGCGGCGGATGCCAGGATGACCGTCGTCCAGCGCCCGGGCCTTCTCCAGTTCCGACCGCGCCGCGCTGGCGTTGCCCTGCCTGGCGAACATCTCCGACTTGCGGATGAACTGTTCGACGAAGGGAGCAGCCTCGATCCTCTCCCGCGCCGTGTCGTTGACCAGGCGCGCTTCTTCGTTGGTGAAGTCGTCGCGTAGCACCTCGGAGGTGAGCTCCGCGGCCCTCTGAAAGTCACGAGCCGCCAGCGCCGCCCGCGCTTCGTTCAAGATATCGGATCCTGGCGCGGCCGGCAGGAGCGAATCGACATTGATGGCCGCGTTCGGATTGCGCGTTTTCTCGAGCAGCTTGCGGGCCGGATCGAACATCGGATCCATGCGCAGGATGAGCGTGCAGCCCTCGACCACCTCGGCCGAGCGGCCTTCTTTGTATAGCGTCAGGCTCTGCTGGAACGTCGACAGAACGCGGTCTTTTACAGCTTGAGAGAGCGATGCATTGCCGGAGTACGTTGCCATGCGTCGTATGAGCTCCGAGAAAAGGTGCCGCGATTATACTGTCACGCTCAAATCCTGAAGGAGCAAGCATGGAAATCATCGCAACGGACAAGGCGCCGAAAGCAATTGGCCCCTATTCGCAGGCAATCCGGTCCGGCAACATCATCTACACCTCGGGACAGATCGCTCTCGATCCCGCCACCGGCAAACTCGTCGACGGCGACTTCGCCACGCAGGTGCGGCGCGTCTTCGAGAATCTGAAAGCGGTGCTAACCGCGGGCGGAACCAACTTCAGCAGTGTCGTCAAGGCTACCGTCTACCTCACCGACCTCGCCAGGTTCGACACCCTCAACGAAATCTACGCCTCGTACTTCGGCGACACGAAGCCGGCCCGAACGACGGTAGGCGTCGGGCAATTGCCAAAAGGCGGGCTGGTCGAGATCGATCTGATCGCGATTGTGTGACGTGGTCTCGCGGTTCCGGGGTCTCGGGGTCTTGGGGTTGCTGGGTTGCTAGGTTGCTAGGTTTCTGAGTTGCAGGGCAAACACCGGCCTGGCAACTCAGCAACTCAGCAACCCAGAAACTCAGCCACCCAGCCACCCCGAGACCGCGTAACCGCGAGACCCCGAGACCCCGAACGCGAAATAGTTATTGCAATGGCACCTCGGTTGCAGTTCACTGGCTCAGATATGCCCGCCCTCCGAAGCCTTTTCCTCGTTGTAACCATCGCCATGATCGCCGCGGTGCCGGCGTTCGGAGCGGCCCGGCTGACCTATTTCAACAACGGTACGCTGATTCCTGTCGCCTGGCCTGATAGCTCCTTTCCGATCCGCTATGCCATCGACCGCCGCGTTGTGGAGGCGATCCCGCAAGTCGCGGCGTTGCTCGACCGGGCCGGGAAAGATTGGGCGGCGATTCCTGACGCCAATCTCTCGTTCCAATCGCTCGGCGTCGTCGATGGCGCCTCCGCGGGCAAGGACGGACGCAACACGGTTTCAATGGCCGACGATCTCTTCGCCGATCAGAAGTTCATCGCCCTGACCACAAACTGGTACGACGACAGCGGCCGCATCCTCGAGGCCGACATGCAGATCGACCCGACGGCTGTCTCGGGCGGCTACAACCTGCAGCAACTCGTCGAGCACGAGATGGGTCACGTCCTCGGGCTCGACCATTCCGCGGTGTTGTCCTCCGTCATGTATCCCTATATCGGCACCGGCACCACGGCAGTGCTGGACAGCGACGACCGCGTGGCTATTTCCACCGCCTACGCGAAAACGAAACCGGCGTCGGGCGCCACGCTCGAGGGCCGCGTCTACGGCGATGACGGCGGCATCTACGCGGCGCAAGTCGTGGCCGAGAATGACGAGGGCGAGCCGGTGATGACGGCTCTTTCCGACAAGAACGGCAACTTCTCCCTGCAGGGTGTTCCCCCGGGTACCTATCGCATCTACGCCGAGCCGCTCGATGGCCCGTTCAACCTTCAGAACCTTTCCGGCGCCTGGCAGAGTGCGAAGGTGACTTCGTTTCCGACGCAGTTCGCCGGCGGCGGCTCTCTTCGCGTCGAAAACGGACGCCTCTACGGCAATCTCAACGTCGATGGCTCCGGATCAGTGCGCCTGAATCCGAAGTGGATCGGCGCGTGGGCAGCCGGATCGGACAGCGTTACCCTTCAGGCCATGCCGGCCACGCTGCACGCCGGTTCGACGATGACCCTTGGCATCGGCGGCGACGGCTTCACGAGCGGCATGACCACCTTCGATGTCCCCAATCCCGGCTTCCACCGTATCTCCGACTTCAAGTGGGGGGGGAACTACGTTAGCGCCACATTCCAGATCGATGCCTCGACGCCGGCCGGTTCCCTCGTGGTGATGGTGAAGAGCGGCAACGAGTCCGCCGCGCTCACCGGGGCGCTACGAATCGAGCCGGCCACCCGCTCGCGCGGTGTGAAAAAGCTCTGACGTATACTCCTCCGAAAACCAACGGAGCATACTGATGAAGCTTCGCAATCTTGCGCTGTTCGCGGTGGTCTCGATACTCGCTCTTCCTCTCTTTGCCGGCAACCTAGCCAAGCCCGGCCGCTGGCAGACGACCGTTCAAATGGAAATGACCGGTATGCCGATGAAGATGCCGGCCAGGACCATCTTCACCTGCGTTACCAAGGAGCAGGCCGAGAAACCCGAGAATCTGATCCCCAAAGCCGGCGATAAACGCGGCGGCTGTACCTACACCGACGTGAAGGTCGACGGCAGCACGATCTCCTGAAAGATGACCTGCGAGAACGGGATGGCCGGCGAGGGCAAGATCACCTATGGCGGCGACTCCTTCGACGGTTCCATGCACATGAAAATGCAGGACAAGGACATTACCGCCACCTACGCCGGCAAGTTCATGGGCGAGTGCGACGGGACGGAGGTGAGGTAGTCAAGGCTCCGCGAGAGGCTTTTTCGGCCTACACGTCGTCCTCTTCCTTCTTCCCCGCGTACCAGAGCTGCCCGACCATCAGCAGCATCCCGAAGTCGCGGAATACATCGACTTTCATATCGAAGATCCGCTGCTCGTGTGTCTTGCCGCGGTCGGCGACGTTGAAGCAGCCGCAGTCGATGGCGTTGTCGCGGAAGAGGTTGATGGAAATGGCCACGATGAAGACGGCCAGCATGATGGCCACCACCGTTCGCGCTGCTGCTTTCCAGACGCTGAGGATCAGCGCCAAGCCGGCCAGCAACTCCACCCACGGCATCACCAGTGCGCTGATGTTGATCAGCGGCGACGGCACGAGGCGGTAGTTGTAGATCATGTGGGCGAACGACGGCGGGTCGGCGATCTTCGGCAGCGCCGCGATGATGAAGACTGCGCCGAGAGCGATCTGGACGCGGATCGTGAGCCAGGGATGAGCCAGAAGACGCTTCACGGATTCGCTCCCGCGTGAATCGGCGCGCCGTGCTGTTGCCAGTCGGGGAAGCCGTCTTTGTAGACGTAGATGTTATTGAACTGGATGCCCCACAACTTCTGCGCCAGCATGTGGGAATCCTCACAATCGCCGCCGCTGCAGTAGATGACGATCGGGAGCGCCTGCGCACTCGGATCGCCGCGCTCGTCGAACAGTTTCCGCACCTTGTCCTCGATGTCTGATTCCCAAACCGAGTACGGCCGCGCGCCGGCGATGTGGCCCTGCTCGTAGACCGACGTCCGGCGCGCATCGAGAAAGAGGACACTCTTCGCATGCAGCGTGTTCACGTCGCCGAATGTGATCTCGACGTACGGTTTGTCGGGATGGGGGAGGAAGCGGTCTTCTGATGGGGGAGTTGGGGATGGCGGGTGGGGGACGGGGACGACTGTCGTCGTCGCTGGCGCCGCCGGAGTCTTTGCCGCCGGGTTGAGGCCGACGGTGGTGATGGCGGCGGTCGCTGTCGGCTGCGTTGCGGTGGTCGACGTTTCGGAAGCGGTCGTTGACGTCGGGACGACGGGTACCTGCTCAACGCGGGTTGGAAGTATCGACGCCGTTGGGGCGGTTTCCCGCGCCGGCACCTTCAGCGCATTCGGATACGAGCCAGCCATCGCCAGCTTCCGCTCGCGTGGCGCAAAGGCGTTAGCTACGAGGGCGAGGATGACGCCGGCGGCGATCAGAGCCGCGGTCTGGAGAATCGTTTTGCGGTTCATGTTGATCGTGAGACGAAGCAGAGTCGCGTAGCGTTTCGCGAAGCGTAGCAGACGATTCCACCAATTGGTCCCGTTTCACTCCGGCCACACCTGCTCGGTTGCCCACGCGCTGAGCTCGCCCTTTTCCACGGGGTATGCCGCATAGCCCCGTCGATGCTGTTCTTCGTGCTGCTTTGTCATGTTGTTCAGAGCGTCCTGAAGTGCCTGTCGCGTGAACTCCGACCGCGTGGTTCTGGATCGGCGAGCAGCGCGATCCAAACGCGCAAGTAGATCCTCATCCAGCGTCAGGTGCACCCTTTTCACGACAGCAATTATCGCTATTTGAGAGTCGGTGAGAAAACTCAGGGCCTACTCCATCCTCCGCAGCACCATCATCGAATGCGACTCCACATCCACCACCTCGCCGGCGCGCAGCGCATCGTGATCGCGCAGGTCGGGGATTGGTTGGTTCGTGTCGATCACGGGCTCCCAGCGCTCGCCCCATGGGCCGGCTGGGAGTTTGAACGGCATCGCTTCGTAGTGGGCGTTGAAAAACAGCAAGAAGCTGTCGTCGACGACTTCCTCGCCGCGCGCACCGGGAGGGATTCCGTGACCGCTGAAGAAGACGCCGATGCTTCGGGCGAAGTCTCCTTGCCAGTCGTCGTCTGTCATCTGTTCGCCGTCAGGCTTGAACCAGCCGATATCGCTCACCCCCGCGCCGCGAAGCGGGCGGCCGTAGAACCAGCGGCGCCGCTGGAAGGCGGGATGCGAGCGGCGGAACTCGATCAGGCGTGCTGCGAAGGCGAACAGCTCGCCGTCGATATTCGGCCAATCGAACCATGAGACATCGTTGTCCTGGCAGTAGGCGTTGTTGTTACCGTGTTGCGTCCGCCCGATCTCATCGCCGCCGCAGATCATCGGTACGCCGACCGACAGGACCAGGCTCGCCAGGAAGTTCCGCTGTTGCCGCGCACGAAGGTTGTTGATCGCATCATCGTCCGCCGGCCCTTCCTGGCCGCAGTTCCACGACCGGTTGTCGTTGGCTCCGTCGGCGTTGTTCTCGCCGTTGGCCTCGTTGTGCTTGTCGTTGTACGAAACGAGGTCGCGAAGCGTGAAGCCGTCGTGCGCGGTGATGAAGTTGATCGATGCATACGGCCGCCGTCCCGTTTCCGCGTACAGGTCCGAGCTTCCGGTCAGGCGGTTGGCGAACTCGCCGAGGGTCTGGCCGGTGCCGCGCCAGTAATCGCGGACCGAGTCGCGGTACTGGCCGTTCCACTCCGACCAGAGCGGCGGAAAGTTGCCGACCTGATAACCCCCCTCGCCGACATCCCACGGCTCGGCGATCAGCTTGACCTGCGACAGCACAGGGTCCTGCTGGACGATGTCGAAGAACGCGCTGAGGCGATCGACGTCGTGCAACTCGCGGGCGAGCGTCGAGGCCAGATCGAACCGGAAGCCGTCGACGTGCATCTCCAGGTGCCAGTAGCGCAGTGAGTCCATGATCAGCTGCAGCACGTGCGGATGGCGCATATTCAGGCTGTTGCCGGTTCCGGTGTAGTCCATGTAATAGCGCGGATCATCCGGCATGAGGCGGTAGTAGGCGGCGTTGTCGATGCCTTTCATCGACAGCATCGGCCCGAGGTGATTGCCCTCGGCGGTGTGGTTGTAGACCACGTCGAGGATGACTTCGATCCCTTCCTCGTGCAGCGTCTTCACCATCTGCTTGAACTCCTGCACTTGCTGGCCTGTCTGTCCTCCCGAGGAGTACTCATTGTGCGCGGCCAGATAGCTGATCGAGTTGTAGCCCCAGTAGTTGCGCAGTCCGCGCTCGAGGAGAAGCGAATCGTGGATGTACTGATGGACGGGGAGGAGCTCGACCGCGGTAATGCCGAGCGTTTTCAGGTGATGGATGGCGGAAGGGTGAGCCAGTCCCGCGTAGGTGCCGCGCAGATGCTCCGGCACCTCGGGATGGTCTTGCGTGAAACCCTTGACGTGGACCTCATAGATGATCGTCTCGTGCCACGGCCTGCGCGGGTAGCGGTCGGCTCCCCAGTCGAAGTAGGGGCTGGTAATGACCGACTTCGGCATGAAGGCCGCCGAGTCGGCGTCATTCTTCCCGTCGGGATTGTCGAAGAAGTGTCCGAAGACGGCCTCGTTCCACTGCACGTTGCCGTCGACCGCCTTGCCGTAGGGATCGAGCAGCAGTTTGGCGGGATTGCACCGGTTCCCGCCCTGCGGCTCCCACGGTCCGTGAACCCGGAATCCGTAGCGCTGTCCCGGCCCGATGTTGGGAACGTAGCCGTGCCAGATGAAGCCGGTCATCTCCGGCAGATTGACGCAGGTCTGGCTGCCTCCGTCATCGAAGAAGCAAAGCTCGACGCGCGTGGCCACTTCCGAGAAAAGCGAGAAGTTGGTTCCCGATCCGTCGTAGGTCGCGCCGAGCGGGTAGGCCGTCCCGGGCCACACCTTCGTCGCCGAACGGCTGCGTTGTCCGCGGAACATCACGGGTGAGCTCGGCAAGGTGTGTGCCATCGCTGCGGCTACGCCGCGTTGTCGGTTGTCGGTTGTCGGTCAAA
Organism: Thermoanaerobaculia bacterium; assembly: GCA_035569395.1. Taxonomy (GTDB): domain Bacteria; phylum Acidobacteriota; class Thermoanaerobaculia; order Gp7-AA8; family Gp7-AA8; genus JADGNZ01. The sequence goes on along the minus strand of DATMNC010000034.1, from coordinate 25,537 downwards.
TTGCACCCAACAGGCTACGCGGGAGCGATCGCTGGGCCTCGTTCGTGCTGGCGATACGCGGCCGGGGAAGGGCCCCTGCGTTCTTCCCGCTACGCGTCGGCGTTTACTGGGCGCTGCGGCAAACGCTGCGCGGCTCTTCGGCGGAGGCTGCGCATACGTCGTTCGCAGATCAGGCCGGCGGGAGCACAGGTGGCCAGCGGAGAACGGTAGGTGATGCAGGCTGCGCGCACGGAAGTAATGAATCGATCCATGACTCTCCTTTTTATGCGGAGAGTCTAATCTATAGACTGCCTTCTGTAAATCAAACCCTCCAGGAGTCCACGCGGTAGAGAGATCCCGAAGATGGCGGCCGAGCCTTGGGCAACCGACGTTGCCGGCCGTGCCGGCCTAAGCGTCGAAGGCTTTGATGGCCTCGGCCTCGGTGTCGTAGACGCTGAACATCGGCAGGAGATTGGTCAGCTTGAGCGTCTTCTTCACGCGGTCCTGCGGTTTGAGAAGGCGGAGCGACGCACCGTGGCGGCCGGAGACTTTGAGGCTCTGCACCAGCTCGCCGAGACCGTTGCTGTCGATGTAATCCATGTCAGAAAGGTTGAGGAGGATCTTGCGGTTGCCCTCGTCGAGGAGCTGCTCGATGAGTCGCGGCAACAGATCGTCGCCGACGCCTACCGCCAGGCGCCCCTGAAAATCGACGATCACGACGTCACCTTTTTTGCGGGTCTCGATGTTCATGCCGGCCCATCATACATCGGCGCGAACGACATCGACGGTGAGCCGGGCCGGCTGCGATCCGAGCTGCGCAAACCAGGCCACGCCGGCGGATACGCAATCGATTTCGAGCAGATATCTCCCCGCGGGCTGCGCCGGAATCGACATGCGGACGCTCACCGCTTCGCCCGGCGCGATCTCCCGCGGCGGATCGGTCAGGCGCTCCCAGTGAAGGTCGAAGGTGATCAGCTTTCCGGCCGCGTCGTGAAGATGCGCGCCAACGGCGACGCCGCCGAACGGCGCGTTCGACGGCAGCCAGATCGCGGTACCGCGGTTGGTGACCGTCGCCTCGACGATGATCGTCTGCCCCGCCATCGCCGGCGAGGTGATGAGCGCCGCCGCGATCTCACAGGCGAGGCCGGAGGCGCTTCGGCTGTCGATCCGCTCCGATCCTTCCTTGTATAGAAAGAAGCTGCGGACGTTGCGGAGAAAAGCCCGCGTGGAGGCCACCCACTTTGCATTCGTGGCCCCTCCGGTGAGCAGGTCTTCGTAATCGTCGAGCGAGACGTGAAACGGGGTTCCGTGGAAAACGACGAGCTTCAGGTCGCGGAATCCGGAGCTCCATGCGCTGCGCCAGATGGCGTGGATGTCGACGTCGTTCTCCACCACGCCGTAGGTCCGCATCTCGAACTGCGATTGCGGCGTGCGCGAGTGCCGGGGGCCCGGCTCGGCGAAGGCGGCGATGCCGCCCGGCGTCAGTACGCGGCCGAATTCGCGCAGCACATCGTCGGGATTCGGCGCATGGTGGAAGGCGTCGAAGCAGATGATCCGTTCCACGCTGCCGTCCGGAAGGTCGATGTGGTGCCCGTCGAACGGGAGAAACCGAGGCTCGGGCCGCTCACCGATCGGCGGTTGCTTCTCGTACAGCGCGCGTGCGATTCGCAACGCGGTCGGGGATACGTCGAGCAGGATGACCCGGCAGCCGAGCTGCGTCAGAAATCGCGACAGCCATCCGGTGCCGGCGCCGAATTCGAGCACGGTCGTCCCCGGTGTGAGCCGCAATCCCTGCAGCAGAGTGGCCAAGGCCATCAGAATCGGCGGCGTCTCATCCGCTTTGCTGAACGGCTTGGCGAGGTGGTGCTCCCACTCCTTGAGCGACGCGAAGTACTCCTCGGCGGTGCGATTCAGCTCCTCGATCGATGTCTTCGCGATCATGTCGCGGACGTCGATCAACCCGCCGGTCGCGGGCTCGTTGGCGGGCGTCGCGGCTTCAGCCTCGTCGCTCGCCGGAAACGACAGCGGCGCCTGGACGAAGACGATCGCGCTGGTCCTCTCTTCGTCATACTGGAAGGTGACGTGGCTCGTTTCGATCCCGGCCTCGGCCACGATGCGAAAGACATCGTCGAGATCGTAGGGATGGCTGGGGATGAACGGTGCATCGGACGCCTTGCCGCGCATGCGATTGAGGATGCCGTTGACGATGGGGAGTCGTTCGCGAGCCCCCCGCGTCAACCTGACGAACGGCGAGGCCGATCCTCGGTAGAGAAAATGAAACGCGCCGATGCCGCCCGAACCGATGCATCCGAGGAGCTCGCGGAAGAGTGCCAGCCCCTGCGCGGGCGGAAGGCGCTGGAAGAGAAGGTAGGCATTGACGAGATCGAACTTGCGCTGTGCCGGATCGAACGAGGAAGCGGTGGTGAAGTGGATGTTCGAGATCGATTGCTTCGCCGCTTCCCGGCGCGCCGCCTCCAGCATGGCCGGAGAGCGGTCGACCGCCGTGATGGAGACGGCGCGCCGGGCGAAGGGGATGGCCAGTCGCCCCGGCCCGCAGCCGTACTCGAGGATCGATTGCGGCGCGTAGTCGTGCACCAGCCGCCGTTTGATGGTGTAGAAGATCGCATCGGCCAGCAGCTCGCCGCTGTCGAAGAATTCGCGTACGTGGTTCGCCGTCCGGTTCGCGCTCAAGAACTTCGGATCGGTGAAGACGGCAAAGTACGGCTCGCGCTCCGCGAACGATTCCCATCTCCGGTCAGGCTGCACGTTCATGCGGAGGGGATTATCGTTGCAACGCCGTGAACCTGATCCTTCTCTTCGACGACGACTTCTTCGGCGGCTCGCGCGTCCGGCTGACCGGCCGCCGCTTGCAGCACGTTACCGACGTGCATCGCGCCGCGGTGGGCGAGGAGCTCGCGGCCGGCGCCGCCGACGGCCGCATCGGACGCGGGACGATCACGAGGCTCGATGACGAGGCGCTGGAGATGGATGTCGTGCTCGACCGCAACCCACCAACGCCGCTGCCGTTGATCCTCATCCTGGCGTTGCCGCGTCCGAAAGTTCTGAACCGCGTCATCGCCGGCGCCACCTCGCTCGGCATCAAGCGCATCGTGCTGCTCAACGCCTGGCGTGTGGAAAAGAGTTACTGGAGCTCGCCGCGTCTCTCCCCCGATAACCTCCGCGCGCAATCGATCCTCGGCCTGGAGCAGGCCCGCGACACCGTCCTCCCTTCGATCGAGACCCGCCGCCTCTTCCGCCCGTTCGTCGAGGATGAGCTGCCGTCCATCGCGCACGGCACGCGTGCGCTCGTCGCCCACCCCCGCGCATCCGAAGTCTGCCCGCGCGACGTCCGCGAGTCGGTCACCCTCGTCATCGGCCCCGAGGGAGGATTCATCGACGCGGAGATCGCCTCGCTGGAGCGGGCGGGGTTCACGGCGGTGTCGATCGGCGAGCGAGTCCTACGCGTAGAGACGGCGGTGCCGTATCTAGCGGCGCGGTTGTATTGACTAAGTCTGTTAGCTAAGCTAACCTGAGTCGATCATGATCGAAGTGAACATCCATGAAGCAAAGACCAACCTCTCTCGTTTGTTGGCGCAGGTGGAAGCAGGGGAAGAAGTAATCATCGCGCGCAGCGGCGAGCCGGTTGCGAAGCTGGTCGCGGTTACGAAGCCGTCGAAGAAACGTGTGCTCGGACAGTACAAGGGCAAGGTGGTGATTGCCGACGACTTCGATGCCCCGGTCGATCCTGAAACCTGGCGGTAATGAGGTTTCTGATTGACACGCATTGCTGGCTCTGGGCGGTCAGAAATCCTGAGCGCTTGCTGCCGTCGGCGGCTAAGCTCATCGAAAGCGCCGAAAACACTGTTGTGCTGTCCGCTGTGAGCGCGCTGGAAATTGCCATCAAAGCGTCGCTGGGGAAGCTGGAGTTATCGGAGCCTGCTGCGGAATTTGTCTCGTCGCAGATGGTGGTTCTATCAATGACTTCTTTGCCGGTGTATCTGACGCACGCGTTGCGGGTCGGTTTGCTTCCGCATCACCATCGCGATCCGTTCGATCGTCTTCTGGTCGCCCAATCACAGATCGAACGTCTGCCCCTGATGACCGCGGATGCCGAGGTTGCTGCATATGACGTCGAGGTCATCTGGGCCGGTCGAGGGCGTAGACCGCGGAACGCCCAATAGACGTCTAAACGTTTAAACGTTGCCAGGAAAACGCTCAACGGACGGTTTCATCTGCGGTGCCGTATCTGGTGGCGCGGTTGTGTTGATGGCGCGGATTACTTCATCGGATCTGTGATGTTACGATTCGTACCATGAGAACGAGGCTTGATGGTGGATGACGATGTACTCGAAGCCGCGAACGAAATCGCCGCGAACAGGGGCATAACCGCTGTACGTGTTCTGTCCGACCTCGCCAGAAAGGGGTCTTCAGCCGGCGGAAATCCCCGAGATTCGCAACGGGGTACCACTAATGCCGCGGCGTCCGGAGGGAATGCTCCGCTTACGATGGAGATCGTTAACAGCCTTCGTGACGAACCGTGAGCAGCATCGCATTGCTCGACGTGAACGTACTGGTGGCTCTGTTTCACCCGGATCACGTCCGTCACGAAACCGCGCACACATGGTTTGCGCAAACCGAGAAGGTGGCTGGGCGACGTGTCCGATGACCGAAAACGGACTGGTGCGGATACTTACAATTCAGCAACGATGGCTGTGCATGAATCAGCGATCTCGGTGCGCCTTCGCCTCGAGATATTCTGTCGAGCCGGGGTGAGTCGCAGATCGCTGAGCGCTCACCACAGGAAGATTGTGTCCTTGCCGATCAGCACCACCCGCGCGCCCGAGCTCCGCGCTTGGCTCACCATGTCCTCGGTGCCCCCAGGGCCGTCTCCAGCTTTGCCATTCCAGAGAGCGAGCAGGGTCATGTTCGCGCCGCCATGCACCAGTCCGCGGTGCAGGATCCAGAGATTGTTCCGCTGCCACACGGTCAGTTTCTCGCGTTTCGTCGCGAGCCACGTGGGGATCTCCTGCGTCTCCTGCAGAACCCGCGGTGGCCGCGTCTTGAGCAGCGCGTAAAAACGCATTGTCCAGTCGTCTCCGGAATCGTTCACGGACTCCCTTGCGAACGACTCCGCAGGAAGGGCTAGGTAGACGATGCTTGGAATCGCGCGGGCGATGCACGCCTCGTGAAAGAGTATGTCGCCGCCGCTTGCGGCGCCGGCGATCCCGATCAGGAAGGCCCCGTGCTCGGCCATCTCGTGGTCGAGTGCCCTCTCGATCTCGGCTTTTGCGACCTCTACTTTCTCCTGCGGGAAGCGCGCTTCTTTCCGGCCCGGTGCATCGACGCGATGACCGGTAAAGACGAGGATGTGCGGTTGGGGCTTCTCCTCGTCCTGTATCGGCAACGCCTCCAGTGCAGCGGGAGTACGATCCGGCAGAAGGTCCAGGCTGGCGAAGATCTCGATCTGCGCTCGCATGGCGCGAATCTCGAAACGCGAGATGTGCTGGTCTTTGACCAGGCGGCCATATTGCGCTTTCACGCGATCGGGAGAGGTGCCGGTTAGGTAGGTGAGGTCCGCCAGGGTGATTTCGCCCCAGATGTCGCGCTTTGGCGCGGAGGCGCGCCGGACCGATTCGACCGACATCCGGATTGCGGCAGGGAGCTCACTTAGGCACTGTTTCATGGGTACCAGAGCGGTCGTAGCATCGTCGTCTTCGTCGAATGCGTTCTGCCAGGCGCCTTCCTCGCGCTTTGCGAGCTCCGAGATGATGACCGCGGTCGCCAGGGCGTTGATGCCGGGGTAATAGTGCAGGTCGAGCATGTAGCCGTCGAAGTAGCTCGTGTGGGATTGCATGAGAGCTGCGGAAGCCACGGCGATTCGTGCCCGATCCGTCAAGTCGGCGATGTCGCGCCACTGCGCCAGCCAGCGGCTCTTCGCGTTGCGCGCGCGAAGCGCCAATGCTTCCGAGCGATCGCGGAGCGTCGTGTTCTTTGCATTCATCACCCGCTCGACCGTCTGCTCCGAGGCGCTGATCTCGCCCAGCCGCTGATAGATCGTGGAGAGCGTCAGATTCGCTTCGACGTCGTCCTCGTGGTCCTCGCGGATCCGCTCCCACGTCACCCGCGCTGCTGCCCCTTTGTCGAGCTTGAACTGTTTGCGGCCGATGAGACGGAGCCCTCCCGTCTCCCACGGCAACGTGCGGATGTCGCTGCCGAACAGCGCCAAGTCGGCGATTTTGGTCTCAACGTCGTCCTTCGAGTCGTAGACCCGGCTTACTGCCTCGGCGAAGCCGCGGGGAACGGTGATGAACGCCTCGGCATCCGGCTCTTTCAGATTAGGCAGCAGATTGAATACCGGGCTGTCCACGACGCCGGACTCGAGAGTCTGCCGGATGCTCTTTTTCAGTGTTTCGAGCACAGCCGCGGGATCTGCGCAGTCGTACTGCAGGTAACGGTCGGTGAAGAGGTCGAATGGAATCGGGTCAGCCGGGCAGCGGATCAGGATCGTATGCTGGCGCCGGAGGGCGTGGCGGATCCCGAGCTCGTAGAAGACGTTGGCATTGTGAATCGAAAGGTCGGCGATCACCAGGTCCGCGGTCAGCAACCGATGGAACATGTCTACTCGGATGTTGCCGCTGCGCAGGATGTCGAGCGTGGTGCGGTCTTCGATGCCGAAGGCGTCAAGGGCCGGACCGATCAGATCCGTTTCCACACGCTCGAAGTCGAACCCCCGTTTCTCGCCGAAGGGGCGAATGATGAACGTGCGCGGGATCACGGTCGCGTCTTTCCGAGGAAGGTACCGAAGTGTGCGGCGTCGACGGTGGCTGCAACCGCATCACCGATCGTGATCAACTGTTCCATGGCTGCCACGGCATCGAGCTCTCTGACCCGCCCCGGGTCGATGTTCCCGCAGCCGATCCTCGCGAGGCCGGCCTCGGTCAGTTCCGCGTTGTAGCGAGCATAGAGGAAGGCCCGGCCGAGGTCGGTCGTGGCCGGAACTTTGGGGCAGAGATCGCCGATCTCGCGGTCGATCTCATCGCCATGCGTGCAGTGCCCGAGGGTGCGGCAATTGATGTCCTGGTCGACCATCGCGGAGTACATCAGCGTTCCCACGAGCTCTTTGACGTTCATCAGCTTGTTCCATTCCGGGCTGCGAATCTCCTGCGCCCGTCCCGGTGCCGCGCCGGTCCCGACCGAAATGATCAGCAGGTTTTGTTCACCCCGTTGCCACTGCAGGTTGTAAGGCTCGAGTGTCGCCATCCGATACAACAGGAAAGCTGGATTGTTGTAGGGCGTCGTTCCGCCATCGACGAAGACGAACGATTTCTTCACATCTTTCTTGTCCCACTGGATGACCTCGGGCGGGAAGAACGTCGGTGCGGCGGTGGAGGCACGCACGAGCTGCCACAGCTTCACCCGGAGATTGCAGTCCGGCCGGTCAGTCGCGCAATATCTTGCGTCGGGGTTACTGCTGACAGGCCACGGCGAATCAGTCGTGGCATTGCGGGTCACGATCAGCAACAGACACTCGAGGTCGTCCGGCGAGAGCGTGGTGCCGGCGCCATATTCTTTCTGCAGCCGCTTGATCAACGGATCTGCCTTGTAGGAGCTACGCAGCCAGCGTTCGAAAACCGATGCCTCGTCGAACATCATGGCGCCGGCTTCCTTGTAAAAACTGAGAATCTCGTCGACGGTCTTGCCAAGAGCAAGTCCCGCCGCGATGATCGCCCCGGTGCTGGTCCCGCCGATATAGTCGAAGTAGTCACACAACCGCAGTGTTCCGGTCTGTTCCTTCACGATCTGCTCGATGCGCTTCAAGACGCGCAGCGTGATCAGGCCGCGGATGCCCCCACCGTCAAGCGAGAGGATTTTGCGCGGCTGTTCCGGTACGAAACGTGGCGCAAGTCTCTTCCATGCCTCTGGTTGCTTCAGCATGTTTTCCCGAAGTACGGATGATACAGGAGAGGAACGGAAGAGGGTTGAATCACCCATCATGGAATTTGAAGAAGTATACAACGGTACTGCTCAGGCCTGGGTGGTGTGCGCTCGATGCCCTTATCCCTTGCGATGCGATGGTACGGAAAATCGTAGGATACGGCTAGTCGAGGGCTCTGATTGCGAGTGTCTAGCCCCGGCGCGATACGACTGATTGCGTTGTATGCATGCGGTTTAAGAGTTTTAAGAGCTGCATATTCGAGGAGCTAACGCCTTATGTTAGGGTGGAGCCGCCAACGGTCAGTCCTGTCGTTCCTGAGGTCGTTGGATGCGATGGCGAGTTTCTAGGGATGGTCGCCTACTTTATCTGTACAGGAACCCCAAACTGTTCAGCAACCGCGATCTCCGTCGCAACGTAGAGAAATGCTCCTGCCGCAGGTCGTCGGGATAGGCGAGGGCGCGCATCGCTTCTTCGGTCTTGCGGCGCCAAAGGGCGCGGGCAGGGCGGGACTTGTTCGTCTTCAAGTACGCGCTCACCATCTCATGCCAGAACTCGAGCCGGTCGAGGAAGGAGGTGTTGAAGCGCTCGCGTACCTCGGGGTTGGTACGAAGGGCTTCGCGGGTGCGGTCGAAGGCTTCTTTCATGGCTTGTTTGAGGGTGACCACTCCCTCCTTCCGGCCAGCTTCGCCGGTTCGGTAGATCATCTGCAGGAATCCAAGCGCTCCCTTCATCCGCACGGCGCGGGTGTTGCGGCCGAAGATGAAATGGTGATCGCCGCGTTGATCGGCAAGCGTGCCGCGGGGATGGAACCAGGCCAGGTTTTGTCCGATGAGCTGCATCCCGTCGTGGTCCATGAAGGTGATGCGGATGCGCCAGGCGCCGTTCTCCCATACCGTGCGCAGGCCGGTATTGCGGCCGACGAATGACTCGCCGTCCGTGTGACCGCCGGCGGCGTAGAGCGTTCCCCAGAAGCGGCCGATCTGCCCGGCGACAGACAGGAAGTTCTGCCGCGCGCGCTGGCGGTTCGCCGGCACGCGTAGCGCCGCACCGATGTATTGCCGCTGCGAACGATAGGGGACGTCCAGCGGCTGATAGACGCAGAGCACTTCATCGAGCAGTTCGTCGGCGAAACGGCGGGCATCGTCCGGCGTGTAGTCACGTCCCAGGCCGCCGAAGTACTCCGCCGGGCCTCCGGCGTCGAGGTAGTGCGCGAGCTTGTCGAGGCGGAAAGCCGAGTTTCCCACCTGCACGGCCTGGGCGGGACGCGTTACGCCGAGGAGCCGGACGGTTGTCTCCACGGGGTTCTTCGGCAACGGCGTTCGCTTGACCGGCGCGCGCGGATCCTTCATCGAAAGGATGTCGCTGATGAAATGAAGGTCGGCGTGGACTTTTCGATACTCCCGATCGAAGACCTCCGGCCGCGTGAAGTACTCCACCGTCGTCAGCTCGCCAACCCGCGACGGGATGCCGAAGACATTGGCGATCTGCAAGGTCCGCGACATCGACGCCTCCTGGCCGTGGATCAGCCGGTAGAGGCGGGAGAAGAACCCCGACTGGCATGACTCCCACGACAGGAGATGCGTCATCGAGCCGCCCTGCAGGTGGTGGGATCGCGGCACCCGCTTCCCATCGCGCCAGATCTTGAGGTCGAACGGGCGGGGGCCGCGGACGCCGGCGCGCTTGATCTCGATCTCGACGTCGCTGCCGGGCGGTTTGATGACCAGGACCACCGAGCCGAGTGGGTATTCAACCAGTACGTTGATCTCGCTCGGTGTAGCGGGGTCGACCCAGCGGATCGGAGACCCTTGCATCAATCGGAGAACGATCTCCCGCTCCATGAGCGGCAGGCGCTCGATCTGATGAAGAATCTCCTTGTCGGTGTCGGGATGAACGTACTTCGCATCGGCGGGGATCCCGCGCGAGCGCCGCATCTGGCGCTCGATCTCGGCCCCGACGTCATCGGGACTCCAGAGATAGCGGCCGGTGGTGATGCGGCAGTCGCGGCCGGCCACGCTGAGAAAGTCGTCGAACGCTTCCGGCGTCGTGTCGTGACCGTGAATGCGATCGTGAACGCGCGCCAGGCGCGACAGCCGCAGACGCAGCTCGGCAGCAACATCGCGGCGCGTTGTCGCGCGGTAACCCTCGATGTGCAACTCGTCCCCAGAGGGGACGTGCAACTCGTCGAGCCAGAAGAGCTGTTCGCGGGAGGCATGTTCGTCGATGCGGAGCAGTTGGTGCTCGAGCATCAGCGCGGCCGCTCGCCGCATCGGCCAGCTCTCGGCGCGATTGCGCGAGAGGGTGGCCAGCGACAGCGCGAACGGCCGGCTGTAGCCGCTCGTGCCAAGGAACTCGTCCACCAGTGCCAGCGACCAGGGGCTATCGCCGAGCCGGCGGCGAACTACGGCAGCGAGCGGCTCGCCGAGGAGCGGTGCTTTCGCCAGGCGCTCCATCGGCAGAGATCACTTCTTGACTACGGCTGGCTTGCCGGTCTTTGCCGCGGTCTTTCCGCCGCTCTTTCCGCCGCCTTTGCCGCCGCTCTTTCCACCGCTCTTGCTCCCGCCCTTCGTCCCCTCTTTTCCGCCGGCCTTGCCGGTTGCGGGCGACGCGCCGGATGCAGGCGTGGCGGCGCCCCCGCCGTTCCCGCCGTTTCCGTTCCCGGGCTTGGTTGGAGTGAGCGTGTTGCCTCCAAGGCCGAGCGTCAGCGCATAGAGAAGATCGGAAGCGTGCTGGCGCGGAATGACGATGTGGATGTTGTCGCCCTCATAACCAATGTTCCATTTGTCCATAGCAGACCTCCGGCGCGCCTCGAGGCACACCCCTATGTGGAAAGACGGCTGTGGAGGGCCGTCTGTGAACGGAAAGGCGGCTTCTCCGCGAGCGGCGCGTATGGCAGACGCCCTCGAAGATAAACCGTGTTGCGGCGTCCCTCGTCCGCGAGGGAACGTCCGGAATCGTGATCGCTGGAACGGTTGTAGAAAAGCAGCGGCTCGGCGATGTGCCGTGCCCGGGCGGTGGTGGCCATCTCCAGCATCGGAAACATGCACCCGACGTCCTCGGTCAGGCGCAGATACCGGCCCCGCTCATCGCGGAAGTCGGCGTCGTCGATGCGATCGAACAACCAGCGCTTCCAGGTCCGGACGGCCGTTCCAAGCCAGGGGGCCGAGCGGAAGTCGGCGGTTCCCTCTTCGTAGGCCGGCCAGCGCCCGGGGGAGCGAGGATCATCGCTGATCCAGCTTCCGTAGGTGAGCCAGCAGTCCGAGCGCTCGTAGGTCTCGGCGATGATGGTAAAGGCGTGCTCGGTGATCAGCCAGTCGTCTCCGTCGACGATGATGATCACGTCCTCGGGGCCGGCGCCGCTGCGGGCGATGGTGCGCAGGATGTTCTCCATCGGATAGAGCCGGCGCTCGTTCCGGGAGATGTCGAAACGGGGATCGCCCGACGCCGCGGCCACCGCATTGCGGCAGGTGTCGTCCCCGTTGCGGTCAATGTTCACCCACGCTTTCCATTCGCGGTGGGTCTGCATCTTCAGGGAGTCGATGCAGCGGCCGATCTCCCTCTCGCAGAAGCCGCAATTGACGATGACATGAAACATCAGCCGCCTCGGTAGACGCCCGGGCGGAGCCGCTTGTGAAGGTTCGTTCACAACCGGGCCGGGCGGAGCGTCTTTCTTATATCTGAGTTATATCCGAGATTTGTTCCGGTGATGTCATGAGAGTTCCACTGTCATCTGGCAGATGAGGAGGTTCCATGCGGCGTCCATCCCTGTTCGTGCTCATCGCCCTTCTGTTCTTCGTGGCCGTTTCCGCGGAAGCGCAGCCCGGTTGTGATCGCGTCATCAAAGCCGACGTGGTGGCGATCGATCAGCCATATTTCATCAACCGCCTCGGCGCGGCCATGGCTGAGGGGATGATGTTCGCGCTCAAGCGCGACGTTGTCCAGTCCGACACCACCAAGCCGCTCGGTCCGGGCAACGCCGTGCTTCGGCCCGACAAACGCCCGCGGCCGATGGTCCTGCGCGCCAATGTGGGCGACTGCCTGCAGATCACGTTCACCAACCTTCTGGCCAACGCGCCGGTGTCGGGGACGACCCAGCCGGCGACGCGCCAAGCCTCGTTCCATGCCGCCGGCATGGAGCTGGTGGGGACGATCGACGACGACGGCTCGTTTGTCGGGGCGAACCCGAATGCCCTCGCCCCGGCCGTCGCCCCCGGCAACACGAAGACGTACGTGATCCGCGCCACGAAGGAAGGGCCATACCTCGCCAACACAATGGGCGCGGTCACCGCCGGCGAAAACCTCCCGGACGATGGTGCGCAGCAGACCGCCGGCCTCTTCGGCGCGGTGAACGTGCAGCCGAAAGGCTCGTTCTGGTACCGCAGCCAGGTCACGGCGAAGGAGCTGGCCGCGGCTTCGCCGGGCAACACGCCGCTCAACCAGCCAAAGATCGACTACGAGGCGAAGTTCGGTTCCGGGGTTCCAATCCTCCGGATTCTCGATGACAGCAACGAGATTATCTACACCGACCTGACCGCCATCATCACCGGCGATCCGAAGAACGGTTATCTCTTCAAGGACGACGGGCAGCCGCAGTTCTTCAAGAACCCGGCCGAGCCTGACCGCCTTCAACCGTACCGTGAGTTCACCATCGAGTATCACGAGCTCTCCGATGCCGTGCAGGCCTTTCCGATCTTCGGCAAGAATGTGAAGTCGGGGCAGCCGAAGTCGACCCTCGGCTCACGGACGCTGCAGGCCGGCGGCGATGCCTTCGCCATCAACTACGGTACAGGCGCGATTGGCGCTGAGATCCTCGGCAACCGTCTCGGTGTCGGTCCGATGGGAAGTTGCGCCGACTGCGCCTTCGAAGAATTCTTCCTCAGCGCCTGGACGGTCGGCGATCCGGCCATGGTCGTCGACGTGCCGGCCAACGTCCCGTGTGCCGGTGTCACGAACCAGTCCGACGTGACGGCGGGCAAGTCGAGCCTCAACAATCAGACGCTCACTCCCGTCCCATGCGTCGTGGGAGTCGTCGGTAATGCGCCTGCCGGCGTCACGCCCTACCGCAAGGCACACAAAACGCTCTATCCAGACGACCCGTCGAACGTCTACCACAGCTACATCAACGACCGGGTGAAGTTCCGCATCATTCACGCCGGCACGGGCGTCTCACACGTGCACCACCAGCACGCCCATCAGTGGATCCATTCGCCGAACAACGACAACAGTACCTATCTCGACAGCCAGTTGATCAGCCCGGGCAGCGCCTATACGCTGGAGATCGACTACAACGGCGGTGGCAATCGCAACAAGACCGTCGGCGACTCGATCTTCCACTGCCACTTCTATCCCCACTTCGCCGCCGGTATGTGGAGCCTCTGGCGTACCCATGACGTCTACGAACCGGGGACGGAGCTCGATGGGAACGGCATCCCGGTCGCGGGAGCGCGGGCGCTGCCCGATCCCGAGATTCCGGAAGGGTCGCCGATCCCGGCACTCATTCCGATGCCGGCGATCGCCATGCCGCCGATGCCCGGCTGGGTCAAGATCGTGGCTGTCCCCGATCCGAACGGCGGCTCGTCTCCCATCGGCTATCGCGCCGATTCCGACCCGAACGTCAATCCCGGCTACCCGTTCTTCATCCCCGGAGTTGCCGGCTCGCGCGCGCCGCATCCACCGCTCGATTTCGCTAACGATGGCGGGAAAGAGCTCAACGGTGGTTTGTTCCGGCACCTCATCCTCAACGCCAAGGTTACGGAGCATCACACCGCCTTCGACTTCACCAAGGAGATGGACTTCATCAACGCTTACCGGCTACCGGAGGATGGCACGCCGTCCGAGAAAGTGGCGATGAAGTATCACTCGGTCTGTTTCCATCCGTCGTTCATGCCTGACGGTACGCCGGCCAATCCCGGCTACCGGACGAACGGGCTTCCGCCCGCCTCGGGCGCACCGTACGCCGATCCCGGTCTCGTCCCGTGGAACCCCGATAGTCCTCCTCCGCCCGCGGACCAGTGCAAGCCGATCGATCCGAGTGATTGGATCCGTTACAAGGCGGCGGTCGTCCAGACCGACTTCGTCTTCAACAAGAAGGGGTGGCACTACCCGCAGTCACGTCTGCTGACGCTTTGGCAGGACGTGGTGCCGACCGTTAACGGCGACCGTCCGCCGGAGCCGTTCTTCTTCCGCGCCAACTCCGGGCAGGGAGTGGAGTACTGGCACACCAACCTCGTGCCGAAGATCTACAACCTCGACAACTTCCAGGTGCGCACGCCGACCGACGTCATCGGGCAGCACATTCATCTGGTGAAGTTCGACGTGACGTCGTCGGACGGAGCCGGCAACGGATGGAACTACGAGGACGGCACGCTCAGCCCCGAGGAAGTGGTGAGCCGGATCTCGGGAATCAACAAGTGCGGCGGTCTCGCGGTCGATGCTCTCACCATCAACAAGTGCAATTCCGGCGGGCCGGCGCGGCTGACGTTGACGGCGGAACCGCCGCCGGCGGAAATCTGCACCGGCTCCAACTGCCAGTCGGATTGGCTCGGCGCGCAGACGACCGTACAGCGCTGGTTCGCCGACCCTCTCCTGAACAACAAGGGTGAAGACCGCACGATCCGCAGCGTTTTCACGCACGATCACTTCAGCCCCTCCACGCATCAGCAGGCCGGCCTCTATGCCGCCCTTCTGGTCGAGCCAGAGCACTCCAACTGGAGGCAGGGAGAGACCGGTGCCCCGATGCGCACCCGTACGGACGGCGGCCCTACCAGTTGGAACGCGGTCATCACCACACCCGGAAAGCCGGATACGCCGCAGTGGAACTTCCGTGAGTTCGCTCTCGGCTTGCAGGACTTCCAGCTCGCCTACGCGGCCGGCTCGCGCACCACGGCCAGCTCTCCGCCGTACAACCCGAACTCCCAGAATTCCGGATGGACCGATCCGAACGTGATCGAGCAGCCGTCGTTCGGCATGCCGCAGCTCATCAGCGCTGGCCCGACGAACGGGACGCTGTCATTCAACTACCGCAACGAGCCGCTGCCGTTCCGCCTGGTCGGCCAGACGAACGCCAATCTCTACACGAATGATTCGCAGTGCGGCACGGCGCCATTCATCGCGCCCGGCTCCGGCGCCAAAGATCCGGCCCACGTCTTCCTTTCGAACATCACGCGCGCCGATCCGGCCATCAACCAACAGCCAACTCCCGGCTCGCTGATCTGTCCGAATCACACGCAGGGATTCATCTTCCCCAAGAAGCCCCTTACGGCGGACATGCAGCCGGGCGACCCCTTCACGCCGCTCCTGCGCGCGTACGAGGGAGACAACGTCCAGCTACGCCTCATCGCCGGCGCGCACATGCTGCCGCACGACTTCGCCATCTTCGGTACGAGCTGGCTCTTCGAACCGGCCATGGGCGACGACATCGGCAGCTCCGGTTATCGGAACAACCAGGCCATCGGCATCTCCGAGCACTACGAGTTCGTTTTCAAGGTGCCGCGCGCCAGCCCGTCGACCGACAACGCCCACAACTCCACCGATTACCTCTACACCCCCGACTACGCGAATGCGGCGCACGGGATCATCGACGGGATGTGGGGCATCCTGCGAGCCTACAAGGGCAACCGGGCCGACCTCGTGACCACGGCGACCAATACGGCGATCAAGCCGTTGCCGCCGCCGGCGAACGCCGAGAAAGGCTATAGCTGCCCCCCCGGCGCGCCCGAGCGCAGGTACTACGTCAACGCTACCAGCCCCACGCAGATCGTGATCAATTCACGTGGCTCCGGTATGACAGGCGACGCCAATCCGATCGTCAACAAGTTCCCTCTGCAGTACGTGTTGAAGGACAACCCCTACGCCACGGAGCCGCTCATTCTCCGCGCCAACGCCGGCGAGTGTGTTGGTGTGACGCTATACAACAACTTCAAGACGACGGCGAACGTCTTCAACTCCTCGGGTGCCTCATCGAAGCCGCTGTTCCAGCCGCAGATCACTCTGACGGCATCGACGCAGGCCAGCCTCACGCCGACGCTCCTCGCCTTCGACGCCATGAACAACGCGGGCATCAACGTTGGCTTCAATCCCTCCCAGACGATCGCCGCCGGCGGTTCGCGTACTTACTGGTGGTACGCGGGCAAGACCTCGATCGATCAGGGCGGAACGATCACCGGAACGCCGGTCGAATTCGGCTCCGCCAATCTCATCCCGGCCGACCCGCTGGAGCAGGACAACCACGGTCTGGTCGGCGGTCTGGTCATCGAGCCGAAGAATGCGGTGGCCTGTCCCGACGTCATGAACCCGGGCAGTGGTCAGTACGCCACACACACCTACGCCTCGGCGAACGTCTACGGTGGCGGAGACTGCACCTATCCGGGCCCCTTCCTCTTCCGCGAGTTCGTGCTGGTCACGCAGGATGACATCGGCGTGGTCTGGCCGCCGTGCACGTCCGATCCCTGCAAGACGAACAACTCCACCGGTGGCGGTTCAGACGACCGCACCGCTCAGGTCATGCTCAACTACAAGGCCGAGCCGATCGGCTACCGGCTGAACAACACCATCAACCCGGTCGACTTCGACAACTTCCGTGTGCTTTCCAACAGTCAGGTCGGCGGCGATCCGCAGACTCCGGTCTTCTTCGCCGCGGCCGGCAAGCCCTTCCGCCTGCGGCTGACGCATCCCCGCGGCAGCGGCGACCAGCAGATCCTGACGCTGCACGGCCACGTCTGGCAGGAGGAGCCGTACTCTCCCGACTCGACCTCCATCGTCGGCGACACGTCTGCCGAGAACCCCATGTCGCAGCACATCGGCTCCCGCGATGCCTACGGCGTGAACAGCTCGTACGACATCGTGCAGGCCAGCGCCGGCGGCAAGACGAAGGTGACAGGCGACTACATCTACCGGACGATTCCGGGCAGCTTTATGTTCACCTCAGGCCTTTGGGGGCTGGTACGCGTCGGCGATCCGGGTAAGGACACGGTGAGTTGTTCGCCCAGGTATTACAACGGATCGCTTTACATCCACGGCACGACCGGCGTTTACCTCGGCGCGGGGAGCGACGCCAAGAACGGTACGCTGGCCTCGACCGTCGACGTCTATTACGCAAAGAGCAACGATTCGGACGAGCCGGGCACCAAGATCGGCACGGCCACCGTCGGTACCGGCGGACGCTGGTCGATCCCCGCGAGCAAGACCGCCATGCCCGCGATCACGCGCATCGTCGCCGTTTCCCCGAATGGCGGAAGCGTCGCCGCTTCGATCGAGAAGGTGACCGCACCGACGAAGGTGTCCCGGAAGATCACCGCCAGTACCGATACGCGCTTCAAAGACCCGCTCCGCCCAAGCGCGACGATCGAAGCACCCAAGGAGAAGACGGTGGATGGCAACCTCCCGGCGCCGCCGTCGAACGACGACAGCAAGAAGCAGTAGACACTCTATGCAGCGCAGGCTCCGGCACGGATGTGCCGGAGCCTGCACGGTTTTGTCAGCGAAATGCCAGAGGGCGATACAACTCCTGGGGCGACAGTCACGGCCGCGACCGTGCGGCCGAAACTCCTGACTGGCTTTAGTCGGTACGACATCGTCCGCCTGCTTCAGGGAGATGACAACCTCGGTGTGGAGCTCGGCGTAGCCGAGGGTACCTTCTCCGAGCGGATGATTCAGTCCCGCCGATTCCGCCTGTACATCGGCGTCGATGCCTACGCTGACTCCAGTCACGACGGGAACGAGTACAAAAAAGTATTGCGACGGATGGGATTCGCCTCAAATTACAGACTGTTGAGGATAGGTTTTGATCAGGCCCGCGGCCTATTCGAGGATCAATACTTCGATCTCGTGTATTACGACGGGTATACGCAGAATGTCGAGCAGGGCTACAAGACGATTCTCTCGTGGTACGCGAAGTTGAAAACTGGTGGACTGATCGCGGGTGGCGACTATCACCCCGACCGGCCGCTCCTCTGCGAGGCGGTCGATGAGTTCGCGCGGCAATCGGGCGAAGAGCTGATGCTTACGACGGTCACGGAACCGGATGTCGACTTTGCCCGCTATCCCACGTGGTGCGTGAGGAAGACCCGCACAGGCGAGCTGAGACCTCTCCCGGATCTCGGCGGTTGAGCTCCGAGACTCGATCACGGCGTCACCCGGCTCGTGCATCTTCCCGAGCAGAACCAGTTCCGGCTCTTCAATGCGCGCAGGAGATCGCCGACTTTCACAACGACCATACATCGCTCGTCGTTGCTCTCAGAGAGGACGGAATGTTGCTCGTCGACGACGACCTCGTTCAAACTTGGGCGAGAGTCCGATTCGCATTTCCGCAGGCGTCTTCCGCCTCTCGATGTACCGCCGGGCGAAGCGTTCGCACCCCCTCCTTCCTGCAGTCTCGCGCGTGAACGACAGGCGTCCGATATTGCCGGGGTGTATCATCGACACATCGTCACAGTGATGGTAGCAGGTACGTCAAGTGGATATCGACAAACTTTACGCGCTCCGAGGATACATTTTCCAATATGCGACGGGTGTGCTGTGGTTGCTCGCCTTTCTTGTGTTCGCCGGCACGCCTGACTACGCATCGTTTTTCAAGACAGTCCACGGCGCGTCCGTTCCGGAGGCACTTGTCACCTCTTTTGCGATCGCTATTGGGATCGTAATTCCTTATACGATCGCAACAGCACTCAGGCCGCTCTCGCGGTTTCTGCACGATTACTTTCTTCGCGTCGATCGCGCCTTCAGAACAAAGTATCGCTCTCGTCTTGGGAAATTGTTCAAGGTGAAGAGGCCCTACCAGTACCACTCGCGAAAACCCGATTTACGGGATGGGGCGCGTACAATTGTTAAAGGCCGCTTACATGTCCGTGAGGCTGACGAAGATGAGCTGCTCGCGTTTGTCAACGTGACGAATCCAAGGGTTGCTGCTCTCTTGGAGCTTCAGCGCGATGAAGACTGGTTTCATTTAACGGCGGTCTTGCCGACAGCACTCCTGGCCGTGGCGTGCGCTTACAAAATACAGTTGGGGCTTCCCTGCGGAGTGATTCTCGGCGTGTTGGTACTTGCAGTAGGAGTCAGTCAGGCTGAGAAAGAAATGGTCATTTGGCGCGATAGAGTGGACGCGGCGGTAATGCTGGTTGCATCCAATGAAACGCCAAGCGCGACCACATCGCCTGAGGGCGCGTGACTATGACACGGCGTTGGAGTCGCTCATTGCGTCACCCTGCTCGTCTCCACACCCTTATCCCCGCGGGAAACCACCACTACGTCCGCCGACCCGATGTGATGCGCGCGTGAGAACGACACGTTCGCTTCGCTGAAGTCGTGGATTGATTCGATGGCGGTGATGAAGGCTTCCCGCGTCAGGTCGCGGCCGCTGCGCGTGAGCGCTTCGGCGACGATGGCCAGGGCCACGCGCGTGCTCCGTTCGGTGAAGCTCGCCGCCTTGCTGCCGATCGCTTCGGCCGGGAACGCCAGGACCACGTTGGGCCTAGGCTGTCCGCGCTCGTCGAACACTGTGGCGTCCGCGAGCGATGCTGGCAACATGACCAGGCGGCCTTCCGGCGGCACGACGCGCTCCAGGAGGAGGACGACGCGCGCATCGCCGGCGGAGGGACCGGCCCTCGCGGATGTCCAACCATTCGCAAGCGCGAGGGCTCGCAACTCCTCGGCCGTGTCGCGCCAGACTGCATCGCGATAGACGATGGCCAGTGTCCGCTGATTATCGGGCAAGCGTTTCGCTCCCGTGCGGACGAGAGCCGCCGCCTGCTGCGCGACGCCGGCAAACAGTGCGAACTGGCCGCTTCCAAGCTGGGGAGTGGAAACGCCTCCGGGTGTGGCCACGAGCTGCGGGATTTCGCCGGCGGAATCGAACACGTCGATGTACGCAAAGAAGTCGTCCGCATCATCGACACGCTCCACCGGCTCGAAGGCGACGCGACGGTCGTAGATGTGCAACGTGCTGCCGTATTTCCGAACGAGTGCCGCATCACGCGCCGCCACGCCGATTCGCACGACGTCGTCATGAACACCGGGCGGTGCGATGCTGCCGAGCTTCCTGAGGTAGGCCACGAGATCGTCAATGTCGTCGCGCCGGAAACGGTAGCGCGGCATGACGCTCTGCAACTCCTTCGCGGCGGAGTCGATCCCCATGGTGATGGCGCGCCGGATGAGTGCCTCGGAGTACGGGGGCCGCTTTCGCCCCTCGCTTTCCAGTGGCCGCGTCAGCGTTTCCCAATCGATGCGCGCGGGAACGACTCCCCCTTCCGGTTTGCCGCGGCCGTTCGGGCCGTGGCAACTCCCGCACGGCATCACCGACGCCGGAACCTCCGCGCCGCCGTCGCTTACGATGGCCGTGATTGCCGTTCCGTGGCCACCCCGGCCGTGGAGGTATATCGCGCGTCCGCGCGCTTCCTGCGCGGAGAGCGCCGCGGCTGCGAGGAGGGGGAGAAGGATCACCGATCTTCGACGACACTCCGGACGGCCTCGATGACCTTGCCGCTCTCCGCGACGCCGAGGACCTTCTTCCAGAGGCCTGTGTTGAGATTGCCGACCATCACGACGTTGGAGTGGTTGTCGCGAACGTCGACGGCCAGACCGAACTTTGCGAGCGCTGTCTGTACCTGCTGCGGCGTGCCGGTGAGGAAGTGCCACTCCTTCCGGGCATTCACGTTTTTCGCGTACTCATCCAGTTTGGCTGGGGTGTCATTGGTGGGATCAACGGTGATCGAGATGAGCGAGATGTGGTCGTCATCCTTGAAGGCATCCTCGATCTTGCGGAGCGTGGAGATCATTACCGGGCAGCTTCCGTGACACGTGGCGAAGAAACTGTTGATGATGACCACTTTGCCGCGCATCAGATCCTCGTACAGGTCGACCTTGCTACCGTGTTGATCGACGAGGGCCAGCCCGGCGAAGTAGTGCGCGGCGGCGCCGGAGACCGGCCGTGACGGAACGTCGCCAGCCGATGCCGCGAACGCTGCCAGCATCACCATCAACGCGATGCAATGCCTCTTCATCATCGGGTCTTCTCCTTCGCCGCCAACTTACTCACCGTCGATGCGATCCTCGTGGCCGGCGCAAGGCCGTCGACGCGCGTCCATTCTCCCGTGGTGTCGTTTCCGATGAACGTTACGGCACTGTGATTGATGAAGTCGGCACTGTACACGCCGAAGGCCCGCCGCAGGGCATCGATGTCGTTCCGCGTGCCGGTGACCAGCGTCCATCGCGAGCCGCGCTCCCATCGTCCGCCCCACGCCTTCAACATCGTCGGCGTATCTTGTGGATCGACACTGACGGAGATCAGATCGATGTCGTGGCCGACGATCCGCTGCAATCTGCCGAAATTCGCTCCCATCGTCCCGCAGATCGTCGTGCAGCGCGTAAAGATGAAATTCACCACCACCGTGTGACCGCGCACGAGGTCGGAGTAGAAATGAGCCCGCTTTCCGTCCTGATCGGTGACGGCCACATCGGGGATCTTGAGCGGCGCGGCCCGTGTGCCGTTCGCAAACAGTATTACCGCGATGATGAACGTTCGTTTCAGGATCGGGAGCATGCGGGGATTCATGTCGGTAGAGTGGGGAGTGATTCTCCTTCGGCGGCGACGACGTCCTCGTCGTCATCCGCGTACCAGCCGAGGATCCGGCCGGGAACCTCGGCCGGCATCCGTTCGCCGGTCATGAGGTGGAACTGGCTCATGGCCTGCGTGCGCAGCACGTCGCGGCCGTCGATCGTGATCTGGCCGCGCGCGCGGGTGGCGGCGACGAGGGAGGTCGGCTCCTGGCCGTAGACGAGATCGATCACCACCGCGTCGTCGCCGAGCTCGGACGGATCGAAGGGGACCTCGCCGCTACGATAACCAACCGGCGTGGCGTTGACGACGATGTCGTAGCCGTGCGGCGAGAAGCTGGCCAGCGGCACGAACGGCAGTTGCAGGAGCCGGATCGCCAGCGAGGCGCGGTCGAAACCGCGGTTGACGAGCGTGACGTCGGCGCCGGCCTGTTGCAACGCCGCGGCCATGGCGCGCCCCGAGCCGCCGCAGCCGACGACGGCGACGCGCTGGCCGCGCGGCTCCACACGCCGTTCCCGCAGCGTCAGCAGCACGCCTTCGGGGTCGGTCGTATCAGCCGTCCAGACGCCCCCTTCGTTGACGAAGAAGTTGGTCGAGCAGGTGCGGGACACCATCGGCGTGCGGGCCCGTGCGGCGCTGACGGCGATCTCTTTGTGCGGCGAGACGACGCAAAGCGCGCCGACCGAGGCGCCGAGCGACTCCAGGCCGCCATCGTCGATCAGCGCCGACCAGAAGTCGGCAAAGTCGGGAGCATGAAAGGGGAGGTAGAGCGCGCGTCGCCCGAGAGCGCGGAAGCCGGCGTTGTGCAGGCGGGGGGAGAGCGAACGGAGGATCGGATCGCCGACGATACCGAAGATTTCGTCGGCCGGCTCCAGGCGCGGGAAGCCGTAGTCGCCGATGAGCTGCTCCATCGAGAGCATGCCGTCGATGGGATCGTCATCGCCGCCGAAGACGATGCGCGCGCCGAGGCGCGGGGCCAGGATGCGCGTCCAGAGTCCGACCGCGCCGACGGCATAGGCCGTCAGATCGGGTCGCTGCTCCCGCTTCAGAAGGGCCATCGGCAGCAGGGTCTCGCTGCAGCGCGGCGTCTCCACCTCGAGCCGGTAGAGCCGCGCCGGGACGCGCTGGACCGCGCGAAGGGCGGCGTCGAGATCGTCCATCGTCCGCGCCCGGCCACGCCAGGTGATGACGCGCCGTTCCGGCCGGATGCGTTGGAGCAGCAGCGTGTCGTCGAGGTCGGCGCACTCCAGATCGATCAGATCGAACGCCGATGCCGCGCGCAGCAGGCGCGCCCGGCGATCATCGGTCACGCCCCGCAACGTGTAGAGCAGGGTGGCCGGCGTCAGCGAGCCTAGGCGGGCAGCATCGATGTCCCCGTCGAGATCTACGTTGAGATCGGCGCGCAGCTCGATCCAGTCCGGAGCGGGCGTTAGAAAGGCGAAGCCTTCCGGCCTGCGCCCGACCGTCACTACAAGCGACGCGTCCATGGCAGTCTGGTTGTCGGAAGGAAGACGGCCGCCGGGGGAACCTTGTGAAGTCAGCAGCATGATCGCAATACCGTGCGTGCCTGCTGCACGCGCTTCCGTGCCGTCGGTTCGGTGATTGACAGGGTGCTGGCGATCACTTCGTACGATGCTTCGTGAAGAAACCGCATCTGGGCCACGCCGCGCAGGAGCGGGGGGAGGCTGTCGATGGCGCGCTGGAGCCGTATCCGCGTCTCATTCGACAACGCTACCTCCTCGGGGGATGGACTGGGATCGGCGGCGCCGATCTCTTCGGTGACGATTTCGTCGATGTCGACGCCGTTTCCGCCGGCATTCAGCCGCAACTGCTCGCGCCGGATGTCGGCGCAGACGTTGCGGGTGAGCCGCGTCAGCCAGGCCTGCAGGTTCTCGATCTTCGTGGCATGCGCCGGCAGTTTGCGGAAAGCCAGCAGCATGGAGCGGCTGACGGCATCGAGGGCATCCGCCTTCGACCCCCGCATCTGCCGCAGGCAGACGCTGTACAGGTGGAGACGGTGCTCCAGCCACAGCGGCCAGAAAGCCTCGCGGTCGCCTCCGCTGAGACTTCGCAGCAGAATCCTCTCCTCCATGAGTGACGCTCTCTCCGCCATCTCTCTGCTCGCCCTCTTCCCCGGCGTCCCGAACCCCCCTGACGCCATGCAACGTTGGATTCTATGAATGGGAGAGAATCCAGAGAGGTATTTCCCTACCCGGTTGTTTTTAGAAAGTCATATTTTGCGGCATCCGGACCCCAAAAGTACCGGGAATTGCCGCCGAACGCACGGGCGCCGAGCCGTGTTTTCATGCCGTTCAGCGACACGTACTGCAGACGGCAACAGGGTGGTGGTACGTGCTTCGGTCAGGAATCGACGCGAATGACTCGTTAGCGACCCTCCTTCTCAGCATCCTGCCCGACCGCGCGCGCCTGGCGCGCGCGGTCCCAGGGCTACGCTCCGCCGGTGATCGCCTTATCCAGCATCGCCTGCCACTCCCGAACGTCTCTCCGCTGTGCCTCGAGGTCGTTTTCAGCCGTGATTCGTTGCTCGTGCAAGGCGCTCAGGCGGTCTTTGACCTCTTGCCACTGGCTCTTGACCTCTCCAATCCGCGGATCGCCAGCCGGCATGTCTCTCTGCCTCGCGGCGAGAACCATTTCCAGCTCGCCCCGGTCTTTTTCCGATAGGGCAATCTCGCGGTCGATCGAGCTCAACCGCTCCCGCGCGTTGGCGAGCTGCGTCGTCGCGAACGTCACACGCTTGAGCAGCAGATCAGCCTTCTGCGTCTCCATCTGCTGTCTGAGCGTCCGGGCGATCTCCTTGAGCGTGGCGTTGATCTCCGCGAGATCGTTGTGGGTCGGTTCCTCGGCCGCGAAGGCGGATGCCGCGAATAAGGTACCGAACAATACGAGCAGGACTCCCGAAACCGATCGATGCATCGTGGCCTCCGTTCCTAGGTCCGCGACCAGTCATTCCGCGGATGTCGGAATGGTAGAACGAGAATCTTTCCCAGGTGACGTCGTCAGGATCGTCGTAAGCCGGCACTCGCGGTCGACATGATGACCACGTCGCGGAGCTTACCTCCCAGCCAGGTCATCCCGACCGCCAGTCCAACGGCCGCCCCCGACAGATGCGCGGCCGGCACCGGCACGAAGGCGCCGCCGCTCACGAAGACCGTGGCGCCGGACGTCATCTCGAAGATCAGCTTCATCGCGAAGCCGCCGGCGGCGCAGAGCGCCACCAGCCGGCTGCGCTGCCACTCCATCGTCAGCAGCAGTGCGAAGAGCGCGGAGTCGATGCCGGAGAGTCCGCGGTAGGTGGTCACATCCGGTGCCAATGCCAGCACGGCGATGGGGACGACGATGATGCTGGCGAGCAGCGTCGCCTGGAACGCCCCGCGGCTGCGCCGTGCGCAGGCGATTCCGAGGACGACAAAGACCAGCGCGTCCCAGGCGAGCTGCTCATACGTGAAGTGCGTGAAGTGACAGGTGGCGATCCTCCACGCCGCGCCGCCGCGCCGGAGCTCGAGCGATGAGCCGGGGATCAGCGCGGCGGCGAGGGTGAGGAGGGTGAGGTAGACGGTGGTTTTCATGAGCGTGGGTTGTCTGCCTTCTGCGTTGTCTGCGCTTCGCGCGTTGTCGGTTGTCGGTGGTCGGTTGTTGCATTACGTCCCGTTGGTGACTCTCTGACCACGCGGCGCGCACGCCGCAGACAACGCGCGAAGCGCAGACAACGCTAGACGCTCCGACGGCGCCGCTCGACTGCAACTCCCAGCACCGCCGTCAGCGCCAGCAACGCCGTTAGCGGATCGACCGCGCCGCCGCCCTTCGTCGTATACGCGGGACCGTTGAACATCGGCCGTTCCGCGTCGGCCCGGTTCATCGTTGGTGACACGCGCGCCGCTCTCGCCTTCTCCTCGACCGAGATCCACTCCCCGTTCGTCCGGGCGATCCCGCGCTTGGCGAAATCGCCGTCGGCGAGAACGATCATCGATGTGTAGTCGGTCACGAGTTGGTACTTCATGCCCAGCTCTTGAATCGTCTTCTTTACATTCTCGGGGGAGGCAAGGCCGGCGTTCTGC
>DATMNC010000033.1:0-27188 GCA_035569395.1 Thermoanaerobaculia bacterium | reverse complement strand
TGAAGAGAGAGCGAATCTCAGCCTGGAGCGTCTCGTCCATGCAGTACCTCCTTCGTACTGCTGAACAAGGTAGGTCTATATAGTATCAATGTCAATATGTCATACAACATACCGACCTTCAAATGTCCAAACTCCAGGGCGACATCGTCGCCATCGGCGACGATCTGCGCGTGGCGACGCTGCGCGACGCCTACCGTCATGGGATCTTTCCGTGGCCGCATGAGAATCTGCCGATGCCGTGGTTTTCGCCGCGCCGGCGGACGGTGATCGTCTTCGATGAGCTGCACGTGGGGCGCTCGCTGCGGAAGGCGAAGCGGAGAAGCGGGTTTACCTACTCGATCGACCGCGCCTTCGAGGACGTCATCGCCTCATGCGCCGGGACACCGCGCGGTGGGGAGACGGGGACATGGATCGGTCCGGAGATCCTCGCCGCCTACACAGACCTTCATCGCGCAGGCGACGCCCATAGCGTGGAAGTCTGGCGCGACGAAATGCCGGTAGGCGGGTTGTACGGCGTCGATGCCGGCGGCCTCTTCACCGGAGAATCGATGTTTCACCTCGCCGCCGACGCCTCCAAGCTCGCTCTGCTCTTCCTCATCGAGCATCTCCGCGCGCGCGGCGCGACCTGGCTCGACTGCCAGGTGATGACTCCGCACATGGAGGCGCTGGGCGCACGCGAGATCAAGCGAGCGCAGTTTCTCGACATGCTGGCGCAGGAGCAGGCGAAGGGGCGCTCGCTGTTCTGATGCTTCGCGTTGTCGGTTATCGGTTATCGGTTGTCTGTGCGCTCCGCCGCGTTTTAACGATCAGAACCGAAAACCGACAACCGACAACGCGCGAAGCGCCGCGCCGTTAATGCGCGTGCGCGGGAGTCATTTCGTGCGTGTGTCCCGCCGTGCCCGACTCCACCTGCTGCGCCACCGTCACGGCCAGTTGCCGGAATGCCTGCGCCGCGGCGGAGGCCGGATCGAGGACGACGATCGGCTCGCCGCTGTCGCCGCCGACGACGACTTTCGGATCGATCGGGATCTCGCCGAGGAACGGGACGCCGAGAAGCTCGGCGGTGCGGCGGCCGCCGCCGTGACCGAAAATCTCTTCGCGCTCGCCGCAGTGACGGCAAATGAAATAGCTCATGTTCTCGATGATGCCGAGCACCGGCACGTTCACCTTGCGGAACATCGCCAAACCCTTGCGCGCATCGATCAGCGCCACATCCTGCGGCGTCGTCACCACCACGGCGCCCGAGAGCGGCACCTTCTGCGTCAGCGTAAGCTGGGCGTCGCCCGTGCCGGGGGGCAGATCGATGATCATGAAGTCGAGCTGGCCCCACTTCACATCGCTCAGGAACTGGTCGAGTGCCTTCATCACCATCGGCCCGCGCCAGATCACCGGCGTATCGGGATCGGTGATGAGGCCGAGCGACATCGTCTTCACGCCGTGGTTCTCCATCGGAATGATCTTCTCGTCGCTCTCGTCGATCTGCGGGCGGCCGTGGATTCCGAGCATCATCTGCTGCGACGGGCCGTAGATGTCGGCATCGAGCATCCCCACCGTGTAGCCGAGTCCGCGCAGCGCCAGGGCCAGGTTGGTGGAGACGGTCGACTTACCGACGCCCCCTTTGCCGGAGGCGACGGCGATCTTGTACTTGACGCCGGAGAGGATCCGCTCGGCCGAATGTCCTCCCTGCGGTCCGGCAGCCTGCCGCGATCCGACGTCGACGGTCATGCGGACGTTCTCGACCCCGGGGACGGCCCGCACAGCAGCCTCGGCATCGCGGCTGATCTGCGCGGCGGCGTTCTGGTTCTCGGTCTGGAAGCGCACGGTGAAGGAGACGATCCCTCCCTCGACGCTGACGTCGTGGACGAACCCGAACGACACGATGTCGCGCGAGAGTCCTGGAAATTTGACGCCTTTGAGCGCCTCGAGAATCTGTTCCTTAGTGGGCATTCGTTTTCTCCTGAATGAAACGTTCGTACGAGGCGCGGATGATCGGAATGGCCTCTTCGTACGAGCTGACCACCGAGACCGCGTTCATGTCCTGCGGGCTGGCCAGCCCGCGCGTGATCATGACCTCGTTGATCCAGTCGATCAGACCGGTCCACATTGTACCGACCAGAATGAGCGGATGCTCGGTGACGTGCTTGACCTGAATGAGTTGCCACACCATGAACAGCTCCAGCGCCGTTCCAATGCCGCCCGGCAGCACGATGAACGCCGAGGAGAGACGGATGAAGTGATGGAGGCGCGAAAAGAAGGTCCGGTGCCGGAAGACTTTGTTCACGAACGGATTGGCATCCGTCTCGGTCGGCAGATGGATGGCCAGCCCGAACGAGCGCGAGTGGCTCTCGGTCTGCCCTTCCATCGCCCCGGAGTTGGCCGCCTCCATCAGTCCGGGACCGCCGCCGGTGACGATGTCCGCTCCGAGCCTGGAGAGCTCGAAGCAGAGTTTCTTGGCCTGATCGTAGATGGGATCGCCGCGCTGGATGCGCGAGCTGCCGAAGACGGAGACGCGGTAATGCTCGACCCTCTCGGGCTGAATCTGATCGAGATCGTTGATCGTCTCCCAGAGCTGGTAGATGGCCTTGTCGAGGATGTGCGACGGATCGACGCTCGACCGTTTCCTTGCCTGCCCTTTGCGCAACGCTTCGAGCTGCGGGGTGGTGGTCTGCCGGTTGGTGGTCTTGGTACGTGGTTTGGTGGCCATGTTGGTGGATGATGCTATGCGAATCGGAGGCCTCACGCGGAGAGGCGCCTCAGGTGGATAGGGGCAGGCCTTCGGTGGATGGGGCCAGGCCTTCGATTTTCGTCGCCAGCTAAACCTCTGACCCTGTGTGACTTGTTGGCATCGAGATTTACTGCGCCGCAGGGCAATTAGTTATTGCGCTATCGACGTCGCAGAGAACCGAAGGTTGCCGCTACTCCGCCCGCGTATCGTGCTACTCCGCCCGCGTGTCGCGTTACACCGCCTGTGTGTCGTGTTCCTCCGCCCGTGTATCGTGTTTCTTCGCGTATGTATCGTGTTTCTTCGCGTGTGTATCGTGTTCCTTCGCCTGTGTATCGTGTTCCTTCGCCTATGTATCGCGGTTTTCCGCCTGTGTATCGAGTTTCTCCGCCTGTGTATCGTGCTTCTCGGCCTTGCGTGCCGCGTTCCTCCGCCTGAGTGTCGTGTTACTCCGCCGGTGTGTCGCGTTACTTCACCGGTGTGTCGCGTTACTCCGGCCGTGATGTCGCGTCACTTCGCCGATGTTTCGCGTTACTTCGCCGGTGTGTCGCGTTACTCCGCCGGTGTGCTGGCGAACACCGCCGGTGTGGCCAAAACCGCGGGGGGTCACACCTTCGATTTTCGCAGGCAGCTAAACCACTGACCTCGCATGACTTGGGCGCATCCAAATCAAGGCCGCAACCAGTTAGGTAGTTATTTCGCATTTCAACATCGCCGGGAAATGGAGAAACGAAGGTTCGACCCTCCTACGGGTATCGGGTCCGGTCCAGAGGGTCAGGCCTTCGATTTTCTTGGCCGTGTACTGAGTCAGTGCGACTTGTTAGATTCGAACTTCACGTCGCGAAGAGGCGTTTGGTTATTTGCCCTTTCGAATTCGACGGATTGCGAAAACGAAGGTGCGGCCACCCCCCAGACGCACCTTTCTCAAAGGTAGCAAGATGGACAGTAGAATTTCACGGTTCGGGAGTCGAGGTGACAAGCCATGGCTGCTCGTGAGGCGACAAGAGAAGTTAGGCTCTGCCTGTGTCCTTGTCAGTAGTCTCGGGCGGAGGCAAACCACCGTAACGCCTGTCCTTCGAAATCAAAATCCTTCGTATCGCCGTTCGACAACAGAACAACGCTCCCATCCTGCCTGCGGAGCCTGACCCAATCAATCCAAACGGATCCCTGAAGATCGTCCGTCCGATTCTTGACATCAAACCCGAACGCGGTCACCTGCCCTGACCTCGGAATGAAGGTCCGATCGGCGCCAGGCATCCAAGGCGCCAGACGGAATCGGTCGAATGGGATCTCGATCTCCCGCCACTCCGTCGACAGCCGCAAGTCATCCGACTGATCGAAGACGTATTGAACATGATTCGCTCCGATGAATATGTTGATCTCTTTGAGTGACAACTGCGTCGATGACGCCTTCGCGAAGAACTCAAGGGCGCTGAACGCTCGCCAGTCCATCGACGGAATGTTACCTTGAGAATCCGGAGTCGTCTCTGCGTGAAGCAACGCTCCGGACCACGGCGGCCTATTGAACACCGAGCGCCGCTCTGGCCTTAGGTGCAAATTCCATCTCAGAGACCCAGCGCCTTGCCTCCTCTCCAACATGTCCACTTCCAGCGACGACTCCTTCAGCGCCTGCCAATTGAGCAGCAGCTGATTGGTCGCCAGGGACGTTAATACGCCTCCTAAGACTCCTCCGATCACACCCCACGCCGCAAGGGTAAGCCTTGCTCGCATAGTGATCTGCGAGGCCGGGGCTAACGTTCGATCACGCCGATTGCGCACCATGATCATTCCTCGACAGGCGCGCGGCCATCCCAATGATGCCGATCACACCCGATTGCACTAGAAGCATTGCCGGCCAAAGGGTTCCGGCGGGGCCGGAGAGCCAACTGCCGAAGCTTCCGGCGCGAAGCGCGCCCAGCATAAGGAGAAACGGCATCAGAAGATGAAAGACAACAAACCAGCTCGTTGGACCACCGTACCGAGTCTGAGCCTTTGGCGTTACCTCAAACACGATACGGCGTTTCAGTAAAAGATCGGCAAACGCCGTGACCATGATTGCCAGGTCGCCGTAGAACAGAGCGCTACTCGCGCCTATCATCACCATTCTCGTACCGCAGGCGTTTCTTTCATGGATCCATGTTGCAGCGACCGTCACTAAGAGGCCTATAGCAAGACTGCTGTCAAGTATTGGAGCCAACGCTGCGGGCTGAACATACAACAGAGCCGCCGAAACGATCACGAGGAGGTACACGACGATTCCCTGCAAATAGAAGAGACCGTTCCATCCGATGTAGAAGAGCCATTGTTCGGTGCTCAGGCTCGACGGTGACTCCAACAATAGGCTAGCCGCCGCGCGCCAGTTCTGAAAGGTGCCAATCGCCCATCGCCGCAGTTGCTTATGGTATCCGGCGAAGTTCATGGGCGCGTAACCCGTTGCCACGACCTGTGGGGTGTACAGCCCCTTCCAGCCTCTGGAATGCAACCGCAGCGTGGTACGCAGGTCCTCCGTCAGACTGCTTTCGTCGAAGCCTCCCACGTCGCGAAGCGCTGTCAATCTGATGAGGGTGTTGCTCCCGGACATGAACATGCAGCCTGCCGCAGACAAGCCAGGGCAGATATGCGCGTAAAACACTCGCTGCTTGAAACAGAAGGCCGACCCTACCAGAGACTTGCCCTGTGTTTCATAGACTTGAGGCGCCTGAACGAACGCAAGCGCGGGGTCCGCTTCGAGATGGGGCACCAGGGCATGAAGAATTTGCGGGCCAGGAGCGTGGTCGATATCGAGTACCAGGGCATATCGCACATCAGTGCCTAACGTCGATAGCGCTTGATTCAGAGCTCCAGCCTTGAATCCGCGACACGTCGGCTTTCGAACGACCGTTAATGACGGAACGGCCAGTTCTTGAGCCAGGTTTGTCAGAGCCTCGTGCTGCGGAAGCGAACTGTTGTCGACGACCACGATCGACAGAGGCGAGTACTGAATCTGCTGGAGGTGTACGAACATCCGACGAATGACGGTGATGGGCTCGTTCCTGATTGGGATAAGGATTGCGACCGGAGGGGTCGTGCGCAGCTCTTCTGGAAATCGGCTGGAAGTTTTTCTCTCCAGCCGCGAGCGAAAGCGAAAATACCAGTAGCCGGCGAGTTGGAACCAGCAGAAGAAGACGGCCAATCGCGAGAGCGCGGCAAGACCGATGTACAGCCCCGATGACCATTCCAGGGCGGTCAGTCTAAGAATCGGATAGACCACGATGATTCCGAGCCCACCCGCAAGAAGCGATTGGATGGTCTTCGTTTGTCGACGCGCCGACCAGTTCATCCTAATTGCCTGAAATGAGTGGCTAACGGACTCGCGCATCAGCGGCTGAGGCTTGCGGCCGAATGATGACGCCCTTGTGGCAAAGAATAACAGAAGGTTATGCGGGAACGCGAGGCCGTGATCGAGCGAATAGTTATTTCGCTTTTTCGGGCCTTCGCCGGATTGCGAAACCAAGGTGCGACCCACTCCGGACACGTCAAGCACGTGGGGAAGCCGCTTGTCGCGCGACGCGTTAACCCTTCCCCATGTAGCCCGCCCGCAACTCCGCCGGAAACCTCTCGATCGCGTACCGCAGCATCGTCCGCGGCATGCGCCGCGCGTGCTTTCGGAGGAAGCGTTCCAGCACCGGCTGATCGCGTTTGCCGACTTCGCGGAGCATCCAGCCGGCGGCTTTGTGGATCAGGTCGTGGCAATCGTCGAGGAGGATCTCGGCGATGCGGAGGGTGTCGTCGAACTGATCGTGGCGGATGAAAAACAACGTGCTGATGATAGCTATGCGGCGCTCCCAGAGCGAAGACGATTTCGCGAGCGTGAATAGCGGGGCGCTGTCGCGGTCGAGGAGATGTGCACCGACGATCGCGGGGGCGGAGACGTCGACGAGGTCCCAGTTGTTGATACGGCTGGTGCTGGCGAGATAGCGCCGATAGATCTCGTCCCGCATCGGAGCATCGCCACGCTCGTACTTCCGTACCAGGATCATCAGCGCGAGGATCCGCGCTTCATGCCATTTCGACTGGAGCAGCGCATAGGTCTCATCGACAGAGATCGGCAGGAATTCCCGCGACAGCTTCCGCAGCGCCGGCACCATGATGCCGAGGAGCGCGTCGCCCTCGCCGTACTGGCCGGGGCCGCACTTGAAGAATCGAAGATGGTGATCGGCGATGATGGGATCGCGCAGCGCGCGAAGGCGGCGCTCGATCCCCTTCCCGGTCATTACTTGACGATCCAGACGTCCTTCGAAAGCTCTTTGAGCTTCGCCTCGCTGGCGCGCGCTTCCGCTTCCGAGGAGAACTTCACGCGCACCTTGAACGTCGCCCCCGACCGTTCGACGAACGTGGACATGAAGCCGTGGTCGATCGCCTTCGCCGCCAGCGCGTCCGCGGTCTTCTGATCACTCGTGACCAGAAGCTGTGCGTAGACAGAACCGGCTGCCGGGACAGGTTTTAGCGCGGGAACGACCGCCGGCTGGGATGTCGGTTTCGCCACCGGCTTCGGCACGACCTCGGCGGCAGCCGTCGTCGTGACCGCGGCGGAGCTCGTCAAGGGCGTCACAGTTCCTTCGGTGATCGTCGCGGGCGGTGCGCTCTCCGTCATCACGGAACTGGTCGTCGCGGGCGGAGCTTTGAAATCGTCGTTGCCGACGCCGAGGTCGACGAGCTTGCCGTCATTCTTCCTGGCGATGACGCTTCCCTCGTTGATGACAGCAGGCTCTTTGCGGACGACGAGACGCTCGTCGGCTTGACCCTTGCCAATCATCAGTCCGAAGGCGAACGACGCCGCGAGCGAGAGCAGCAGCAGGACGAAGGCGATGAACGCCTGTCCGGCGGTTAGCGAGACTTCGTAGTGGGATTGATCTTCCGTCAGGACTTCGTCAGACACCATTGCACACCCTCCCGTTACCTGGTCTGAGTCGGCGGCGCAGGGGGCGCCGCAGCGTTCCAGTTTGTGTGATAAACGACACCGTTGTCAAAGTAGATGGCCGAGGCGCCGCCATCTTCCTTCGGGTAAATCCATACCGAATAGACGCGATTGTTCTGCACGACCTGCTTGATCCAGTCCTCGCGTGGGAGACCGACCAGGCCGCGGACAGCGTCCTCTTTCATCCCGTTCTTCACCGCGGCGAAGGCCGTCATGGAGACGAACCGCCGTTGCTGCGCGAGATCGACGCGTTTCTTCGCCTCCGCGTTGCCTGGATCGAGCTCGATGGCGGCACGATAGAGCTCGAGCGCCTTGTCGTAACGCGAGAGGTACTGCATGTACTCGTCGCCCATGATGATCTTCTCGCGCGCCAGAACCTGTCCGGCCCGAGGATCGTGGGTGCGGTCGAAGTACTCCTTGACCTTGTCGAGGAAGGGGACGTACGCCGGCTCGAGCTTTTTCTGATTGTCGAGCACCGTCTCCAGCATCTGCTTCCGCGACGCGTTCGCTGCCGGCAGCGGCTGGGCCTTCCGCAAGGTCTCGATCCACGCGTAGTCGGCGCTGATGAGCCCCCACTCCCGGTCATTCGGCTGCGCCGGCGGTCCGGAGGCGAGCGCGGTAGAGGCGAGCAGGGCTGTGAGGACTATGAGGGCGGCGCGGGGCATTCGGGTGGTTATTTTACATGAGTGGGCTTCGCCGTTGTCGGTTGTCGGTTGTCGGGATGCCGGCGTGAGTTGTCTGGTTCTGGGGCAAGCGGTCAGCGACATACGACCGACAACCGATAGCCGATAGCCGCAACCGATACCAAAACTAACCGATAAGCGACAACCGACAACGCGCGAAGCGCCGCTACCGCGTCAACTTCAGCACCTCCGCCTCCATCTCCGGCCCGAACTCCGACTTGATCTCGTAGATCCAACTGTGGAGGAGCTCGTTGAGGATTTTGTGGATGACGGCGTGGTGATCGCGGGAGCCGGAGGCGATGACGTTGTTCAGGAGCTGATCGAAATCGAGGCGGGCGTCGTTCACCAGGTTCATACCGGCGAGATACGGCATCGTCTCGGCGGAGAGGTGGACCACGACGCGGTCCATGAAGTCGTAGATGTGATCGCCGATGCGCTGGAAGACCACCGCGAAGATCGCCTCGTACATTCGGTTGTAGCGCTCGACCACATCTTCCAACTCGTACTCCGCCTCGGCGGCGGCACGCTGTTCGCTGACAGTTTCACCCTCCGCCTCGGCGATCAGGTTCACGGTAAGGAGCGCCCACACCGTCCGGCAGGTAGTGAAGTTCGAGAGGTAGCTGCGCGAACAGATGTCTTCGATCGTGCCGGGCTCGGTGAGGAGACTGAGCACGTGGCTCTCCTCGTCGGTCAGTTCCAGGACGTAGGTGCGCATATCAGCGCCGCTCACCTGCTGCAGAAGGCGGTCGAGCCGCCCCAGCCCGCGCGTGATCAACGACCAGAACTCGATGTTCTGCACACCGTCGAGAACGAGACGTTCCGTGTTGAGCGGCAGGGAGATGATCTCGGGCGGAAACTCGCTGGTGAACTCGACGGTGTAGCTGCCGGTGCGGTGATGCATGGCGTTGAGGACGATGGCGCTGGACTGCCGCTCGATGGCGCGGAGCAACTCATCCGGCTGCAGGTAGCCCAGCTCGCAGAGCAGTGCGCCGATGCGCCGGGCCACGACGAGGCGATCCATGGCGTGGTTGTATTGTTGAAGCGTCAGCTCGCCGCCGCGAAGGAGCACCTCGCCAAGTCCCATATCCGGGTCGGAGCTCGATGCGAAGATGATCTTTCCCTCGTTGAAATAGATGACGTCGTTGCGGCCGATCGCTTCGAGCGAGACGATTCCAGTCTCACTGCTGCGGAGGAGCGACCGGAAAAGATCGGGAACCGTCGTCTCCGCGAGCGTTCCCTGGATGCTCAGGCCATCGTCGGACATCGGTGGATTTTATTCGAACTGCGGCTTCGCCGCGTTGTCTGCTCGCTGCGCGGCCTTGTCTGCGCTATCGCGCGTTGTCGGTTGGTGGTTGGCGAGTTTGTGTGGGTAGACCGTGCTTCCCACCGAGTGGCCGTCTGGTCGACCACGCGGCCCGCAGGCCGCAGACAACGCGCGGCGAAGCACGCGCAGGTTGATATGATCGTCCTCAGAATTTCACAGCAGGAGTGCCACCTTGCCTACCTTCCCCGGCGTTGACTACATGGATATCGATTCGCTCTTCTCCGAGGAAGAGCTGATGGTGCGTCAGACCGTCCGCGATTTCGTGGACGATGAGGTGATCCCCATCATCGAAGAGGCCAACCGCGAGGAGAAGATGCCGATGCATCTCATCCCGAAGATGGCCGCGATGGGCCTCTTCGGCCCGACGATCAAGGAGTACGACCTCCCCGGCCTGAACAATGTCGCCTACGGCCTGATCATGCAGGAGCTGGAGCGGGGCGATTCCGGCCTTCGCTCCTTCGCCTCGGTGCAGTCGGGATTGGTGATGTACCCGATCTATACATATGGAACACAAGAACAGAGAGACTACTGGATCCCGAAGCTGGCCGCCGGCGAGAAGATCGGCTGTTTCGGCCTGACCGAGCCCGACTTCGGCTCGAATCCCGGCGGCATGCGTACCTACGCGCGCAAGGACGGCGATTCGTGGGTGCTGAACGGCGCCAAGGCATGGATCACCAACGGCTCCATCGCCGACGTCGCCGTCGTCTGGGCGAAGCACGATGGCGTCATCCGCGGATTCCTGGTCGAGAAGGACACGCCCGGTTTTTCCACCGCGTATCACATGGGCAAGTTCTCGCTGCGGGCGTCAGTTACGTCGCAGCTATTCTTTTCCGACTGCCGTATCCCGCTGGAGAACGTGCTTCCGGAGACGAACGGGATCAAGTATCCGCTCGGCTGCCTGACGCAGGCGCGCTACGGCATCGCCTGGGGCGGCCTCGGGGCGGCCATGTCGGTTTACGAGACGGCGCGGACGTACGCGAAGACGCGCATCCAGTTCGGCGGCCAGCCGATCGCGTCGCATCAGCTCGTGCAGAACAAGCTGGCCTGGATGATCACCGAGATCACGAAGGGTCAGCTACTGGCACTGCAGATGGGGCGTCTCAAAGACCAAGGGAAACTGAAACCGCATCATGTGTCGATGGGGAAGATGAACAACGTGAACATCGCGCTCGAATGCGCCCGATCGGCCCGCGACATCCTCGGCGCAAACGGGATCAGCGACGAATACCCGATCATCCGCCACATGCTGAACCTCGAGTCGGTGAAGACCTACGAGGGGACGCACGACATCCACAACCTCATCATCGGCGAAGCGGTGACCGGGATCCCCGCGTACAACCCGCCGATGTCGGCGAAGGACGAGCGCGAAGCAACAGCGCGGCGGGAAGCGGAGACGGCGAAGTAGATTCTGCCAAGCTCCGGCACAGACAGGAGGTCTGTGCCATGCCACATTGGTCTCGCCAGCGCTCGCAGACTTGAGTCTTACACGAGGCAAATGTGGCACAGACTGGCACAGACCTTCTTGTCTGTGCCGGCGCTTGGGCAGACTCGAAATCGAGAGCGGCGGCTCTCGCCGCCGCTCCAGACGAAACATTACGGCTTGTACTCCGCCGCCGAAATAAACCGTCCGTCATTCGTCGCGTTGTCGACGACGACCGCGTAGCAGACGGCGGAGTCGGTCGGATCGAACTGCACATATCCGCCGCTCACGATCGTCGTCACAGCGGTCTGGCCCCAGCCGTTGGCGGCGAGGTTCAACGTAACCGAACCGAGCGTCTGCGTCCCCGTGTTGTCAAGAATCGTCGCCTTCACGCTGTTGGCGGCGCCTGACTGATCGAAGCAGCCCACGTTCGTACGCGTATTCGAATCGACGGTGACTCCGGGAGCGAACGAACGGGAGCTCGTGCCGGCGAACTCCAGCACGGGGATCGTCGTGCCGAAACGCGCGCCGGCGGTCCGAACCTCGGTGCTGATGATGAAGCGATTGTTGCGCGTCCCGCCGGCCGAGTCCGGGCTGACGAACGTCACCGCACCGCCGCCGGAGAATCCGTTGAAGACGGTGTCGAGAAAATTCGTGTAGGTCTTCAGCTCTCCCGCGGCAAGCGGAATCAGGGCCGTGTGCTTCGTACCGGTGGCGTCGAAGAGCGTCGCCGTCACGGAGTAGGCCGACGACGTCGGGTTGAAGATCGCCACATACGATTGGAACGTGCCGCCCTGCCCGGGAGTATTAGCCACGACGGGAACCGTCTGGCTGTCGGAAGCGAAACTCAGGTCCCGGGCGTGCTGCACGGGTTGAGCAAAGGCGGACGTCGTGATGACGGCGGCCAGTGTAAGGACCATGAGAGAAGTCTGTTTTCTCATGCTGTCAATCTCCTATTGGTTGTTTGCACGGTTGTGCAGGTCAGGGCTGGGGAAGGTTCGGGTCTGGGATCACCGGCGTCGGAACGGTGTTGGTACCACCGTGTCCTTGCAGCAATCCCTGATGCGGTGGCGCAATGAAGGGGAACCTCGGGAGGAAATCCTTGTCATTCGTTTCAACGCCCTTGGCAAGGCCGGCGGCCGGATCACCGGCGACGATCAGGCTGAGCAGGACGGTGTTCACGTTGACCTGATGACGATTGGGTGTCGTGCCGCCGCCGAGGCGCCGGCCATTGGGGAATTGCGAGTCGATGGCGGCATCGAGCGTAATGACATCGCCCGTGGAACCGTCCGCGATCGGGATCGGACGTCCGAGGTTGATGGCATTGATGATGTCGAGGCGCGGGCCTTTGAGCGTTGTCACGGCCGATGCCGGCACTCCAAGAGCCTTATAAATGCCGAGCGCCTCCGCGTCGCGAACCAGAACCGGGAAAAGGATGTCGTTGCCGAAACGGCTCACGTCCTTCATCGGATCGGTATGGAGGTAGAGCGTCTGGCGCTGTGTGCCCACAAGACCGGCGTTGAAAAGCGGCAGCGCGTTGCGGCCGACCTGAACGTAATTACCGGAGCCGCGAAGGCCGGTGACGATATTGGTCGTGTCGACCGTCTGCGTGGCTTGCCTGCTGATGCTGACCCAGACCCGCAACAGGCTGTCCGTGGACGTGGCATTGAGCACGCCATTGTGCGGGATGCCGTTCGGGAAGAGATCCGTGGTTGGGAGCTCGAGAGCGATCGCCGAGACATTGAAGCCGGCGAACACATCTTCGATCGGCGTGTTGCGCGCGCCCAGGATTCCGCCGAGATCGCCGCGGCCGAGGTTCACGAGATCGAAGATCCCCTTCTCGTCGAGTTGATAGGGATCATCAAAATCGCCGGCGATAATCCGCGCGCCGCCGGCCAGAGTCTGAATAAAGCTGTCGATGAAGGTCTGGTCGAAGAGGCCGTTTTGGCGGCTGGTCGGATCGCCGGAATCGTAGCCTTTGAAGGAGCCGAGACCGTAGACAAGCCGGTCGGTCTGCGGGCCATTGTTGTTCGGCAGAACCTTGAGGTTTTCACCGAGCACCACCGGATTCGGGCTTCCCGGCGCCATGATGCGCGTCACGGTCATCGTCTCGGTGCCGCCGGTGAGCTGCCACAGCAGCTCGTTGCCGCCGCCGAGTGCGTCCGTCGGGCCGGGGGCCGGCGCGGGGGTCAGCGTGTTCTTGAACTCGACGCGATACACGGCCTCATCCTTGAGGCTCGTTCCCTTGCCGATGTGGAACTCGTAACGATAACCATTACAGGCGCGAAAACCCTGATTGCCCTGCCCCGGCTCGTGGAGCGGGTTGTAATCCATGATCAGGTAGAGCTTGTCGTGCGCGCCATTCGACACCCAGGCAAAGGTGTCGGTGTTATCCGCGCAGGGTTCATTGAGAATCGCCAGCGCTTCCCGGTGACTGGAGGCCTGAGCCTGCGGATGAAGAATGACAAGCGCCACCAGGAGGGCGCCGGCCAGACGAATCATGGGAGAGAGTCTCATCGTTTCTCCTTTGTCGTACAGCGTAAAGACTGCGTTGTTCAGTACAGTACGAGGTACGGCGGAGCGATAAGAACGGTCGTATTCATGCCGCAAAAAAGATGCGCTGAATCGACCAGTAGAGCCCTATGGCCGCGATCATGAGCGAGCCGGGCACGACAATGCGCCGCCGGTACCACGGTCTCTTGCGGAAGGGTAGCCCGAATGCCAGAAACGCCGCCAGAATGACAGTGAGCTGGCCGCACTCCACTCCCAGATTGAACGAGAGCAGCGCCGGGACAAATTCGGAGCGTGGCAGGCCGATCTCGGTCAGTACGCCCGCGAATCCCATCCCGTGCAAAAGGCCGAAACAGAAGACGACCACAGGTCTCCACGCGTGCAGCCTGGCAGTGAAGACGTTCTCGACGGCCACATAGACGATCGAGAGCGCAATGAGCGGCTCCACGATACGGGGAGAAAGGGACACGACGCCGTAGACGGTGAGCGCCAGGGTGATGGTATGCGCCAGGGTGAAGGCGGAAACCTGCCACAGGACCGGCTTGAGATCGACCGCGAGCAGAAAGATCCCGAGCACGAAAAGAACGTGATCCAGGCCTCGGGGCAGGATGTGCGTGTAGCCGAGCCGGAGGTAGAGCTTCACGATCTCCCATCGGGTCAGTGGCACCACCGCGCGGTCGAGCGGGTATGGAGGACTCGATTTCCCGCCGTCGACCCACTGCGTAACCGTCCCCTCACGCCCTTCGCTGCGAAGCTTGATCACGAAGAACCCGAGGATGGTGTTGTCGGCGAACGTGAACCGCGACACGGCGGGTGGTGTGCGTCCCGTCATGCGCAACCTCGTCACGCTGGGCTTTCCCTCGACCGTCATCACCTCGGGGGTTCCATGTCCGGCCGGCTTGCCGTCGAATGAGAGAACCGCCGAAGACTCGATCCCGCGCAGGAAGACATCCGGCGGCACTGCCGCTCCGGACACTTGCAGCGGGAGATGCTCGCGGTCGACGAGGAGGTCGACGTCGTACGTTCCGTCCTTCTTGAATATCGCCTCGACCTGGACGAGGCCCAGCTCATGCGCCAGCAGCGGGATGCCGAGGCTCGCCGCGAGGAAAAGCGCCGCCACAAACCGGCGCGCCTTCACTTCAATTCGAAGGTGATGGACGCCCACCAACTCTCCCAATCGACGCCGGCATCGGCCGGAGCAGCCTCCATGTGAACGGCCTTGATCAACCAGAAGCCTGCATGCGCAAGCCGCAGTGTGACGCGACCCTTCGCATCGGTCCGGGCGCGAACGGCCTTCTCTGGATCGTCCTTGCTCATGGCCACGACGAGGACGTTCGCCATCGCCTTGCCGCGGAAGGAGAGCGACAGCGGCAACTCGCCGCCGGGGTGGATCGCGTACGGATTCTTTCGCGGCACGAGCTCGAGTGTAAAACCGAGGGGGGCATCGAGGACATGCACCGTCCCGCTTGCGGTTCCCGGAGTGTCCAGCAGGGCCTTGGCACAACGATAGAAACGCTCGCGTCCGGGAGCCGCCGACTGCCCATTCTTCTTCCGCAGGTCGATGATCCTCTCCAGCCCTTCGTCCCTGAGATAGTCCTCGAACTTCTGCGCCTCGAGCGCCACCGGGTAGGGATTGCTCTGGTAGCCGATCCAGTGAAGACCTGGATCGGTGATGAGGGCAATTCCGGCCGGATCGGATCCCATTCGTCCCACCATCGGCGCCTCCAACCCACTCTCGCCTTTGATGAGGAAGCGATCGATGAGCGTCGGGATCCTCGGCAACGGATCGCCGCTGAGCTTCTGTCCAACTCGCAGCGCGGCCATCACACGCTCGCCCACGGCCGGACGAAAGGTCGAAGGCTCGATCCAGAAATCATGCGCCGAGGCGGTGCTGGCGATGAGGATGGCGATGATGAGCCAACCCGCTGGCAAGCTGGCAACCCGGCAACCTGGTAACTTCGATCTCGTCATCTGCTGCTACCTACGCGCAAAGGGCGCTAACCGGATGGGTGGTGCCAGACCTTCGTTTTTTCTCACGATGCGGCGTTTTTTCTCACGATGCGGTGCCATCTCACGATGCGGTGCCAGGCCTTCGTTCCTCGTTAAAAAATCGAAGGCCTGGCACCCATCGAGATCGCATCGAGATCGAGAGAGCGTACGCCTGGGCAAGGTTCTGGCATGATTCCCTGCTATGGATTTCAATGCCGTTCACATTCACTTGGCCATCAACCACTCGCCGCTGTACGCGGAGCTGTTCGCGCTCTGCCTGATCATCTTCGGATTGTGGAAAGCAAGGCGTGAATTCGTCACGGCGGCGCTGGTTGTCACCATCATCGCAGCGCTCTGCGGCATCGCCGCAGACCTGACGGGCGACAAGGCGGCGGATTTCGTGACGAAAGCCAACCCCCCGATTGCGGGAGTCGACACGAAACTGATCGGAGAACACGACGATTCCGCCGGTTGGTTCGAGATCGTCTCCTGCATCACCGGCGTCCTCGCCATCGTCGCGCTGTTCATCGGCCACCGCCGCGGCCCGCGTCCCCGGTGGCTGGAGATGGTGATCGCCATCGCCATCCTGCTCTGCCTCACCGTCGCCGCCCGCACCGCGCTCCTCGGCGGTCGGATTCATCACCCGGAGGTGCGGGCGGTTTCGAGCTGAGTTATGCTCGTCGGAAGCAATCTGCAGCTTCAGGAGTCGGACCGCGTGTGGTGCCAGGACCGCGCGTGGTGCCAGGCCTTCGTTTTTTCAGTAGAGAATCGAAGGCCTGGCACCATGAACTCACGGCACCCTGAACTCATCCCTAACTGCGGAACTCACGGCACCCTGAACTCATCCCTAACTGCGGGGGTCACATCCCCATCTCCTCGAAAGACGCGCTCTACCACCAGTAGCGATACTTTCCATTCCGAGGAGTTCGGAGGCCGCTTTACTCCACGCATCGCAGATTCCTCGGCGATTTCGTTGCTCCGAGGGATCCTCGGCGGTGCTATGGCACGACCGTTACGACTCGAGCTCTCAGACGCTCTCTATCACGTCACCTGTCGCGGCAATGAACAGCGAGCGATCTTCCGCTCCGATCGGGACCGCAAGG
Organism: Thermoanaerobaculia bacterium; assembly: GCA_035569395.1. Classification (GTDB taxonomy): domain Bacteria; phylum Acidobacteriota; class Thermoanaerobaculia; order Gp7-AA8; family Gp7-AA8; genus JADGNZ01. The sequence goes on along the minus strand of DATMNC010000033.1, from coordinate 10,479 downwards.
CCTTTCTCGGCTTCCTCGCCGAGACTGTGCGGCGGTTCGGATGGTCCGTCACCGCCTGGGTACTGATGACGAATCACTTTCACCTCGTCTTCCAGACACCCCAGCCGAACCTCTCGCAGGGGATGCACTGGTTCAACAGCGCCTATGTCGGATGGTTCAACCGCGTCCACAAGCGCTCCGGCCATCTTTACCAGGGACGGTTCAAAGCATTCCTGATCGAGAAGGAGGCGTACTTCGCCGAGGTGCTGCGGTACGTCGTTCTCAATCCGGTGCGGGCGCATATGGTGGAGAGACCGGAGGATTACAAGTGGTCGAGCTATCGCGCGACGGCCGGACTAGACGCTGCTCCTGATTGGCTCGATCTCGCCTCGGTGCTTCCTTTTTTTCATCCCGAGCGCGACAACGCACAGAGGGACTATCGCGAGTTTGTCTGCGCGAAGATCGACGGCGATGACTGCCTCTGGGACAAGCTGACGAATCGCATTTTCCTCGGCACAGAAACCTGGATCAAGGATATGCGGAAGATCGTCGAGACGAAGCCGCGCTCGACGGACCACCCGAGAGAGCAGCGCGCTGTCGGGCGCCCACAGATGCACACGATTGTCGATGCCGTGGCAAAGGCCACCGGCACGAGCGCCGCATCGATTCGCGAAACGCGGGGAAACGTGCTCCGACGCCTTGCCGCGTGGATCGCCTGGCATGAGGGGCTCATCACCTTGCGATCAATCGCCGCCGGCCTCCGGCTTCGAAGCGAGGGACACATCTCGAACCTGATCCGACGATGTGACCGCGAGTTCGGACTGAGCGAGACGCTACTCGGCTATCTCGACGCCGCGCTTGTGACAATTCGCGCCTGAAGCGCAAACCCAATCTCTCCAATTAGATCCTTACCTCGCGCGATGCGCATCGCGACGGAGCCAGTGTATCCGCTGCGAGATGAGACTAGCAGTCCGCGAGTCACTCCACGGGCTTTCAAACCGTCGTACCCGACATTTCAAGGTCGTCGTGCCGACCAGAGCCGAGATATATGGGAGATATATCGGTGCCAGGCCTTCGTTTTTCCCCGAAAAACGAAGGCCTGGCACTAGATCGCTTAGATCGCTTAGATCGCTTACGCGATCTTGCGCAGCAGCTCCGCTGCTTGCGCCTTCTTTTCGTACTTGACGTCGGTCGCGGCGATCTTTTCGAGATAGGGCTTGGCGCTTCTGATGTCGTTGCGCTTCAGGTGGGTGCGGGCGATCCAGAACCAGGTGTCGATGATGTACTCGTTCTCGTTCAACTTCTGCGACTGCACCGCCTTTTCGAACGCGGCGGCGGCGTCTTCGTACTTCTGCTGCGCGTAGGCGATGCGGCCGAGATGCGTGAGGGCGTCGAAGTAGTCGTAGGAGCTCTGTTCGACGTTCTCCAGCACGCGCTTGTAGAACGGCATGGCGCCGCTGTAGTCGCGGGTATCAAAGAGGATGGAGCCGCAAAAGAGCAGGGCGTTGCGGAAGAAGTACGAGTTGAAAAACGGCTGATTGGCGTCGAAGAGCTGCAGCGATTCGTTGAACAGGCGCAGCGCTTCGTCGCGGTCGCCGAGGGCGTAGGAGTTGAGGGCCTTGAGCGCGAGCGCCTGCGCCGTCACATTGTTGTTCTGCGAGTAGCGCATCGACTGGTCGTGCAGTTCCCTCGCCTTCGCGTAATCGTGGTCCTCGTGCGAGAGGTGGCCGAGGATGACGTACGACTTGTACTTGATGTCATTCGCCTCGTCTGACTCCTCGGAGGCGCACGCTTGCGAGAAACCATCGCGCGCACCTGCCAAGTCGCCGGCATAGAGCGTGGCCACGGCTCGGTAGTACGTCGCCTCGAGCTTGGTCAAAACCCTGCTCCTCTGCGAAGTGAGCTGCTCGATGAATTGTGTGACCAGTTGCGCGAGGATGCGGCTGTCCGAGGTCGGATCGACGATGAAGTTGTGCAGATAGACGAGGCGATTCTCGAGGATGCGCATCAACTCGAGCATGAGCGTGATGCGCTGGGCCTCGTCGGTGGTGCTCTTGAAGAGACCGGCAAGATTGCGCTGCAGCGCGCTGTATTCGTCGCCATACTGGCGAGCCAGGGTCTCGGTGAGCTCACCCGGCTCATTCTGCAGTCTGGTCTCGAGTGCGATGCGCTGATTGACGAGAGTGGTGATCTGCGCTGAGAGGTCGTTTCGGTCGGCCATCGTTCTACCGTTCGCGCAGTGCAATCGGCGATCCACCGATCTGGAGCAGGCGGAACTCGATCTGGTGCCGATCCTCGTCGATCGACTTCACCATGATCGTCACGTGATCGCCGAGGCGCAACTCACGGCCGCTCGACTCGCCGCGCAGGCGGTGTTCGCGCTCGCGGAAGACCCAGAAGTCGCCGCCGATCGTTGCTACCGGAACCATCCCCTGCACGAAGATCTCGTCGAGCTCCACAAAGAGTCCGAACGCGGCCACGCCGGTGACAGTGCCGGTGAACGATTCGCCGACCTTGTCACGCATGAAGATGACCTTCTTCCACTCCAGCACCTCGCGCGAGGCCTCGTCGGCGCGGCGCTCGCGGTCGCTGGACTGAGCGGCGTACAGCGGATGGGCGCGCTCGATCTCCGTCAGACGCTCGCCAATCATCGGACCGCGCTCGATCAATTCGCCGAGGCGGCGGTGGACGATGAGATCGGGATAGCGGCGGATGGGCGAGGTGAAATGGCCGTAGTTCGCCAGCGCCAGCGCGAAGTGTCCGATGTTCTCCTCGGAGTACGAGGCGCGCTTCATCGAGCGGAGGACGACGTTCGTCAGGAACCGTTCCTCCGGCGTCCCCTCGACCGATTTCATCACGCGCTGCAGCTCGCCGGGGCGGATGGCCTCGAGGTCGCCGCGCAAGAGCAGTTTGAATTCCTTGAGGATCTCGCGCAGGTCTTCCAGCTTCTGCGGATCGGGTTGCTGGTGGATGCGGAAGATTCCGGGTTGATTGGCGAAGACCAGCTCGGAGGCGACCACCTCGTTCGCCGCGAGCATGAACTCTTCGATGATGCGATGAGCGACGTTGCGCTCCGTCGGCTTGATGGCGTCGATGACGCCGGCAGCGTCGAGGATCACCTCGGCCTCGGGCAGATCGAAGTCGATGGAGCCGCGCGCTTCGCGGCGCTTGCGGAGGATGTCGTACAGCGCATGCATCCGCGTGAAGTCGCCCAGGAGGTAGCCGTACCGCGCCCGCAACTCCCCTGCTTCGGGAACGGCGACGCCGTGCGGCGGCGGGCCGCTCGGCTCGGCCACCCCCTCGTTTACGAGGAAGGCGTTGACCAGCGTGTAGGTCATCCGCTCTTTCGTCCGGATGACGGAGCGGTAGGCCTTGCGGTCGACGAAGCGGCCTTTCCTGTCGATCTCGATGTCGACAGAGAAGGTCAGCCGCTCCACGCGCGGGTTCAGCGAGCAGATACCGTTCGAGAGACGCTCCGGCAACATCGGAACCGCACGTCCGGGGAAGTAAACAGACGTTCCGCGCTCGAAGGCTTCTTCATCGAGCGCGCTTCCCTCGGTGACGTAATGCGAGACGTCGGCGATGTGCACGCCGAGGAGATAGTTGCCGTTCGGGAGCAGCTGGACCTCTACGGCATCATCAAAGTCCTTCGCCGTCTCGCCGTCGATCGTGACGATGTTGTGCTCGCGCAGATCGACGCGCCTGGCGATCTCTTCGGGTTTGACCTCGTCGGGCACGGCATCGGCCGCGGCGAGAACTTCATCGGGAAACTTGTGCGGGATGTGGAACTTGCGTATGACGAGCTCGATGTCGACGCCAGGCTCCCCGATCATGCCCAGAACTTCGACGACGCGGCCGCGGGCGATGTGGCTGGTGCGGTCCGGATAGCGATCGATCTCGACGTTGACCATCTCCTGATCGCGCGCGTCCATCGTCCCGTCGCGGTCGATGACGACGTCGTGATCGAGCCGGGTGTCGAACGGCGTGACGAACGGCTGATCGGGATCGGCGTGGAAGCGTCCGACGACGGTTCGGTGCGCGCGCCGCAACACCTTCGAGACTTCGCCGATGATGAGCTTGCGCTGCCGGATGGTGTGGTACTTCGGGTTGTGCTTGTCGACGCGAACGACCACGAGATCGCCGTTCATCGCCCCTTTCATGGAGCGCCGGTCGATAAAGACGTCGGGCTCCGTGCCGCCTCCGCCGAAAATGGTGCCGTAGCCGTCCGGATGCACGCGGATCTGGCCGGCATGGTACGGCGTGAACTCGAGGAGCGAATAGCGCTTGCCGCGAACGGCGATGATGATGCCGTCCTGCTCCAGCTCGTCAACAGCGCGCTCGACCTGCTCGCGTGTCAGCTCGGAATCAGCAAGGCGCTCCCAGATGTCGTTGACGGGAAGTAGCCGGCTGCCACGCTGGCGGAGAAGGTCGGTGATCGATTGTCTGAGGCCCGCGGAACCGGGGAGAGAAAGGGATTGAGGCAAAGGACTCCTCGCGTCAGCGCGAGCGCGTCGATTTGCCGTTCGACGACTTCGGCGCGGTGATGCGGTTTGCGGAAAGGCGGCGGCGCACAGGACGAATGGAATCGGCGAAGCCGTTCAGCATCGTCTGGGACCGAAGCTTATTGTGAAGTGTGTTGCGGTGCACGCCCAGCGCCTTCGACGCTTGCGTGACGTTCCCGCGGCTGGCCGACATGGCCGCCACGATGTATTTCCCTTCGAAGGCTTCGACAGCCTGCTCGAGAGTGATTCCGTTACCAATCAATTCGCGAATGATCTGGTTCAAACGATCATCGATACTTACCATTGAATTTGCCCTGCCCTGTCTATTGGAGGAGCGAGATTCTACACCCCTCGTTCACGAAAGTTGCTACGCAATTTTGAGGGACACGCAAAGAAAATTTACGCGACCTGCACGCTTGACAAACATGGGTAAAAGGAACAAGTACCCCAGCGCGGCAACGGTGAGTATCGCTCCCGCGATGAGCGCCCGGGGGCGATAGATCCACTTGATGGCATGACGTCCACCCGGGACATGCACCGTGCGGAAAACCGAGGTTTCATGCGGGTTGGCGGGCACTCCGTCAACCGTGACCGACCATCCCGGCGCAGCCTGCTGCGTGACGACGACGTCGCCCGCCGCGGGAGTCTCGACATTGATGAACACCGACGACGGCGTGAAGGCCAGGCTGGTGACCGGGCGCAAACGGTGCGCCGTGTCGTCCCGCACATACGCCATCGGATACGCACCGGCGTTGCGGTGCACGTAGGCGCCGCGGAGCCGCGTCACAGGCTGGAAAGCCGCAAGTGCACCGGGCGCGATGACGTAGCCCGCCGAGAGCGCATCGAGCGCGGCGAGGCCGTGAGGGGTGACCGCTGACTGATACAACGTCACGTAGCGTTGTGACGCGATCGGCGCGGCGGTCCAGGCATCGAATCGCCTGTCGTACAGGTTCAGATAGCCCGAGATCCAGGCATCGCGGTCGAAGTCTCGGGTCATGTCGATCCGCACGATCTTTGCGTCGCGGCCGATGGCCCGTGAGTAGGGAACGCGGTGCGGGTCGAACTTCGCCGTCACCAGCAGCGGCTGCACCTGCAGCACCACGTCGGCGAAGATCAGAAGCGCGATCACCACCTGCCAGCGCGTGGCGCGGATCACGCGGTCGCATCCGATCGCGGCAAGCGCGCAGACGGCGATCGCCGCCAGCGGAACGACGCGCGCGGGATAGCGGAACAGCGTCACCGGCAACCGCATCAGCAGCTCCGCCACCGGAGAGAAATGACTGCCGGCGCCGATCAGGATGCAGACCGCGATGAGCACCAGCCATCCGAGGCCGCGGCGCCGTGCGGCGATCATGCCGATCAACGCCAAGAGAATGGTCAGCGCTCCGATGTAGACGATCGGGATGAAATGCTGGCCGAGCCGCGGATCGAACGCGCTCGAACGAAGATTCGGTGGAATGGCCATCCGCAGCCAGTCCGGAAACGGCATGGAGTCGTGGAGGAGTTGGTCGCGGCTCAGACCGCCGTTCGCGCGGTCGCTGCTCATCACCATCGACAGAAACGGCAGGAGCTGAATCGACGACAGCGCGAACGACGTCACGGCAACGTTGATGAGATCGCGCGCCCCTTTCCGCCGCGCCACAGCAAAGAGCAAGGCTCCTACCGCCGCGAAGAACGGCTCGCCCGCGAGAAACGACAGTGCGATCGCCGCCGCGCTCGCCCGCGCGGAGACGCCGGTGATCGCGCACCAGAGGATCAACGGGATCCATGCAAACGTGGCCAGGTTGTTCGACACGTCCAGCAGCGACATGGCCGGGCCGGAGAAGGTGAGCGCCACCGCCCCGGCCAGTGCCGCGCCGCCGGGCTTCGTCAGCCGCGCGAACAGCAGATACGCGCCGCATCCGAGGAGCACGACGTGTACGAGCAAATAAGACGTGTAGGCCGCCGTGAACGGAAGGACGAGGAAGATCCACGCCGGCGGATAGAAAACGCCCGTCTGCGGATTGGCCAGCCATGGCTCGCCCGAGGCGCTGTAGACGTTCCAGAGCGGAAGGCGGCCGTGCTGCAACTCCGTCGCCGTGAACCAGCGAAGCGGCTGGAAGTAGTCGCCGTGGTCACGAAACGAGAAGACCTCGTTGCGCAGAAGCGGCCTCGCGAAGACGACCAATGTCAGCAGAACGATGACGGCAAACGCTATGCGCCGGGTCATCGGTTCGGTCGTCGGTTCGGTCGTCGGTTCGGTCAGGGATTCGGTCATGGATTCGGTCATGGGTTCGGCTTCGCGCAGAAGTCCGCCACGATCCTTCGCATCAGCCTGACTCCCTCGGAGAAGAAGCGCGCGCGAATGCGCTCGTCGTTCGCATGCACGGTGTCGGCGTCGTAGTAGTTCACTTTGAACGGCGCGATGCCGTACGCGACGATTCCCCGGGCACGGAAATAGCGGCTGTCCGACGTCCCCCCTCCGACCACAGGGGCAACGATCGAGCCGGACTCCGCCTTCGTCATCGCCGCGGTGAGCACGCGAAAGAGCTCCGTATCGCTCGGGCTTTCAGGAACCGGCTGCCCAGCCAGCAGAACCTGCAGATCGCCGCCGGCCGGCAGCGTCTCCTTCACCTTGGCCACCATCGGTGCGGCCGTCTCGTCGGGAAGAAGACGGATGTCGACGTCAGCCGAGGCCGTCGTCGGCAGGACGTTGATCGCGCTACCGCCACTGATGCGGGTGATGGCGATGGTGTCGCGCAGCAGCGAGCGGTAGCCGGGCGAGAGCACGCGCTCGATGCGGTGGATGTCGAGCGGCTCGGCGATCCCGCGCAGCACTTCGCCGCGCTCATCCTGCCGCGCCTTGCCGGCTCCGTGAAAAGCGCGGGCCACCGCCGGCGTGAGCCGGTACGGCGTCGGGATCCGCTGGATTGCGTCGAGGGAGCGGACGAGCTTCGCGAGGGTGCCGCCGTCGTCCGGTGGCGAGGCGGCGTGGCCGGCGCTCCCCTTCATGGTGATGCGCAGCCACAAGGGCACCTTCGCCTGGATCTCGATGCCCCAGAACGGAACGTGATCGACGACGGTGTCGTTGTAGCCGCCCTCGTTCAACACGAAACCGGCGTTCGCGAAGAGCTCCGGATGCTGCTCGAGGAGCGCGCCGCAGCCGTGGACGCCGCCGAGCTCCTCGTCGGCGGCCGCGAGGTAGATCACGTCACGGCGGAGCGGCACGTGGCGCCGCTTCAGCTCGATGAAGGCCATCAACTCGGCGATGCCGAGGGACTTGATATCGAGCGCACCACGCCCCCAGATGTAACCGCCGGAACGAACGCCCGCGAACGGCGGCTTCGTCCACTCAGCCGTGTTGGCCGGCACCACGTCAATGTGGTGCAGGAGGATGAGCGCCTTTTCGTCCGACCCGGAGACGAGACGCGCGTAAACCGACTGCCGGTTGGGATCCGATCCGACGAGCGCGGCCTCGATCCCCTCCTTCGCCAGCAACTGCTGCAGAAAACGCGCGCCGGTGGTCTCGTTGCCGGGAGGGTTGGAGGTGTCGATGCGCAGATACGAGACGAGCGCTGCCTCCGCCTCATGCTCCACGGGATCGCCGTTTCCCGCCGCGGCACGGCGGCATTGGATCGATCCGACGAGGCAAAGGAGAAGCGGCAGAAGGGCGAGCCGCCGGAAGGAGAGCATGCGTCTGCGGAGTATAGCGTCGGGCGGCTAACTACTTGCCGAACGTCAACCCGTCCGGATAGGAGAGAAAGGTTCCATTCGAGTAGACGATGTCGCAGTCGAAGTTCGTAAACGCACCGAGGGTGGCGTCCGTGTTGATCACGCCATCCTTGCCGCCCGAGATGATGGCGTACACGTTCGCACGGCCCGCTCCGCCGAACGGCTGATTGGTAAAGGCCTCATACGGCGTGCCCCAGGCATCGTGGTGCGGCAGAACCTTGATGTAGGTAGGGGACAGCATCGTAGTGAGATCATCGAGCGAAACGGTCTGATCGGCGCCTTCGACGCCGCCTGCCTGCCCCGCGGCGTTGTAGCGGCTCGCCTCGGTGTTACGAGCTTCCCAGGCGGTGGCCATATTGCGCATGTCCACCATCGTACGGCGCTGTTTCGCGCGCTGAATCGCTATGAGCAAATTCGGAATGGCGATCGCCGCGATGATGCCGATGATGGCAACCACAACGAGCAGCTCAATCAGGGTGAAGCCATTCTCTCTCCGTGTCACGCCGACCTCTCTTCTAAGGGGGGAACAGGAAGAGTATAGGGCAAGCGATATACCAGAAAGAGTTTTACAGCTATCGCCTTACGTTGCAGAGGGTTGCGTCGTTCAGCCAAATCGTGATGCAGGTCCGAGGGCCATTCTATTGATCCGCCACTGACAAGAAATGTCAGGGCGGGTGGTGGTTACGCCGACGCCGGCATGGTGAGCTGAACCGCCGGTTCCTCGGCCGGCGCGGACTTATAGAGCTCGTAGCAGGCGCGGCATCGAGCCTCGTAAGCCGAGTCGCCGACTTCGACCTGCGCGTTGCCACCCGAGACCCGCTGTGAGTAGTGCGCCGCACCTCGGCAGCGGACACAGACCGCGTGCATCTTCGAGACATCCTCGGCGACGGCGAGCAGGGCCGGCATCGGGCCGAACGGCCGGCGCATGTAATCCTGATCGAGTCCGGCGGCGATGACGCGGATGCCGGCGTCGGCGAGTTGCATGCAGACATCGACGACACCGGCGTCGAAGAACTGGATCTCGTCAATACCGACAACCTGCATTCCGATCTCCACACGCGCCAGCAACTCGGCGCTCGTGGCGACGGAGTGGGCCTTGAGCCGGCGGTCGTCGCGCGAAACGATGTCTTCGGTGCTGTAGCGGTCGTCGATCAACGGCTTGAATACCTGCACCCGCTGCCGCGCGATCACCGAACGGCGCAGGCGCCTGATCAACTCTTCCGACTTGCCTGAGAACATGCCTCCGGCGATGATCTCGATCCAGCCGCCACGATAACTGTCCAAGGATTCCTCCGGGAAGATCTTAGCTCATCCTGACGGCGAGCGAAGCGAGCCTGTCAGGATCTCCGGTGAGACCGCGCGGCAGTCGGTTCCAGCAGAGCCCTCGCGATTCCACCGGAGATCCTGACAAGGCTCGCTACGCTCACCGTCAGGATGGGGCTTCACATGCTACCCTCCAACGCATCCGGTGAAACGACTCCTCCCCGCCTTCCTCTGGTTTGTGGCCTCCGCTGCGCTGTTTGCGCAAACGACGCCGGCTCTTCGTATCGGCACCATCACCATCCGCCCGCTCGATGTCTACTCGAGCGACGAAGCAAGCCATGGAGCGCTGTACCAACTCGCCGACAGACTCCACATCGAGACGCGGAAGTCGGTCATCCAGAAGTTCCTGCTCTTCCGGGAAGGCGACATCTACAGTCCGGAGCGGCTTGCGGAGACGGAGCGGAATCTGCGGGCCATGCAGTTCCTGAAGTCGGCATCCGTTGTGGCCTCGGCGCCGCACGACGGCATGGTCGACGTCGTCGTGACCACCCAGGACTCGTGGTCGATCGCACCCGAAACGCAGGCCGGCAGCAAGGGCGGCAAGAGCACCGTGGGGGCGACGCTGTCCGAAACGAATCTCCTCGGTCTCGGAAAAGATCTCGAGCTCGGATGGCAACACGGCGTGGACCGGTCGCGCATCGGCGTCGGCTACACCGACCCTGCCTTCTTCGCGCCGTACTGGAAAGCGAACTTCGGCTATGGCATGAACTCCGACGGCTACGATCACCGTTTTCAAGTGTCGCGGCCCTTCTATTCGTTTGCCACACCGTGGGCCACCGAGCTCTCGTTCACCGGCTTCCGGCAGTTCGATCATCTCTACGGAGGAGGCCTGGAGACCGAGCGCTTTCGCCAGAAACATCGCGAGATCGTGGCCAGCTTCGGATTGGCGCTGGCGCCCAACGACATCAGCGCGCATCGCATCACTGCCGGCATCCACGCCGTTGACGACTCCTTCTTCCTGATG
>DATMNC010000032.1:0-42392 GCA_035569395.1 Thermoanaerobaculia bacterium | reverse complement strand
TGAAGAGAGAGCGAATCTCAGCCTGGAGCGTCTCGTCCATGCAGTACCTCCTTCGTACTGCTGAACAAGGTAGGTCTATATAGTATCAATGTCAATATGTCATACAACATACCGACCTTCAAATGTCCAAACTCCAGGGCGGCGAAGCCGCCGTAACGGCGGCTTCGCCGCCGGTGAACTGGCAACTAACACGCGCGGGGCACAGACAACGCGCTCGTCGCGCGCATCAGTTACGATCCGCGCTCGCATGGCGTCCACGGTCAGCACCGTCGTTCACACTCTGAGCCAGGCTCTGCGCGAGCGCGTCGCACGTGCGTTCCGCGCGGCTACGCGTCGCGAACGGGTCCTGCGCATCGGCGTCGACGTCCGCCCTTTTTATGAGCCTCTGACCGGGATCGGCTGGTACCTCTACCACCTGCTGCACGAGATGGCGAAGCACGATGATGTCGAGCTCTACCTCTTCGGCGACGCACGCGTGACGGACTTCGGCCCGACTCTGCACGCCGATCTGCCGGCCAAGGCGCGGCTGTGCTGGTTCGATCTGCGCGGCCAGGGCTTGGTCTCCGGCAAGTCGCGCGCGCTCACGGCAGCGGCGTACGTAGCCTGGATGAAATTGATCGACGTCGATGTGATGTTCGGCGCGAACTATTTTCTCCCCCGCCTCCTCGGCGCGGTGGCCCGCCGCCGCGCCGTCACGATCCACGATCTGACGTTCAAGCGCTTCCCGGAGCTGCTGCAGAAGGAAACGCTGGTGAATCTCGAGCACCATATGCAGCGCGAGCTCGCCCACTCCGATGCCGTGATCTGCGTCTCCGAATCGACGCGGCAGGATCTGCTTCACTTCTACGACATCGATCCGACGCGCGCGGTGAGGATCCTCTCTGGTCTCACGGTTCCGGCTTCCGGCTTCCGACAACCGACAACCGACAACCTCCCCGGCAACTACATCCTCTTCGTCAGCACCATCGAGCCGCGCAAGAACCTCGACGTGCTGCTCGACGCCTACGGGCGTCTCCGCAAGCGCGGCGTGTACGACGGCGCTCTGGTGGTGGTGGGCCGGGTCGGCTGGAAGTCGGAGGCGATCGTGGCGCGGCTGCGCGCGCCGGGCGTTCACCATCTCGACTATCTCCCCTCCACGCAGCTCGCCTCGGTCTACCGCAATGCGGAGCTGTTCGTCTTCCCATCGATCTACGAGGGGTTCGGCTTTCCTCTGCTCGAGGCGATGGCGTACGGAGTGCCGTCGATCGCGGCACGGTCATCATCGCTCCCCGAGATCGGAGGCGATGCCGCGCTCTACTTCGATCCGCGCGACGCGCGCTCTCTCGAAACGCAGATGGAATCGGTGTTGACCGACCCACTTCTGCGCAAGCGACTCGCGGAGGCAGGCGTGGCGCGGGCGGCGCAGTTTCGTTGGGATATCGCGGCGGAAAGGACGCTCGAGGTTCTGCGGCGTTGCGCAGGGTTGGCGTAGCAGGCAAGAGTGCGGAGAGCAGGCATCCTGCCTGCTCCCGACGGGCGTCTCGCCTGGCGGTGGTTTCCGTGAGACCACGTGGATTTCGGAGAATGAGAACCACGCAGTCCCGTTTACCTTGCCGCAAGCCGCGGGCTTGCATGGAAACCCCCGCCGGGCGAGGACGCCCGTCGGGAGCAGGCGAGACGCCCGCTCTCCGCGACGACAACCGACAACGCACAGACAAGAGTGTCTGTGCCACATACGAGGCGGCTACACTGACCTCACCAACATGCAACTCACCATCGATGGCCGCGCGCTGGTCGGCAATCGGACCGGTATCGGCGTTCATACGGCTGAAATCGCGGGACGGCTGAGCGGCTCGCCACTCATCGCGTCGCACGCGGAGATCGCCGACCGCTCGGGCCTCGAGCGCTGCCGCTTCCGCGTCGATCGAATGCCGCTCGGCGTGGCCTGGCAGCAACTCGTGCTGCCGCGCATCGCCACTGATGGGGTGCTCTGGGCGCCGCACGGGACGCTCCCCCTGGCGCTCCGCATCCCCTCGGTTGCCACTCTTCACGATTTCAGCTCGCTCACGATGCCGATGCGTCACCGAATCAAGACGATGCTGTCGTTCAACCTGTTCATCGGCCGGAGCCTGCAGATGGCGACGCGGATCGCCGCCGTGTCGCGCGCCGTTGCCGAGGATGCCGTGCGATGGTTCGGTGTGGCCAGGGGGCGGATCGAGATCGTGCCGAACGGCGTCGATGAGTTTTTCACGCCAGACGGTGACGAGGACGACTACGTTCTCTTCGTCGGCACGATCGAGCCCCGCAAAGGGCTCGACGATCTGCTGGCGGTGTGGGACTCGCTTCCGCCGCCGCGGCCGCGCCTCATTCTGTGCGGCGATGCGGGATGGGGGAACGTGACGCTGCCACGCGATGCGGAGGTGACCGGCTATGTCGGCCGCACGCGGCTGCGCGAGCTGTATCGCCACGCGCGCGCGTTCGTCTACCCGTCGCGCTACGAGGGCTTCGGCATTCCGCCGTTGGAGGCGATGGCGTGCGGCGCGCCGGTCATCGCCACGCGCACGGGAGCCATTCCTGAATACGGCGAGGGAGCGGCGATGCTGATCGATCCGGGCGACCGCGTTGCGCTACGCGATGCGCTCGTCCGATTGCTCACCGACGCGCCGCTGCGGCGCGAGCTGGGAAGGCGAGGAGCAGAGCGCGCGCGGTCGTACACGTGGGATCGGAGCGCGGCGCTGATGACGCAGCTTCTCGACGAGGCCTCGCAATGAGAGTCGGCATCGACGCCCGGAAGATCGCCGACTTCGGGATCGGTACCTACATCCGCGGGCTGTTGCACGCACTGGTGGCGGAGGGCGGCGAAGACACGTATGTCGCCTTGGCTCCGGAACGGCTGGCCCACCTCCTGCCGGCGGAGGTGGAGCATGTGCCTGTCAACGCGCCGCATTACTCTCTCCATGAGCTCATCGTGGTCGGCCACGCGGCCGAGGGTGCCGGGATCGATCTCTTTCATGCGCCTCACTACGTGGTCCCGTTCATGCGCATGCCGTTCGTCGTGACCGTCCACGACCTCATCCATCTCCATCATGCCAACCCGCTGGCGCGGTTGTACGCCCGGCAGATGATCGGCCGCGCCGTGCGCAACAGCCGGCGCGTTTTTACGGTCAGCGAGGCGGTGAAGCGCGACATCGTGGCCACCTTCGGCTGCCGCGGCGATCACGTCGTGGTCACGCCGAACGGTGTCGGCGCGCCGTTCTCCGCATCCGGCCACGCCGCGGAGGGGCGCTACTTCCTCTACGTCGGCAACGACAAGCCTCACAAAAACGTCGATGTGCTCGTCGAGGCATGCACGTCTCTCGCAGACGCGACGCTCGTTCTGACCGGCGCGCCCTTCGAGCGCTTCCTCGCGCGCGATGGCGTCGTCGTCACCGGTTTCGTTGACGACGGCGAATTGGCGGCGCTCTACCGCGGAGCGATCGCGCTGGTGATGCCGAGCCGCGAAGAAGGTTTCGGCCTTCCGGCGCTCGAGGCGATGGCGTGCGGAGGCGTGGTGATCACGTCGAACGATCCCGCGCTCGTCGAGATCACTGGCGATGCCGCGCTGCACGTGAATCTGAACGGTGCGGCGGATGCGGGCGCTTTGCGCGATGCCATGCGGCGCCTGGCATCGGATGAAGCGCTTCGTCAAACGCTGGCTTGGCGCGGCGTCGAACGGGCGCGAACGTTCACGTGGAAGCGCTGCGCGGACCTCACGCGCGGCGTGTATCGCGCCTCGATCGGGCGCTGAAATCCGCGTTTTTTCGTGGAACGGACGTGGAACACATCGTCCGGATTACGATTTTGATAAACAATTGCTTGACAATATGAGTTAACGATCGCATATTAACGACAAGTTAAAACGATGATCGCCACGAACTGGAAAAACAACCTCGAAGGTCCGGTGAATGTCGAAGGTCGTCGTCTCTCCAATCCCCGCCGCAATCCACACGCGATCAGTTTGCCGGAGAGATCCGGCGTTTTTTGCCAAGTAGGCGCGACCGTGAGGTCCCGTACGGCATGAAAGGTAGGTGAGCTCAATGGCCGCAAAGAAGGCAGCGAAGAAGGCAGCGAAGAAGCCCGCGAAGAAGAAGGGCAAATAAGCACTATCATCGACTTTTGGGGAGTCGTACTCGAGGGGTCGCAAGGCCCCTCGTTTTTTTTCGATAACCTTTTTCCCGGCGCGCCGTTCTTCACCTGTGGAGGACGATCCCCATGCGCAGAATCTCCCTGCTGGCCGTGGCCGTGCTGCTCCTCGCCGGCGCGGCCCTCGCCAACGAAGAGGTATCCCACTCATTCGCCGTCACCTCGTCCCGCGGTCATGTGCGGCGCGTGGTCATCGACATCCCGGCCGGCGAGTTCCGAATCCGCAACGGCGCCGCGGACCGGATCGCCCTGCACGGGATCAGCACCCGGCACTTCGAGGGGTACAGGCGGCGGGCGCAGGAGCAGCAGATCGCCGACGACATCTCCGCCGAGGTCGTGATCAACGGGGATGAAGCCATCGTTCGGCGCCACTTCGGTCCGAACGCGCAGAGCTGGAGCGCGAAGAGCTATCACTCCGCGGTGGAGCTCACCGTCGAGCTTCCACCCGGGGTCGACGTCGAGCTGTCCACACGCTACGGTTCGGTCGACATCGACGGCGCCTTCGGAGACATCGACACCGATCTCCGCGCCGGCGAGGTCCACGTCCGCACCCCTCGTGCGAATGTCCGCGATCTCACCGCCTCGGTGAGCATCGGCGAAGTTCACACCTACTTCGGCGATCGCTATATCGAGAACGAGGGCCTCTTCCCCCATTCAGCGCGCTATCACAACGCCGGCGGCAGGTCGGACGTGAGCGTCCACACGACGTTCGGCGAGGTGCACGTCACGCTGACGCAGTAACGGCGCGGAGCGCGTTATCGGTTGTCGGTTGAATACAGGGCTCGGCGGACCGATGTGGCACAGACACTTTTGTCTGTGCTTTCGCCGGCGGAGCCGCGAGAGATCGTAGCCCCCGGTTTCAACCCAACGGTTTCAACCGGGGGGTTCGTGGTCGCGCAAATTTGCGAGCCCGCTTTAGCGGGCGACAGAGCAGGCAGGAGCCAACATCCCGGCGAAATACACCTCGAAATCTGTCGCCCGCTAAAGCGGGCTTGCAAATTTGGGGCGGACTCGAAAACCCCGGTTGAAACCGGGTTGAAACCGAGGTTGAAACCGGGAGCTACGATCTTAAGCCGGCTTCGCCGGCAGAACGTCCGAACGCCAGGGCACAGACAAGAGTGTCTGTGCCACATTCTGTCCTGATTATCTCGCCGCTATCGGGCGGCCTCGCTTCGAATGAAGGTCTCGGCTTCCTCGCGCGTGGTGATCCTGCCTTCCAGCTCCGCTTCGAGGAGAGCGCGTTTGAGCACGCCGACGAGCCGGCCGGGCTCGATGCCGGCGAGGGAGGCGATCTCGTCGCCGGTGAGGAGCGGTTGCATGGAGAAATCGGGAAGGGCGATGCCATCGTCGCGGCCGAGGGCGCGGAGCATCGGCGGGAGATGGCGGGCGACCTGCTCGCCGGCATCGTAGAGGTCGACGAGCAGACGGTCGTCGCGCAGCCGCTGGAGCGCCTGGATGTCGCGCATCAGCGCGTCGCTCAGCCGCCAGCGCTTCACGAATGCATGTGCGTCGCCGGCCAGGAGCGCCAGCGCGGCGGCGAGCGGCACGTCATCGGAGTGAAAAACGGCATCGAGCGCGCGGCCGAAGAGCGGAACGTCGAGCCCCGTTTCGTGCAGGAGCGCCACCGCGCGGCGGAACGCATTCGCGGAAAAGATCACCGTCAGCTCGTAGGCGACCCGTTCGACGGAGACGTTCGCGATGCGTGCGGCGCGTCCGCGAATCGCGGCGAGGGTGTTCTGATCGACCCGGAAGCCGAACCGCACCGCCATGCGTACCGCTTTGAGCATCCGAAGCGGGTCGTCGTCGAAGTTTGCGGCGTCGACCATGCGCACGAGACGGCGATCCAGATCGCCGCGGCCGTCGTGCGGATCGAGAAGCGCGCCCGAGAGAAGGTCGACGGCCATGGCGTTGATGGTGAAGTCACGCCGGGCGAGATCTGCGTCGATGCTGCCATCGAGCAACGCCGCGAAGTCATAGACGTGCGGTCCGTCGACGACGCGATACGCGCTGAGATGTTCCTCGCGCCCGAGGCGGATGACCTTGCGGCCGAGCACCCGCGCCGCGGCGAGCGGATCGAGACAGGCCACGTCGACGTCCGCCGGGGCCACGCCGAACGTCAGATCGCGCACGGCACCGCCGACGACATAGGCGTCGGGAGGGATATCGCGGAGGCGCGGAAAAAGACGGAGGAGGTCGTCGCGGAGTGTGCTCAAGACTCCATCCTGCCGCGAAGACGGCAGGATCTCCGGTGGAACCCACGGTCCCCATCCAAAGGCGCAGTCCGCGCAATGCCACCGGAGATCCTGACGCTACGCGTCAGGATCAGTGCCGCGTTAGCGGCAACAAGACGGTAGCCAGGGGTGCGAGCGCTTTTTGCGAGCACCCCTGGTAAAGAGATGTCATTGTTTGGTGCCGCGCCAGCGGCACCGGAGTAATCGGGGACTCCGTCACGTGCCGCTGACGCGGCACGATTTCCTATCGCATCGCGTTCCAGGCGTGCTCGCAAAAAGCGCTCGCACCCCTGGCTACCTTCTTGAGCCGCTATCGCGGCGTCGTAACGTCCAATGTCCAGGATCCTGACGCTATGCGTCAGGATGAAGTTACGAAACCACATTCCGCAACACACCGATCCCCTCGATCTCCACTTCCACGCGATCGCCGGAAGCGAGCGGGCCGACGCCGGCGGGGGTGCCGGTGAGGATCACATCGCCGGGCTGCAGCGTCATCACCGAGGTAATGAACTCGATGATGGTAGAGCAGTCGAAAACCATGTCGTGCGTGTTGCCGTTCTGTTTGGTCTCGCCGTTCACGCGCGTACGCAGCGAGAGCGCGGACGGATCGAGCTCGGTCTCGATGCAGGGGCCGAGCGGGCAGAAGGTGTCGAAGCTCTTGGCGCGCGTGAATTGCACATCCTTTTTCTGCAGATCGCGGGCGGTGACGTCGTTCGCGCAGGTGAAACCGAGGACGACGCTGCGCCAATCGGCGCGCTGGACGTTGCGCGCGGTCCTGCCGATGACGATGACCAGCTCCCCTTCGAAATCGACGCGCTGCGACTGCGGCGGGCGGACGATCGTGCCGTTCGGCGCGAGCACGGCTGAGGGCGGCTTCAGAAAGATGATCGGCTCGGAGGGCGCCTCGTTGCCGAGCTCCCTGGCGTGCTCGGCGTAGTTGCGGCCCACAGCGACGATCTTGGACGGAGTAACGGGCGCGAGAAGCTCGGCATCGGCGAGAGCTACCGAATCCCCAGTGGCAGTGCCGAGGTTCAGGACGTCGGTGCCGCTGTAGCGCACGATTCGAGCGCTATCGGCGATGCCGACCGCGGGGCTGCCAGCGTGGAGGAAGCGATAGATTTTCACGCCGGCGAATTGTAATCGTAGAATTCGCAACCAATGGCACAAACGACGCTGTTCAGCAAAGCCGACATCGATCAACGTGTTGCCGAGATGGGCGCGGAGATCACCCGCGACCTGGCCGGCAGTGACCTCATCGCCCTCTGCGTTCTCAAGGGGGCGATGTTCTTCTGCAGCGACCTGATGCGAAACATCGGCTTCGATGTGGCTCTCGACTTCATCCAGGTCTCGTCCTACGGCAACCAGAAGACGTCATCAGGCGTGGTGACGATTCTGAAGGAGCCGCAACTGGACATGCGCAACCGGTCGGTCCTGATCGTCGAGGACATCATCGACAGCGGCCTATCGATGAACGAGGTCTTCCGTTACATCAAGCTCGACAAAGGCGCGCGCGACGTGCGCACGGCCACGTTTCTCGACAAACCGACGGCGCGCAGGGTCCCCTTCACAGCGGACTACGTCGGCTTCTCCATCGACCCGAAGTTCGTCATCGGCTACGGGCTGGACTACGCGGAGAAGTATCGGAACATCCCGGAGATTCAGGTGCTGTCGGGAGAGTGAAGGGTTGCTGAGTTGCTGAGTTGCTGGGTTGCTGAGTTAGCAACTTAGCAACCCAGCAACTCAGCAACTCACTTCAAATACCCCGTCACCAGCATCGCGATCAACACCAGACCGAGCGCGTAACGGTAGTAGATGAACACGTGCGTCGTGTGGGTGCGAAGGTAGCGGATCAGGAACCAGATCGAGGCATAGCCGGAGATGAATGCGACGACGATCGAGATCATGATCGGCGTCCACCCAAGCTGGCCGAGCGCGTGACGCTCCTTGAACAGCTCGAGAAAGCCCGCACCGCCCACCGCGGGGATCGAGAGAAGAAACGAATAGCGCGCCGCCGTCGGCCGGTCGATGCCGCGAAAAATCGCCGGCATGATCGTCGAGCCGCTGCGCGAGGATCCCGGAATCAACGCCAGGCATTGCCCGACTCCGATGACGACGGCATCCTTCACGGTCATGTCGTCAAATCCCCGCTGCCCTCTCCGCTTCGCATACGCCTCGGCCAGATGCATCAGGATGGCCACGAAGATCACCATCGTCGTCACGATCCAGAGTCCGCGGAACGTCGACTCGATGTGTTTCTTGAAAGCCAGACCGAGGATGACGATCGGAATCGTGCCGATGACGACCAGCCACGCCTCGCGCGAGTCGACGTCTGCCAGCGGCCGCCGCGTGACCAGCCCGCGGAAGAAACCGGCGGTGAGTCGGACGATGTCGCCGAAGAAATAGATGATCGCGGCAAGCAGAGTCCCGAACTGAATCACGGCCGACGCCGCCGCTCCTGGATCGCCCCAGCCGAGAACCGAGGGGACGATGAGCAGATGCGCCGTCGAGCTGACGGGGATGAATTCGGTGAGGCCCTGAACGAGGCCGAGGACGATGGCTTCGGTGATGGTCATTCGTGCTCCTGAGTGGTGAGTGGCGGAAGTTATCGGTTGTCAGTTGTCGGTTGTCGGGAGCTAACCCAACCGATAACCGACAACCGACAACTCCAGAAAACCTACATCTCCCATATCACCGGCAGAATCATCGGCCGGCGTCCCATTTCTTTGCGAAAGTAGCGCTTGAGCAGAGCCCGCATTTTCTCCTGCGCCAGATCGTGGTTCAGCAATTCGTCCGGACGGCTCTCGTGCAGCATCTGCACGAGTTGTGCTCGGACCTCGGTGAGAATGTCCTGGCTCTCATCGACGTGCAGCAGCCCCCGTGTGATGATCTCCGGCTCGCGGCCAACGTAGCCGTTGGAGTCGATGGCCACGACGACGATGACGAATCCGTCCTCGGCCAGATGCCGGCGGTCGCGCACGACGATCTCCGGCACTTCCTCGGCTTCGCTGTCGATGAACACTTTGCCATGCGCAACGCGATCCTCGAGGACACGGATCTCGTCATTCTCGATCTGCGCCACCTGGCCATTCGTGATGACGATGCCGTGCGGCACGCCGACGCTCTTCGCCAGCCGGGCGTGATGGACGAGATGCCGCAGCGTGCCGTGAATGGGGATGAAGAACTTCGGCCGAGTGACGTTGAGCATCAGCTTCAGCTCTTCCTCGCAGGCGTGCCCCGATACATGCACGTCGGCGTTCTCCCAGTTCAAGACCTCGGCGCCGCGGCGATAGAGGTTGTCGATGACGTGGGCGACGGCGCGTTCGTTCCCCGGAATCGTGCGCGCGGAGAGGATGACCACGTCGCCGCGCTGGACCTCGACCTGTTTGTGCTCGCCGATGGCCATCCGCGAGAGCGCCGAGGATGGCTCGCCCTGTGTGCCGGTGGTGAGAATGACCACCTCGCGGTCGGCGAAGTCAGCAGGCCTGGCATTCGACCCCGGCCGCAACTCGCGTGCGATGCGCAGGTATCCGAGCCGCTCCGCGGTCTCGACGTTGTCGACGAGCGAGCGGCCGATGACGAACACCTTCCGCTTGTACTTGCGCGCCAGATCGACGATCTGCTGGACGCGATGAATGTGCGACGCAAAGGTCGTGGCGATGATGCGGCCGGTGGCGTGCGCGAAGATGTTGCCGAGCGCGCTGCCGACGCTTTTTTCCGACTTGCCATGCCCCGGCACAAGCGCATTCGTGGAGTCGCTCATCAGAGCGAGCACGCCCTCTTCGCCGTATGCTGCGAAGCGCGCCAGATCGGTACGCTTTCCGTCGACCGGCGTGTGATCGATCTTGAAGTCGCCGGTATGAATCAGCGTCCCCGCCGGCGTGCGAATGGCCAGTCCCAGCGCGTCGACGATCGAGTGCGTGACCTGGATCGCCTCCACACGGAACGGCCCGGCCTCGATGACATCCCGCGGCATCATCGGCCGCAGGTCGACGCCGTCGATCCCGAACTCTTCCAGCTTGTCCCGCACGAAGCCGAGCGTCAGCGGCATCCCATAAACAGGAACGCGCACCGTTTCCACGAGGAACGGCACCGCGCCGATGTGATCCTCATGCCCATGCGTGAGAAAGACCGCCTTCACCCGCTCCGGCCGGTCGAAGAGGTACTCCATATCCGGAACGATGACATCGACGCCGAGCGTCGCCGCATCGGGAAACATCATCCCGCAGTCGACGATGATGGCCGCGTCGCCGTACTCGTAGACCATCAGATTCATCCCGATCTCGCCAAGCCCGCCGAGGGGGATGATGCGGAGAGCCGGTTGCTGGGTTGCTGGGTTGCGGAGTTGCTGGGTTGTTGAGTTGCTGGGCTGCTCTGTCTCGAATTCGCTCATCAATACCTCAGCAACCTAGCAACTTTGCAACCAAGCAACCTCGCGAATCGCACGGCCATCCAGCCATGCTACGGGTAGATCCTATTCAGCATCCGCGGATACGGAATCGTCTCCCGGAGATGCGGGACGCCGCTGATCCAGGCGACGCAGCGCTCGATGCCCATGCCGAAGCCGGAGTGGGGGAAGGTGCCGTATTTGCGGACGTCGAGGTACCACTGGAACTTCTCGACGGGGAGGTTGTGCTGCTTGATGCGCGCCAGAAGCAGGTCGTGATCGTGGATGCGCTGCGAGCCACCGATGATCTCGCCATAGCCCTCGGGGGCGATCATGTCGAGGCCGAGGACGACCGAGGGGTCGGTCGGGTCGGGCTGCATGTAGAAGGCTTTGATGTCGGTCGGGTAGCGGCTGATCATCACGGGGCGGTCGAAGGAGTTGGCGATGACTGTCTCCTCGTCGCCGCCGAGGTCGTCGCCGAACTTCGCCTCCATCCCTTTGGATGCCAGCAGGTCGATGGCCTCGCGATAGGTGATGCGCGGGAAGGGACGTTTCACATTCTCGAGCTTCGTTTGATCGCGCTCCAGCGTCTTCAGCTCGTCCTGGCAACGCTCGAGCGCGCGGGTGACGAGGTATTCGACGAACTCCTCCGCCAGCGATTGCAGCCCTTCGAACTCGAGGAAGGCCACCTCGGGCTCGACCATCCAGAACTCCATCAGATGCCGGCGCGTCTTCGACTTCTCGGCCCGGAACGTCGGCCCGAAGCAGTAGACCTTGCCGAATGCGGCAGCGGCCGGCTCGAGGTAAAGCTGTCCTGACTGCGAGAGGTAGGCCTTCTCGCCGAAGTAGTCGGTCTCGAACAACGTCGACGTCCCCTCGGCGGCGTTGGCGGTGAGGATGGGCGAGTCGATGAGAACGAAGTCGCGGTCGTAGAAGAAGTCGCGAATGCTTTTCTCCACCTCGTTGCGGATGCGCAGCACGGCATGCTGCTTCGATGACCGCAGCCAGAGGTGGCGATGGTTCATCAGGAAGTCGGTGCCGTGCTCCTTCGGCGAGATCGGATATTCGCCGGCCGCCCCGAGGATCTCGAACGTCTCCACGCCGAGCTCCACCCCGCCCAGCGCCCGCTCCTCGGCGCGCACGGTCCCGATGACGCGCACCGACGACTCCTGCGTCACCTCGTCGGCGGCCTTCCAGGTCTCCTCGCTGACTTCTTTCTTGAAGACGACGCACTGCAGGTAGCCGCTGCCGTCCCGGACGATCGGAAACTGGAGTTTACCGGACGTGCGCTTGTTGTAAAGCCACCCATCGATGGTGACTCTTTCGCCGATGTGCTGCGGTAGTTCTTTGATGCGAGTGGTGGTCATAAGGGGCGGGGATTATATGCGGATGGTGGAAACCGCGTCGCGCGTCCGTCTCATCGATGGAGGCAGACATGCAACAGTTCGTCATCGTGGAGTGCAACGAGCGGCGTGAAGTCCGGATCGACGGTGCTCCAGGCGGCTGGACAAACGAGATCCTCCTCGTCAACGAGGGCACGCACGGCTTCTCCGTAGATGGTTGCTTGCCGCCGGAAAGGGTCGTGCCCGTCACCGGCACATCGCCCGATCAACCGATGCGAATCGTCTTCGTCTGCGGAGGCAATGCATGAAAGAGCGAGCACTGGTCATCGCCCTCTTGCTCTGCAGCGCCTGTGCGTATCACACGGTCAATGCGCCGCTGCAAACAAACGCGTCGCCAGACTACGGCTACCGTTTCTCCAACATCACCCGCCCCGACGATCAAACGTTCGTCATAGTCACGATGTCGGGCGGCGGCACGCGTGCCTCGGCGTTCGCGTACGGCGTCCTGCAGAAGCTGGCCGCCACAAAGATCCACGACGGCGGATCAGACCTGCTCGACTCGGTCGATGTCATCTCATCGGTGTCGGGAGGCAGCTTTACCGCGATGTACTACGCGCTGAATGGCCGCAATGGTCTTCCGGAATTCAAGACCAAGTTCCTGGAGCCGAATGTCGAGCGCCGCCTCATCGGCTCGGCATTTCTGCCACAGAATCTGTTTCGACTTCTCTTCTCCCGTTCGTTCAACCGCATCGACCTCGCGGCGCAGTACTACGACCAGGTCCTGTATCACGGTGCGACGTACGCGAAGATGCCACGCAAGCGTCCGTACGTGACCGTGAATGCCACGGAGATGGACATCGGCTCTCCATTTCAGTTCACACAGGAACAGTTCGACCCGATCTGCTCCGATCTGTCAGCGATGAAAGTTTCGTACGCGGTCGCGTCATCGTCGTCATTCCCTGTCCTGCTCACCCCTGTGAACCTGCGCAGCTACATCGGGACGTGCGGTTACCAGCCGCCAGGGTGGGTTCGCTTCGCGGCCAATGACGACCCGCTCACTCGTCGCTACCGATATTACAGCGATCTCGAAGCACTCGTGCAGCCGGAGCGTGGTTACCTCCACCTCATCGACGGCGGCGTTTCCGACAACATCGGCCTCCGCGGCCCCTACCACGCGATGACCTCGCTCGATACCCTGCAAACTGGAGATCTAGTCGGATTCAGCCTTCTCCGCCTCATCAACCGTAAAAAAGTACAGCGAGTGGCCATCATTGTGGTCGATTCGAAAACTGAGAACCCGTTGAGTCTCGACAAGTCGCCGGCCACGCCGGGGATCTTACCCGTCGTACTGAACATCTCAGAGACACCGATGGCGAACTACTCGTTCGACACTGTGCAGATCATGATCGAGACTGCGAAGCAGATGATGCGCGACCAGGCTGTTCTCGCTGCAAGCAATACACCAGCGCCCAGCTATGAGTTCTATCCAATCTACGTTACGTTCGGTGCGGTTAAAGATTCGGACACGCGCAATGCACTGAACAGCATTGGCACCAACTACTCGCTAACGCCCAAACAACTTAAGTTACTGCTGGACAGCGCTGGAAAGATTCTTGATGACTCGCCGGCGTTCAATCGGCTCGTCAAGGACCTGCAGCACTAACGCGGCACCTTCACGCTGAGCGACTGCGGCGCGATCGTGATCACCAGCGGCGTGGCCATCGTCACCACCTCTCCGTCGACGCCGACGTGCAGGTGGTGTTTCGAGGAGTCCACTTTGATACGCGAGGTGCGGAAGGAGCGGAAGCCGGGGGCTTCGCGGACGCGGCCGGCGAGGTAGTGGGCGACGAAGCGGGTCAGGGCCAGGCGCGGCATGTGGGGGAGCCAGTAGACGGAGAGGCGGCCTTCTTCGAGCGCGAGGCGCGGAGCCTCGATGCCGAGGCGGGAGAGATCGTACCCGTTGTTCGAGATCATCAGCACGTGCGTGCGGATGACCTCCTGATGGTGCTCGCTGTCCAGCGTCACGGCCACATGCGGGAACTTCTGCAGGGTCCCGAACGCGGCATAGAGGCGCGCCTTCCAGCGCGGGTAATCGCGGCCCTTCTCCTCGCGGCGGGCGACGAGCTCGGGGTAGAGGCCCATCGAAATGTTGTTGACGAAGAAGCGTTCGTTGATGCGGGCCGTGTCGATCGGCCTCGTGGCGCCGCTGACGACGACTTCGAGCGCGTCTCGCCAGGAGAGAGGGATACCGAGGTCTTTCGCGAAATGGTTGTAGGTACCGGCTGGGATCACACCGAGGATCGCATCCGTGTGGACCAGCGGCTGGATGACGGCGTTGATCGTGCCGTCGCCACCGGCGGCGACGAACAGGCGCGTCCCTTCACGCATCCTCTCGCGGATCAGCGATGGGCAATCGAGATTGCGGGTGACGTGAACCACCTCCAGTCCGGCGTCGTTCGCTGCCTGCTCGAGCGCCGACAGCTCCGCCGGAGACGTCTTCACGCCCGATGACGGATTGAAAAACATGACTCCTCTCGTCTTTTGCCCGGGCAATTTCGGCTCCTGAACAGACGTTTGCAAAACGTCAATGAAACGGATCGCTCTTCTTCTCGCTCTGCAAGTTTCCGTCCTCTCGCTTGCCGCCGCCGAACCGCCCAAAGAATGCGCGCTTTGCGCAGGCGCGGTTTCGGACCTCCAGGTGGCGCCGCCGACGCCGGTTCCCCTCCTGGTCCGCCTGCGGCCGGATGACTTCGCAACCGCCGGAACGGCGCTCGACGCCATGCCTCCGGCGGTGCGCGCGAAGATGACCATCATCATCAGTTACGCCGTCGACCCTGCAAAGGATCCGATGGCGGAAGTCGAGGCGCACACGCAATCGATCATCGACTGGGCACGCCAGCACGGCCCGTTCGAAGGGCTCGGCATCTCCGTTGACAACGTGGATCCGGCCGTCGGCGGCTACGCCATCAAACGGCTGGCTGTTACCGCGCAGGGACAGAATGCCGCATCGCGGATCGTGCTTCCGCCGGTCACACTTGATGCACTGGCCAAACTGTACGAAACCGGCGCGCAGTCGTATGTCGACATCCTCCTGGCCGACGCTCCCAATGTGAAATCGACCGCGGCGTGGGCGCTGGAGAAAGATCCGGCCAAGAAGATCTGGGCCATCGTTCCGCCGCAGTCGCCGAACGTTTTCTACGATTTGGCCCGCGCGCTGGCCGACGGCGCGACCCGCGCCTTCACAAGCGCGCCGGCGACGGCGGATCTCCTGGCATCGCTGGCGAGCTTCGATCGCGCGCTCATCGGCGAGTATGCATACGACGCCACGGCGCGCATCGACATGCTCGACGCCAAGGGCAACAAGGTCGACGAGCCGGTGGTGGCCTTCGTCCGCGGCGAAGACCTGCGCACGGTCATCGTCCCGCGCGGCGATGCCACGGCGTCGACGATCGCGTCGCTCGCCGGCGACGACTACAAGAGCCCGCGCCGATACGATGCGGCCGGGGAGAAAGATGTAACCGACGTCGGCAGCAAAGGGGGGCGCTTCCTCATCGGTATGCCGCCCGTGACGCAGCCGTTCGTCTTCACGGTCGAGCACAACGAGGTGCCGCGCGCCAACGTGACGAAGGAATCGCTCAACATCACCACGCACCGCGGTATCACCGTCGAAGAGATCATCCGCAATCACCAGGCCTACAAGTCGTACCAGGAGTCGATCCAGCCGCGCTATGTGGCCCGCGACGCCACGAAGCTGCGTTTCACCATGACCGGCGGCGAGGCCATCGAGGCGACGATCGCCGGTGACTACTTCTCCGATCCAAAAGGCCGGGCCGACTGGGTGTGGCAGGACTTCTACCTCAACGGTGTGAAGTGGAAATACGGCCGGATTCCGGAGCTTCCGCTGATCCAGCCGGAGAAGGTGACGCAGCTTCCACTCGACATCCATCTGACGAACGAGTACCGCTACGAGCTGGTGCGCGAGTCGGACCTGCTCGGCTATCACACGTACGAGGTGCGCTTCGAGCCGCCGCCGAACGCGGCTGCGACACTGCCGCTCTACCGCGGCACGGTCTGGATCGACACAAAAAGCTGGGCGCGCATCCGCCTGTCGATGGTGCAGCTCAATCTCACCGGCGAGATCCTCTCGAACGAGGAGCGCGTCGACTTCCAGCCGTTCGCGCGGGCGACGCACGCGCCACTCACGGCGGCCGAGGTGAACAAGAGCGATCCGCGCGAAATCGTCTGGCTGCCGCAGACGGTCAGCGCGCAGCAGGTCGTGTCCGCGGCCGGGCGAGGAACAGTCGTATTGAGACAAACGGATTTCACCGACTTCCGCATCGACCCCGCCGACTACGAAACGCATCTGGCCGAGTCGGAGAAATCGGACGCGCGGATGGTGCGTGAGACGAAGGCGGGCCTGCGGTACCTGGAGCGCACCCCCGCCGGCGAGCGCGTGGTCAAGGAGGGATTCGATTCCGCGCGCACGTTCCTGCTCGGAGGCATCCATCACGATGCGGGATTGCAGTACCCGGTGGTCCCGCTCGGCGGCATCGATTACTTCAACTTCGATCTGGCCCACAAAGGCATCCAGACCAACGTCTTCTTCGCCGGGGTCGTCCTGGCCGCGAACGCGACGAATCCGAACGTGGCCAAGACCCACACGAACGTCGGCGCCGACTTCTTCGGCATCGCCATCCCCACGACGCAATCGCTCTATCGCAACGGGAAAGAGCAGCTCGGGGAAGAGGTGAAGGTGCTTCCGACGCGACTCTCGGTCCGCGTCGGCCATCCCTTCCTCCAGTTCGGCAAGGTCGACTTCTCCCTCGGCATCGAGCATGACACCTATCAGCGAAGCGACAACACGGCGCCGTCGTTCATCGTGCCGTCCGACACCTTTGTCATCACGCCGACCGTCGAAGGGCAGTACGCCCGCTGGGGGGCGACGGTCACCGGCTGGTACAGCTACGAGATGCGGACGAATTGGAAACCGTGGGGCAACCTCGCGGAGTTCGATCCGAAGGACAAGAACTACGCCGACTTTGGCGGATCGCTGGCGAGGAGCTTCTACCTGCCGAAGTTCCAGCGCATCGGCGCGGAGATCGACTACATGGACGGCACGCGGCTCGACCGCTTCTCGGAATTCGGCTTCGGCTTCTTCGGCGCGCAACGGATCCACGGCATCAAGTCAGGATCGGTGCTCGCGGACCGGGCCATCCTCGCGCATCTCTCGTACGGTTTCGTCTTCTCCGACCAGTTCCGGCTCGAAGCGTTCTACGACCACGGCCTGATCGACAACAAGCTGGCCGGCTATCACAACGAGCCGTTCCAGGGCATCGGCATCGCCGGACAAACGGTCGGCCCGTACGGGACGCTGCTCCGCCTCGACCTCGGCAAGACAGTCGGACGCAACGCGCAATCGGGGTTCGTTGCGGACGTGGTGTTCCTGAAGCTGTTCTAACCTGGAAGACGTCGTGCGATCACGATCGCCCCTTCGATGCCGCCGTGATTCGTTGGAACGATTTGCGGCTCGCCGCAGCCGTGGCTGCGCATGATGGCGAAGACGCGCCCCTGGTCATACTCGTTCATCTGCATGTACGGCATTGGGCGCTCGTGACGCAGGAGCTGCGCGATGCGGTGAACGAGGGGCACGCGCGCACGTACGGCGCGTGCCATGCGGCGCAGCGACGAGCCGGGACGGCGGAACGTGACGTGCACCGCCGCGACGCCGCCGATCTCGAGATGATGGAGAAGCTCGTCGAGCAGCGCTTCTCCGCGCCGGACCGGGATGTGCTGGAAGACGATGAGCGAGACGATGAGATCGAACATCTGATCGGGGATTTCCGCGGAAAACAGCGCGTTCGGAACGTTCTCGCGCGCCAGGCGCAGCATGCTCGGCGCCGCATCGACGCCGGCGACGCGCTCCACACGCGCTGCCAATGCGCGCGTAAGGCGGCCAACGCCGCAGCCGAAATCGAGGGCCGACTGCGGCGTGAACCCATCGATGAGGCTGAAGAGGTGGGCGACATCCGTTTCCCCGCTGGCGAAGAACGCTTCGCGGTCATCGGCTGACATCTGATCGCGCAGGAAACGCTCCTCGGTGAGGACCGCGAAAAAAGGCTCCTGCCGCGCGAGGATTTCCCAATCGGCGGCGGCGCGGTCGGTGGTCATGACACGGTAGTGAGCGCCGGGACCACCCCCAGCAACTCCCGGAGGTCGCGGATCGTCGCGTCCGGGACGATCTCCAGCCCGTGCTCGAACGGCGGCGCGATGGCCGTACCGCGCGTGGGGGGATCGAAATGGACGCCGGTGATGCCGAGGCGCTGGGCGCCATGGACGTCGACGTAGAGATTGTCGCCAACGAACATCATCTCGTCGTAGCCGACGTCGAGCGCCTCGCGCAGTGCGGCAAAGATCGACGGCCGCGGTTTGCAGACGCCGTGCTCGTTCGAAAACACCATGACGTCGATCGCCGGGGCCAGGCCGAGGCGATCGAGAATCTCGCGCAGAGCATAGCCGGGAGTACGGCCTGTATTGCTGATCAGACCGATGCGGTAGCCGCGCTCGCGCAGCTCGGTCACGACATCTTTCGCGCCGGGAACGAGGGAAGGCAGCACCTCGATGGCCGCGCCGGCGTAGACCTCTTCCAGTGCTGCCAGCGCCGCCTCGCCGAAGGTCGACGCATCCAACCCGAGCTCTTCGAGGAAATGTTCGATCTGCACGCGGCAGGCGATGTCCTCGTCGCGCGACCAATACAACTCGTTGCAGCGATGCCACAGTTTTCGATAGGCCTGCTCGATCCGAGCCGCCGTCTCGCCAAACCCACGCTCCGCGAGCACCCGCTCCATCCGTTCCAGCCGGAGCCTTTCCTGACGCCGCGACAACTCCGGCGTGTCGGTGAGGAGGGTTTCCCAGAGGTCGAAGGAGATGGATCGGATCATGGGGTTGCTGGGTTGCTGGGTTGCTGGGTTGCTGGGTTACTAGGTTACTTGGTTGGTTGACTTGGTCTCGCGGTCTCGCGGTGATTCAGAAAACCGGCCCTGCGAGACCCTCGAAACCCAGCAACCCAGCAACCCAGCAACCTAGCAACCCAGTAACCAAAACTACTGCAGCTTCACCCTCCCTCCAAAACCCTCTTCGTACCCGTGAAAGTACTGGAGAGACGGTTCCGGGTACTGCCAGCAGTAGTAGCCGCTGCCGTTGTCGAAATCGATGAGCCAGAGGCCTTTGACTTCGATGCCCAGCTCGATGATGGCGCCGGCCCAGTCGGTGATGATCCGCTCCGAATCGGCCACGGCCGATTCGCTTTCCGGCAGCGATTCCACCTCGGCCACGGCATCGGAGGTGATGCGTTGCGCTTGCGGTAGCAATGCGGCTGCTTCTTCGTACGTGAAGACCCTGCGATCGTTCAGCGCTGCACTTCGTCGAGCCATTTGTCGAATTTCTCCTTTACCTTCCGGGCTTCCTCAGCACGATTCGAGCGGCGCAGGTCGTCCTCGATCTTCGCCACGCGCGACTTCAGCGCGCCGAGGCGTTGATGGAGAGCGCCGGCACCCTCGGCTTTCCAATCAGGTACTTTCGCTTTCAACGCCGCCAGCTCGGCGTCGAGATGCTTCTCATCGAACTGGTCGATCTTCTCGTCGGCAGCGTGCTTCACCTTCGCGATCAGCGGCTGGATCGAGGCGGCGTGCCTTTCCAGCCACGTACGGACGCTGTCGGTGCGGGCGCGCAGGACGGCGCCGTCGGCGACCGGCGAGCCGACCGCGAACGTATTCGTGACGACGACGCGGTGTTTGCCGATTGCGAACATCGAGTCGCTGACGATGTCGCGGCGGTGCTCGCGATCGATCCGGACGGATACGGCATCACTGTCGTCCAGGGGCGTGATTTTTGTCACGATACCAATGGGCGTACCATCGGCGACCACGGGATCGCCCTTGTGCAATCCAGCGGCATGATCGAAAACGATGGTGGCCTTCACCTCGCCTCGATGCACCAGGGCGCGCGCCCCGAACCAGACCACGGCTACGATGACCAGCAGCAGGAAGAGTTTTCGCACCATCGCTGCAATGTGAACTCGCGATTGACGATTCGCATTCTGCATTCGTTTGTTTTTGTGCTAAAAAACGACCTGCATTCCCCCCCACCCCGGTGGAATTGAGGAGGAGAAACCGATGTCCGAGAAATCGTTGTCCGTTGAGGACCGCGTGAAGTCAATCATCGTCGAGCAGCTCGGTGTTGAAGCCGACCAGGTCAATCCGGATGCGCGATTCACCGAAGACCTCGGAGCGGATTCACTCGACAACGTCGAGCTGATCATGGCCTTCGAAGAGGATTTCGATGTCGAGATCAACGAGGACGACGCGGAGAAGATCAAGAAGGTCAGCGACGCCATCGAATACATCGCCAACCACGCCAAGGCGTCGTAAACGATCCAACCGGCACGGGCCCGTCAGGCCCGTGCCGATCGCGGGATGAGTCCGGGTGCCTCCCGCCACAACCACGATCGCCATTCAAGAATCTCTATGACCAAGCGCCGCGTCGTCGTCACCGGAATCGGGATGGTTTCTCCCCTTGGCATCGGCAAAGAGCCGACGTGGCAGGGCCTTATCGAAGGGCGTTCCGGCATCGGCCCCATCACGAAGTTCGACGCCAGCGCCTACTCCTGCCAGATCGCCGGCGAGGTGCGCGGCTTCAACGCCGAGGATTGGGTCGACAAGAAGGATGTCAAGAAGTCCGACACCTTCATTCACTACGCCGTCGCCGCGGCCGCCATGGCCGTTAAGGACGCGAATCTCGATTGCGCCGCCTGCGACGGTGAGCGCTTCGGCGTGATCGTCGGCTCCGGCATCGGAGGTCTGCCGCTGATCGAAGAGATGCACACGAAGTTGCTGGAGCGCGGTCCGAGCCGGGTCTCGCCATTCTTCATCCCCGGCCTCATCGTCAACCTTGCCGCCGGTCAGATCTCCATCCGTTTCGGCTGCAAGGGTCCGAACTCGGCGCCGGCCACGGCCTGCGCCACCGGCGCTCACGCTATCGGCGACGCATTCAAGATCATCCAGCGCGATGACGCCGACATCATGTTCGCCGGCGGCAGCGAGGCGGTCATTACGCCGCTGGCGCTGGCAGGCTTCGCGGCGATGCGGGCGCTCTCGCAGCGCAACGACGACCCGGAGCATGCCTCGCGGCCATGGGATCTGAACCGGGACGGTTTCGTGATCGGCGAAGGGGCCGGCATCCTCATCATCGAAGAGCTCGAGCACGCGAAGAGTCGCGGAGCGACGATCTACTGCGAGCTGACCGGGTACGGGATGTCGAGCGATGCCCACCACATCACGTCGCCCGCCGAGGATGGCAGCGGCATGATCCGCGTGATGCGCAGCGCCCTGCGCGACGCCGGCCTGCATCCGGAAGACATCGATTACATCAACGCCCACGGAACATCGACCTACGTAGGCGACAGGACCGAAACCGTCGCCATCAAGGGCGTGTTCGCCGAGTATGCGTACAAGGTCGCCGTGAGCTCGACAAAGTCGATGACCGGCCATCTCCTCGGCGCCGCCGGCGGCCTGGAAGCAGGAATCGCGGCGATGACGATCCAGACCAACATCATCCCGCCGACCACCAACTACGAGACGCCCGATCCCGAATGTGACCTCGACTACGTGCCGAACAAGGCACGCCAGCAGAAGGTGACCCACGTGATGTCGAACTCCTTCGGCTTCGGCGGCACGAACGCAACCCTGATTTTTTCGCGGTTTGAGTAAACGGAGCGCTGGCGTCTCGCCGGCTGCGTTTGCCGCGTTAGCGGCAACGAGACGGTAGCCAGGGGTGCGAGCGTTTTTTGCGAGCACCCCTGGTAAAGAGATGTCATGTTTGGTGCCGCGTCAGCGGCACTGGAGTAATCGGGACTCCATCCGGTGCCGCTGACGCGGCACGATTTGCGATCGCATCGGGTTCCAGGGGTGCTCGTAAAAAACGCTCGCACCCCTGGCTACCTTCTTGAGCCGCTATCGCGGCGTTATAACGTCCAATCTCCAGCCCGGGGGACGCCAGCGCTCCGGCTGTATCCTTGCCTCCTTGACCGAGCACACCTTCACGCCCGCCTGGTTCCTGCGCGGACCGCACGCCCAGACCATCTGGGGGCGCCTGGTTCGCCCGCGGCGTCTGGTGAGGTTTCGTCGCGAGACCATCACCACGCCGGACGGCGACGAGCTCGTGCTCGATCACCTCGATGCACCCGTCCGCGGAGAGCGCTTCCGGTTCGTCCTGATGCATGGGCTGGAAGGAAGCACGAACTCGGTCTACATGCAGGGGCTTCTTTCGGTCATTGCGCGGCGCGGCTTTGGGGCGACGGCGATCAACTTTCGTTCCTGTGCGCGCGACCAGCAGCACATCGGCCGGTCGTTGCCGAACCGGCGTCCCCGTCTCTACCACTCCGGCGAGACAGGAGACTTCGACTTCGTCGTCCGCACGATGCGCACACGCGAGCCGGAGGTGAGCCTACTTGCCGTGGGAGCGTCGCTCGGGGGCAATGTGCTGCTGAAGTGGCTGGGGGAGCATCCCGGACAGACCGACGTCGCCGCCGCGGCGACGTTCTCCGTCCCGTACGATCTCGGCGCCGGATCGCGTCATCTCGAGTTCGGGCTGCTTCCCCGCTTCTACGTCAACCGCTTCCTGGCGACGCTGAAACAGAAGACGAAAGGTCTCGTCGCGCG
Organism: Thermoanaerobaculia bacterium; assembly: GCA_035569395.1. Classification (GTDB taxonomy): domain Bacteria; phylum Acidobacteriota; class Thermoanaerobaculia; order Gp7-AA8; family Gp7-AA8; genus JADGNZ01. The sequence goes on along the minus strand of DATMNC010000032.1, from coordinate 19,558 downwards.
GTTTCCCCAGATGCGCGAGCGCATCGATCTCGATGCGGTGATGCGCGCCAGGACCTTCCGCGAGATCGACGACGCCGCCACCGCACCGATCCACGGCTTCCGCGACGCGGATGATTACTACGCGCGATCGAGCTCGATTCACTTCCTCGGCACGATCACCACTCCGACGCTCTGCCTCAGCGCCGTCGATGACCCGTTCCTGCCAGCCGAGGCATTGGAGCGGGCCAGGGCGGGCGCGTCGGCCGCGGTGGAGTTTCGCATCACCGCAAGAGGCGGGCACACCGGCTTCGTCGCCGGCGCGCTGCCGTGGCGGTGCGAATACTGGGCCGAGGAGCTCGTCGTCGGATGGCTGGCCGGACAGGCGCGATGACCGGACGCCGCGATCTCATCCTCCGCGCAGCCGCCGCCATCTGGGGCTTCGCCATCGCCATCTCACTCCTGCCGGTCTGGCTCGGGCCGCCGGCGCCGGGCCAGTTGCCGGGCTACGCGACGTCGATGGGCTTCGATGCCCGCGCGCCGATGCGGTTCGTGCTCGGCCTGATCGTCATCCCGCTGTTGTGGACGTTCGCACTTCGTCCATTGATGACGATTCTGGCCAGGGACGACACGCGCGCGTGGGCGCGTAACGCGTTCGTATCGGCGGTCGTGGGCATTCTCTGGTTCGTCGTGCTCACGCACAGCCTGGCCTGGGTGTTGATCGCGCCGGCGCTCGTGCTGGCCGTGGTTCTGGCGATGCGAAAGGTCGACGCGCACTTCACGCGGCACGACCTGATCCTGCTGCCGGTCCTGGCAACCGTCAACCTCGCGCTGCTCGATCTCCTGCCGCGATCCGTCGACCAGGTGCTGTTGCTGGCGGCCGCGATTGTGTTCGGCGTCCGGCTGGCCATCATCCCGATCCGCCGTTCGGGCCTCCCCACCGCAATGTGTTTCGCGCTGGCTCCGCTCGGACTGGCGCTGCAATCGAGTTTCAACGCCTATGACATCCGGCACTCGCCGTGGGGACCGCTGGCCTTCGCCATCGTCACGCCGTTGCTGCTTCGTGCGCTCATCCGCGACACGCCCACCACACGCGCGCGCGTCCGCGCGGCGCTTCGCTACGCCATCTACCCGCTTGCCGCGTACGCCTACCTGAGCGCAACCAGCCAGCTCGCCGCCGAGGGGATGCCGCGCGCCGACCTGTTCGAAGACCAGCAGCACATGGTTCCGGCGGCGGAGATGCTGCGCGGCGAGAAACCGTATCGCGACATCATCCCGGCGCACGGCTTCGTGCAGGACGCGCTGCTCGATTTCGTGGCTTTCCGCACCGGGCCGGTGACACTCGGCCGCGCCTTGAAGTTCCGTGGCGTGCTCTCCGGGACGATCATCATCGCTCACTACGCGCTGGTCGCCGCGGCCACCGGCTCTCCCGAGGTCGGCCTGGCTTCGACGTTTCTGGCGATGCTCCTCGGCACGGCCGGCGGCTCGATCCGCCTCCTCCCGGCCATCGCCACGCTGGCCTTCATCGCCTACGCCATCCGCAAACGTGACGCGCGATGGCTGGCCGCGGCCGGTGCAGGTGTCGTCGTCTGCATCCTGACCAGCCTCGACCACGGCGCCTACACCCTGATCACGCTACTCATCGCCGCGATCCGGTTTCGCGATGACCGCAAACGGGCATTGCTGTTCTCTGCGATTGGCGGGGGCGCCACCGCCCTCATCGCGTTCGCGGGGATGGCGCTGTATGGCATCGCGGCCGACTTCGTGCGCGTGACGATCTTCGAGATCGCCTCGCTCGGACCGGTCTATACCCTCTCGCCGTTCGATGCGCCGGCGTCGCTGCAGAAGATTCCGAACATCCCCGAGGTGCTCGGCGCCCTGCTCGACAAATCGGCGTTCCTGTACGTCTTCTGGCCGGTGATGACACTGCTCGCCGTGGTGGCCATCACGTCGAAGGCGCCGATGACACCGCGTCACCGCGCGTATCGCGAAGCGTTTCTCATCGTGGCCATCTTCGGCATCATCACCGCCATCTCGTATGGCGAGCGCCATCACCTGCTCTGGCAATTCGTCGCCGCGCCGCTGATCGCCATCGCCATCTTCCGGCTCTTCCGCAGCCGGCTCCCGCTCGCGCGCGCGGCGGCACCGCTGGCCGTCCTCATCACGCTGATGATTGCCCAGCCGACGGCACACATCGCCATCACCGGCTCCCTCCGGCGGACCCGGGGCTCAACCGAGAGCGACTGGCGTGAGCTGGCGCTTCCTCGTGCGCGCGGGGCACTGTCGCGAGCCAGCGATGCCGCCGTCATCGACGTCGTCAAACGCTACGCCGATTCGCATCTGAAGGCGAATGAGACCTGGTTCGACTTCACCAACCGCGGCAATCTCTACTTCCTCCTCGACCGCGACTGCCCGATCCGCCAGATCGAAGTGGCCTTCTACGAAACAGAGCAGCGCCAGCGCGAGGTCATCAGCCGTATCGAGCAGAACCCGCACATCCGCTTCGCCCTCCTTCCCGGAGATCCCGACACCACCGCTGTCGATGCCGTCGGTAACCGCGCCCGCGCGCCGATGGTCTACGCCTACCTGCAGGAGCATTTCACATCGGATTACGAAGAAGGCGGGGTCGTCTTCTGGCGAAGGAAGTAGAGCAGCCCGGGTTGCGCGGTCTCGCGGTTTCGGAGTCTCGCGGTTGTTGCTGCGAGACCGCGAAACCAGAAAGCAGAAATGCACATCGCAGTTGCGTTAGCATCGCGGCATGACTGCAACTGCTGAAACGGCAGCGCGACGGGCAGGGTTGCTGGCGCGGTTCGCCTCCTTCGTCGCCGAGCGGCACCCGCTGGCGCTGCGGCCGGCCGTGACCGCGCTCGATATGGCCACTGGTGGTCAACCCGTCGATGAACGGAATCCATCCGCCATCGATGCGCTTCGCGAGCCTCTGCACCGTATCCTCCTCCAGACGCTCTCCGACTTTCTCTCGCCCGACGCCAGCGCCGCATCGAAACTGCAGGGCTCCGTTCCGGAGACGACGCCGGGCGTGAGCGTCAGCGAGCGGCTTCATCTCGCGGTCGCCGAGGTCGCCGAGGCTTGCGACGGCTTCCTCCGGCGCGAGTTCATTGCCGCTTCGCTCACCTCGGAGGAGAAGCTCGAAATACTGCGCGGAATGATCCTCACCCGCGCTACCGACAACCGGCTCAAACAGTTCTTCACCGGCGGCGAGGTTCGCTACGGCGCCGCGTCGTTCCAGGGCAAGGGATTCCGATCGCTCGGACAGGAGGCGATCTATGCCGCGGCGATCCGGTTACGCCGCGGCGATACGTACGCGTCCGATGACGGCTGGCGGGGCGATGTCGTCTCCCCGATGATCCGCGACCTCGGCGTCGTCCTGGCAATGCACAACGACCGCTCGACCGTCCGCATGGTCCTCAGCGCACAGATGGGCAAGGCCGGCCCGCCGATGAATGGGAAGGATCTGCACGTCGGCGATTGGGATCACGGCATCCTCCCGGCCATGGCGCCGCTGGGATCGCCGGCACTCAACATCGCCGGCATCGCCATGGCATTTGCCATGCGAGGTGCATCTTCCGACAACCGACAACCGACAACCGATAACCGCGTGGCCATCTCCTTCATCGGCGAGGGCGCCACCTCCCTCGGCGAATGGCACGAGGCCGTCAACGCCTGCGCCGTACGCAAGTTGCCGGCGGTCTTCTGCGTCCAGAACAACCAGACAGCCCTCTCGACACCTCTCGCGGAACAGTGCGCTGTCCGCGTCTTTGCAGACAAGGCCCTCGGCTACGGCATCCCGGCGATCACGATCGACGGCACCGATCCGGAGGCCATCGCCGCCGCCTTCGCGTGGGCGGTCGAGCGCGCCCGCGAAGGCGCAGGACCGGCCTTGATCGAGCTGGTGGCGATGCGCATGTGCGGCCATGCCCATCACGACGACATGCTTTACCTCGGCAAGGATCCGCAGCCGTCGTGGACCTATCCTCCGCTCGCGGAGGGCGGCTACGCCGACCGGGAGCGCTACGAGTTCTGGTGCCGCAAGGATCCGATTCCGACCTACGCCGCCAAACTCGAAGGCGAGGGAATCCTCGGCGACGGCGATCTGGAACGGTTCCAGCACGAAGCGGAATCGCTGGTCGAAGCCGAAGCACGCGGCGTCATCGACGCACCCTGGCCCGATGCGGAGCTGGCCGGTGTCGGTGTCATCGCCGATGAGCCGCGGCGCATCCACATCGAAGTGCTCGACGAGGCCTGGCGCCATCGCGCGTCGGAGAACATCGGACTGCCTCCCGTCGAAGAGGCGCCGCCGTTCGATGCGAAGGGAAAGACATTCCTCGAAGCGGTCATGCTCGGCGTCGGCGACGTACTGCGCGCCGATCCACGCACCTTCGTTTACGGCGAAGACGTCGGCGGCAAGTACGGCAACGCCTTCCTCCTCCTGAAGCCGCTGATGAAAGAGTTCGGCGACCGCATCGTGAACTCGATCCTCTCCGAAGGGGCCACGCTCGGCGTCTGTGTAGGCGCGGCGCTGGCGGGGATGCGGCCGATCGGCGAGATCCAGTTCAACGACTTCGTCGCCAGTGGATTCAATCAGCTCGTCAACAACGCGGCCAAGATCCGCTACCGGTGGGGCGGATCGGTGCCGATGGTTGTGCGGATGCCGTGGGGTGGGCTGCGTCACGCCGGCCCCTACCACTCGCAGAACACCGAGGCGTGGTTCTACCGGACGCCGGGACTGAAGATCGTGGCGCCGTCGACGCCGCACGATGCGCGCGCGCTCTTGGCCAGCGCGGTGGCCGATCCCGATCCCGTTCTCTACTACGAGCACATCGCGCTATATCGCGATCCGAAGGTGAAACAGGCGCTCTCTGATGAACCGCCACAACCGATTCCCATCGGCAAAGCGGCTCTGCGCCGCGCCGGGGATGACCTGGCGATCATCTCGTACGGCGCGTACGTACACGCCGGAATGCGGGTGGCCGAGGCGCTGGCGAAGGATGGCATCGAGTCGTCGGTGCTCGATCTCCGCTCCCTCACGCCGCTCGACCGCGACGCCCTGCTGGCCGTGGCCCGCCACTGCAACCGCGTCCTCATCATTCAGGAAGACACGCGCACCGGCTCGATCGGCGAGTCGCTGGCGGCGATCATTCAGGAGGAGGCGTTCGAATATCTCGATGCCCCCATACGCATCGTAGGGGCGCTCGACACGCCGGTTCCGTACTCGCCGCCGCTGGAGGAGGAGTTTTTGGCCGGCGAAGCGCGGATCGAGAGGGCGGCGAGGTTGTTGGTGGGTTACTGAGGAAGGCGCTCGAGCTTGTCGGCATCGAGGAGATCCATCGGCCGGCCAGTCGCACGTTTGTTAGCGATCAGATCCTCGCGGCCTATAACAGAGTACGTGTTTCCATCGATGGCCGCTTCGATACGCCGCGACCATGACGTTTCGAAGTCCACACCCGACAGCGTAGTGAGGATATCGATCCGCTCAGGCTTAACTCCGATCTGATAGATGAGCCCCTCGGTCGCTAGATCGGCAACCGTCAGACCGTGCAAGGGCGCGCCGAATCGGACGACCGCTGCATAGACGCGAGCCGCGTTTCCCGGTGTGGGCCGAACCCAGATATCGAAATCCATCGTCGCACGAACGTAGCCGTGCGCAGACAGCGCGTGGCCGCCAACGATAAGGAAGTCAGCTCCCGTTGCGGATAACTCGCGCAACATCTCGACGAAATTCGGGTTCAGCGAAAGTTCCACTATAAAAGCCCCATACCTGACGCGTCACATGCCACGTCAGGGCCAGCCGTTCGCCGGGCGTCATCTGAAGCACGTCCTCATCGAACTCAGGCTCTTCGCCCAACTTGTACTTCCGAATCGTTACGTCAGGTCGCGCCACTCGTGAATTATATCCCGCGACACTCGCTGGGAACCCGGGCCGGGAAACAAAAAAAGGCCGCCCACGCGCGGGCGGCCTTGCACACCAACCAAGCGGTATGGATCAGTAGCGGCCAACCTCTTCATCCTGAAGGCGAAGGCCGTCGAAGACACCGCCGCGCGTCCAGGAGCCGGAGATTTCGGCGTGGTCGCCGGGGCGCAGCGACTCCAGACGGCGGTCTTGGATGAGCGTCGTCACGAAGTTGCCGGTGACGTCATCGCGAAGCACCAGCGTGTCGTTGCGGTAATCGATCGATTCGACGGTGCCGCGCAGAAGGGCGGAGCTGTACGCCGTGACGCCACCGTAGTATGGCGCGGCGTAGCCACCGTCGTAGTAGTCATACGCCTCGAGGTAGCCGGCAGGGTCGTAGTAACCGCCAAAGCCGAGCGAGAGGCCGACGCGAAGGTGCGGGAAGAGGCCGATACGCGCCTCAGGAATCCAGATCGGAAAACGACCGCCGTCGATCCAGACGCGGAAACCGCCGCGCTCGTGCACGAAACGGTTTACGCGCCCGTTGAGCGTGACACTGCGGCGGCCGCGGTCGTCGAACGACGGACGATTGCCGCGATCGCTGAAGGAGCGGTCGAAGCTGCCACGGTTGCCGCGGAACGACTCCGCCTCCGTGCGGCGGTCGAAGGTGTTGCCACGACTGCTGTAACTCTGGCCGTAGCTGCGCGAGTCGCGATAGGTCTGCGGCGAGTAGGAGCGGGAATCGCGACGCTCGAATGTCGACGATCGGGAATCGTTCCGCTGCCACGTCTGCCCCTGATTGCTCCGGTTGTCGCGCTGCTCGCCGCGCGACTGGCGGCTGCTGTCGCGGCTGCTGCGATGATCGGACTGCCGGCCGCTGTCGCGCTCCGTCGCATCGCGGTGACGAGTTTCCGCGAAAGCGGACGTTCCGATCAGCGTCACGATCGCCACTGCCCCGGCCACCTGTGCTGCTAAGCTCTTTGTCTTGTTCATGTTGTCTCCTTAAGACCGTTGACTGTTGCTCTATCTAATCGCAACCGGCTTGCCAGGTTCATAATCGTCCCATGGCCAACGATCTCAATCCCCTTCCGCTGCCTGAATGGAAGCCTACCTGCGACACCCTGCACATGTGGACGCAGGTGGTCGGGAAGGTCCGCCTCGCTCTCGCTCCCAGGGTAAACCACTGGTGGGAGACCGCCCTCTATGTCAGCCCGCCCGGTTTGACGACTTCGGCAATCCCCTATCGCGACCGCGTCTTCGACTGCGAGTTCGATTTCATCGATCACCAGCTCGTCATCCGCGTCAGCGATGGCCGCACCGCCCGTGTGCCGCTGGTCCCGCGTTCGGTGGCCGACTTCTACGCCGAGACGATGGCCAAACTGCACGAATGCGGGATCGACGTGAAAATCTGGCCGATCCCGGTCGAGATCGACAATCCGATTCCGTTCACCGACGACCATGAGCATGCATCGTACGACACCGACGCCGTCGAGCGCTTCCGGCGCATCCTCATCTTCACGGACCGGGTGCTGAACCGCTTCCGCTCCTCGTTCATCGGCAAGTGCAGCCCGGTCCACTTCTTCTGGGGCAGCTTCGACATGGCCGTCACCCGCTTCTCCGGCCGGCGCGCCCCGGAGAGTCCGAGCGCCGACTCGATCACGAAGGAAGCCTACTCCCACGAGGTCAGCAGTTGCGGCTGGTGGCCCGGCGGCGGCGCGTACGCCGCTCCGGCGTTCTATGCCTATGCCGCCCCGCAACCCGCCGGCTTCAAGGATGCGCCCGTCGAGCCTTCCGCCGCGTTCTACAGCGATGCCTTCTCCGAGTTCGTCCTTCCCTACGACGCCGTCCGGGCATCACCCGACCCGGAGGATGCCCTGCTCCGCTTCTGCCAATCGACTTACGTCGCTGCCGCGGACGCGGGCGGGTGGGATCGGAAGGCGTTGGAGAGGGGATAGGCGGCTGGGATTATGCGCGCCTCTTCCATGTTTTCTCGTCCCGCGACTGATGCACAACCGCGACAACGAGCACGACAGAAGGCTCAACGATATAGAAGACGGAGTAAGGGAACCGACGAAGAAGCGCCCGACGGACCCTCTTGTAAACGAGCGGATACATCTGGGGAAACTCAAGTATGGCGGAGTAAACGCGTTCGAGTTCGACACCGAATCGCACTGATAGGTTCGGGGAGATATCTCGAAACCAAGTCACCGCCTCGCCAATATCCGCGCAAGCCTCACGTGAGACGATGAGCTGCAACGTCACTTCGGATCGAGCAGCTCCCCTCTGATGTCCGCCCACGGCCGGGCCGTCGATGGATCGGCATAGTAGGCAGCCAGCCGGCGGTCAAGCTCCTCGCGCAACTCGTCGTCGATGGGCACAGCATCCGGAACCTCAACGAGACTGTCCCAGATCGCTTCGACAAGCTGCAAGCGCTCGGAAGGGGGCAATTCCAACAACTGAGAGAAGTCCTTCATCACGCGGAATTCTAGCAGAGCGTCAAAGACCCTTCGCATACCATCCGGAGACGCCGAGACCGACTACCAGCGGTACGGCGAAGGCCGCCAGGTGCAGTAACCAGATCGAGAAATTGTCAGTCGCCGCGCGGTCGTACGGCCAGCCTGCGGCGACCATGCCGTACACGACGCTGGCGATCATGACTGCAAATCCCGCGAGCCGGTTGACTCGGTACCAGATCTCATCATTCGACAGTATCTTCTTCGTCCGGAACCCGTAGAGCCGGTTCCGAGGGACCAGGCCCGCCACCAGCGGAACGGCAACGAGAAACAAGAGAAGCGCCGGAATCGCGAATGGTTGCGCACGCATTCTGTCTCGATCCTCTACTGTTCCGGAAGTACTCTAGCAGAGCCTTACGCCCCGATCGCTCGATCACGACGGCTTCTGCCAGATGATCGTGTAACGCCAGAGCAGGTGACCTCGCACCTGAGCCCGCGGCAGCTCCTCTCGAGCCGCGCGCTCCACCTCGTCGAGAGTCAGGTACGTCTCGTTTCGACCGTGTCGCCAGTAGGCGGCGCGGAGTTTCCAGGAGGTCATGCCGCGAGGAGCAAATGCTTCGCGTGCTCGGGCGACAGCGTATGCGCTAGCGTTGAGCAACAGATATCGCCAACCGCTGCGATCGAGAAGATCAATCACCAGCAGTTTCCCTCCCGGCTTGAGAGCGAGCGCTATCTCCCGCAGCGCGGACCTTAGAACTACGTGGTGAAGAGTTCCTACCGTGACGATGCAGTCGTAGTGATTGGGGAGGCGAGGCAGCCAGTCGAACATGTCGGCGCATGAGTATTCGATCGGTGCTCCCGCGCCCGTTCGCCGCCTTGCCTCAGCGATCATTCCCTCCGAGAAGTCGATTGCCACGACGCTGTCGAAATCAGCGGCGAGACGGCGCGCCAGATGTCCGACTCCGCATCCGATTTCCAGCACTGTCCCGCGACCGGATGGAAGGCGCTTCAACAACCACCGGTCATGCGGCCCAAGCCGGTCCCTATCCGGCATGAGCCTGGCGATGTTGTCGAAGTCGCTACGAATCTGACCTGGGGACGCTACAGTCGGCATCGCTGAGGGCTCAGTGCGCAGTCACCGCCCGATCCAACCGGCGATACCGCACCGTCTCCGGCAGACAGCTCTTGTGCTCGATGTGGTGCAGGTACTCGTCGCGGAACTTATTGACCGAGGAGATTACCGGGCCGATGGCGGCGTCGCCGAGGGCGCAGAGGGATTTGCCGCCGATGTTGTCGGACATGGACAGGAGCAGGTCGGCGTCCTGGGGACGGCCGTTGCCGCGTTCGATGCGGTCGAGGACCGACTCGAGCCAGTTCGTCCCTTCGCGGCAGGGGGTGCACTGGCCGCACGACTCGTGGGCGAAGAACTTGGCGAGGCGCCAGACGGCGTCGACGATGCAGACGGAGTCGTCGAGGACGATGATGCCGGCGGAGCCGAGCATGGAGCCCGCTTTCTGGACCGCGTCGAAATTGAGAGGGAGGTCGATCTCGTCCGGCGTCAGCATCGGCGCCGAAGCGCCACCGGGGATGACCGCTTTCAGCTTGCGGTCGCCGAGGATGCCGCCGCAGTGATCGTAGATCAGCTCTTTGAGATTGATGCCCATCGGAAACTCGTAGACGCCCGGCTTCCGGACGCTGCCTGATACGCAATAGAGCTTCGGGCCGGTATTCTTCGGGCTGCCGAATGACTTGAACCAGTCGGCGCCGTTGTTCACGATCAGCGGCACGCAGGCCAGCGTCTCGACGTTGTTGACGACCGTCGGTCCACCGAAGACGCCGATGATGGCGGGGAACGGCGGCTTGACCCGCGGCTGTCCGCGGTGGCCTTCCACCGACTCGATGAGGCCGGTCTCTTCGCCGCAGATGTAGGCGCCGGCGCCGCGGGCGACGGTGATGTCAAAGTCGAAGCCGCTGCCGAGAATGTTCTTGCCGAGATAGCCCTTGCTGCGGGCTTCGTCGAGGGCCTTCTCCAGGACCATCGCTCCGAAGTAAAACTCACCGCGGATGTAGATGTACGACATCGGATTCGATCCGATGGCGTAGCCGGCGATGATCATCCCTTCGATGAGAAGGTGCGGGTCCTTCTCCATGAGGACGCGGTCTTTGAAGGTGCCGGGCTCGGACTCGTCGGCGTTGCAGAGCAGCCAGGTCGGCTTCGGCGCGTTCTTGGGGACGAAACCCCACTTCATACCGGTCGGAAAGCCCGCGCCTCCCCTGCCGCGCATCTCGGAGTCTTTGACGAGCTGCGTCACTTCCTCCGGCTTCATCTTCAGCGCTGTCGCGACGGCCTTGTAACCGCCGCCGTCGATGTAGACATCGATCGAGGTGGAGTTCGGTTTGTCGATGTTCGCGGTGAGGATTTTGATCGGATCCATTGCTATTTCAGCTCCGCGAGCAGCGCGTCCATCTTCGTTACATCCATGTTCTCGTGATAGTCGTTATTGACCTGCACGACCGGAGCCGTGCCGCACGAGCCGAGGCATTCGACTTCGGCGATTGTAAAAAGACCATCCTTCGTCGTCGCGCCGGGATCGACCTCGAGCTTGTCGCAGAGGTGGTCGTAGATGTCGTAGGCGCGGCGCACCATGCAGCTCAGGTTCGTACAGACCTGCAGGTGGTATTTGCCCACCGGCTTCTGGTTGTACATGTTGTAGAACGAGACCACGCCGAAGACCGTGGCCGGCGAGAGGTCGAGCAGCGTTCCCACGTACAGCACGGCCTCGGGGGAGATCCAGCCCCACACTTCCTGCACCAGATGAAGCGTCGGCAGCAGGCAGGCTTCCTTCGTCGGATAGCGGGTGAGGATGTAATCGAACTTCTTCTTCGCCTCGGGCGGGAAGGCGACCGTTTTCTTCGGATCTGGGAAGCGGTCGGGGGCGTAGGGGTTGTCGGGATGGAGATCAGCCATGGCTAAAAGTCGAATGCCTTCTTCTTCCATACGTAGACGTAGCCGACGGCGAGCAGGACGATGAAGACCAGCATCTCGCCGAAGAGGAACATGCCCTGCTTGCCGGTCGTGGCATCGCGATAGATGACGGCCCAGGGATAGAGGAACGCCGCTTCGATGTCGAACAGGATAAACAGCATGGCGATCTGGTAGAAGCGGACGTTGACCCGCTTCCGGTTCTCGTCGAGAGCCGGCACGCCGCTCTCGTACGGCTCCTGTTTCGAGGCCGTGCGGGCATGCCCGCCGACGAACCAGGCCAGGGCCAGCATGACCACGCCGACGACGACGGCGATGAGCATCATGACGAGGACGGGGAGGAAGGGGTCAGTCATAAACGGCGCGAATGCTAACACTGCGCCTGAACTGCGGCTAGCGGCGTTATCTGCCTGCGGCGTTGTCGGTTATCGGTTGTCGGTTGTAGGTTGTCTATGCCGGACACGAGCGCGAGCAGAGTCAAACCGACAACCGATAACCGACAACGCGGCGAAGCCGCCGCTACGCCGCGTGATCCGTCAGATACTCCATCGCCATCTCCCGCGAATCGAAGATCTTGAAGACGGTGTCGAGCTTGGTGATCTTGAGGAGGGCCAGGATGCGATGGGAGGGTTTGACCAGGGCCATCTTTCGCTGGCGGTCCTCGAACTTCTGGAGGTAGCCGATCAGCTCGCCGAGGCCGGTCGAGTCCATGTAGTTGATGGCCTCGAAGTTGATCATCACCGGGCCGGTCTCATCGTTGAGGACCTTCTCGAGATAGCTGGAGAACTCGCGAGCGCTCTCCCCGAGCTTGATGACGCCCTGGATGTCGAGCACGGTCACGTCGTCGACGCGGTTTTTGATGATGTTCAAAGCAAGCTCCCTAGGCCGCGTAGTGTACGGGATTGACTGCCGCGTTGTCAGCTTTCACGCTCCGGCTTGCGCCCGATGCGGTTCGTGATCCACGAAATGATGGCCAGGACGATGGCACCGATGATGGCCGCGACGAAGTCGTCGATGCGGAAACCGGGAGAGAGCCACGCCGTCAGCTCGAGCATGACGGCGTTGAGGACGATGAGAAAGAGCCCGAGGGTGACGATCGTCAGCGGCAGGGTGAGAAAGAAGAGGATCGGCCGGACGATGGCGTTGAGCAGCCCGAGGATCAGCGCGGCGATGGCCAGCGAGACGATCGAGTGGTAGTGAAACCCCGGCACGATGGTGACCACGACGAAGAGGGCCAGGGTGTTCAGAAGCCAGCGGAGGAGGAGGTACATGCGGTAATTATGCGCTTCGCGCGCTGTCGATTGCCGGGTTGCCGGTTGTCAGGCAGCCTCGTCGTGAGGCCGGCACAGACAAGAGTGTCTGTGCCATGCGGCGGCGAAGCCGCCGTTAAACCGGCTTCGCCGGTTCATGGGATTTGGCGCTTCTGAGACAATGTGCTGATCTCACACGCTATGCATATCGAACCCGCACCCGACAACGCACGAAGTGCAGACAACGCGCAACGCGCAGACAACGCGCGATAGCGAAGACAACGCGCGATAGCGCAGCATATGAAGAAGCTCACCATCACCATCATCATCCTCGCCGCGATCGTGGCGATCGTCGCCATCTACCTGGCGGCGACCACGCCGAAGACGTCGGCGGGCGTCCGCTTTCCGCTCACGGACGCGCAGCGTGCGCTCATCGCCGCGGTGCCGGAGTCGGCGGAATCGTTTGCCTTGATCCCTACCGCCGCCGCGCTCGACGCCAAGATGCGCGCAAACCCTGTGACCGGCGAAGTGGTGGACGAGTGGGAACGATCGCACTCTCTTCCCTCGCCGTGGATGGTCGGCGGCGCTGACCTCCTGGCCTGGCGGGATGCCACGGCCACGCACTACCTCGTGCGCCTCGATCCGCTCCGGGCCGCGCTGGTCCGGACCTACATGATGTTCGGCGGCGACCTCGGCGAGACCCTCCTCCTGACCGCGCCGTCCGGACCGCCGATCAACACAAATGATCTGGCCCCGATACTTGCCCTCGCCGCAAAGCTGCCTCCCGGCGACGCCTTCGTCGTCCAGCGGCGCGGATCCCGAGGGGCCTTCCCCCCGATCGGACGGCCGGCCGTGACGTCGCTCTCGGTCACAGCGGACGACATCCTCTTCACCTCACGAGCCGAGCGCGATGCCGAGGAACCGGCGGCCGTTCCGTTGACCCAGCCCGCGCAATTTGCCCGCGGCGCCATTCTGACGGCTACGTTCTCCACGATGCCGCGCGTCGTCGAGGACATGAACCGCGTCTTCGGCACGAGAGTCTCGTCGCTGGTCGAGAACGGTGGAACTCTCACCGTCTATGACATCGACACCCACAAGTTCCTGCCGCGGCCGAAGGGCGTCATCTCCGTCACCGACGATCCGCCGCGCCGGGCCTCCTTCGAGGAATTCGTCAACAAGGTGAAGCAGGGGGAGTCGCTCGGCATCCATATCCGTACGGCTGAGCACGGCGGAGCATTGCTCCTCTCCTTCGACGATTCCATCGACATATATCTAAAGGATACGTTCCAGCCCGGCTCATGGCCGGCGGGCAAGTGGGCCGTCCGTGCCGACCCCAAGCGTCTCGTTCCCATCCTAGGCCACCTCGGCGACAGCATCGGCCTGCGCATCGCCGCCCCCCGGTTTTTCCGTTCCGCGCGCGACCTCGGGCGCTGGATCGATGCCCTGAAAGGGGCCACTGTGCTCGAGGCGGCCGCCTCGGACGACGGCTCGGTAGAGGAGCTAAAGGTAAGAATCGGGGCGAAATAGAAGCCGGGAGGGCGCAGTTACAGCCTCGAACACCATGCCGGACAGAGAACGGATCGTCTTCGACGACATCGACAAATATGGCCCGCAACGCTACGAGCGGACGTACCAGTTCACCACCGAGGAACTGGCCCGCATCGAGCTTGTGGCCATCGGTCCGGTCTCTCTCGACGCCAACGCCAGCAAGGGCGATCTTCCCGCCGAGTATCTGGCGGACGGCTCGACCCTGTTCTCCGCCGATTTTCTCTGCTCGCGCTGCGTCGAGCCCTTCCCGTTTGCGTCCTCATCCGAGTTTCACTTAAGATTCCGCCCTCGTCCTGAGGTTTCAGGGGAAAGTGCTGAGATCGAGATCACCCCGGACGAGCTCGACATCGAGTTCTACACGGAGCGGTCGGTTTCGCTTCGCGATCTGGCGGCCGAGCAGGTCCAGCTTGTCATTCCGATGAAGCCGTTGTGCACGGAGAGCTGTCTCGGTCTCTGTCCGCAGTGTGGTACGAATCAGAATGGCGAAGGATGCTCCTGCCAGACCGCGGTCAGCGACGAGCGCTGGGGCGCGCTGGCGGGGATCCGGGCGGAGTTGGCGAAGAAGAACGAACAGTGATCAGTGATTTGTAGATCAGTCGATCGGAACGGAATCCTGATCGACTCATCCACTAATCGACTCATCCACTAACATCATCAAGGAGCAACAAGATGCCTAACCCAAAACGGCGCCATTCCAGAACCCGAACACGCACGCGACGTGCGCATGACTTCCTGGAAGCGAAGTCATTGTCGACGTGCCCGCAGTGCCATGAAGCCAAGATGCCGCACCGTGTCTGCCCGAAGTGCGGTTACTACAAAGGCCGCGAAGTCATCGCGGTCAAGGACGCGTTTTAGCCTTCACCTTCGATGACTGAGGTCATCCGCATCGCCCTCGACGCCATGGGCGGCGATCATGCGCCGTCCGAAGTGGTGAAGGGTGCCCTCCTGGCGGCGGCCGAATTTCCGGTCGAGATCATCCTCGTCGGGCAGGAAGACGTCGTCCGGAAAGAGCTCGCCGCGGCGGGCGCGACCCCGCGCAACATCGAAGTCTTCGATGCCCGCGAAGTGGTGACGATGGAAGACACCGCTCTCGCGCCGTTGCGGCGCAAGCGCAACTCATCCGTGCGCGTCTGCGCGAATCTCGTCGCCGAGGGGCGCGCCAACGCCTTCGTCTCCGCCGGCAACACCGGCGCCACCTGGACCTCGGCCCGCGCGGTCATGGGGATGATCGAAGGGGTCAGCAGGCCGGCGCTGGCCACCGTGGTGCCGAGCTTGAAGGGCCACACACTCCTGCTCGACGTCGGCGCGAATGTCGATGCCAAGCCGGCTCATCTTCGCGAGTTTGCCGTGATGGGCCACTTCTACGCGCAGATGCTGTTCGACATCGCCGCCCCGCGTGTCGGCCTCCTTTCGATCGGCGAAGAGGAAGGGAAGGGCAACGAGCTGACGAAGGAGACCTACCGCGTCCTGAAGGAGACCGGCCTCAACTTCATCGGCAACGCCGAGGGCCGCGACGTCTACAACGGCAACGCCGACGTCGTCGTCTGCGACGGTTTTACCGGCAATGTCGTCCTCAAGGCCTCCGAGGCTCTCGGCGAGTTCGTCTCCACCACGCTGCGCCAGGAGATGACGCGCTCGTGGACCCGCAAGATCGGCGGCCTGCTGGCCAAGAGCGCATTCGAGGGGTTGAAGAAGCGGATGGACTATTCCGAGTACGGTGGCGCGCCGCTCCTCGGCGTCAAGGGTGGATGCATCGTCTGCCACGGCCGCTCCAACGCCAAGGCCATCAAGAACGCCATCCGCGTTGCCCGCAACTTTGCCATCAACAGGATCGATGCCAAGATCATGACCAAAGTCAGTGACCTCCACAAACGCGAGCACGACAGCAAGGTGCTCGCCACGCAATAGGTGAAATCATGCGCAAGAACGTTGCATCCGCCATCCTCGTCGTGCTAGCCGCCGCCGGCTGCGCATCGACATCCGTCAACGAACGTCCGGAGCCGAACGTAGTCGAGCTCTGGAGCGTGCCATCGCATGCATCGGTGAGTCTCGATTGCGGCGCCGGCCGGGTCGAGCAGGGGACGACACCGTTGCGTGTCGATGTCCCCCGCTACCCCGAGCGCTGCACCATCGATTTCGTCGCTGATGGCTATCGCCCCCTGCACATGCGCTTCGACCGCGGTCTCGTCCTCAAGGAAGGGTTGCCGCTGCGTGAAGAGGAGCACCATCAACTCGAGCAGAGCGCCACGACGCTCGACATGCTCCTCTTCCCCCTCCAGAACCTCAGCGACGACATCCATAACGCCGCCATGCGCAAGCTGCGCGCCGACTACCGGCTGGAAGTGAAGCT
Source organism: Thermoanaerobaculia bacterium (assembly GCA_035569395.1). GTDB lineage: Bacteria > Acidobacteriota > Thermoanaerobaculia > Gp7-AA8 > Gp7-AA8 > JADGNZ01. The sequence goes on along the minus strand of DATMNC010000032.1, from coordinate 3,090 downwards.
GATTCCGCGGTAGCTCAAAAGAAGCTTAACCACAGAGACACAGAGACACAGAGAGAGGAAGGATGAAGGCGGAAGGCTGAATCAGGCAGCATCGTCACGCATCACCCTTCCGCCTTCATCCTTCCTCTCTCTGTGTTCTCTGTGCCTCTGTGGTGAAAGCCTTTTCGGCCACCACGGATCGTTTCCTTCGGCGGTGGCGCGGGCCAGACCTTGAAGATCCGCAGCATCCAATGGTCGAGGACCTTGCTGCGGAAGAAGAATTCGTGCTCCCACTCCACCTCGGCCATCGTCAGGATGCAGTCGACCATCTCGTCGTGGCCGCATTCACTGGCGTAAGCCGCGGCTTCCTCGTATTCGACGATGTTGCCTCGCTCCAGCCGGCCGGCGCCGTACATCGGCGAGAACCAGCCGCCGACGTGACAGAACACGCCGATGAAGCGGCCGATGCACCAGAAGATGACTTCGCGAATAGGACTCGGTTTGCCGCCGAGCGTGCGCAGCAGTCCCCCGACAAGCTCGCGGTGATGCCACTCCTCCGCCTCGATCTGCTGGATGCGTGTGCGGTCGGGACCTTCACGAATGCTCTTCCAGTGGCCTCGATAGGCATACCCCGCGGCCAGCTCGCCCGAATACGCTCCCTGCAGTTGGCGGACGAGTTTTGCGCGGGCGTCGATCGGCATTCGCGCGGATTGTAGCCGCTCCGCTCCATGTATGATTCAGGCCCGATGGAGCACAACACGGCATTCATTTTTCCGGGGCAGGGGAGCCAGTACGCCGGGATGGGGAAAGATGTCGCTGAGGCCTTTCCGGCCGCGCGCCGCGTCTTCGACGACATCGACGAAGCGCTCGGCTTCCCGATCTCGCGGCTCTGCTTCGAAGGTCCCGAGGACCAGCTCAAGCTGACCGAGAACACCCAGCCGGCCATCCTGGCCGTCTCCTCCGCCATTCACGCCGTGCTCGAAGATCTCGGCGCCACGCGCCGCGACGTCGTTGCCGGCCACTCCCTCGGCGAGTACAGCGCCATCGTCAGCGTCGGCGGGCTGACGGCCGCGGAGGCCGCGCAGATCGTGCGCATGCGCGGCCGCTTCATGCAGGAAGCCGTTCCCGTCGGCACCGGAGGGATGGCGGCGCTGATCGGCCCGACGGTCGAAGAAGCGCGCGCCATCTGCGAAGAGGCGGCCGAAGGGGAGATCCTCTCCGTGGCCAACATCAACGCGCCCGGTCAGATCGTCATCGCCGGAACGAAGAACGCCATCGACCGCGCCATCACCGTTGCCAAAGCGCACGGCGTGCGCCGCGCGCTGCCGCTACCGGTATCGGCGCCGTTCCATTGCCAGCTGATGAAACCAGCCGAGGAGCGGCTGCGCCCGCTGCTGGAAAACGCGCATGTCAAGGATCTCTGGATGTCGCTGGTCTCGAACGTCGACGCCTCGCCGATCGGCACCGCCACCGCCGTCCGCAACGCTCTGGTGCGCCAGGTGGAATCGCCGGTGCGGTGGGTGGAGTCGGTGCAGAAGATGGTGCTGATGGGCGTCCGCCGTTTCGTCGAGATCGGACCGGGCAACGTGCTGACGGGACTGGTCAAGCGGATCGACCCGGCGGTCGAGTTGATCAACGTCTCCGACGTGCCGTCGATTGAGAAGTTTATGGAGAGCATGCGATGAAGATCGATCTCACCGGCCGTACCGCTCTCGTCACCGGTGCCTCGCGCGGCATCGGCGAAGCGATCGCCCGCGGGCTCGCCGGCACCGGCGCCCTGGTCATCTGCGCGGCGCGGAATCTCGAGCAGGTGGAGCGCGTCGCCGCCGGGATCGTCAGCGCCGGCGGCAACGCCTCGGCGGTCCAACTCGACATCACCGGCGACGATGTGCGCGACCGGATCAGGGCCGTCATCGAGCAGCAGCCGATCGACATCCTCGTCAACAACGCCGGCATCACCGACGACGATCTCTTCCTGCGCATGAAGCCCGAGGCTTGGACGAGCGTGCTCCGCACCAACCTCGACCCCGCCTTTCACATCACCCAGGAAGTGCTGAAGAAGATGTTCCGGGCCCGCTGGGGACGGGTGATCAACATCTCCTCGGTGGTCGGCCTCTCCGGCAATCCGGGACAGGTGAACTACGCCGCGTCGAAAGCCGCGCTCATCGGCTTCACGAAATCGCTGGCGCTGGAGATCGGATCGCGCAACGTGACCGTCAACGCCGTCGCCCCCGGCTTCATCCGCACGGCGATGACCGATTCCCTGACCGACGAGGCCCGCACCACGCTCGAGTCCCGCATCGCCCTCCGCCGCCTCGGCACCCCCGACGACGTCGCCTACGCCGTCACCTTCCTGGCCTCGGAACAAGCCGCCTACATCACCGGCACGGTGCTGAACGTGAGCGGCGGGTTGTACACGTAGCCCCCCCTGGGACCGCAGGCGTCCCGCCCGCGCGTGTGAAGCAGCAGGATACCGAGCATCAAACGCGGCCGAGACGCCCGCGCTGCCCGGTGTTATTAGCCCGCATTTCTCACACTCTCACTGGAATCATCGACACTCTGTTACTCGTCGAGAGCCTTCTCCCCCAGCGCTTTTCAGCTGGGGGAGAAGGTGGCGAAGCCGGATGAGGGGGCGTTGGTTCTTGCCGAGTAGTGGACTGTTTCCAGGACGGGCGTGGGAAACTCATGAAAACACGCAACTTCAGCGCGAGAACCGCCCCCTCATCCGCCTTTGGCACCTTCTCCCCCGCAAGAAACCGCGGGGGGAGAAGGACTCTCGACGAAGGGAGTCGCAAGTGCTTCAAGAAGGCTGTGAGAAATGCGGGTTAGCATCGCCCCGTGCCCCAACGGTACACTCCCGTGTCCCAACGGTACACTCCCGTGTCCCAACGGTACACGCTCCGCCTCCCAACGGGACGCACCCGTGTCCCAACGGTACACGCGCCGTGTCCCAACGGTACACGCGCCGTGTTGTCAACGGCCATCCAACTTTCCCCCCGGTTGGCCAGCTAATAATCCCCCCTCTGGGCGTTAGTTTGTTGATCGATGGAGACGAAGGTTTTGATTCTTCGTCTCTGCCTCAAGGCTTTTTGTTTCCAGTGGTAGGGGCTG
>DATMNC010000031.1:0-13551 GCA_035569395.1 Thermoanaerobaculia bacterium | reverse complement strand
GCGCGCGGGCGGGGCAACTCGGTGCTGACGAAGTCTGGGGCAGCATGATGGACGGCTTCCCGAAAGGCCTTCCCGCCGCCGGTGACATGGGCCTCGACAAGACGCCGACCTGGGGCCGCACTTACTGGGGAGGAGCGCTGTTCTGGCTGCTCGCCGACATCGAGATCCGCCAGAAGAGTGATCACCGCAAGTCGCTCGATGACGTCCTCCGCGGCATCGTTGCCGAGGGAGGAATCGGATCGGTGAACTGGCCGGAGGAGAAGATCTTCCGCCGTGGTGATGCCGCCATCGGAATGTCGATTCTCGAAAAACTACACGAACGACTCGGTGCTCATTCGGAGACGACCGATCTCGCCGCGCTCTGGCTGCAACTCGGGGTCAGCCGGAAAGGGGGCGCGGTCGTGTTCAGTGAGGACGCGCCGCTGGCAGCGATCCGGCGGGCGCTCACAAGTGGCAAAGCGGGTCACTGACGGAGCGCTGGCGTCTCACCCTAGGGCTACAAGACTCCATGCATTCGCCCGGTAACCTCGGCGGCGAGACCCTTCGGTCTCTCAGGGAAGGCTCTGCCGAGCCTGCCGTTTTGCCGCGTTAGCGGTAACAAGACGGTAGCCGGGGGTGCGAGCGTTTTTTGCGAGCACCCCTGGTAAAGAGATGTCGTGGTTTGGTGCCGCGTCAGCGGCACTAGAGTAATCGTGGACTCCATCCAGTGCCGCTGACGCGGCACGCTTTCAAGGGACAACCGAGACCAGGGGTCTCGCAAAAAAGCTCGCACCCCTGGCTACCTTCTTGAGCCGCTATCGCGGCGTCGTAACGTCCAATCTCCAGAGCTCTGCCGAGGCTGCCGGCGGGACGCCAGCGCTCCGTGCGATAAATTGCGAAAGTGCTGAAGTCCGTTCTCATCCCCGCGCAGTCCTTTCTGATGGGATCGGACGACAGCCGTCCCGACGAACGTCCTGTCCATCGGGTGTGGGTCGATGCGTTTGAGATCGGGATCACGCAGGTGACTAACGGCGAATACGCAGCGTTTGCGAAGGCGGCCGGCCGGCCGATGCCGCCGTCGCCGTTCGTCGATCCGGAGCAGCCGGTCGTGGCGGTGTCGTGGTTCGACGCGGTGGCATTCTGTGAGTGGATGGGAGGCCGTCTGCCGACCGAGGCGGAGTGGGAATGCGCGGCGCGGGGAGGGGTGGAAGGGATGCGCCATCCGTGGGGAAACGCGTTGCCGACGCACGACGACATGGATGGGCCGCGTCCGGTGGGCCGAGGCGCACCGAATGCTTATGGTCTGTACGACGTCTGCGAGAACGTTCACGAATGGTGCAGCGACTGGTATGCGGCTGATTTCTATCGTTCGTCGCCGGAGCGGAATCCGCTCGGTCCGGATACGGGTACCCGCCGCGCGTCGCGGGGAGGTTCCTGGCGGCATCAGATCAAGGTCAGCCGCTGCGCGGCGCGATCGAGCCTTCCACCGGAGTTTCCATACGCGGACTACGGCTTCCGGATTGCGCACTCCGTGAAAGGCAGTCATTTGAGTTGACACTCCCGAAGGCAGTTAGCACACTCCCGGAGTCAGTTAACGCACTCCCGGAGTCAGTTAACCCACTCCCGGAGTCAGTTAACGCACTCCCGGAGTCAGTTAACGCACTCCCGGAGTCAGTTAACACACTCCCGGAGTCAGCTAACACACTCCCGGAGTCAGTTAACGCACTCCTGGAGTCAGTTAACGCACTCCCGGAGTCAGTTAATGCACTCCCGGAGGCAGTTAACCGTGATGAGAGAATACTTCCTGGTCGCCGATCAATGCGTTGCTCGCCAGCTGGGCTGGAGTTGGGGACGTTGGCCGTCATTCCCTGACATCGCAAGCAGTTAGTAGAGGATGGTTAAGGTCGATTCCGCCGCCGCCGACCTCGTGAGCAGGATCATTCGCCGGCGGACGCCGGAGACGTCCTCGACGGCGGCCAAAACCGCGGGCCGGGTTACATCTTCAGGACCCGGTTAGCCGGCATCCTGTGCAAGTATCCTGTTCTGCATGGCGGCAATTGCTGATTCCTTCGCTCTCGTCCTGACCGGTGGCGGCGCACGGGCGGCGTATCAGGTTGGTGTTCTGCGCTGCCTGGCGCGGCACCTTCCGGAGGACAGCTTCGACGTCATTACCGGTGTCTCGGCCGGGGCGATCAACGCGGTCTTCCTCGCTTCACGAAGTGCGGCGCTGTCGGTGGTCGTCGATGAATTGTCCGAGGTCTGGCGGTCGCTCACGTTGAAAGACGTGATCCGGATCGAGGCCGGTTCGCTGGCGCGGAATGTCTTTGGCTGGGGGACGAAGCTCATCTCGGGCGGAACGCAAGCGGCACCGCGCGTCCAGGGGCTGGTCGATACCACGCCGCTGCGGGACGTTCTGGTGCGGCTCTTTCCCTCGAACGAGAGTGGGGAGATCGCCGGGATCGCGGAGAACATCGCCCGCTGTCAACCGAGGGCGGTGTCGGTGACCGCGCTCGACTACACCACCGGCCAGACGGTGACCTGGGCGGATGGATGTGACATCGAACCGTGGAAGCGTCCGTTGCGGCGCGGTGTGCGCGAGGCGCTCACGGTCGATCACATCATGGCCTCGGCATCATTACCTATGGTGTTTCCCGCCGTCCGGCTAGGGGGGCACTGGTTCGGCGATGGCGGTATCCGGCTCTCCGCGCCGCTCTCGCCGGCCCTGCACCTCGGCGCAACCCGCATGCTGGCGATCTCCACGCACTACGCGAAATCGGACACCGAGGCGGACGAGCCGCAGATCGCCGGGTACCCCCCTCCCGCACAGATCCTCGGGCAGCTCATGGACGCCATCTTTCTCGACGTCATGGACGAGGACACGGTGCGCCTTCAGCGTTCGAACGAGTTTTTGCAGCATCTACCGCTCGAGCTCCGCGGCGGCTACCGGCCTGTCGACTTCGCGGTGATCCGCCCTTCCCAGGACATCGGGAAGCTCGCCGCAGAATACGAGCCACAGCTCCCGCGGCCATTCCGTTTCCTGACCCGCAGCCTGGGAACGCGCGAGACGTCGAACGCCGATTTCATGAGCCTCTTCATGTTCGTCCCCGAATACCTGGAACGGCTCATGGAGATCGGAGAGAACGACGCAAATGAGAGGATCGAGGAGATCAAGCGCGTGGCAATGGCGCCGAATGCTCAGAATGTTTTGAACCACAGAGGCACAGAGAACACAGAGGCTCCTCTGTGATCTCTGTGTCTCTGTGGTGGAATCGGACTTCTACAATCCGTAGAGCAACGGTCGTCACATACACTGCATCAAATGCTTCACGACTCATGGCACCTTGCCGAGCCGCTGCTGGACATCCCGCTGCTGCCGATTCCGAACGAGAAGCTGCGGGGCATCATCGCCCGGCGGGGGATCAGCACCGAGGATGAATACAGACGGTACGTGGCGCCGTGTATTGGCGACCTGCACGACCCGGGGACGATTCACGGAATCGGCGAAGCGTGTGAACGGATCGAGCGGGCGGTGCGCGATCGCGAGACGATCCTGATCTACGGCGACTACGACGTCGATGGTGTGACGTCGATCGTGCTGCTGCAGACAGTTCTGCGCGCACTGGGGGCCGACGCCGCGCATGTCGTCCCGCACCGGCTTGTCGACGGCTACGGTCTCAAGACCTCGGTGATCGACCGTGTTCTCACCGACCGCGACGTCCGGCTGATCATCACTGTCGACTGCGGCATCACAAGCGTCGATCCGGTGCGGCAGGCCATCGAACGGGGGATCGACGTGATCGTTACCGACCATCACCTGCCTCCGGAGTTGCTCCCCGCCGCGGCGGCGGTGCTGAACCCGAAACAGCCGGGATGTGCGTACCCGTTCAAGGAGCTGGCGGGAGTGGGCGTAGCGTTCAAGCTCTGTTGCGAGCTGTTGCGGCGCAGCGGGAGGAAGATGGCCATCGCCTCGCTGCTGAAGATCGCCGCGATCGGCACCGTCGCCGACGTCGCGCCGCTCATCGGCGAGAACCGGACCATCGCCTGGCTCGGCCTGGCGGGGTTGGCCGATCCGCGCAATCCCGGCCTGCGCGCTCTGATCCGGCGTCTGGGGATGCTGGGGCGGCCTCTACGAGCCGTAGATGTCGGCTTCAAAATCGGACCGCGCATCAATGCCGCCGGCCGGCTCTCCTCCGCCGAAACCGCCATCGATCTTTTCGCCGCCACCTCCGAGGAAGCGGCATGGACTCTTTGCGCCGAGCTCGATCGGCTCAATGCCGAACGGCAGGAGATCGAGAGGGAAGTGAGGGAGGAGGCGGAGGGGATGGTTGCTGAGTTGCAGGGTTGCTTGGTTGCTCGGTCAGATTCGCCAAGCAACCCAGCAACCCAGCAACGTAGCAACCTACGACCCCGCATCATCGTCCTGGCCGGCCACAACTGGCACAAAGGCGTTCTTGGCCTGACCGCTGGCCGCATCGCGCAGCGTTACTACCGGCCGACGCTGGCGATTGGAATCGAGGGGGAGTTGGCGGTCGGGTCGGGGCGCAGCATTCCGACGATCAATCTTCACGAGCAGCTCGAATCGGTGGCGGAGCTGTTCACGCACTTCGGGGGGCACGAGTTTGCCTGCGGCTTCGCCTTGCCGGCGAGCAACGTCGACGAGTTGCGGCGGCGTCTGGAGGAGCGGTTTGCCGCCTTCGACGACGCTCTCTTTCGCCGCGAGGCGAAGGTCGATGCCGAAGTGACGCTCGCCGAGGTCGATCGGGAGTTCGTGGCGGCCCATGAGCTGATGCAGCCGTTCGGAGCGGGCAACCTGCAGCCGCTCTTTCTCGCCAGAAACGCGAACGTGCTGGCCACGCGCGAATTTGCGCCGGACTGCTGCGAGTTGACGGTTGACGACGGGACCGGGAAGGCGCTGGCGGTGCTCTGGCCGTCGGCGCGTGCCCTCGCGCCGGAGCTGGTGCGCGGGGCGACGGTCGATCTGCTGTTTCAGATCGAGCCGGATGGGTATGCGGCGATCGGGGCGAAGCTGGCGGTCGTGGACGTGCGGGCATCCGGGTAAGTCAACGTCAAAAGCAATGTTGAATGTTCAATGTTGAATGTTCAATGTTGAATGGAACTGGGGCTGGCAACGCCATTCAACACTCAACATTGAACATTTAACATTCAACATTGCCTTTGACGTTTCAAACGTTCCGCGCCGGCCATCAACCTAGGAATAGCACTCACCCGTAACAAGTTACTGGCCCCGTGCAGCGCACGATCCGCATCCTACGCGTGGCACTTCCTCTCGTCTTCATCGCCTTCGTCGTCGTGATCGCAGTGAACTGGCGGCGCGGCAAACCGCATAAGGACAAGGCTGGCGCCGCCCCGGTGACGTCGACCCTACGCCCCACCGGCGACAATCCGTCCATCGAGTCGAAGGTGTTCGAGGACACGCAGACCGTCAACGGGCGGTTGGCGTCGCGCATCCGCGCGCAACGCGTGGTGGCGTTCCAGTCGGGATGGAACACGCTCGAGAACGTGCAGATGACGATCTACCGTCCGACGGGGCTGACCTACGACCTGGTCTGTCCGCTGGCGCAGTTCAACAGCAACACGAAAGAATCCGATGCCAAGGGCGGGGTGCGCGTAACGTCGAGCGACGGTGTCGAGATCACCACCGCGGAGATCCATTTCGACGGCATTCACCTGACGAACCACGTCGCGGTCAACTTCAAGGTCGACCGCTGGGTGGGCAGCGGCGGCGCGCTGGACATGGACGTCCCCGGCGAGATGGTCCGCCTCTACGACAAGGTCGACGCCACCATGGCGCCGGAGACGCCGGGCGAGTCGCCGCTCAACATCAAGTCGCAGGAAGGGGTCTTCCGCCGCAAGGACGGCTTCGCCGACTTCACCAAAGACGTCGTGGCCACGCGGGACGCGGACCGTTTCAATGTCGATCACATGTCCGGCCGCTTCGGTGCCGACCGGAAGTCGCTCATCGCCCTGGAAGGGCAGGGGCACGTCTCGATCGTCATGACCGGGGATGTGACTCCCGGCGGCGGGAACGCGGCCGAATCCGCCGGACGCAAGACGATCACCGCCGACCGCTTCTGGAGCGAGATCGGCGCGAACGGGCAGATCAGCGCGCTGGACTTCATCGGCGACACGGCGCCGGCCCACGCCATCATCGAGGGGCCGCCGAACCGCGACCTCGTCGCGCATACCTTCCGCGTCGGTCTGGCCAATAAGCAGGTCACCGACATGAAGGCGGACGACAACGTGGTGATGAAGGAGACGTCGCCGATCAAGCGCGAGATGACTTCCGGCCATCTCACGGTCTACTTCGACGCTGCAACGCATCGCGCCGCGAGCGCCAACCTCGACGGCAACGTCCACTACAAGGATCCGAAGAATGACGCCCGTTCCACGCGGGCGAATTACGACATCGCCAACGATCAGGTCTTCCTCACCGGCGAGCCCGGCTTCTATCCCTCGGTCGTCGCGGATGGGCAGACGTTGAAGGCGAAGCTGATCGAATTCTCGCCGCGCGCCGGAACGGCTCGGGCCACCGGCGAGGTCATCGCGCAACTGGTTTCCAAGCAGGCGACCGGCGCACCAACCGCCGTCAGCGCCGACTCCACCAACGTCTTTCCCGCCAACAAACCGGTCTTCGTCAACTCCGATGTGGTGACGATGCGCCAGGCCACGAAGATTGCCGTCTTCACCGGCAACGTCCGCGCCTGGCAGGACACCAACACCGTCTTCGCGCAGGAGATGCAGGTCATGGGTGCCGGCGATCAGGTCACGGCGCGCGGCAACGTCCGGACGCTGCTCTACAACACCAGCACGAACGCCACCGCCGAAGCGCGCAAGGTGCCGATGCAGTCGAAGAGCGATGTTCTCATCGCCAGGAAACTCGACCGCCGGATCGACCTGACCGGAAGCGTCCAGATCGACGACGGCGAGCAGCGGCATCTCAGCTCGGAGCACGCTTCGTTCTTCTTCGACGCAAACAAGAAGATGGACCACATCGAAGCGCAGGAGAAAGTCATCCTGGTCGAGAAGTCGACGGGACGCCGCGGAACGGGCGACCGCGCCACGTATAACGTCGGACGGAGGATGGTCTACCTGACCGGCGCGCCGGCCATCGTCACGCAGCCGAACGGGAGCGACGTCAGCGGCGAGATGATCGCCATGGATCTCGATCACAACAAAGTCAACATCATCAGCCCGAAGATATCGGGGCAGGGAACATACAAGCCGCAGCCGTGAACCGCCGAAGTCACACGCATTTCTCAAACTCTCACTCGAATCGTCGGCTCCCTGTTCCTCGTCGAGAGCCCTTCTCCCCCAGCGTTTTTCAGCTGGGGGAGAAGGTGCCGAAGGCGGATGAGGGGGCGTTGGCTCTCGCCGAGCAGTGGACTATTTTCATGGATGGGCGTGGGAAACTCATGAAAACACTCAACTTCAGCGCGAGCACCGCCCCCTCATCCGCCTTCGGCACCTTCTCCCCCCGCAAAAAGCCGCGGTGGGAGAAGGACTCTCGACTAAGGGAGTCGCAAGTTCATGCAGACTGTGAATCCCGCGCGGGCGGGCAGCCGTGAACCGCCGAAGTGCACTGGTGGCCTCCCTCTTCGTCGCGCTGGCGGTGGCGCGCGTCACAGCGACATACACCCACTTCTCCCAGACGTACGATGAGCCGGTCCATGTGGCCATGGGGCTGGAGTGGCTGGACCGCGGAACGTACACGCTGGAGCTGCAGCATCCGCCGCTGGCCAGGATTTTTGACGCGCTGTCGCTGCGGATCGCGGGGGAACACTATCCACCCGGTCCGATCGTGCTCACCGATCCGGCGGTATCGATCAGGAAGGGGAACGCCATTCTCGGCGGGCCCGACGACTATCAGCGCAACCTGACGCTGGCGCGAATCGGCGTGCTGCCGTGGCTGCTGCTGGCGGCGTTCGTGGTGTTTCACTGGACACGGGCGATCGCGAACACGGAGTCGGCGGTGGCCGCCGTGGCGCTCTTCACATTCGTCCCGGCCATCCTCGGGCACGCCGGGCTGGCGACGACGGATATGGCGCTGGCAGCGACGCTTCCGGCGGCGGTCTACGCGCTGGTCCGATGTATCGAGCGGCCGTCCGCGGGACGGACGGCGCTGTTCGCGTGCGCGCTCGCGGCGGCTGTGCTTTCGAAGTTCTCGGCGATCCCATTCATGGTGGTCATCGGGGGCGTGGTTCTATTGCTGAAGCTGCGCGAGAACGGGCCGGACAAGAGAGTCCGGCCTACGTTTGTGGCGTTCGCCATCGCGATTCCGATCGCGGCACTCATCGTCTGGGCTGCATATCGCTTCTCGCTCTGGCCGGCGTCGTTGTATGGATTCCCGCCGAACGAATTGCTGGCGATGCTCGCGGAGGCGAAGGCGCCACCCGACCGGGCGCTCTTTTTTCTGCTCAGCCATTTCCGCCTGCCGGCTCCTGAGCTCTTCGCCGGCCTGGCTCACCTCGGCGAGCACACTCTGTTCGGGCATCCCTCGTATTTTCTCGGGCAGATCCGGACCCACGGCGTTTGGTACTTCTTCCCGGTCGTCATCGCCGTGAAGACGCCGATCGCGTTTCTGATTCTGGCCATTCTCGGTGCGCGCCGGGCATCCATTCCAGTCCTATCGGCCGCGGCGATCGTAGTGATCGCCATGGTGTCCCGGATCAACCTCGGTGTGCGGCACGTGCTGCCGATCTATCCGCTGCTGGCGATCGCGGGCGGTATTGCGCTCATCGAGATGTGGCAACGGCGGCGGATCGTTGCTCCGACCATAGCCATCGTCCTAGGTGCGTGGATGGCGGTCAGCAGCCTGCTCGCGCATCCGGACTACATCGCCTACTTCAACGAGCTGGCCGGCCGGCATCCGGAGCGAATCGTCGTCGACAGCGATCTCGATTGGGGGCAGGACCTGCCGCGCCTGCGCGACGCCATCGTCGATCGCCGCATCGACCGGCTCTGGATCGTCTACTTCGGATCGACGGATCTCTCCCGATATCCGCTCGCACCAGCGATCCGAGGGCTCCCGCCGAGGACCAGGGTGAACGGGTGGATCGCGATCAGCAAAACGTCGCTGAAAGGCGCGTACGGACAGCCCGATGACTACGCTTGGCTCGAACGACTGACGCCGGTGCAGGAGATCGGACGGTCGATCCTGCTGTATCACTCCGAGTGACGCGAGCAATTCAGTTAACATCCACACCCTGTATGCCCGATCGCTCAACCGTCGTCTCATTCACGCCCGCGGAGCGGGAACGTCCATCCGAAGCACCACTGCGTCTGGCGGCTGACCATCTCGTCAAGGTGTACAAGCGGCGCAAGGTGGTGCTCGACGTATCGGTCGAGATCAAGCAGGGCGAGATCGTCGGCCTCCTCGGGCCGAACGGGGCCGGAAAAACGACAACCTTCTACATGATCGTCGGCCTGGTGCGCCCTGACGGCGGCCGCGTCACCCTGGGCGAGGACGACATCACCACGCTGCCGATGTATTTGCGCGCGCAGCGCGGCATCAGCTATCTGCCGCAGGAGCCATCGGTCTTCCGCAAGCTCACGGTCGAAGAGAATCTGTTGGCGGTCTTCGAAACGATGGATTTGCCGCTCGCGGAGCGGAAGCGGCGGACCCGGTTGCTGCTCGAGGAGTTCGGCATCACACACATCGCGCGGAACCGGGCTTTTTCACTTTCGGGAGGGGAACGGCGGCGGGTGGAGATCGCCAGAAGCCTCGCCATCAACCCGGCATTCATCTTGCTAGATGAGCCCTTTGCAGGAATCGATCCAATTGCCGTATTCGAGATCCAAAGAATCGTTTCGCAGCTCCGCTCGCGCGGCATCGGAATCCTCATCACCGACCATAACGTACGCGAAACATTGAAGATCACTGACCGCGCCTACATCATTAAAGAGGGTGAGATTTTCCGGCAGGGAGCACCTGAGAGTCTTTCGACGGATCCCGAGGTTCGCAGAATTTACCTGGGAGAATCCTTCAACCTGTATTAACGAGAGACGATCGTAAAGACGTAGTAACCTGCTGGCCCGGACCATGTCACTAGAACAGAAACTCCACCTCAAACTCTCGCAGAAACTGATCATGACGCCTTCGCTGCAGCAGGCGATCAAGCTGCTGCAGTTGTCGAAACTCGAGCTTCAGGAAGTGCTCAACCAGGAACTGCTCGAGAACCCGCTCCTCGAAGAATCGGCCGACGAAGCGAAACAGGAAGACGCCGACGCCGAAGCACAGGAAAAAACGCAGACCGAGGAAGAAGCAAAGGCGGCCGAGCCGGCGCCGGAGAAGGAGAAGGACTCCTTCGACGAGATCGACTACGACGCCTACTTCCAGGACTACATCGAGTACGGCTACAACCCGCGGATGGGGGAGGAGCACGAGGAGTTCCCGATCGAGAACACCCTCACGCGCCCGCCGAACCTGACCGACCATCTGGCCTGGCAGCTCGGGATGAGCGACGCCTCGCCGGCAATCAAGGAGATCGCCGCCTTCATCATCGGCAACATCGATGAAGACGGCTACCTTCGCGCCACGAGCGAAGAGATCGCCGCCGCCGGTCCGTACGATCCGGCCGACGTCGAGAAGGCCATCGCCTCCATCCAGTCGCTCGATCCCATCGGCGTCGGTGCCCGCGATCTGCGGGAGTGCCTGCTGCTGCAGCTCGAGTTCCTGGAAGTCGACAACCCCCTGGTCGAGACCATCGTCCGCGATCACTGGGACCTGTTCATGCAGCGCCACTTCCTTCAGATCTCGAAGGCCATCGGCGTCGACATGAAAACGCTCGAGGGGGTGGTCGAGATCATCAAACATCTCGATCCCAAGCCGGGCCGCAAGTATTCGAACGAGCGCGCCATCTACGTCGAGCCGGACGTCTACATCCAGAAGGTCGGCGACGAGTACATCATCGTTCTGAACGAAGACGGCATGCCCAAACTGCGCATCAACGGCAGCTACCGCAACATGCTCAACTCGATGGACTCGAAGTCCGACGGCGAGACGGTCAACTACATCAAGGACAAGATCCGCTCGGCTGTCTGGCTGATCAAGTCGCTCGACCAGCGCCAGCGGACAATCTACAAGGTGGCCGAGTCGATCGTGAAACACCAGCGCGAGTTCCTGGAGAAGGGGATCGACTACCTGCGTCCGCTGGTCCTCCGCGACGTCGCCGACGACATCCAGATGCATGAGTCGACGGTCTCGCGGGTGGTGTCGAACAAGTACATGCACACGCCGCGCGGGCTGTTCCTGATGAAGTACTTCTTCCACAGCGGCATCGATTCCGACACCGGCGAGGACATTTCCAGTCTCACGGTCAAGAAGAAGATACAGGGCTTTATCGACGGGGAGGATCCACGGAAACCGCTGTCGGATTCCAAGATCATGAAGATCCTGAACGATGAGGGCATCAATATTGCCCGGCGTACCGTTGCGAAGTATCGCGACGAGTTGAACATCCCCTCATCGACCGACCGCAAACAGATTTTCTGATCCTTCAACTTCAGGGGAAGCGATAGCGACATGGCCACCACAATCACGGGACGCAAATACGAAGTCACGGGCGACATCCGGGCGCTGATCACGAAGAAACTCGACAAGATCGTCGACAAGCTCTTCGACGATGTGATCGAGGTGCGCGTCGTGCTGCAGGTCCAGAAGTACCGGAACCTCTGCGAGATCCTCATCACCGGCAAAGAGCACGACGTCAAGGCGGCCCAGGAGTCCGGCGAGTCGATGCAGGACGCGATCAACCTGGCCCTCGACCACGTCAAGCGCCAGGCCCAGAAGAACCGGAGCACGATCCGCGACCACCACCGCAAGGCCGGCAGCCTGAACAAGGCAACGGCTAATCTGGTGACACAATGGTCGGTTCAGGTGCTCGAGCCCGGCAAGCTTCGTCAGTCCGGCCCCAAGCGGCTGCCGCGCATCATCAAGACCAACAATCTGGCCATCCTGCCGATGACCATCGAAGATGCCGCCGAGTCGCTCGATGGGTCGAAAAACGAGTTCATCGTCTTCCGCGATCTCGATACCGACCGCATCTCGGTGATGTACAAGCGCCGTGACAACAACCTCGGCCTGATCGCGCCCGAAGTCTGACCGCTGTTTACGCGTTGTGACACTTCGCTCCTAACCGTACTACACGGCGCACCCGAAAGGTGTATCTTCGGTGGCCAGCAATCCAAGGAGGTTTCTATGAAATCGATGCGTTTGGCCGTACTGCTGCTGAGCATTGCCCTCGTCGTACCCGCATTCGCTGCGAGTCCTAACTTCAAGGATTGGGAACGTTCGCCCCAGGGGTACTTCATGACGAAGGCCGAGCACCAGGAGTGGACCGCAATCAGGACACAAGAGGAAGCGCAGCGCTTCATCGATCAGTTCCTCGCGAAACGCGATCCGGATTTTGCGGCCGAGGTTTCCGCGCGCGCGCAAAAAGCAGACAAGTACTTCACGGTCGGCAAGCTCCAGGGGTCGAAGACGCTACGCGGAAAGATCGTCATCGTGTTCGGTCCGCCTTCGACGATGGATGTGAGCAACGTCGTCGACACCGGCAACGTTCATCATGACAGCCCCCTGATGGCAAGCGCGATTTCCGGTGGGACTGCCGCCGGTGGCGATGGCGGCAAGAGTGCCGGCGGAGACGACGGGAACGAAGGTTCGCGCACGATGGGCGGTGCGTCCATCGTGAAGAACTACCATCTGGTCTACAAGTCGGCGCCCGGTGGAGCGATCGACGTAATGATCTCGGCAGAAAGCGACACCGGAAAGGACCGGCCCGCTGACCGCAATTCTTCCAAGCAATTGGATGCCGCATTCGAAGCCGCTGCCCTGGCGTCGATCAAGACCAAGTGAACAACCAGTCCGCCGAGGACTTCATCGAGACGACGGTACGCTCGCTCCTCAGCGACGAGCTGGATGAGCTTGCACTCAAAATCGTCACGGGCGATGACGGCCTCGATCGGACCATCCTCCGGCCGCGAGTCCAGAAACCTGGACTGGCGTTCGCCGGTTACTACGAGTACATCAAGCCGTGGCGTGTCCAGATCATCGGCGAATCGGAAACGAAGTACCTGCAAAGTCTCCCAGCCCGCCTTCGCGAAAAGCGGGTCCGTGACGTAGCGGCGCTGGACGCCTCGTGCTTCATCGTCACGAAGGGGATCACGCCGCTCGAGGAGCTGAAGCATGAGTGCGAGAAGCGCTCGGTGCCGCTCTTCTCGACGCCGGCGATGTCATCGACGTCGATCACGCGCACGACGTACTTTCTCGAAGAGACGATGGCGCCGAAGCTGACGATGCACTCGGGCCTTCTCGACGTCTACGGCATCGGCGTCCTGCTCCTCGGCGACAGCGGCATCGGCAAGAGCGAGTGCGCGCTCGATCTGATCTACCGCGGTCATCGTCTCATCGCCGACGATATGGTGATCATCAAGCGCCATCCGAACGATGTGCTCCTCGGCTATTCGAACGATCTGCTGCGCCATCACATGGAGCTGCGCGGCATCGGCATCATCGACATCAAGGATCTCTTCGGCGTGGCCTCGACGCGCGAT
>DATMNC010000030.1:0-209160 GCA_035569395.1 Thermoanaerobaculia bacterium | reverse complement strand
AGTAATCGGGACTCCATCCAGTGCCGCTGACGCGGCACGATTTCAGATCGCATCGTGTTCCAGGGGTGCTCGCAAAAAACGCTCGCACCCCTGGCTACCTTCCCAAGCCGCTATCGCGGCGTCGTAACGTCCAATCTCCAGTCGCCGGCTCCGCCGGCGACTCAGCGGCGAGACGCCAGCGCTCCGTTGCACCAGCCGCTGGTACCATGCCGCCTCGATGCTCGATCGCATCACGCCGCTGATCCTCACACGGGACGAGGAAGCGAATATCGGCCGGACGCTGACGCAATTGGCGTGGGCGCGCGAGGTCGTCGTCGTCGACAGCCTGAGCACGGACGACACCGTCTCCATCGCGCGGCAGTTTGCCAACGTGCGTTTGCTTTCCAGGCCTTTCGATTCGCACGCGGAGCAATGGGCCTTCGGCACCCAGCAGGCGGCCACTCCATGGGTACTGACCCTGGATGCCGACTACTTCGTCCCCGATGCCTTCGTGCGGGAGCTTGCATCGCTCGAACCGCCGCCGGACGTGGCCGGCTACGAGGCCGGGTTCCTCTATGCAATCGAAGGCCGGCCACTCCGCTCCGCGCTCTACCCGCCCCGGGCCGTACTCCTTCGTCGCGGTGCCTTCGAGTTCTGGCAGGACGGCCACACCCAGCGCGTTCGGGTGCACGGACGCGTCGAGCGGCTGCGCGTGCCGTTGATCCACGATGACCGCAAGGATCTCCGCCGCTTCATCGACCGCCAGAAGAAATACATGCGTGAGGAAGCCGCGAAACTGCGGGCCACACCGTGGAGCGCTCTACCGGCATCCGGCCGCATCCGCAAGCTGCGCGTCTTCTCTCCATTCGGCACGTTGCTCTATACATTGTTAGGAAAACGGGCCATTCTCGACGGCAGGGCCGGCCTGCGCTATGCCGCGGAACGCTTCCTTGCCGAAGCCGTCCTTTCGATCGAGCTGTTCCGGAGCCGGCACTGATGTCACGCCTCGGCCAGTGGTTGGCGAAAATCGTCAGGCTCCCGCTCCGTCTTCTGCCTCGGAATGCCGTCGTGCGCATCCGTTCGGGAACGTTGCGCGGATGGCGTTGGATCGCGGGGTCGAGCACGAACGGCTGCTGGCTCGGCACCTACGAGCGAAATACCCAACGCCTGTTTCGTGAGCAAGTTCATCCCGGAGCCGTCGTTTTCGACATCGGCGCAAACGTCGGGTTTTTCACTCTGCTCGCTTCAAAACTCGTGGGACCGGCCGGCCACGTTCACGCCTTTGAGCCGCTTCCTCGGAATCTCTACTATCTCGAGCAGCACGTTCGCCTGAACGAGGCCAGCAACATCACCGTTCAATCGCTGGCGATCACGTCGACGACAGGCACCGCGCGGTTTGGTGACGGTGAGAATACGTCGCAGGGAAGGCTGAGCAACGCCGGCGAGATCCAGGTACTCACCGCGTCGCTTGATGATCTGATCGCGAATGGCCGGATTCCGCGGCCCGATTTCATCAAGATGGATATCGAAGGGGCGGAAGGAGAAGCACTCCGCGGCGCGGCACGGCTACTTGCCGGCAGTCCACTCATCGTCGTTCTCTCGACGCACGGCTACGATCAGCACGAGCTCTGTTGGACGATCCTGAAGAACGCCGGGTTCAAGCTCGACCTCCTCCGCGACGGGACCGCCGACGGCGATTACCTGATCCTGGCCACGAAATAGATCAGCGCCGCCGGATCATCACGTCTCCCATCACCAGCAGATCCATCTTCGTGCGCAGAAAGCAGTCGAGGGCCTGGGCCGGGGTGTTCACCACCGGCTCGTTCTCGTTGAACGACGTGTTGA
Organism: Thermoanaerobaculia bacterium; assembly: GCA_035569395.1. GTDB lineage: Bacteria > Acidobacteriota > Thermoanaerobaculia > Gp7-AA8 > Gp7-AA8 > JADGNZ01. Next base: position 207,336 of record DATMNC010000030.1, on the reverse strand, counting down.
GCACGAGCGGGATGCCGGTGGCATCGCGGAAGGCCTCGATGAGGTGGTAGTAGCGCGCGTTCTGCTGCTCATCGACGGACTGCAGCCGCCCCGAGCCGTTGACGTGCGTAACGGCAGGGATCAGCGCCCGCTTCTCTTCGCGGATCTGGTAGACCTGAAGCATGAACGGCACGTCGTAGTCGGTCTCGAACCACTCGCCGACCGCCTCGCGAAGCACCGATGGAGCGAACGGACGGAACGATTCACGACGCTTGATCTTCTGATTGAGGATGTTCTTCATGTCGGCACGCCGCGGATCGCAGACGATCGAACGATTGCCGAGCGCGCGCGGACCCCACTCCATCCGCCCCTGGAACCAGCCGACAACGTCGCCGTTGGCGATCTGCGCGGCCGTGCGGCGGCAGAGATCGCGCTCGTCATCGACGCGCTCGATCGTACAGTGCGCGGCATCGAGGTCGGCGCGCCGCGCGGCGATCGACTCGTCGAGGGCAACGTCGTCGTACTCCGGGCCCCAGTACGCATGTGTCATCACGAATGACTTGGTGTTGCCGAGGATCTCGTTCCAGACCCAATATGCCGCACCGATGGCGCCGCCGGCGTCGCCCGCGGCGGCCTGTATGTAGAGGTCTTTGTACGGCGAGCGGTCGAAGACCAGGCCGTTGGCCACGCTGTTGTAGGCGCAGCCACCCGCCAGGCAAAAGCGGGGATTCTTCGTCTTCTCATACAGCGCGTTCGCGAGCGCGAAGAAGGCCTCCTCGAACATCGCCTGCATCGATGCGGCGAGATCCTTGTGTCTCTGTTCGATCGGCTCATCGGACGCGCGCACCGGGCCGAGGCGATCGATGAGTTGCTGCGAGTAGACCGGCCCGATGACCGGCATCCCCCCCTGCCAGACCATGTCCAGGCCGGCGGAGTGGTGGGTGAAGTAGTCGAGATTGAGGCGGAACGTCCCGTCGGCCTGTACGTGGACGATGTCGCGCATGGCATCGATCTGCGACGGCTTGCCGTAGGGGGCCAGACCCATCACCTTGTACTCGTCTCCGTAGTGGGGAAAGCCGAGGTACTGCGTCATCGCGGTGTAGAAGATGCCAAGCGAATGGGGGAAGCCGACCTCGCCGAGCACCTCGATCTTGTTGCGCGAGGCCACGCCCCACATCGAGCTGACGAAGTCGCCGAAACCGTCGACGGACAGCACCGCGGCGTCGTCGAACGGTGCAACGAAATACGCCGATGCCAGATGTGCGCGGTGGTGCTCGACGTGATGCAGCCTCGGTTTCAGCGACTCGATGGCAAAGGCCTGCGCCAGCTCTTCCTCGATGCCGCTGATCTTGGCGCGGTTGGCGAGCCGCTTCCGGATCGCGCCCAGCGACGGCCGCTTCGCCAGGATGAATTTTGCGCGCTGGAAAAGGCGGGCACTCGGGTCGCGGTTGACGGCGATGTGATCGACGTCATTCAGATCGATGCGAGCCTCATCGAGGCAGTAGCGGATGGCCACGGAGGGAAACCCGGCCCAGTGTTTGATGCGCCGGAAGCGCTCTTCCTCCGCGGCGGCGACGAGCTTGCCATCGACCACAATCGCGGCCGCGGCGTCGGCGTGGTGGGCGTTGATGCCGAGGATGATCATGACGCCAGGACACAGACAAGAGTGTCTGTGCCACATTTTCCCTGGTTTTGTGGCACAGACACTTCTGTCTGTGCAGTATTTGCCAGCGGCACTTCACCCCATAATGCCCACACCGCATGACCGCGCGACATCTGCTCTTCGTGAATCGCTACTTTCATCCCGATCATTCTGCAACAAGTCAGATGCTGTCCGATCTCTCGTTTCATCTGGCGGAGCGCGGATGGCGAGTGGAGGTGGTGACCAGCCGGCAGCGCTACGACGACTCGTCGGCACGGCTCGCTTCGCACGAAACGATCCGCGGTGTGGTGGTGCGGCGCGTCTGGTCGACGCGATTCGGCCGCGGATTCCTGCCGGGCCGTGCCATCGACTACGCGACGTTTTACGCCAGCGCGTTCTTCGCTCTCGCCCGCCGGGCGGCACACGACTCGACGATCATCGCGCTGACCGATCCGCCGATGATCTCCGTCGTCGCCGCGATTGCGGCAATGCTGCGCCGGGCAACGCTGGTCAACTGGACGCAGGATGTCTTCCCCGAGGTGGCCGAGGCGCTTGGCATGCGCGCGTTACGTGTGCTGCGCCGCGTCCGCGATTGGTCGCTTGGACGTGCGAAAGTGAATGTCGCCCTCGGCGATTTGATGGCGGCCCGGCTGCCGCATGCCGTCGTCATCCACAACTGGGCCGATGCATCGCTGCATTCGGTGGACGTCCCGCATTCGCGATTCGTCGTCGGCTACTCCGGCAACCTCGGACGCGCGCACGACGCACGAACGATGCTCGCGGCGATTCGTGCGTTGCGCAACGATGACGGGATCGAGTTCGTCGTCACCGGCGGCGGCGCGCAATTCGAATCCCTCCGCCAGGAACAGTTGCCGAACGTCCGTTTTACCGGCTATGCGCCGCGCCAGCAATTGAGCGAAAGCCTCTCATCGGCGGATGCGCATCTCGTCACGCTGCTGCCATCGCTCGAGGGTTTGATCGTGCCGAGCAAGTTCTATGGAGTTCTGGCCGTTGCGCGGCCGGCGCTGTTCGTCGGCGCGCGGGATGGGGAGCTGGCGCGTATCATCCAGTCCAATGACTGCGGATTCATCATCGAGCCGGGCGACGGCGAGGAGTTGGCTCGCCGGATCCGCGAACTTGCAGCCGATCGCGTTCGGGCGCACGCGATCGGGTTGCGCGGCCGGCGGCTGTATGAGGAACGGTTCGCGCCTCACATCGCATTCGCGGCATGGGAACGAGTCCTGACGTGAGCAGCGGCGGCGCACGGCTCTGCCTGATCGGTATCGCCGCGGCCATGACGGCCGCTGCGATCGTGTTCGTGCTACGTCCCCCGCAATTCCGCTGGACGCGAACATCGCCCGATGCCTCGGTTCTCGTCGCGCGCATCGCCGGCCACCCAACCGACTGGGAAGCGGCAAGCGCTCTGGCTGAGGTGGCCCTCGATGCGAAGCGCGGCAATCGCGTTGCGCTCTGGCACGCCGCCTACGTCCATGCATCGCTGCTCGCGCCTGATAACAAGGAACCTGCAACGGCCTTCGCTCGGGACGCGTTTTTCCACTGGACCGAACTGTCGGAGAAAGACAAACGCGATGTCATGGCCGCGTACGGTCCGCTCCTGCGCGATCCGGTCCTTTTCGGCCGGATGGCTCGCCCGCTCTTTGAGCTGACCGGCGACCTGTCGATTCTCCACCGCGCCGGGCCCCTGACCGCGGATACGCCCGCAACCTTGATTTCACTCGCATTACCGAACGGCTTGTTCGCCGACTATCGCTCGCTACGCCCCGAGTTGCAGAAGAAACGCCTCGAGGACTTTGTCAGCCGTCGTAGCACGGTCATGCCCGAAGAGCTGGTGGCGCAGTTCCCGGCTCCGCCATATCACACCGATGATGAGCCGTTGATCAGAGCGCTTCTCGATGAGCTCCACCGCCGCCCGCTCCAGGACGATCCTGGTCGTCCGAACGTAGTCGACGGGATCGTCGACTACGCGTCGCGACACAACCTCGAGCCGCTGGACGGTCTGGAAATCGTCACGCGGAAGCCCGGCGCGGCCGGCGTGGCGACACAAATCAAGATCGCCCGGGCGCTCGGCCTCGGAGAGCGTGCGGCACAGCTCGAGATGGCGTCCAACGATCCGCGGCGCGTGGAGACGAATGTCTTCGAGTGGCAGGGGCTCTGCGAAAAGGATCTATGCACGCGGGCCTGGCGAATGATCGATGCAGAGCACGGAGTGGCGTTGACTCTCGAGACCGCCCAGAGCGACGAGGTTCCGGGGTACGTCGAGATCTACATCGATGATGATCTCCGCGCCGAGGGAGAAGTCGGGCCCAGGCGGGACTTCATCGTTCCGGTCGGAAACCGGGGCGCTCATCGGATCGAGCTGGTGCTGGTGAACCCCACTACACGGAACCGCGCTTCCCGGCGCATCCACATCGCCAGCATCACGGCTCTCTAGCGCCGATTGCCGCTCCGGCGATTGCGGCGAGCGTGATCGGATTCGCCGGGATGAAGAAATTAAAGTCGACCAGCGCGTGGATCATGGCGATGGCAATGCTGGTGAGCGCCGCGGCGTTGAATGCGCGGTGCCGCCAACTGATCGGCACGGTGGGCTCTCCGAACGTCTTGCGCGCCAGCGCGGCGAAACCGCCGAGGAGCGCCACGAACGAAACGATGAAGCCAACCGCGCCGGCCGTGGCCAGGATCTCCGCGTAGTCATCGTGTGCGTGGTTGGCGAGCACCTCGGTCGAGGTCGCGCGGGTCATCGGCACGACGTCCTGGTACGTACCGGCGCCACTGCCGAACAGGGGAAACATCTCCCAGATACGCACCGCGCCAAGCACGGAGGCGCGGCGTGAATCGAGCTGCTCTGACCGGCTCTGCGCGAGGCGGTTCACTGTTTCCGTGCGGCCCATGACAAGAATGGTGATGACGATCGCGGCCGTCACCGCGACGGCAATCAGAACGCCCCGAAGAACCGCGCGACGTCCGGAGCTGGCCATCCCGCCGACGAGCGCAAATCCGGCAATGATCGCAAGCACCGCCCCGCGCGATTCAGACACGAGCACCCCCACCACACAAGCCGCGGCTGCTAGCAGACCGCAGGAGAAAGGGATCAGACGCGTCTCCACCAGCTTGACGAACCGCCGGCTGAACAAAGCACCGGCCGGCGCGGCGGTGTGCCAGGCGTAGGCGGAAAGATAGAGCGCCATCGGCAGCAGGATGGCCGAGTAGTTCCCGAAGTGGTTCGGATTGACGAAGGTACCGGTGGCTCGGCCGAAGATGAGCGTGTTTTTCCAGCCCCAGACGGCGTACGTTCCGAGGGTGGCCTGGTTTACGGCGTAGAACGCTTCGAAAACCGCCACCGCCGCCAGCACGAACGCCATGATCGTGCGGCGCAACGTGTCGCGCACGAGGATCATGGATGCGAGAAACGTCGCGAAGTATGCGAGCACGCGGAAGAAGTGCAGCGCGGTCATCGAAGGGTCGACCGTGATCGGATGGAGAGCCGTAACAGCCATACCGCCAAGTGATGCCAGCCTGGTGGCTCGGTCCCAGATGGAGGCGGACTGAGGAGATAGAACGCGCAAGACGGGCAACGGCATCGGGATGAGCTGGAATCCGATCACAGCCACGAACAGAACGCCGCCCACGGCCCAGATCCGGCCGGGACGGGTAAGCGTGAAGGGGCTGGAACGCGTCGCACGAACGAGCGCGGCCAACGCGCAGATGAGGAGAGAAGGAATGATCAGCGGAAGCTGCGAGGCGTCACTCGCCGAACCGAACGGCATCGGCACCCAGACCAGAAAGGCCAATAGCAGTACGAACAGCACGAGGTCCAACCCGCTCCTCGTCGATTCCGGCATCGATCCATTGTAGAGGCCGTGCTAACATAAAAGCGGTCCGAATTTCAGTCATCGTGATTCATCAGGAAAGTGGAGGGTTTGTGGGGCAAGGAAAGCGGCTTCTCATCGTCGCCTTGGTGGTCTCTGCTTGCTGTGCCCGAGGTGTGCTCGCTCAGAACGGCCTTCGCGACCGTGAACGAGCGTTCTCAGCCAGCCAGGAGATCGCTAACGACCTTCGGAAAGCGCACTTCCATCACGGCCCCTTTTACCTTCTCAGCACCTTTCAGCTCTCCGACATCGGCTACGACTCCAGCTTCTACGTCCCCACCGCCGACCGCCAGTCAGGCTTTCGCTTCGGCGTCCAGGCTCCGACGAGGCTGTACATCGTGCCAGAGAAGAAGACGGTCTACTCGATCGAAGTGAAACCCGAGGTGAGCTTCTTCGCCGGAGGAAACGGAAGCGGAAGGCGCACCGTCTTCGGGTATCAAGCCCGGGCAGACGCCCAGTTCCTGCTCAATCACCTTTACATCGACTTTTACGAGCAGAGCGCCGATCAGCTCCGGGCTGACGTAGCAGAGATCGCCAGGCTGCTCACGGAGAAAGCGGCGGTCACCGGAGCATCAGGTGAGCTGAAGTACTCGAGCCGGACCAGCATGACGTTCAACGCCTCGACGTCAAGAACGAGCTACCCCCTGACCGCCATTCAGCCGGAGCCGGCGATACAACTGCTGGATCGCAGCGCGCATGACTACCGGCTGACGGTGCATCACAAAACCTTCCCTCTCACGGCCTTGTTCCTTGCGGCGGAGTACAGCGACTACTCGTTCCCTTCCGCCGTTTTCAAGAACTCACGCCGGGAGTACGCCGGCGCCGGTTTCGTTCACGACAGCGGCCGCACCGTGACGCGCTTCGAGATCGGCGCCGGCAAGCTCGACTTCTTCCGTCCCGGACAGCACGACTTTCAGGGGGCGTTAGGCAACATTTCCTCAAGCAAGAAATTCGGAAACTCGACCACCGGCAATCTGGCCGCCGCCCGCGACGTCGACTTCTCGATCTTCGTGTTCAACAACTACTACATCGCTGACCGCTTCAGCACCAGCCTGGCGTGGGACGCGACCCGCCGCCTCACTCTGACCGCGCAGGCCTCGCTGGGCCGCGATCTGTACCAGACCCCGGTCGAGGGTCCTCATGGGTTCCTGAAACGGCGCGATGTGTTCACCTTCCCCAGCATCGGGTTCACGTACGGGTTCGCCCGCCTTCGTGGCGGGGCGGACATCGGCTATGTAAGAAGGACGTCGAACTTCGACGTAAACCTCGACAAAGGAATACGAATACTGTTCCGTTTGTCATTCACTCCCTAAGGCGCTCAAATAACTAACGGCTTCAGCAACCGGTCCAGCGCGTTTTTTTGACGGAGAATTTTGAGGATCCGGTACAGGGAGCTGACGCTCAGCCTGTTAGGATCGATGCCAGTCCATATCAAACTGAGGGTAACTGCCCGGCGTCTCGGAACGATTCGAGCCCAAGGGCGATGAGCGCTGGAAGGAAGAAATGAACCGAGCCGCATATGCAATCGTGATCGTGGCGCTGTCATCAGCTGCCTTTGCACAAAGCACCCTACTGCCGCAGCAGCAGGTTCCGCCTCATGCGATGCTTTCCAACGAAACGCAGAGTGGGAGTGACGCACCGATCGGCCCCCGCGACGTCATCGAAATCAAGGTGTTTCAGGATCCGAATCTGTATACGAAGATGACCGTCATGGACGACGGCCGCATCACCATGCCACTCATCGGCAAGGTGGATGTGTCGGGCCTGACGCCCAGTGAAGTTGAAACGCGGATCAAGGGTCTGCTCGAGAAGTACATCAACAAGCCTGATGTCTCCGTGACCGTGCTCGAGGCGGGCAGCAAGCCGATCTCGGTCATCGGCGCGGTGATGCGGCCGGGACGCATCGGGATCACCGGAAACATCACCCTCATCCAGGCCATCACCCAGGCCGGCGGCCTTGCCGCCGGATACGGACGAACCCTCTATGTACTTCGCTCGGCGGCGAACGGCCTCACCGAGCAGATCGCGATCGACATCGACGACCTGATGGTCAACGGCAACCCCGATCTCAATCTGCCGTTGCGGGCGAACGACGTCATCAACGTTCCCATCGACGCCTCGATCAACATTTACGTCCTCGGCGAAGTGATGCACCCGGGCAGCGTGCAGTTCCGGCGCTCGCAGTCACCGACCCTTCTGCAGGTTCTCGCTGCCGCCGGCGGCCCGACCGACCGCGCCTCGAAGAGGGTCATCCTCAAGCGCGTGGTGGGTGGTGTGGAGAAGACATTTCACTACGATTTCAAGAAGATCATCGACGGCCGCCAGAATGACGTCGTGTTGCTTGACGGCGATCGAATCGTTTTCGCGGAAAGCTTCTTCTGAGACAAACAGCAGGAGATCTGACCGATACCCTGAGCTCGAGGCCCAACCCGCTGGAAGCCACTGAAGCCATTCACGGTTACCATCCGTCATGGACCTGAACACCCAGGAAGTCCATCTCTCCCACTACTGGAACATCATCTACAAGCGATGGAAGGTCGCGGTGTCGATCCTCGCTGTGGTGATGGCCGGTACGTTTCTGGCCAGCCGTCTCGCAAAACCGCTCTACCGCTCGGCCATCGAGATCCAGATCGAGCGGGAGAATCCGAATCAGCTCACGGTCGATGACCTCTTCGGCATCGCCGCCTCGGATCAGGAATTCCTGCAGACGCAATATGTCCTGCTGAAAAGCCGCGGTCTGGCCGAGAGAGTCATCGACGACCAGAAACTCCTGAGCGATCCCGACTTCTACCCGGCCGGCATTTCAGGAAAGACTTCGGCCCAGATCGCAGACATTCGTTCGTCGATGGCCGGCGTCATCACCGGACCGCTGGAAGTCATTCCCGTGCGGAACACGTCGCTGGTTGATATCTCTTACATATCGTCGACGCCCCACCTCGCGCAGAAAATCGTCGAAGGCGTCGGCGAGTCGTACATCCGAATCAACAACGAGAAAAAGTTTGAATCGGTGAAGCAGACCAGCGAGTTTCTCGATCGCCAGGTCGCTCAGGTTCGTGCGGACATCGAAGTCACTCGCAGGCAAATCCAGCAGTTCGGCGAGACTAAAGGGCTCGTGTCGAGCGCCGATGCGAGCAGTATCCCCTACCAGCGGCTCATGAAACTGACCACGGACGTTCAGAACTCCACCAACGCCCGTTTGGAGAAGCAAAACGCGTTCGACGCGCTGTCGCGCGCCAATCCGGAGTCAGTCACGAGCGGCGATCCGCTCGTGGCCCAGCTCACAGAAGAGGAGTCGCGGAACCAGCGCGAATACAGCCAGAAACTCACCACGTTCAGGCCCGACCATCCGCAGATGGTTGCGCTGAAGAACGCGATCGACAAGACACACCAGGCCCGGATGTCCGCGATCGCCAGCGCCTTTACCCGCATGCGCGACGCCGCGAAGCGCGATCTCTCGGCCGCGCAACAGAGCGAAGACCAGATGTACTCGGCCATGATCGCGCAGAAGCGCGAAACGATGTCTCTCAACGTCACCGCGGCCGGGTTTGGCGACCTGACACGCACGCTCGAATCGAAGCAGACGCTTCTCGATCAACTGGAGAAGCGGCAGAACGAGACCGAGGTCACCGCCCGTCTTCGCGGTTCGGCGTCGTCGAACATTCACTTCGTCGACCATGCTCAGTTGCCGGCGGAACGGTTCAACGTGACGGTGCGGAAGAACCTGCAGAACGCCTTCCCGCTCGGCGTGGTGCTCGGACTGGCCGCAATCTTCTTCCTCGAATACATGGACCGCTCCATCAAGACGCCCGAGGAGCTCGAGCGCGTCACGAAGTTTGCCTCCCTCGGCGTCATCCCGGCCGCAAGCTCAGCCGGCCGTAGCGGATACGGCTACGGCTACGGCTATGGCCGCGGGACGGCGAAGCTGAGGCCAGTCGTCGAACCGGGCAACGAGCAAAGCGGCATCGACCTTTTACCGCACAGCGACACCCGCTCCGCCATCGCCGAAGCGTATCGGGCCTTTCGCACATCGCTGCTCCTGGCATCGGCAAGCTCGCCAAAAGTCATCGTTATCTCCTCGACCTTCGCTCGGGAAGGGAAGACCACCACCTCGGTCAACCTCGCTACCGTCCTGGCCCAGATGGGCAAGCCGGTGCTGCTCATCGATGCCGATCTTCGCCGCCCGCGGCTGCAGAAGGTTTTCCGCGGCAAGATGAACCTCGGCCTCGTCAACTACCTCGCCGCAAACATCCCGCTCGACGACGTCATCCAGGATACCCAGGTTCCGAATCTCTCGCTCATCCTCTCCGGCCCCACGCCTCCGAACCCGTCGGAATTGCTCGGCTCCGACCGTATGAAGCACCTCATCCACGAGATCCGGGCCCGGTTTGCCTTCGTCATCTTCGACTCTCCGCCGGTCATGGCGGTGACCGACTCGATCGTCCTGGCCGCGAATGCCGATGGCGTCGTGCTCTGCGTTCACGGGGGGCAGACCCCGCGCGACATCGTGCAACGCGCTGCCGAGCGCCTTCGCCAGAGCAACATCCCTGTTCTCGGCGCGATCCTCAACAACCTCGATCTGCAGCAGTATGGCTATGCCTTCAAGAAGAGCTACTACGACTACTATGACGAGGAATCCCGCCCGCCGAAGGATCAGCCCGCGAAGAGGGTCGGATAGTCCGGCGAGCGGATGCCTCGCATGATCGACATCCATCACCATTGCCTTCCTGGCGTTGACGATGGTCCCCGCACCCTGGCCGAGTCGGTCGATCAGTGCCGGATGGCAGCGGACGAGGGGATCGAGACGATCGTGGCCACGCCGCACGTGCTGCGCGGGCGCTGGAAGAACACCTCCCGTACCCAGCTCACGTCGATCCTCGACGAACTGCGTGGCGCGGTCGGCGAGAGCCCGCGGATCGTTCTCGGCTCCGAGTACTTCTTTGCACACGACATGGACGAGATGCTTCGGGGAGAGTCGATCATCCCCCTCGCCGGCGGCCGTTACATCCTGGTCGAGTTCGCCAGCAATGCCGTCCCTCCTCTCGTTCGCGAACCGCTCTACCGCATGCAGCTCGAGGGCTGGGCGCCGGTCATCGCGCATCCGGAGCGCAATATCATCTTCCAGTCGAAGCCCGAGTTCCTGGCCTCCCTGATCCGGATCGGTGTAAAGACCCAGGTCACCACGGGCAGCATCACGGGCGAGTTCGGTCCCGAAGCGCAGGCCGCGGCCATCGATTGGCTCAGGCGCGGATGGGTGCACGTCATGGCCACCGATGCGCACAACGGGACCAAACGGCCACCCCGATTTCGTGCCGCGCGCGAGCGCGTCGCTGGCCTCGTCGGCGAGCAAATCGCCCAGGCGCTCTTCGTCGACAATCCAAAATCAATCGTAGAAAACCGCGGACTCGTGTACGATCCTGATCTGCCGGAGGCGTCCGGCAGGGAATCCGGTCGTCTCTTCACCCGCATACGAAAGATGCTTACAAAGTGAATCTACAACTGCGCCCGCTCCTGGCGCTCTTCGTCGTTCTTGCCGCTATTCCGGCCTTCGCGCAGAGCTTTTACGAAGCGCGATTCCAGAGTGGCGTCGTCGATTTCAACCGCGCCTCGTACGCGCGCGCGGTCGATGAGTTGCGCGTTGCCGCTTTCGGCCGCGTCGACGACATTGCCGCTTACGAGACGGCGGAGATCTATCTCGCCGTTGCATACGACAAACTCGAGCGTGTCGAGGACGCCCGCCTGGCGACGGTAAAAGTTGCCCAGGCGGAGCAGATCAAGGCCGCCTACGCCGCGCTCCAACTTCCGGCCGAAGTCCGAACGGCTTTCGAGCAGCTTCTGCCGGTGCTCCTCAGCCGCGAGCAGCTAGGGAACGTCCCGGCGTTTGCGCGATTCGCCGGCCAGGCCATGTCGGCGACGACCGGGACGCCGACTCCAAGCCGCCGCCCCCCTCCGGTGGTGCCGACGCCGACGAAGGAGCCCAACGTCGCCGTGACCGTTCCGAAGAACAATAAACAGGTCGAGACGCCGCAACCGGCGCTCGACTACGGCAGGCTGGCCCTCGAACGGGTCGCCGCCGGGGATGAAGCAGGCGCGCGCCGTTACGCCGACCTCGCCTTTGCCACGGATGACACCAACCCCAACGCACATGCAGCGCTCGCGCAGATCGGCCTTGCCCACGGCGCAGAGAGCGAGGTCGCCGAGCACTACTCGGTCGTCCGGACGCGCCGGCGGCTCACCAACGACGAATCCGCGGCCTATCTCATCGCGCTCGTGAACATAGGCCGGGCCGCCGATGCGGCCGGCGTACGTCACGGCCTACCCGCATCCGTCCTCGACCGCCCTGACGTTCGCGAGGCGCTGCAGACGATCGATCCGAAACCAGCGCCGCAGCCGGTCGCGACGGTGCCTGTTTCCAAGCGTGTGCAGCCGGCACCGGTACAGCCGGCACCGATACAGCCGACACTGGTGCAGCCGACAACTGTGCAGCCGGCACCCGTGCCCGCGAACATCGCTCCCTCTCCCGTGACCCCTTCGACGACCGAACCGGTGACTGCACAGATCGCTAACGCCGAGCGGATGGTCGGAGCAGGCAACATCGTCGGAGCTCGCAGCGAGCTGCGCCGGATCGCCCTGATACCGGATCTTCAGCGCGCCGAGCGGCAAGCGCTGGCCCGCGCACTCAGCCAGACCGCTCTCTACGCGGAATCGTCCGCGCAGTACCGGAAAACGTACCCGCTCAAGGCCGGCGAAGAGAGTCACATGTTCTACGAAGCCGTGAACCGCTATGAGCTCGGGGACTACGCGCTGGCGCGCCAACTGATCACCCGTGCCATGCCCGCGTTGCCGCAAACACCGGCTATCCTGGCCTATCGCGACCGAATCCTGGCCCAGCAGTGAAATTTTGCCGTATCATAGTGTTTTGTCCGAGGTAACCATGAAGATCCGCATCCTCCTGACTCTCGCCTTTGCGATGAGCGCCCTCGCGGCCATGGCCGTGCAACCGGGCTCGATCGATCACTATCCGCCAGGCTGCATGGTCGAGGGCGAAATGGCCATCATGAGCGTAGAGACTGTCGACGACGGCATTCTCCGCGCGTACTTCCGCCGCCAGGGAGCAACCGACTGGTGCTACGTCGACGGTAAGAACCTCGGCAAGCTGTCGCAGGTGACGCTGCCGAAGTTCGATCCCAACGAGGAGATCGAGTACTACTTCATCGTCCTCGACACCGACGGGAAGCGCATCGTTGCCAAGAGCCCGCGGATTTACAACGCCCGAAACGACCATCGCTGCGATGCCGCGTTTGCGCGACACGCCATCATCGTTACGCTGGAGTGCCTCCCGCCCGGCACCAATCCAATCTCGAGATCGATGTCCGCCGCCTACGCGACCAGGACGATCATCGGCAAGGACCCATCGGTTCCGCAGTCGCCCGAGAAACCCGGCGAGCCACCTCGTCCCGGCGCCGGCCAGGATTGATTCCACGTTGATCGCCACCTCGAAGGGCCGCCGTCTCCGGCGGCCTTTCTCATTCAGTGCGCTTTCGCCTTTTTGACTTCCTCGGTCAGCGCAGGAACGACGGTGAAGAGATCGCCGACCACGCCGAGGTCGGCGATCCGGAAGATGGGCGCCTCGGGATCTTTGTTGATGGCAATGATGTGCTTCGACGACGACATGCCGGCCAGATGCTGGATGGCGCCGGAAACGCCGGCAGCGATATAGACGTTCGGGCTGACCACGCGGCCTGTCTGGCCGACCTGATGCTGGTGATCGATCCAGCCGGCGTCCACGGTCGCGCGTGACGCGCCGACCGCACCGCCGATGGCGTGCGCAAGATCGCGGATGAGCGAAAAGTTCTGCGCTTCTTTCAGCCCGCGCCCGCCCGACACGATGATGTCCGCTTCGACGATCGACAACTCGCCTGCTTCGGAGACCTTCGTTTCGACGAGCTTCGCCTTCGAGTCGAGAGAAGTGCTGATCTCGACGACCTCCGCCGCTCCTCCAGCCGCCTCCTCGGCGGGAAAGGCGTTGATGCGGGTCGTGGCGATCGCAGGCGAGCCGCTGATCTCGACAGTAGCGAACGCTTTCCCCGAGTAGACGGGACGGCGGGCGCGCAGCTTGCCGCCGGTCCATTCGAGCCGGTCGACATCCGAGGCCACGCCGGTGTTCAACCGCGCGGCCAGCCGCGGCGCCAGATCGCGCCCGTTCGAAGTCCCGCCGAAAAGAATGATCGATGCGTTGGCCTGTTCCATGGCCGCCTGCATGGCGGTGGTGTAGGTCTCCGTGTTGTAGCCGCCGGCGTTGGTAACGTAGAGCCTCTTCGCGCCGTACCGGCCCGCATCGTCCGCGGCGGCGCGATCAGCCGCGAAAGCCACCAGATCGCCCCCGGCAGCCTCGGCGAGCTTGCGTCCGATCGAAAGAGCCTCGCGTGAGGCCTTCTTGAGTTTGTTGTCCTGAACTTCGCAGAAAACGAGAACGGTGGGCATGGTCTGTCGGGGTCGCGCGGTCTCGGAGTCGCGAGGTCTCGCGGTCGCCACCTCCGCGACCTCGCAACCTCGCAACCTCGCAACCGCTACAACGCCTTCGCCTCCTCTTTGATGTAGCGGATGATTTCTTTCGCCGCCGCTTGCGGATCGGCGCCGTCGATCTTGCGGCCGCCGCTCTTCTCAGGCGGCAGTTCCAGCGATACGACGATCACGCGCTGGTTGAGGATGTCGGACTCGGAAAGGCCGAGGTCCGCGAGCGATCTGGTATCGATGGCGATCTTCTTAGCCGCCATGATTCCCTTGAGCGACGCGTAACGAGGCTCGTTCAACCCCTTCTGCGCCGTGATCACGGCAGGCGCCGCTGCCTCGATGATCTCCTCCGCCCCTTCGATCTCCCGATGAGCGGTAACTTTGCCTGCGGCCACGTCGAGGTGGGTCACGACGTTGATCTGCGGATAGCCGAGCAGCTCCGCGACCATCGGGCCGACGAGCGAGTTGTCGGTGCCGACGCCCTGCTTGCCGAAGAAGACGAGATCATGCGGCAGGGTCTTGATCGCGGCCGCGAGCACGTTGGCGATGCCGAGCGAGTCGGCGTCGCCGGATTCGCCTTTTACATGCAGCGCCTTCGTGGCTCCGCGCGCCAGCGATTCGCGCAGCGACTGCTGCACGCGGTCGGGTCCAAAGCCGAGAACGGTGACATCGCCGCCCTCTTTTTCCTTCAGGCGGATGGCCGCCTCGAGGGCGTATTCGTCGTAGGGAGAAACGATATATTTGACGCCGGTCTCGTCGATGTGGCGTCCGTCGCCACCGATCTTGATACGCGTCTCGGTGTCGGGCACCTGCGCGATACAAACCACGGAATTCAAGGTTGGCCTCCGATAAAGCGCCCGGATGATAGGGAAAAGGCACGCGGTTCGCAAACAAGGCTTCCGGTTTCAACAAGCGGGTCACCAAAAAGCCAGAGAGAGCCCGAACGGAGGATGCGATGCCATTCATGAACCGGCAGTACGAGGGGGATGCGAACCAGCCAGGCCCGCGCCGCATGTTCCGGTCACCGATGACCGACTTCAAACGCCAGACGCGCGGCGGCAACGGAAACAGCCGCAACGTGAAGACGGCACCACCCGAAGTGACGAATGCCGAAAGCTTCTACTACCTCAAGCAGATGAGCTCGAAGACGCCGATGGTCATCGTCATGACCGACGGCGAAGAGATCCGCGGTTGGATCGAGTGGTACGACAAGTCCTGCCTGAAGGTGAACCGCGACGGAGCGCCGAACCTCCTCATCCAGAAGCATTGGATCAAGTACCTCTTCAAGCAGGAAGAGGAGTAGGTTCGGATTGCTGTTGCTTGGTTGCTGAGTTACTGGGTTTCGCGGTCTCGGGGTTGCGCGGTCTGGCGGTGTTAGTTTGCTACGGCGCCGTCCCCAATCCGAACACTGCGATACCGCGTACCCCCGAGACCGCGAAACCCAGTAACCGAGCAGCCTTGCCACCCGCCACCGCAACCCCGCACTACAATCCGCCCCCGTGCAACCACTGGCCATCACCCTCGGCGATCCATCCGGCATCGGCGCGGAGATCGTGTTCCGGGCACTCCAGGATATCGATGTCCCCGCGCGCGTCTTCGGCAGCCGGGCACTCGCAAATCCGCCGGACGGGATTGATTTCGCCGACGTTGGAGGCGAAGGTCCGATCCGCTATGGCGAGATCGACGCCGGGTATGGCCGCGTTGCTCTCGATTCCATCGACGCCGCGCTGCACGCCATCGAGGCCGGTCACTGCTCGGCGCTCGTCACCGCGCCGATTCACAAACAATCCGTCGCTTTGGCCGGCTCGCCCTTCCCCGGTCATACCGAGCTCCTTGCTCATCGCGCCGGTCTGCAACGTTACGGGCACGATTACGCGATGTACTTCGATTCGCCGAAGCTGAAGTCGGCGCTGCTCTCTGTACATCTCCCGTTGCGGGACGCCGTGTCGGCCATCGATGCTGACGACGTCGCCGCCCTGGCACGTCTCACCAGCCGCGAATACACGCGCCTTTACGGTCGGGCGCCGCGCATCGCCGTCGCCGGGGTGAATCCGCACGCCGGTGAAGGCGGAAGGTTCGGCGACGAGGAGCGCGTCATCGGGCGCGGCGTGGCGCGAGCCCGCGACGAGGGGCTGACGATCAGCGGACCACATCCGGCCGACACGATCTTTCTGGCGGCAACTCGTGGACAATATGACGTCGTGCTGGCGATGTATCACGATCAGGCCCTCATTCCGATCAAGACCATGGCGTTCGACGAATCGGTGAACGTGACCATCGGATTGCCGTACCTGCGCGTGTCGGTCGACCACGGCACAGCATTCGACATCGCAGGCCGGGGAATTGCCGACGCCGCGCCGATGCGCTACGCCATCCGATGGGCCACTGCTCACGCTGGGAGTTACAAACGATGAATCGTTGGGGAGCGCGTATTCTCGGGCTGCTGCTTCTGATCGTCTTCATGATCCTGATGCTGAATCTTCAGAGACAGCTTCGGATGATGCAGGAGATGCGCAACGGCGCTACCACCACCACGACAACGGTCACGTGAAATTGGCGGCGATGGTGCTTTCCCAATTACCCGCGTCCCCGCGGCGCGACCCCATGTCCGCGTGACGCGATAAGATCGGTGCATGGATACGAACCGGCTGATCAAATGGGTCGTGATCATCGTGCTTGCCGCGGTGGCTTGGAAGTACGCCCTCCCGTGGGCGAAGCGGCAGATACGAACGTCCGCGACATCCGCTGTGTCGGCAGAAAACTCGTGCGTCGCCTCGGCCCAACGCGCCTCCGAGGCCTGGGGCGCCGGGCTCCACAGCTTCGTCAACCCGCCCTACGACCTCGGCGCCTGGTCGAGCTTTCGCGGCGACGTCGAAAAGAAAATCGCGGCCGCCGAATCGGAGTGCCGCGCGTCATCGCAATCGTGTGATGAGGCGCGCGGCGCGATGAGCGACCTGAGGAGCCTCATCTCGGAGCTCGATGCGGCCATCACCAACGGCTCGCCGGTTCCGGGTGACGCGGTACAACGACAGGAAGCGATCGATACGAAGATCGAGGCGGCCGCCGACCTCGTGCGCGCCGGGAAATAGCGGTTACGGGGTTACGCGGTCTCGGGGTCTCTCGGTGAATCTGAAGTAACGAACCGCGAGACCGCGCAACGCCGAGCCTCCGCAACCTCACTTCACACGCCCATCTCTTCCGCCAGGGCCACGATCTCGTCGCGCAGCTCGCGGCGCGTGCGCATGAGCCGCGCGAACGCTGCCCGCCGCGCCACACGCCAGGTGAGCGCCCGCGTACGGCCGATCACGTCATCGAGCTGTTCGAAGAAACGGAGGGCGACGTAACCGATGAACGGCAGCAGGACCGCGGCGGCGACGCCGAATGCCACCCCGAATCGCCATGCCACAAGCGCCCCCCACGCCACGTACGTCAGCGGGTAGAGGGCCATTCCGCCGACCGCCTTGATCGTGGCCACCATCTCTTCTTCATTCGTCAGCCGCGTTGCCAGAAAGCGGATCAGGCGATAGGTCGGGTAGTGGGTAATGGCGCCAATCACCGCCAACGGCAACGTGATGAGCAGCATGCCGATCGTCTTCACGCTGCCGCGAATCGTCGGTGCAGGCAACGTTTCGGGCTCCAGGTTGGCGTTGCCGAGCTCCGCTTCGAAACGCTCGAATCGGGACTGCAGATGAGCCAGCCGCACGGGATCGCGCTCGCGCAGGCTCGTGAAACCGGCGATGAAACGCTTCCGCAGCGCCAGCTGCTCGTGGAGCCCGGCGCGGCCGAGCGACATGACCCGTTCCGCGCGCCCGATGAGCTCGAGCGCTTCGCGCGTATCCGCCTGCAGCGTCAACGCCGCCAGCGAAGACTCGATCCGCTCCGTCAGTGACGCCACCGCATCGCGCGGCGGCTCCCCCGCCGCGTCGGCCGGAACGGGCGCCACGGCGATTCCATCGCCGAAGTAGAGGAGGGCATCGCTGCGAAAACTCTGTTTGGAGGTGTAGAAGATCGCGGTCGGGATGATGACGATGTCCGGACATTCAGAGGCGCTGCATCCGAGGGCGATTCGCGCCGCTCCGGTCTTGAGCCCCTTCAGCCGCGGCTCACTATGAGTGGTCCCCTCGGGGAAAATGGCGATGGCACCGCCGCCCACGAGCAGCGACCGGGCCACGGCAAAGGTCTCCCGGTTCTGTGACGTCGAATCGTTGTCCTGCGTGCGGTAGACGGGAATCGAATCAAGACCGCGCGCGAACCATCCGATCAGCGGCATCCTGAAAATCGGCGCCTTCGCCAGAAACGAGACCGGCCGCGGCGTGAAGCAGAGCAGGAAAAGAGGATCGATCAAGCCATTCGGATGGTTCACCGCGAAGATCACCGGAATTGCCGGTACCTTCTCCCATCCGATGATCTCGATACGCCGGAAGAAGATGTTCACGATCAGCCGCAGGAGAGGTGTGACGAATCGCCTCAAAGCTCGTTTCCCCGCCACGCCGCGTACATCCAGATGAAGCCGGCGATCACGATCGACAGCGGCACGAGCATGAAGGCGCGCTCCAGCGACGTGTGATCGGAGACCAGGCCGATCAGAGGCGGCGAAGGAATGTCGCCGACGAGATGCATCGCCAGCACGCTGAGGCCGACGGCCGTGGCCCGTTCCGCAGGTTTCACCACGTTGATGATGGCGGAGTTGATCGGGCCGGTGCACATGAAAATAAACACCTCGGCGATGGCGATCGCCGGCAGGTAGACGGAGCGATGAGGATTCGAGACCGCGATGTAGGTCGCCGGCGCGGCGATCAACGTGGCGATGCCGGAGACCCAGAGATAGGACTGCTTCGACCGTGAAAGGAAAAGGTCGCCCAGCCAGCCGCCGGTGAATGTACCGATGAATCCCGTCACGCATGCGATCACGCCGAAGGTCACCGTGGCCTCGCTGCGCGGCATTCCTCGAACCCGCTCGAGAAACGCCGGCATCCAGAATCCCAGGCCGCCCAGTGCGAACGTATATGCGCCATAGCCGAGCGCCGCCAGGATGAAGGGGCGGTTGCGGAAAAGATCCCGGTACCCGACTGTCCAATGCTTAGGCGCAATGGCCACGACGGCCGAATCGTGCAGACCCCGCGGCGGGTCCTTCACCATCAGGACCAGCAACGCCAGCAGCAAGCCTGGTGCACCGGCGATCCAGAACGCGGCACGCCAGCCAAAATGTTGATCGACCAGACCGCCGAGGATGTAGCCGGCGGCAGAACCGATCGGAATGGCGGCGAAGAAAACCGACAGCACGCGCCCGCGGCGCTCGATCGGAAACGAATCGGCAAGCAGAGCCGGTGCGATCGTTCCGTAGGCTGCTTCCCCAACGCCAACCCCCGAACGCGCGATGAACAGCGACAGGAAGCCACGCGCGAAACCGGCCAGCGACGTGGCGATGCTCCATACCGCAACACCGAAGGCGATCAGCGGGGGCCGGGCTCGGCGATCACCCAGCGTGCCGAACAGCGGCGACGTCAGTGTGTAGATGATGATGAACCCGGTGGGAAGGAGACCGATTTGCGTGTCGGAGAGATGCAACTCCGATTTTTTGATCGACTCCACCAGCGCAGCGACGACCCATCGATCGAGATAGTTGAATAGGTTGATGAGTGCCAGGATCGCGAGGGCGTAACGCGCGGCACGGCGTGTCGCCGGCGAATCGATCGCAGCAGGCATTTTGAGAAGTGTAACCTCCGAAACTCGCCGCGCGGCCAATCGTAATCAATTCAGCGCGGTTATCATGAAGACCGACCATCCATCATGAAAAAAGTTCTCCCGTATCTGGCGTGCGTTCTCGGCATCGCCGTGCTCGTGGTTCTCATGCCGCGATTCAACGACGCGCAGCCGAAGGGGATCCGCCTCACGCGCGCGGACGCGGTGCCGATCGCCGACGCGCAGGCGCGACAGATCGGCATCCCCGTCGATCGTTCGTGGACCGTTCTGTCGTGGGCGGATTCGGCGCTGCTCGACAAGGAGCTCGAGCCCAAGCCCGAGCTTCGGCGTCGGGCCACGGACGATCCGGTGATTGGCCCGCGCCTCGGCGGCTACAAGCGGGTCTACTACCGGCGCGGCCTCGAAAAGTACATGCCGTACGGATACGTCGTCGTCGATCAGAGAACGGGGGCCGTGCTCATGGCCCGCCGGCAGCCGCGCGCCGAGGAAGCAGGAGCACATCTCACCGAAGCGCAACTGCGGCCGCGGGCGGATGCCTTCGTTCATTCGCGCGAATTCCCCGGTGCACCGTCGCCGCAGTTTGAAGATGCCCGGCCGAACGTGATGCGGTCGCGCACCGACTGGACGTTCCGCTATCGAGTCAAGACCAGCTTCCCTGTCGGCAACGTCGTGCCCTATCTGCACGTCTATTTCGTCGGCGACCGCATCTCGGGTTGGGCGCTCATCGAAGAGTATGCCGACGGTAGCCAGTTCCGCGGCGACGACACCGCCAGCGGAGTGGCCAGCATTCTTGTCCGTTTCGCCGCCAACTATGCCCTGCTGCTGATTCTGCTCGTGATCTTTCTGCGCAAATACCACGCTGGTGAAGTCGGTGTCGGCACCGGATCGATTCTCTTCGCCCTTACGCTGCTCATCGGGCTGAGTATCGATTTCATGATGGGCCCCTCCGCCACGGAGGGGAACACGATGGGGAGTCTCGACGCGCAGTCGACTACCGCCGCGCAGATGGCCTTCAAGTTCCTTCTCTACGACGTGCCGCTGGCGGTCGTCGTCTTCTTCGCCTGGTCGGTGGGCGAGAGCTACACCCGGGAGAGGTGGGGTGAGTGGCTGGCTTCCTTCGACGCCATCCTTCGGCGTGACGCGCTGAACGCCACCGTCGGCCGCTCGATCGTCAACGGCGTTCTGTTCGCACCGGCCATCGCGGCGGCCTCATTCGTGGCCGGCGTAATTCCGCTTCTGTTCCATAAGGCGCATCCATCGATCGGCATCGGCACTGAGATCTTTGTACGCCTGGGTGGGCCGCTGCTGCTCATTCTGTTCGCCGCATTTGACGCGGTGATCTTCCCGATCATCTCGCTGTTCCTGATGTCGTGGACAAACAGGCATCGCGTGCTCTGGATCGGAATGATCGCCGCCATTGCCGTCGGCGTGATCAGCGGCGTCTGCAACATTCCGGTCGATCCCCTACTGCCGCAAATGCTGTTCGGATTCGGTGCCATCGCCGCGATCGTTCTGATGCTTCGCGGGTTCGATCTGCTCTCGACCTCAGTGGCCCTCTTTGGCGGCACATTGATCTCGATGATCGCGCCGCTGACGTCGGTGGCGCGTGGGCACATTCTGCAGCAACTGATCGTGACAACGGCATTGCCGCTGGCCGCACTCCTCGCCTTCGGAATCGCCGCGATGATGACCAGGCGCGAGGTCATCTACACCTACGAGGATCTGGCGCCGCACGTGAAGCGCATCGTCGAGCGCGAGCGCGTAAAGGCGGAGATCGATGCGGCGAACCGCATCCAGGCCGCCCTCCTTCCGGTCGACGCGCCGGAGCTGCCGGGCGCGTCCTTCGCCTCCCACTATCGCGCCGCCACGGAGATCGGCGGCGACTACTTCGACTTCCTGACCATGTCCAACGGCGAGATCGGCATCGCCTTCGGCGACGTCTCCGGCCATGGATTGACCAGCGGCATCGTCATGGCCATGGCCAAGTCCGCACTGCTGGTGCAGGTCGGTTACGACCCCTCGCCGTGCGCGGTGATGAACGTGCTCAACGACATCGTCATGAAGACCGCGCCGAAGCGGATCATGATGACGTTCTTCTTCGGGTTGCTCGACCCCGTCACGCAGACGCTCCGTTTCTCCTCGGCCGGCCATCTCGATCCCTACGTCTTCCGCGCCGGCCTCAAGCGGCTGGAGTCGCTGTCGTCGTGGGGCTTCCCGCTCGGCGTCAGACGCCGCGAACCCTTCACCGAGCACACCGTCGACTTCGACGACGGCGACCGCCTCATCCTCTACAGCGACGGATTGATCGAGGCCATCGACGACGACGGCGATCCCTACGGCTTCGAACGTTTTGAGAAGACCATCCTCGCCTGCGGCCACATGGACGCCGAGGACATCAAGAAGTCGCTGCTCAACTCCATCCGAAAGTTCACGCGCAATCGTCCACCCGAGGATGACCAGACGTTGGTGGTGGTGTCGTTCGAGAGCGAAGCGACGGCGCGCGCGGCGATGTAACGGGTTGGCGCGTTGTCGGTTGTCCAAACGGCGACAGGCGATAAACCGATAACACACTATCCGCTCGCCGGTGGCGCGATCCGTGCGGCGGCGAGCTGGCGCATGACCTCGCCGATATCCGCGCCGAGGACTTCGGTCAGCTCGAGGACGGATGTGATGCTCGGGACGTTACCGCCCTGCTCCAGGATGCCGACATAGGTCGGCGTCATCCCGGCGCGCTGGGCCAGCTTCTGACGTGTCCAGCCTTTTTGCTCGCGAAGCTGGCGAAGGATCGTCCCAAATCGGTCCGCATCGGCGTTATATCTGCTTGCTCTCGGCATCGGACGATGATAACTCAAACCGTGGCATCGAACATCGCGCAAAGACTGATTGTTTCTCTTGCCATGGTAAGAGTGATTGCATCGAAATCACCATCCACATCTCACCATGGTAAGAGTTATTGCGTCTTAGGTTGCGACTTTCCAAGGACTCGAAACCATTTTCTCTTACCTTGGTAAGAGCGTTTGGATCATTCTCAAGAAACCGCTCTTACCAAGGCAAGAGCGTTCGGATCGTTTTCAAGCACGCGCTCTTGCCAAGGCAAGAGTACAGGTCATCATTCATCGCAAGCTTCCTCTGGTTCAATGCAACATCTCCATCCATGGCAAGATCGTTGAGAACCTCTGGAGGCAACCGCTCTTGCAAAAGAAGAGCTATCACCATCAATCATCCACGCCGTTCTTCCCGACAACTGACAACGGACAACCACAACACCCCGCGCCTGGTTCTTCCACTACAATCCGCGCCCCATGGCCACCAACAGCGAACCAAACAAGATCATCTACTCGATGGTCGGAGTGTCTAAGTTTCACGGTAAGAAGCAGGTCCTCAAGGACATCTACCTCTCCTATTTCTATGGCGCGAAGATCGGCGTCATCGGCCTGAACGGATCGGGCAAGTCATCGCTGCTGCGCATCCTGGCGGGCACGGACCACGACTTTCTCGGCGAGACCGTCATCTCCCCCGGCCACACGGTCGATTTTCTCGAACAGGAGCCGCAGCTCGATCCGGCCAAAACCGTCCGCGAGATCGTCGAACAAGGGGTGCAGCCGGTCATTGATCTCCTCAAGGAGTTCGACGAGATCAACAACGCCTTCGGCGATCCCGGCGCCGACATGGACAAGCTGATGGAACGCCAGGGCAAGGTGCAGGACCAGCTCGACGCCACCGGCGCCTGGGACCTCGACTCCAAGCTGGAGATGGCCATGGACGCGCTGCGATGCCCTCCCGGCGACATGCTCTGCGGCATCCTCTCCGGCGGCGAGAAGCGCCGGGTGGCACTCTGCCGGCTCTTGCTTCAGGCTCCCGACATCCTGTTGCTCGACGAGCCCACCAACCATCTCGACGCCGAATCGGTGGAATGGCTGGAGAAACATCTGCAGCAATATCCCGGCACCGTCATCGCCGTCACGCACGACCGCTACTTCCTCGACAACGTGGCCGGCTGGATTCTGGAGCTCGACCGCGGCGCCGGCATCCCGTTCAAGGGCAACTACTCGTCGTGGCTGGAGCAGAAGCAGGCCCGCCTGCAGCACGAGGAAAAGGCGGAGTCGCAACGGCAGAAAACGCTCGAGCGCGAGCTCGAATGGATCCGCATGTCGCCGAAGGGCCGCCACGCCAAAGGGAAGGCCCGCATCACCTCGTACGAGGAGCTTCTCAACCAGCAGACGCAGGAGAAGGTCCAGGATCTCGAGATCTACATCCCGCCCGGCCCGCGCCTCGGCGGCATCGTGGTCGAAGCGGACAACGTGCGGAAAGCATTCGGCAACACGCTCCTCATCGACGAGATGGAGTTCAAGCTTCCGCCGGGCGGCATCATCGGCGTGATCGGCCCGAACGGCGCCGGCAAGACCACGCTGTTCCGGATGATCCTCGGCCAGGAGCCGCCGGACGCCGGAACCATTCGTGTCGGCGAGACCGTGAAGCTCGGTTATATCGATCAGAACCGCACGCTCGATCCCGATAAATCGATTTTCGAAGAGATCACCGGAGGAACCGAGCTGGTATTGCTCGGACCGCGCGAGATGAATTCACGCGCGTACGTGGCCCGCTTCAACTTCTCCGGCTCCGATCAGCAGAAGAAAGTCGGCGTGCTGTCCGGCGGAGAGCGCAATCGCGTCCATCTCGCCAAGATGTTGAAAGAGGGGGCCAACGTTCTCCTGCTCGACGAGCCGACGAACGATCTCGACGTCAACACCATGCGTGCACTCGAAGAAGCCCTGGAGAACTTCGCCGGCTGCGCCATCGTCATCTCGCACGACCGCTGGTTCCTCGATCGCGTGGCAACGCACATCCTGGCGTTCGAGGGCGACAGCCGCGTGGTCTGGTTCGACGGCAACTACAGCGAGTACGAGGAAGACAAGCACAAGCGCCTCGGCGCCGAGGCCGATCAACCGCATCGGATCCGTTACCGGCAGATGACGCGGTAAGAACCGCGATTCCGCTTCCTCCGCGCAACACCAGGGTTGCACCCGCAGGCCGGCCATTCGGCTGGCGAACCCGTCCGCCCGAACGGCTGAGGGTGCGCCCAAGGAGCCCTTGCAGCTCGTAAATCGCTCTCCGGCAACCAGTTACGATTTCACGCCGGTCCCAGGCACATGTATTAGACTCTTGTCAAACGCGACCGTACGTTAACTGGGCTATTTAACAGGTAATTTACAGAAGGGGACTTATGCGATTCTCTATCCGTTCCTTCGCTATTGCGGCGCTGATGATCCTCATCGCCGCATCCACGTTCGCTCAGGCCACGAGCGCAACGCTGACCGGCACGATCACAACCGGGGGAAGTCCGCTCCCGGGAGCGACCATCACGGTCAGTTCACCCGCCTTGCTGGGCATGCGCACGGCGGTCACGGGCAACAACGGCGACTACAACGTCCCTGCTCTTCCACCGGGCGACTACACCATCAAGATCCAGTTGGAAGGGATGTCGCCGGTAACGAAAAAGGCCCGTCTGGCGCTGGCGGAAACCACGCACATCGATGCGGACCTGAAGGTGTCCACCGTCACCGAGGCAATCACGGTAACGGCTGGTTCACTGGCGGTCATGGAGAGTCCGGAAATCGCGACAAACTACACGAAAGCGATGATGGAGAAGTTACCGGTACCGCGAACGATTCTGTCGGCGGTCACCCTGGCCCCGGCCGCGGTCGCCAACGCGAATGCATTCAACGGCCAGATTGCCATCTCAGGCGCTCCTTCGTATGACAACGTGTATCTCCTCAACGGCACGGTGCTGAACGAGAACCTGCGCGGGCAGCCGGATTCACTCTTCATCGAGGACGCCATCCAGGAGACCACAGTCATGACCGGCGGGATCTCGGCCGAGTATGGCCGGTTCACCGGCGGGGTGATCTCGACGATCACGAAGTCGGGAGGCAACGAGTTCAGCGGCTCGTTCCGCGACAATCTCTCCAATGCGAAGTGGACGGCGAAAACACCGTTTCCGACCGAGGCCGACCACGTCGATACGCTCAACAACGTGTACGAGGAGACGCTTGGCGGATACCTTCTGAAGGATCGCCTCTGGTTCTTCGGCGCGGCCCGCCAGTCGAAGACGAGCACCCAGAATTTCACCACCCTCACCAACCTCCCGTTCGTGGCGGCGCGGGATCAGAAGCGGATCGAAGGGAAACTTACCGGGCAGATCACGCAGAAGCACAACATCACCGCCTCCTATGTCGACGTCAAGGACCAGGACGGCGGCAACTTCTTCGGCTCGATCATGGATACGCGCAGCCTCAACGACAGGCTACTGCCGAACAAGCTTGCGACCGCGCAGTACAACGGCGTGCTGGCGTCGAATCTTCTGCTCACGGCCAACTACTCGAATAAGAAGTTCTCCTTCGTCAATGCCGGCGCGAAGTCTACCGACATCATCGACGGCACGCTCATGGTCGATAACCCGAGCGGCCGCCGCTACTGGTCGCCGACCTTCTGCGGCGTTTGCGGCCCGGAAGAGCGGAACAACTACGACTGGACCGGCAAGGCGAGCTACTTCATGCCGACCAAGTCGATGGGCAGCCACAATCTCGTTGCGGGCGTCGACCGTTTCTCGGAAACACGCCTGGTCAACAATCACCAGTCCGGCAGCGACTTCCGCATTCTCGGAAACACGAAGATCGTCGGCACGACCGTCTACCCCGTCCTCGACAGCACGTCGATCATTCAGTGGAACCCGATCTTCTTCACCGCCACCGGCGATCATCTGAGCGTCAAGTCGGCCTTCGTGAACGACCGGTGGGATTACAACACCCGTTTCAGCTTCAATGTCGGTTTGCGCTTCGACAAGAACAACGCGCAGGATGACAGCGGTAACGTCGTTTCCAAGGACAGTGCTCTCAGCCCGCGCCTCGGATTGCAGTTCGATCTCCGAGGGGACGGCAAGCACAAGTTCAACGCGAACTATGGCCGCTATGTATCGAAGATCGAAGACGGCAATGTCGGCGGCGGCGCCAACGCCAACGGCAATCCGTCGACCATCACTTGGTTTTATCGCGGCCCGAGCATCAACCCCTCGGGGACGGCTGATTCCGCGCTCCTGACCACAGACAAGGCGCTGGCGGCCCTCTGGAACTGGTTCAATTCCGTCGGCGGTACGAGCAACTCATCGAACCTTCGCAGCGTCAGCATCTCCGGACTCAGCACCGTGCTCCAGAGCCCGCTCGTCTCCCCCTACGTTGATGAATTCACGGCCGGCTATGGCGTCCAGATGCAAGCCAATGCCTACCTGCGTTTCGATCTCGTCAAGCGCGACTGGCACGACTTCTATGCCGCACAGCTGGTCAAGACGAACCCGACGGTGGTCGATCCCTTCGGAAACAAGGGCGACGTCCAGTTCCTCGTAAACGACAATCTCACCAAGCGCACCTATCGCGCCATTCAGCTCCAGGGGCAGTGGAAGCCAACCGCGGCCAGCTATACCGGTCTGACCTACGCCTACTCGAGGTTGCGCGGCAATGACCAGGGGGAATCGGCCGGCAGCGCCACCGTCCCGAACCAGCCGCTCGCGCTCTACTATCCCGAGTATCTCGGCTACGCCAATCGTCTGCCCACCGGCGTGCTGCCGGAGGACACCCCGCACAAACTGAGGTTGTGGGCCGGCTATGACTTCAGAATCGGTCACGTCGGCACGCTCAGCGCATCGTTGTTGCAGGCCTACGAGAGCGGCGCGCCCTATTCGGTCTCCAGCACCATCGATGCGACCGGCCGAACGGCAGGAACGTCGTATACCGGTCTCCCGGTGAACCCCGGCTACACCCTCTCGCAGATCGGAACGTCGCACACATACTTCTTCAGCGGGCGGGGAGCCCTCCGTGCCGATCCCCTCAACCGAACCGACGCGACCATGGTGTACGAGGTTCCCATCACCCGCTTTTCATTCCGCCTCCAGGGAACGGTGACGAACGTGTTCAACAAGCACGCATTGATCAATCCGGACACCACCGTCTTCACCCGCCGGACCTCCTCGACGCGTGGACTCAAGGCCTTCAACCCGTTCACCGATACGCCGATCGAGTGTCCGAGGCAAAGCTCGTTCGCATCGGCGGCGGCAGCCGTGGCGGCATGCACAGCGATGGGGGCCAACTACCAGAAGGCGGATACCTTCGGGCAGGCCATCGGGGTCAGTTCGTATCAGACACCGAGGACGTATTCCTTCGCCGCCGGCCTGCGTTTCTGATCTCACTCTCGCTCTGAGACAGCCCCGGCGTGCGCGCCGGGGCTGTCTCGATCGCCGGTCGAAACATCCGCCTGCAGGCTGGAGACTCAACCATTCCGCAAGGTCTCGCTTGCAACCGGAGGCCTCGGCGGGTAGGATGCGGCCTTTCCCGGAAATCGTCGGTAGCGTCGGCCGTCCACCGTCGGCGAACCAAGGTCCAAAACGTTCGTTAACTCCGCAGTCCGCTGTTCGTTAACATTGCCGAAGGTCTTTTTCTCGGTCGCGGCTGCGCCGGGGTGGAAGCGGTCCGATGCGGCGAACCGGTGCGGCTGTTCAAACCATTGAATCACACCACTTGCGAAATATCGACGTCATCAAAGTTAAGTCCTTGTAAAGCAGCAACTTGAAGTCCAAGGTTCTGTTTGCATAAGTAGGTTCATGCCATGCAGTGATCAGCGCAGTCCAACGGTAACTTTTTTGAAGGGAAATCGAGGAGGAACGAGATGAAGCTACAACGATTTACGATCTGTTTCTTCCTGCTACTTCTGGTTGCAGCCGGCGCATTCGCGCAGGGCACGACCGGTGCGTTGACCGGAACGGTCTCGCAGGCAGGATCCAATCTCCCGGGCGTGACGGTGACGATCGCGTCCCCGAATCTTCAGGGAACGCGCACCACGGTGACGAATAGCGAGGGCGACTACTCCTTCCCGGCAATTCCGCCGGGCGCGTACAAAGTCACGTTCTCGTTGTCCGGCCTGACGGACATCGTCAAGAACACGCAGGTCAAGCTCGTTGAGACGCAGCGCCTAGATGCCGATATGAAGATGTCGGCCGTCACCGAGGCCATCACCGTGACGGCCAATCAGGCCACCGTCATGGAGACGCCGCAGGTCCAGACGAACTACAAACAGGCCGAGATCAACCGTCTGCCTGTCAACCGCAATCCCGTAGCGCAGACCAACCTGACCGCCGGCGTCACCGCGGGCGTGAACGGGCCCACGATCTCGGGCGCGATGTCGTATGACAATTTGTATCTCGTCAACGGCGCCGTCGTGAACGAGAACCTCCGCGGCCAGCCCCATAATCTCTTCATCGAAGACGCCATCCAGGAGACCACTGTGCTCTCCGCCGGCATTTCGGCGGAGTTCGGCCGTTTCACCGGCGGTGTCGTCTCATCGATCACGAAGTCGGGCGGCAATCAGTTCTCCGGCTCGGTACGCGACTCGCTGGACAATCCAAGCTGGACGGCCAAGAGCTTCTCCACCCAGAGCGCTCTGACCAAACACACCAACAACACCTACGAAGAAACCCTGGGTGGCCGAATCGTCACCGACCGGCTGTGGTTCTTTGTCGCTGGCCGCCAGGCAAAGACGTCGGCCTCATCCACGTTGCGCGCGCTTCCTCCCGGGCTCCCGGATCCAACGATTGGTTCGTACACGATCGCAACGACGAACCCGCGGCAGGAATACAAGGTAACCGCGAATCTGACGGAGAAACACTCGATCGTCGGGTCCTACCTCAACAACGACCTCAAGGCCGACAAGAACTGCCAGATCGGCTGCCTCGATCTCCGCTCCGTCAACACCAACGGCATCGAGAACCCGAATAACTTCAAGACCCTGCACTACAACGGCGTGATCACGAACAACCTCCTGATCGAGGGCGACTGGGCCAAGAAGTACTTCGCTTTCGTCGGCTTCGGTGGTTCGACGCCTGCCCATCAGGCCAACCCCAGCGCGGCATATCTCGCCGCGGGAACGCCCATCCTGGAAGTTGTCAATACTGGCGGCGGAGCAACAGCAAACGCACCCTACTTCTGCGGAAGCTGCGGCGCTGAGCTGCGCAACAACAAGGAGTGGGAGCTCAAAGGCCGCTATTTCCTCGGTACGAAGTCGTTAGGCACTCACAACGTGGTCCTGGGCTACGACGACTGGGCGGAGCAGCGCCTTTCGAACAACTTCCAGTCGCCCACTGACTTCCGTTTTCAGAATCAAACGAATGCGCTGAAGCAGATGCCGGACGGCACCGTGCAGTTGTCGCTGGGGCCAAGCGACCGCTGGGTTTGGTTCCCGATCGCCTTGTCCTCACTCGGCTCGAACCTGAAGACCACTTCCGAATTCATCAACGACAAGTGGGACCTGAATCAGCATCTCACCTTCAATCTCGGCGCCCGGTATGACAAGAACGACGCGGTCGACAGCGCCGGTCATGGCATCTCCAAGGACAGCGCCGTCAGTCCCCGCCTCGGCATCATCTTCGACGTATTCGCTAACGGCCGCCTCCGCGTCGATGCGAACTACGGCACGTATGTCGGACGTCTCGCCGAGACCGTAGGAGGATCGTCCTCACCCGCGGGCAATCCAGCGTCGTACACATTCATCTATGGAGGACCGTCTACCGGTTATCTGGACTCGCGTGTCGCTCTCCAGCAGGCCTTCCAATGGCTCCTTGATAACGGATTCACGAACCGCACAGCCGCCACCGCGAGCATCCCCGGGTTGAACACCCTTTTGGATACTAACGGCATCAAGTCGCCGGACATGCGCGAGATCACCGTGGGCGCGGGCACGCAGATCGGCAGAGGCTATTTCCGAGCCGATTACATCAATCGCGACTGGCGCAATTTCTACGCGCAGTTCGATGTGCCCGGTAACTATGTAGTCACCAATCCGGTGACCCTGGCCGTGTCAAACATCAATCGCATCGGCAACTCCAATGTACCGGAACGGAAGTACTGGGGTGCCCAGTTCCAGGGGCAGTTCCAACTCCCGGCCGGCTTTAGTGCGGGCGGTAACTACACCTATTCGAAGCTCACCGGCAACGTGGAAGGCGAGACGTCAGGTTCGGGTCCGGTGACCTTCGCCTCGACCAGCGTGGCATTTGCGGAGTTCCAGAACTTCGCACAGAACGCCCCGGTCGGTTTTCTCGCTGCCGACCAACGCCACAAGCTCCGCCTTTTCGGAACCTACGACCTCTCGACGCGAATCGGACATTTCAACGCCGGCCTGATCCAGCGCTATGACTCGGGCACGCCGTTCTCGGCCTCTGCCGCGATCACGATGACTCCGCAAATGCTCTGCTCTGCAGGAGCAACGCCGGCTTCTGCACCGACGAACCCGCTGAACAATGCACTCATCGCCCTCTGCCCGGCAGGCAACACGAACGTCTACCCCAACGGAAGCCCGCGCGATCCGAGCCACCAGTACGCAGCGGTCGCCGGCAACCAGGTTGGCCCGACGACCGTTACCTACTTCTTCAGCGGTCGTGGTGCGGACCGTTGGCAGGCCGTTACTGCAACGGATCTTGCTCTCAACTACGAGTTGCCGATTCACAACTTCGCGTTCTTTGCGAAAGCGGAGGTTCGCAACGTCTTCAATCACCTCTCCGTGATCAGCGGCAACACGACGGTGCTGACGAATCAGAATAGTGCGGCGTTGAAGGCTTTCAATCCATTCACGACGACTCCGGTCCAGTGCCCCACGGGCACACCGCTTTCGAGTCCTGACCCCACCGTAAAGACCTGCGCAAGCCTGGGCGCAAACTACCAGCTTAGCTCCACGTTTGGGCAGAGCAGCCTTACGCCCACGACCTTCTCGCAGAACGGCAACTACCAGCTCCCGCGCACGTACCTCTACTCGATCGGCGCGCGCTTCTAGTCACCGGTTCCCATCGGTTGTAACGAGAGCCCCGGCTTCGGCCGGGGCTCTTTTTGTCTCTCAATGCGGCAGGCCGAAGATGTAGTAGATGCCGCAAAGCGCCGCAAGAACGAGTGACCCGCCGCTGATCTCGCGCGGCTTGCCGGCCAGCAGCTTCATCAGCGGATAGAGCACCAGCCCGGCCGTCAGGCCGTTGGCGATGTTGTAGGTGAAGACCATCATGGCGACGGTGGCAAAGGCCGGGACCAGCTCCGTCAGATCGTCGAAGTCGATCTTGCGCACGACATCGAGCATCAGCGCGCCGACGGCGATGAGTGCCGGTCCGTACGCAAAGCGCAACTGCTGCAGCGGCTCGACGAGCGGGATGAAGAAGAGCGACAGCGCGAACAGAAGGCCGGTCGTGATGGCCGCCACACCCGTGCGCGCGCCTTCGCGTATGCCGACCGCCGACTCGATGTACGCGCCGCTGGTGGATGTGCCGAGGAGCCCGCTGATGCAGCAGGAGATGGCATCGACCGTCATCGGCTTCTCGATCTCGGGAAAGTCTCCCTTCGCGTCGAGCATCCCGCCGGCCGCGCCGACGCCGACGAGAGTGCCCAGGGTGTCGAGAAAGCTCATCAGAAACAGGGTGAGCAGAATCGGTAGAAACGACAGGCGCAGAACGCCGCGGATGTCGAGTTGCAGCGCGATCGGAGCGAGGCTGTAGTCGCCCGTAAACGGCAAGGCGAAAAACGCCCGCGGCGCGTGACCGAATCCGAGGAAGATCCCGGCGATGGCCGTGACGGCGATCCCGATGAGAATCGCCCCGCGCACACGCAGGCGCATCAACGCCATCATCACGATGAAACCGCCGATGGCCAGCAGCACCTGCGGGTTGTGCAGATTGCCGATCTTCACCGGCACTCCGGTCCCGCTCTCGACGATCCCGGTCTCCGTCAGTCCGATGAAGGCGAGAAAGAGGCCGATGCCGGCAGCGAAGCTGTACTTCAGGCTCTGCGAGATCGACTTCGCCAGCCAGCCGCGCAACCCGATGAGCGTGATGATGAGGAACAGAACGCCGCTGACGAAGACGGAGCCGAGCCGCTGCTGCCAGGTGATCCCGAGCGCCGTCAGGCCGTAGGCGATGAAGGCGTTCTCTCCCATGTACGGCGCTACCGCGATCGGCCGCTTCGCATAGAGGCCCATGAGGATCGAGCCGGCCGCCGCCACGACGATCGTGGCCACCGTGCTGGCCCCAACCGGAAGTCCCGCTGCTTTCAGAATGGCCGGATTGACGACGATGATGTAGGCCATGGCCACGAAGGTCGTCGCGCCGCCGAGGATGTCGTTTCGCATGGTTCGGAACTCTATCCTGGTGAAAGGTCATCCTGCGCGAAGACGCAGGATCTCCGGTGGCACCGGAGGAGTGTTACTCCAACTCGCGGCGACTGATCATCAATCCTGCTGGTATAACCGAAGATCCTGCGTCTTCGCGCAGGATGAGTTCTCTTACTCCGCCAGGACCCAGGCCAGCGCCGCGATCGCCGCCGTGTCCTGGGCCAATTCCTTCGGATCCACCTTGTCAAGCGTGTCGGCGTTGGTGTGGTGATAGTCGAAATAGTGCAGCGGTTCCGGGACAAGACCGAAGCCGGGCACGCCGGCTTCCGTCAACGGACCGATGTCCGCTCCGGCCTCCTCCGCCACCTCGAAGCGGTTCGACGACACCGCCGCCAGCGCCTTCGTACGCGCTTCCAACGCCACCAGCGCATCGCCCTTCAGCGTCGTCGTGAACCCGGTCGGCGCCGCGCCGCCGGCATCGGTCTCGATCGCGGCGATGTGCTTCTCCTTCCCATGATCCTTCGCATACTGCTGGCCGCCCCGGAGACCGTTCTCTTCATTCATGAACAGGACAGCACGGATCGTGCGGCGCGGGTGGAGGTTCATCTCCTTCAGCAGCCGCATCGTCTCCATCACCATGGCCACGCCCGATCCGTCGTCGATCGCGCCGGTGGCCAGGTCCCACGAATCGAGATGCGCGCCAATGAGCACGATCTCCTCCGGCTTCTCGCTGCCGCGGATCTCGGCGATGACGTTGGCGGATTCGACGTCCGGCAGCGTCTTCGGCGTCAGCAGCATATGCATCCGCACGCGTTTGCCGCGGGCCAGAAGGCGGTGCAACAGCATCGCGTCCTCCGCCGTCATGGCCGCGGCCGGGATCTTCGGCTGCTTCGGGTCGTAGCGCAGCGCGCCCGTGTGCGGCGTACGCAGCGACGCCGATCCGACCGAACGGATCACGATCGCCTTCGCTCCATACTCCGCGGCCCTGCTGGCCCCGGCCCCGCGGAAGGCCACGGCGATGCGGTAGGCCTCGAAGGCGCGGTGGGTGCGCACGAGATCCATGTCCATCGGGTTGTTGTAGAAAACGATCTTCCCGCGCAGCTTGGCCGTGCCCAGCGTTTTCAACTCATCGAACGAATCGACCTCGACGACGTCGGCCGTGATTCCCGAGAGCGGCGTGGCCACGCTGCCACCGATGGCCGTCAGCACGATGTTCTGATCCGCCGGCGACACCAGGCGCGCCTCTTCCCGGCCGCGAACCCAATGCGGCACGTTCACTGGCTCGTTCGACACAGGGATGCCCCACTCGCGGAACTGCTGCGTCGTCCACCGCACCGCCCGCGCCGCCCCTTTCGATCCCGTAAGCCGCGCGCCGATGTCGTCGGTGATATGGCTCAACGTTTCATACGCGCGCAGGCTCTGCAGCTCGCGCGCGATGATGGTGTCGGCGGTGGATTGGCCAAAGGCGGAACCCGCGGCGAGCAGCAGCAAGAACCCGGCAAGCGTTTTCATCGCCGCCTATTCTCTCCGAAAAGCATTCAACCACAGAGACACAGAGATCACAGAGAAAAACAGGGACGTTCTCTGTGATCTCTGTGATCTCTGGGGTAAGAAACCCTGGACCTCTACACCTCTTCCGTATCGATCTGTGCCCGCTGCAACGCCCCCGAGTAGTCGACGTAGATCGACTTCCACTCGCTGAAGACGTCGATGCCGGCGATGCCAGCTTCCCGGTGGCCGTTGCCGGTCTGCTTCGTGCCGCCGAAGGGCAGATGAACCTCGGCGCCGATCGTCGGGGCATTGACATAAAAAATCCCGGTGTACATGTCGCGCATGGCCACGAAGGCCTTGTTGATGTCGCGCGTGTAGATCGACGACGACAGGCCGTACTTCACGCCGTTGCCGATGTCGATGGCCTCCTCGAGCGAGCCGCAGCGCATCACCGCGGTAACCGGTCCGAAGATCTCCTCCTGCGCGATGCGCATGCCGGGAGTGACGTCCGCAAAGACGGTCGGCTGATGGAAGTGGCCTTTGCTGTAGCCACCGCCGGCCAGGGCAGCGCCGCCGGCGGTGACCGTCGCCCCTTCGTCCCTGCCGATCTTCACGTACTTGGCGATCGTGTCGATCTGCGCGGCGGAGATATTCGGCCCCATGTCGATCTGCGGATCGATGCCGTTGCCGACGCGCAGTGCCTTCGCCCGCGCCGAGAGCTTCTCCACGAATTCAGCATAGATTTTCTGATGGGCCACGATGCGCGACGCCGCCGTGCAGCGCTGGCCGGCTGTGCCGAACGCACCCCACAGCGCGCCGTCGACCGCCAGATCGACGTCGGCATCGTCCAACACGAGGATGACGTTCTTGCCGCCCATCTCGAGGTGGACATGCTT
Source organism: Thermoanaerobaculia bacterium (assembly GCA_035569395.1). Lineage (GTDB taxonomy): Bacteria > Acidobacteriota > Thermoanaerobaculia > Gp7-AA8 > Gp7-AA8 > JADGNZ01. The sequence goes on along the minus strand of DATMNC010000030.1, from coordinate 172,042 downwards.
GAACTGCGGCGCGCAGGCGACGGAGATTTCGCGGCCGACGTCCGTCGAGCCGGTGAACGAGATCACCGAGACCTTCGGGTGTTTCAGCATCGGCTCACCAACCTCTTTGCCTCCGCCGGTGACGACGTTCCACACGCCCTTCGGCAATCCCGCCTCTTCGAACGCCTCGGCCAGCATGACCACCGAGAGCGGCGTCTGCGACGCCGGCTTGATGACCACCGTATTGCCGCAGATGAGCGCCGCCATCCCTTTCCACGCCGGAATAGCCATCGGAAAGTTCCACGGCGTGATCAGCCCGGCCACGCCCAGGGGCATGCGCACGGCCATATTGAACTTGTTCGGGAGCTCGGAAGGGGTGGTCACGCCATGCAGCCGGCGGCCCTCGCCGGCCATCAGGAAAGCCATGTCGATCGCTTCCTGCACATCGCCGCGCGTCTCCTGCAACACCTTCCCCATCTCGCGCGTCATCTCGCGGGCGATCGCCTCCTTATCCCGCTTGAGGATATTGCCAACCGCGTAGAGATAGTCAGCGCGGAGCGGCGCCGGCGTGAGCCGCCACGCATGAAAGGCGCGGTCCGCGGCGTCGACGGCCGCGTTCAGATCGTCCGCGTTCGACTCCTGAAACGTCCCGATGAGGTCATCGCCATCGGCCGGATTCCTGTTCTCGAACGTCTTGCCGCTCGATGACGCAACCCACTGGCCGTCGATGTAGTTTTTGTAGTCGCGCGTATCGCGCATAGGTTTCCTCCGGGGTGTTTGGTTTCTGGTTTGACGGGTTGTCGGTTGTCGGTTATCGATTGTCGAGTTGCCAAGTTGCTGAGTTGCTGAGTTGCTGAGTTGGAGGGTGTCAGGTTCGGCGATGTACGGGGAACCAGCAAGCCAGCCACTTGGCAACCGACAACCGATAACCGACAACTACTTCTTCGCCGTTGTCTCCGCAGCCGCGGCCGGTTTCGCCGATCCCATATCCACCGATCCACGGAACCGCGCGCCTTCGGCGACGACAATCTTCGGCGCCTTGATGTTCCCGTCGACGGTGGCGCTGGCCACGAGCTCGACGCGATCATCGGCCGAGACGTCGCCGGTGAGCTTCCCCTCCACCGTCACGCTCTTCGCATGCACGGTCGCTTCGATGCGTGCCTTCGTACCGAGGCGAAGCTCGCCGCTGAGGTTGATCTTGCCGCGCACAGTCCCCTCGATCAGGACCGGTTCCGAGCCAGTGACCGTCCCGTCGATGGTTACATTCGGACCGAAAAATGTGCCGCTGCGTGAGACCTGCGGCTCCGCGCCGCGGGCTTGTGGAGTCGTCTCTTTCGATGAAAAAAGCGCCATGGGGGCGGAAGCATAACGTAGGTCGGGCTCGATGCGGTTGCGCGGTCTCGGGGGGGTCATGGGTCACTTTCAGCCGAAACTGTAACATCGGCTACCGGCAACCCGCCGGAGGGACGGTGAGCCATTCGGCCCCGCTCCCAGATTGGCCCCTCTCTTCCTCCGTCTCCGAGGCCTGGACAGCCGCGCCCCTACCCCTACCAGCAACCGCCCCCGCTACCGAGAGACAACCGTTTCCATCATCGCCCGATGACAATCCCGCAGCGGGCGAGTAGGCTAACCAACTCCATGACAATCTGCATCGCTGCGATGAACCACGAAGCAATCGTGACGGTAAACGACATGATGCTCGCGAACGAGACCGGCGCGATTGACCAAGCCGACATCAAAACTACATGGCTTGTAGATGACGACAACCGAGGGACTTCGTGGTTCTGTCTCTATGCTGGCGATCCAACTGTGTACAAGATGCTCACGTGGCACATTCAATCTGCGATCGGTCATTCGCCTGCGGTTTCATTAGCAGACATGAAGGTGGCAGCCGAAAACGCCTACGATGCCATGTTTTGCCGACAAATTGAGCGCGAAGTTCTTGCCCGACAATACGGGATTGACTACGCTCAATTCGCAATCATGGGAAGTAAGAAATCTCCGGGTGCGCTTTTTGAAGCTATCAATAAAGAAATTCCAATCGCTAGAAAGCGAATCGAATCCGAAATGTTCTACGGAACGCAGGCAACCTCCTTGCTCATTGGTGGATTCGATCATCTTCGTGAGCCGCATATTTTCTCGACGGATGCACTTGGGCGCTGCACGATGAGCGACAATCCTGGTTACTACGCGATCGGCATTGGTGCTGAAGCGGCCCGCGCTTGGCTGCTGGCTATGGGTGATAAACATTTCCCTAAGCACAATACCGCCGAATACATAATTTACCATCTGGCCGAGGCGAAGTTCTTGGCGGAGAATTCGCCATATGTTGGGAAAACTACCTTTGTTAACGTTTGGCTTCCTGATCGCGAGGTATTGCCGTTGTTTATTTCAGCTTCAAACGAGGGGCGCTCACTTCAGTCTGTGCGGAGTGCTTGGCAGACGCGCGTGAGCGCCGCCGTCGATAACGAAGCCTTGCTCCAAATCAAAACAGAACTAAAGAGTCACATTCAAGTCTATAAAACAACCCGACCGCTTGGCGCAGCGCAAGACGCCGGCATCGCACTAGCTCGGTTCCACGCAATCGTGGCTGGCTTACAGGACTGCATGAAGGTTATTAACGCCACACCACAAGACCAATATTCGGATGAGATTTATGCAGAACTACGCCTGCATCGGTATATAGCGCAAAAGCGTGAGCCGGAATTGCTAAGTATGATTGGCGAATGGCAGTCCAGCGGCGTTAAACCGTCAGAGTTTGCATCGGCGGCTGGTGAATTTGAATTCGCCCTAGTGGCGTTGCGGAATAATCGTTATCAAACGATTCGCAAACCGAACGACGATGACGCTAAGCCACTACAGCCTGATCCGCCGCAAACAACATATCCCGAACCATCCAAACCGTCGTCGTGATCCCCGCCGCCATCGCAGGCGTCTTGCCCTTCAGTGTCGAATGCTTGCGGCAGAAGTTGTAATAGAAGAACGTCAACGCGAGCGCGGCGCGGTGGTACTCGATTCGCTTGCTGTAGGAGTTTGTTAAGCGGGTGAAGCGCCGGTTCAGCATCCGAACCGCGAGGTTGCTACGCTCCACGTAGGACGTTGACGCCAGCTTCATGTCCGGGTCACCCTGCACGCGCGCTTTCGCCACCCCGCGACATTCACCCGGCGAGTAGCGGACGTGCGCGGGTTTGTCAGTGGTGCCGGGAGTGGATGCGTACTCTTTGACCACAGTCGCATAATCGACGTTGCCAGCGAACGCCAGTTCTACCGCTTGCGGGTAGACCGCGTGTCCGTCCGTGGAGAGCTGAATACGGCCCGTCACGCGGTCTGCGATGTCCTGAATGAACGGGTCACCGGTTGCGGCTGACCGATCGCCGACGCGCCACGTAATCATCAGCTTGGAGGTTGCGTCAAGCGCCGTCCAAGTCCAGATGTCTCCCCAGCCGTAGCGGTCGCGGAACTCCTGCGGGAGGTCTTTCGGCACGGATTTCTCTTTCGAGAAGATGAAGGACCACACTTCGTCCGCTTCGACGCGGGTAGTTTCGAGACCGCGAATCCACTGGCGTTGAAACGCTTCGCAGCCCGCGCCGACCTCGCGAACGAGACGAAGGCCGGAGCCCTTCGCGATCCCGGCGATACGGCACGCGGCCCGGACTCCCATGCCTTCGACGATGCAACCGAGGAACGCAACCCGCTTCTCAACTGTCAGTCTGTTCATGTGTAACAATATATGCTTGCTTGATGCGATTGTCAAGCGGTAACCAGCAGAATCTACGTATCTTTAGTTAGAAGTTAATCGTAGCGACTGTCCACTGGCATCGGAATAAAGTGTCGATTTCTAGTTGCATCGTAGCGATGGCGGATATATATTCATCAATGGCAGCGGAGGCTAACCGCCTTTGGAGGCCGGGCCGTTTTACTACCCGCGCTGCGAGGACAGACTGGATGCCTTCCGCGACTCTGTCAGAGTGAGAGTTCAATCCTAGGCTTCTTGACCTCACTACATTATGATGCAGTTAAGTAAAAGCCCCCTGAAATTTGGGGGCTTTTTTTTCTGGCCTGGGAGGAAGCGATGCCGGATGACGATCAGGCCTCTAAGATTCGCGATGCACTCTTAGAGCAACTGCAACTCCAACCCAAGGTTGGAAGCCAACTGGGCTTTGCTCTGCACCAGAAATGGCCTGAGCTCAACATGAGATCTCAATATGGCGGCTTGCGGCGCTTCGTTCATGAGTTTTGTGCTGGGAGTATTGAATGGCGCGGAAAGAGCGGCTTAGATGACATCTTCGGCATTCCCGGCCAAGAACCGGAAGCTGCCACTAGGCAGTCCCATACGCCACTCGATCCGACCTACTTTCGAGCGTGGCATGCTTTCACTCGACCCGACTATCACGACGTTGCAGCAATAAACATCACTGGCGATCTAATAGTTGTCGATAGCAAATCCGCGGTTCCCGATGGCTACAAACGAGTAGATGGACTCACTGATGAGAACTACCGCGAGATGGCGAGAGATTTCGCTAAAAATCAGGATGCCTCCGTTGCTTCAAAACTCGAAGCCATAATCGCTAAGCCAAAATTTTGGCGAGATTGGCTCAGCGCTCTAGACGGTCTGGCTCTCGCGCCAAGCTGGAGAAGATTGCGGTTGCAGCGGCTTGAACAGATCGTTAAAACCAAACTGTTGGCTGCTGGTGTTCAGGCAGGAGAGGCGAACTTAATTTGGTTGCGACTCCGAGCGGCTCGCAAACCTGAAACCTCCGAATCAAAAGCGATTAGAGAACTACCAATGGCCCCGTACCAGATATCTCATCTTCGCGATATCGCCCACCTAACCATCGATCGACTTAGCGACACGGAGCTGAGGGAGATCAGGTTCCCACTGGGAGCGATGGCCGACGCTGTCACCAAATTTACGAGCCATTAAGTGTCTTGCGCTGGAATAGTTATCGCTTGCGGTGAGCCTGACCGTGGCAGGGTTGGGGACGTCATTCGCAAACTATCATGGGATGGCGACGGCGAAGATTACGCCGTGCATATCGCTGCTATCCCGGTTTCTCACATGCGAGACGGCAGCTATGTTGCCGGACAACTAAGGGAGGCAGTCGAAGTAATACGACGCCGAAGTAACATTCCGCTCAGGGAGAAGTTCCATATAGTGGCTTTGCGTGGACTAAGCGTGGGTGATATCGGACGTGGGGATATCATAGTGGAGTCAGAACGCCCAGGTCTCGCAAAGCTTAAGCGCATCCTCGACGATAAGCTTGATATGTTCGGGCTGGATTGGCGATCTCGCGTAGAGAATCTACTCCGTTTTTCTTGGTCTCACGGTGGTGGTATCTCTCGGGCCGATATCGATGCTTGGCTTAAACAGTTCAGCGACCTCGGTAGCCATGGATGGATCGGTGAGCGACTACTACGGGCGCTCAATTTTTGGCCGGCCCCAAGACTTCTTCAGGCATTAGATCTTACGGTAGCGTCGATTGCAGGCTTTGGGCATATTTGCGTGAATACCCAAACAATAGGGAAGAGCGCTGGCGTCGTTAGTAATCAAGTGCAAAAACATCTTGAGACGTTAGGTGCGCATGTTAAGACAGTAGATGATCTTTGGAATGTTCTGGAGAAGGATAATAAATCTGTCTTATACATTGAGGATTGTCTTCTCAGCGGAACAGAGACATGTAGTTTGCTGCGCGGTCTCCTGAATGAGACTACCGAAGGAAGGAGACCGAAGGTCTCTGCACTAGCAGACCCAGAGCGATTGCGCTCGCGCCGCATCGAGATGCGTTTCGGCGTAATCGCGAATCTGGGCAGGGTAGTTGTAGAAGAATTCGTTAGCAGAAGACGGTTAGCAAATATTTCCGTAGCTCAATGTGGCATGAAGCTCGCGACGCTGACCGAAGATGGCGTTCTAGCGGTGCGTAACGGTGAATTCATCGATGAAACCAAGTGTATGCGTGACCCAGCAAAGCACGTTCGTCCGATGGTATTCTCAGACTTGGCGCTATGGGATCACGCCGACCGACTCTTGCGCGCCAAACAGTTCTGCCAAACTCTAGGGACACAACTCTGGCAGGGTTATGTGGATAGTAAGGGATGGAGATGGGATAAGCGCAGAGTCGAACAGTGCGGTTTAGGAATGAACGGACAAGGCTTAGCTTTAGCGTTTGCGCATTCTGTCCCGAAGAGCAGTCTTCCTCTCTTTTGGTATGGCGGCAAGGTCAAGCTCGGCTCGGTTAGGCTGACGTGGCGGCCCTTGTTTCCCAACGCGACGTGAGCATTCAACACTGGCCGGTTTGCTGCCTACCGGAACGGTATCAGCAACTCCTCGCCGTGATCCCGAACGCCTTCGCCGACTCCGCTACGCCCACGGCTTGAACAGCTCACCCGGCGCGACCCTGAGCGTGTCCGACAGCTTGAGGATGTTCACGAGACACGGGTTCCTCGCGCCGCGCTCCACGTCGGAGATGTAGGTCCGCCCCAGGCCGGTGAGATCGGCGAGACGCTGCTGAGACATCTCGCGCTCCTCGCGCAGTTCCCGGAGTCGCGCGCCGAAAACCTTCGCCGCGTTCGCCCGGTTTTTGTATGAGCGCCGTTCCACACCCGAGAGTTTGAAGCCGGAAGGGTGCTTGACTTGCCGCTTATGAGAGACATAGCCTATGAGTGACATCAGAAAGTTGCAGGAGGGTTCATGGCACTCATTCGCAGGGGAGACGCGTACAGCCGCATCACCGTCACCCTTCCTACGTTCATCGTCATCACCCTGCGGCATCTGGTGAAGGATGCGAACGAGAAGCACCCCGAGTGGAAAGAAAAATGGTGTGTCTCCGCGCTCCTCGAAAGATGGCTCTCCGACACCATCACAAAAAACGAACTTGGAAACGTCGCCGTGAACGCGCCCGGTTTCGAGCGCGCGGCGAAGGTGTGGATGCGATGGGAAGCGCAGCAACGCGCCCTCCGTAATCGTCCCGCCGTACAAGCGAAACGGTGACGCATGACCCGGCTCGAAAGGTACATCAAGAGATGGGGCGTGATGCCGTCCCGATTCGCGAGACGGGCAAAGGTGAGCCGTACACACCTCCAGCGACTCCGTAACGGCACGATGGACCCGACGCGGCGTGTCATGGTTGCGCTCGCGGAAGCGGCGAGTGCGATGCAATTCAAAACCGTCTACGTGGTAGAGCTGTTCAAACTCTCGCGTGCCGACGAAGCGCTTTACAAAGCACTGATCCGGAAGCTGCCGAAATGAAACAGCGCGCCATCGAAGTCCGCAATCCGCCCTCGTTCGTAGTCGTGACAAGCCCAGACGGAAAGCGCTGGCTGAATGCTCACCGCATCCTCAGCATGCGCGAGGACAAGCAGGGAACGTGGGTGGAGATGGACAACGGCGAAGCGTTTCACGTAGCGGAGAGGGCAGCCGTGATCGCGGAGTCCGTCCAGCGACCCACGGTTACCGTCGCTATCGATCCGCCGGACGGCGAACCAACCGAGAGACAGGCGCGCCGCTGATGTTCGACTGGCGCGACTGGCGAAAACGTCTTGTGCTCGCGATCGACATCACGCGGCGCACGCAGGCATCCGTAGCCGAGGAAGCGCGCGTAAACCCTGAAACCCTGAGCCGGATCATTCACGGCATCCACGCGCAACCGGGATTTGAAACCGTCGTCAAGATCGTCTACGCAACACATGAGAGTGTCGGATGGCTACTCGGCGAACAGCGTGCGCCGCTGTCATCTGAAGACATGGCGAGGATGCGCGAGATTGCGGACTACATGGGGACGGCGTTTCCGCCGTTGGGCCGGAACGCGCCGTGGGGAAGTCCGCGTCCTATAACCCTACCATCCCGCCCGATGACTCCGACAGAGATCATGCTCGCCAGCCTGGAATCAGTCACCGCAGAGACGGTAACGATGCTGGCCGTACTTGATGGCGTGGAGTCCACACGCGAGCGGCGGGAAGCAAGGCGGCGCATTCTCGATATCCGAGGGCATGCGCAGGAACTGCTCAATTGGCTGGCGACTGGCGGGCTGCCGGAGTAACCGTGGTTACTTCTTCCACCGGCTCGCCGCAGCCTTCGCCGCGATCTGTGTCCGCCGCTCCGGTGTCATCTTCGCGGCGCGGGCGGCACCCCCGGCGGCGGCGCGGGCAGCGAGTACCCGGTTCGGCATCTTCTCGCCGGTTACCCTTTCGAGGATGGAACGAGCTGAGGAGAGGGATTCGTCGGCCATCTCTTCGGGGAGTTGCTCTCGGGGCGGTTTGCTCACGGGGAGGAGTTTACCATCCCACCATGTCCCGCCTTGTCCCGCGATGTTACAACCTACGGTTCAAACTGACCCATGACCCTCGGGGGTTGCGCGGTCTCGCGGTGTTCGGTTGCCGGATTGCCGGTTGCTCGGTTGGTGAGTTGCTGAGTTGCTGAGTTGCTTGGGGTGTGGGTTCACACCGAAGCACCTTAGCAACCCAGCAACCTAGCAACCGCACACCCCGAGACCGCGCAACCGCGAGACCGCGAGACCGCGAATCCGTCACGAATCGGTTTCGCCCGCCGGCGACACGTGCGCCGCGCGAAGCGCTGCATTACACTTCGCCGCGCCATTCAACGCCCGATGCATCGGGTCGTAAGGTGCCCGGAGGGAGTCCTGAGCGTGAGACGTTTTGCAGCGATACTGACGATTGCTGCCCTTGCAGCGTGCAAAGGCAGCGGCAACAAGAACGAACAATACCGGACGGAGAAAGTCGAAAAGGGAACCGTCACCATGACGGTGACCGCGACCGGAACACTTTCCGCCGTGACCACCGTACAAGTCGGCAGCCAGGTATCGGGCGTCATCGCGCGCCTCTACGTCGACTACAACAGCCGGGTCAAGAATGGCCAACTCCTGGCCGAGCTCGATCCGACACCGTTCCAGCAGCAGGTCGAACAGCGTCAGGCCGACCTCACCAAGTCGCGCGTCGACGCCGCCAATGCCAAGATCACCTACGAACGCTCATCGCGTCTGGTGAAGGCAGGCCTGTCGCCGCAGTCGGACCTCGACGCTGCGAAGGCCGCGTATGACGGGGCCAGTGCGATAGTCCAGCAATCGACGGCCGCTCTGGCCCAGGCGCTGACCAGCCTGAAATACGCGAAGATCATCTCGCCCATCGACGGCACCGTCGTCGACCGGCAATACGACGTCGGCCAGACCGTGGCCGCATCGTTTCAGGCCCCGACGCTCTTCTCGATCGCCCAGGATCTGACCAAGATGCAGGTGCAGGCTGACGTCGACCAGTCCGACATCGGCCGCATCGCCGTCGGACAGACCGCCCGCTTCACCGTCGACTCCTATCCCGATCAGGAGTTCCGCGGCCGCATCTCGCAGATCCGGCTCAATGCCACCGTGAGCCAGAACGTCGTTACCTATCCGGTCATCATCGAAGTCGCGAATCCTGATGAGAGGCTGCGTCCGAAGATGACCGCCAACGTCACCATCGACGTCGCCAGCGTGCGTGACGTGCTTCGCATCGCCAATGCCGCGCTTCGATTCAAGCCCGACACCGCCGTGCCGGGAGCGAAGCCGGCTACAAGCTCCGCCGGCCGCAACGCGCAGTCGACCCAGACCACGGAGACCACCGAAACGACACAGACCGTCCAGACCCAGACCGCCACGAGCTCAGGCGGTCCAACTCCCGAAGAGCGCGCACGTCGGGGCGACCGGATGCAGAGCGGGCAGACCTCGACGGCGGCCGGCGGCCCGACTCCCGAAGAGCGCGCGCGTTGGCGCAACCGGACGCAGAACGGGCAGACCTCGACAGCGGCCGGCGGCCCGACTCCCGAAGAACGCGCCGCACGCTGGGGCAACCGCGCCTCCGGCATGGGCGGCGCCGCCGGCGCGCTCGGAGGAGTACCAGCCACCCGCAAACGCCCGCAGACGGTCTACATCCTCGGTGCCGACAACAAGCTCAAAGCAGTCGAGATCCGCATCGGCATCACCGACGGCCACTACACACAGGTCCTCTCCGGCGATCTGAAGGAAGGCGACAATATCGTCGTCGGCCTGGCTACATCCAAAGTCGACTCGAATCCTCCGCCGGGCGCCAGCAACCCGATGGGCGGCGCACGTCCTCCGGGCGGCGGCAGAGGTGGACGGTAGTGGTTCATGAGCCGAACGACCCGAAGAAGGTCATCGAGATACACGGCCTGACGAAGGTCTACGAGATGGGTGAGGTCGAGGTCCGCGCACTCGCGGGCGTCGACCTCCTCGTCGATGAGGGCGAGTTCCTGGCCGTCATGGGGCCCTCGGGCTCCGGCAAATCGACGCTGATGAACATCCTCGGCTGCCTCGACCGCCCTACGGACGGGACATACCATCTCGACGGCATCGATGTCTCCACACTCAATCGCGACGAGCGCGCGGTCATCCGCAACGCCAAGATCGGGTTCGTCTTCCAGAGCTTCAACCTGCTGTCGCGCACCTCCGCGGCCGAGAACGTCGAGCTCCCGCTCATCTATGGCGACCTGGGCTGGTCGCGCGCGGACCGCCGCAAAGCGGCGATGGATGCGCTTTTTCAGGTCGGCCTCAAAGGACGCGAGCACAGCCACTCCTCGCAACTCTCCGGCGGACAGCAGCAGCGCGTGGCCATCGCACGCGCCCTCGTCACCAACCCGGCCATGCTTCTGGCGGACGAGCCGACAGGAAACCTCGACTCGCGCACATCCGAAGAGATCATGGGCATCTTCCAGTCGCTGAATGACAAGGGCAAGACCGTCGTCCTGATCACGCACGAGCCGGACATCGCCCAGCACGCCAAGCGCGTCGTCACCGTGCGCGACGGCGTCATCCAGAGCGACGAGAAAATCCAGCAACACCGCGTCGGCGTCCGCGACGACGTTAGCGGCATTGGTCCGCCCGTCCCCGCAATCGCCGCGGAGGCAACCCCATGAAAAGCTCCGTCATGCGCATCAGCAACATCACGATGGTCGGTCTGCGGGCCATCGCGCGCAATAAGATGCGCTCCTTCCTCACCGCCCTCGGCATCATCATCGGCGTCGGCTGCGTCATCGCCGTCGTCGCCATCGGCAACGGCGCCGCGAAGTCGGTCGAAAACACCATCAACTCCCTCGGCACGAACTACATCATGCTCTTCCCCGGAGCGGCGACATCGAGCGGCGCCCGCATGTTCACCGGCAACTCCACCCTCACCGCCGACGACGCCGAGGCCATCAAGACGGAGTGCCCCGCCGTCGCCTACGTCGCACCGACCGTACGGGCCGCCGCCCAGATCGTAGCGGGAGAGCTCAACTGGGGAACCTCCGTTCAGGGCGTGAGCGTCGACTATCCGCTCATCCGCTCCTGGAACGTGTCGCAGGGAACCTTCTTCAGCGATCAGGACGTGAAGAGCGCCTCGAAGGTCTGCGTGCTCGGCACCACCGTGGCCGAGAATCTCTTTCCGGACGGCGAGGCCGTCAACCAGATCGTCCGCATCAAGAACGTCCCCTTCAAAGTCCTTGGCGTCCTCGAGAAAAAGGGCGGCAATATGATGGGCCAGGATCAGGATGACACCGTCATCGCCCCCTACACCACCGTCATGAAGCGCCTCTCCGGCAAGACCAAGATCGACATGATCCAGCTCTCCGCCGTTTCCGCCGACCAGGTGCAGCAGGCGCAGAACGAAATCGACGCCGTCCTTCGCCAGCGCCATCGCATCCCTCCCAACGGCGACGCCGATTTCCAGATGCGCTCGCAGGAAGAGATCGCCCAGGCATCGGGGGCGCAAACCGCGATCCTGCGGGTGCTGTTGCTGGTCATCGCCGGCATCTCTCTGCTCGTCGGCGGCATCGGCATCATGAACATCATGCTGGTGTCGGTCACCGAGCGGACGCGAGAGATCGGCATCCGCATGGCCATCGGCGCGAAGGGACGGCACGTATTGCTGCAGTTCCTGTTCGAGGCGGTCACGCTGGCCATCGTCGGAGGAGCTCTCGGCATCGCCCTCGGTATCGGCGCCTCGATCGGCGTGAAGCGCTTCCTGCAATGGCCGATCGTAGTCACAACCGCCTCGGTCGCGCTCTCGTTCGGCGTCGCGGCCTTCGTCGGGATCTTCTTCGGCTATTACCCTGCCCGCAAAGCGGCCAAGCTCGATCCGATCGACGCACTTCGCTACGAGTAGCAAACCCGGACGTTCATCGTCCGTATCATCACTCGTCCAATCGGGGTGCGCACCCGTTGCGCCAGGAGAATTCATGAGCCCTCGTCATTTCGTGACCCTCGTTCTGGCCGCGCTGCTCTCGCTGGCCGGAGTCACCGCATCCGCGCAGCAGACGACAACTGCCGAGCCGGCGCTGGGCGTGCCGGCAGCCGCACAACCTTCGCCGCAGTTCAACGCCGATGCAGCCACCGAAGCGTATCTGGCGTTGATCCCGCCGGCAGCGAAGGCGAGGTCGGATGCCTACTTCGAGGGAGGCTACTGGCTGATCCTCTGGGACTTTCTGTGCGGCGCCGCGATCTCCTTCATCCTTCTGCAGCTCCGCTGGTCCGCGGGAATGCGCAATTGGGCGGAGAAACTGACCAGATTCAAGCCGCTGCAGACATTCCTCTACTTCCTGCAGTACCTCATCCTCACGACCATCCTTGGATTTCCGCTGGCGGTCTATGAGGGCTACTTCCGCGAGCACAAGTACGGACTGGCCACGCAGACATTCGGGCCCTGGATGGGAGATCAGGTCAAAGATCTGCTCATCAGCGTTGTATTGGGCGGGATACTCACCGTGCTGCTGTTTGGCATCGCCCGCCGCCTGCCGCGGACATGGCATATCTGGGGCGCGGTGGTCACGTTTCTGTTCCTGATCTTCACCGTGCTGATCGCGCCCGTCTACCTCGTTCCGATCTTCAACAAGGTCTCTGTCTTGAACGATCCAAAGGTGACCACGCCGATCCTCTCCCTGGCGCGCGCGAACGGAATTCCGGTACACGACATCTACCAGATCGACGCCTCGCGCCAGACCACGCGCATGAGCGCCAACGTCAGCGGTTTCGGGAACACGATGCGCATCACCCTCAACGACAACCTGCTGCGGCGCGGATCATCCGAGGAGATTCAGGCGGTCATGGGCCACGAGATGGGGCACTACGTGCTCAATCACGTCTACAAATCGATGTACTTCTTTCTCATCGTGATCGTCGCCGGCTTCGCCTTGTTGCGCTGGTCGCTCGACTGGTCACTGGCTCGATGGGGCGAGCGCTGGCAAATCCGAGGTGTTGGCGACACAGCCGTGTTGCCGCTGTTCATCCTGCTGGTAAGCATCTTCTCCTTCATCCTCACGCCGATCGCCAACACGGAGACCCGCACCCAGGAGAAAGAAGCCGACATGTACGGCCTCAATGCCAGCAGGCAGCCGGATGGCTTCGCACAAGCGGCCATCCACCTCGCCGAATACCGCAAGATGTCGCCCGGGCCGATCGAGGAGTGGATCTTCTTCGATCACCCCAGCGGCCGCAACCGGATCAAGTCAGCGATGCAATGGAAGGCCGAGAACCTGAAGCTGGTCACGAAATAGCGTAGCGCCGCGTTGTCGGTTATCGGTTGTCAGTCGGTCGAACACCAGGGCCTTTCTCCCTCAACCGACAACCGACAACGCGCGAAGCACCGTCAGTTCGGTTGCGCCTCATCGCCGGCATCGACCACCTCGACATTCGTGTCGCGCTCGCTCGCCGTCGCCTCCGGCATCCGCGTCAGCGCCACTTCGCGGACCATAGCCACGAGCTGAGGAACGTCGAACGGCTTCCGGACGATGCCATGGACGAGGTTGGGGGCCACGTGGCGGACCATGGCGTCATCGAAAGCGGTCATCACGAAGATGACCGTACGTGATTCCGGAGCCATTTCATGGAAGGCCTGCAGGAACTCGACGCCATTCACGGCCGGCATCATCAAATCGAGCAGGATCACCGCGTACTCGGCCGCGCGCACGAGCTCGAGCGCCTCGGCACCGTTGACGGCCGCGTGCACCTCGAACGGCTCACGGCGCAACGCCGCAACCAGCAGGGCGCGGATGGCGTCGTCATCCTCCACCACCAGGACCTTCGGGCACAGGACCATATTGGTCGATTGCGGCATGCGGATTTGAAGCCAGCTCTCACAGAGCCTGCCGGTAGGCGCAATAACTGTGCTCGTTTTTTGCAATAAGCGCAACCGGGAGAGGTGACCGAATGAAACAGCTATGCGAGGAGATCCGCGTCTATGAAGGGATGGCTGAACGCACCGGCGAACTACTGGAGCTTCGCGGACTGAAGGCGCACACGAACGGCTGCAGCAGCATGCGCGACCTGGTCCGCAAGTACCGAATCTTCGGCGACGGTCACTTCTATCTCCCCAAGGGCAACTGGCCCACAGGCGAGCGCACCGTTTCGCTCGACAACGTGAAGTGGATCGGGCTCGACCGTACCTTCCAGGCCCGCCAGCGTTTCGCCCCCTCGCGAATGGACCACAAGCCGTAGTGCCGTTCGCCAGTTGCCGCTGAGTCCGCATCATCATTCCAGGCCCCGCAGTTGCACTGTCTTTACTCACGGTGGCTTCCATGCAGGGAGGAGCCACGGAGGAAAGACCGATGAAAAAGATCTCACTCGTATTGCTGCTTCTTCTGGCGCTCCTGCCGATGGAAGCGAAAGCGTTCAATACATACGACAGCAGCGACGTGCTCTCCTACGTGGCGATGCCGCTTGCTGTGTCCGCGGTATGTGACGTCCGAGGAGTACAAACGGATCGGGTGGGAGAGCTGGTCAGCTACATGGATCAGGCGAACGTCCCCCCGGCGGACTTCATCGACGTTTTCCGCTATGTTCCGGTAGCGCTTGTATTACGCACGGACAACCGGCCGGACTTCGTGGAATGGGTCCATGGACAAGTCGACCGCGGCGTCGTCGGCCAGGCTCTCGTTACGTCGATGGAATCGCGGCTGCGAACCTTTGACAACTACGTACCGGCCGCCAGTTACCGCATGCGCCGGCACTTTGAACGGGAGCCCTATGCGTATGCCTACGAGGATGACTATGTTCCGGTCGAGATCCGAAGACACTGCGACCGCTTGATCCTCGACCCGCTCACGCTGGTGGAGATGCCGTTGGCCGTCGCGGATGTCTACGATCTCGGCGTACCCTACGACCGCGTGAATGGTCTTGTCGTCGAGTTGAACCTGGGCGACGTCGCGCCGCTGCAATTTGTCGAATTGATGCGCTACGCCCCTGCGGCGCTGGTCATCAATGGCGACTACTACGGGCAGCCTGACTTCGTCCAATACGTGCGCAGGCAGCGCGCCGACGGTCTCACCGGCTACCTGCTCGTGCAGAACGTCGGCCGGCAATTGCAGGTTTACGGCGTCGCGCCACAGATCGATTATGGCCCGCCGTTGTACGGGAACCAGACGTATTACGCTCCGCAGACCGTCCAGTACTACGTTCCGCCTCTCAACGCCGCCTATGTCCCGCCGCTCGTCCAGTCGCGTGTAGCAACGAACTTCGCGGCCGCGCGCACGACGTTCAATCAACCGGCTCCCGCGATGGTGGCCCCGTCTCAGGTGCAACGTCTGCTCGCCTCTCCGGATCGCGGAGCGGTCGTTGCCAACCCCGGCCAGGCACGCCGCGAGCTCGCGCGCGCGAACAGGGCCGAGCGCGAAGCTCCGATCGCCGCGGTACCGGCACCGTTTGCCGGCTCATTCGCTGGGCCCGGAAGAATCGAGGATCACGGCCACCGAGGGATTGCCGGCCAGCAACCGGTCATCTCCGCTCCGGTCGTCGAAAGTGCAAACCACGGAAATGGCCGGGGACACGGAAGGCAATCCACACCAGTGCTGACGCCGATGATCTCGTCCGCACCAGCCTCAATGAATCAGGGGCATGAGCATGGACAGGGACGAGACCACGCCGCTGTCGCAGCCGCGCCGCCGTTTGTCGCGGCCCCCCAGGCGCCTCACCAGGAACGCGGGCGAGGTCATGCCGCGGCTCCGTCGTTCGTCGCGGCACCCGCCGCGACACCGGCGCCGCTTGAACATGGCCACGGACGTGATCACGGCGGCCAGCAAACGGTTGCCGTAGCGCCTGCAACAGCCCCGGCGCCCGTACCGCAGCCCGTCATGAGAGAAGAACACGGCCACGGTCACGGCCAGCCAGCCGTCGTGGCCGCACCGGCACAACCGACCGCCACCGCGGTACCACAAGGGCAGCCACCCGCCGGACCTCCCGGCCACGAGAAGAAGAAAGAAAAGGGGAAGGACCAATGAAAACGCTACTCACATCCTCGGCCATCGTGATGCTCGTCCTCGCGGCGGGTTGCAGGAACAACCCTTCATCGACGGCGGCGTCCTCCGGGAGTGACACCACAACGACCTCCGCGCAGTCATCAGCGACGGCCGCATCGCTCTCGCCCGAGCAGCTCGGCGCCCTCGGCGCCCAAATCAAGAAGCAGCCGAACGACGCCGACAAGATCCTCGCCGATCATGGCCTCAACGAACAGCAGTTCGCCGCCGCCATTCGAAGGGTGAGCGAGAATCCCGACGACGCCAAACGGTACGCGGCCGCATACAAGAGCGCTAGCTGAGACCGCATCGGTTCAGCGTCTGTTCACTCCTGGGCTTCGCTGGCGCTGAGCCACTTCACGCCGGTCAAGCTCCGCTTCCATCTCGCCTGCCATTTGAGCGATGTGCGGCGGATAAATCGCGGTACGCCACGACGCTGACCGCCACTGAGGGTTCCGAAGCCGGACAGCCTGCCACTCGGTCAACGCCGGGCCGGCTTTCTTCTGCTCCCAGGCATCGATGGCCATGCCCGCATCGGCAGAGTTCTTCAGGATGGAATCGGGAGTCGATGCCACCTTCTCGAATTTCGCTTGCGCATCCTTGCCCTCCTCGAGGTCGACCCAGGCGAGCTCGTTCCGAATCTCATCATCGGCCGGGCGGATAGCGGAGGCCTGCTCGAGAATCGTGCGCGCGTCCTTGATACGCCGGGCGCGGAAGGCCCACCATCCGAGCCTGGTAAGGAGCTCTGGGGCGACCGTCCCCTGTGCCGCTCCCTGTTGCACGGACTGCGATCGCGCATCCGCCCCGGTCAGAACGGACAGCCCTGCCAACTCGGCGTCAATCGCGGATTGCGACAGTTTCGTGAGGTGTTTGCTCGCAACGAGAGATTGCAACTCCGTGGCGGCGCTTACAGGACGCGCGCTCCCCAACGCATCGGCGAATGCGCGAAGGAACGCGGGATCGGACGTCTCGTCGTTCAGCATTTGCTGATATGCGGCGGCGGCTTCCGTGAACCTGGCCTGGGCAAACTCCGCATCGCCAAGCGTCTGCAGTGCCTCCGCGTTGCCCGCCTTCAGCGCAAGGCTCAGCGTGGCCATGGCGGCCGCCTCGGCGAACCGCTGCGCGCCCAGATGTCCCTTCGCCTGCTGCGACGCCTGCTCACTCGCTTCGTCCGCCGCGTCGGGATAGAGGCGGCGTAGCGTTTGTGCCGTGATCGACGCCCCCGCGGCATCCCCCTTCCCTGCCTGGGCCAGCTCCAGGAAGCGAAGCAGGGCAGCCTCGTTCGGCTGCAGTTCGAGCAGGCTCCGCGTCAGGGCGATCGCGCCGTCGTAATTCTGCTGTTCCAGAAAATGCCCAGCCCGTGACTCCGCCCACTTTGCAATCTCCGCGGCCTGGGCAGGATCTTGTGTCAGCAACGCACGGTATGCCGCCTGACCGGCGGGCTGATCGCCGCTGCCGAATTTCGCATCTGCCAGCGCCTCCAAGGCCGCGGGGTGGTCCGGCTTCATCTGCAGCGCGCGCGCCGCCAGAGCGGCCGCTTCGGCGAACTTCTCATCACGGACCGACTCGAGGCTCTTCCAGGCCAGGAAGATGTAGCCAATCTTCATCGCCTGTTCCGGCCGATCGAGTACCGGCTCCGTTGCTGCCATCGCCCTGATCTGCGCAATGCGCTCCGAGGGCGCGGGATGAGAGCGGAAATAGCCTGAGAGGATATCGGCAGCCACGCCTGACATCTCTTCCTGTGGCGAGCCGGGAGCACGGGTGTAGTTCGACAGGCGCTCGAGCGTCTCGAACAGCCGGATAGCTCCATGTGCCGAATAGCCGCGCCGCGCCGCAAGGCGCACTCCCTCCCGATCGGCTTCAAGCTCCTGTTCCTTGCTGTAGCCGGCCTGAAAGATCTCGATGGGAATGCTGATTACTTGCGCCAATGGAATTTTGCGCAGTGCTGCCTCGACCTGGAGCCGTTCCGCACAATGAAAATGATCGATGTGCTCGATCTCATGACCCAGTACATCGGCAAGTTCATCGTCCGTCTCCATACGCTCGATCAGGCCGGCGCCGATGAAGACGTGCCCTCCCGGCAAGGCGAAGGCATTGAGGAAATCCCGGTTGGGGATGTAGTGAAACCGGTAGGGAAGTTTTCGCCGCGCGAACGGCGCGATGCGTCCGCCGATCTGCTGCACATACGCTTCGATTGTGACGTCATCCGCGCTCATCTTTTCGTGTGCCGGGAGCATTGCTTCCGCGAGAGCGTTTCCCGCATGGATCTCATCGGCATCGGATACCCGAGTGAACTTTGCCGGCATGCGGCTCAGCTCACGCTCGGAATCGGCGACCATGGACAGGATGGCCTGGCCGCTGGCGGCCGCCTCGACGGGCTTCCGTTGCGCGACGACCAGGGCCGCACCGAGAAGCACAAAGGTAGCGATGAAATACCAGCGATGTCTCATAAGAACTG
Source organism: Thermoanaerobaculia bacterium (assembly GCA_035569395.1). GTDB lineage: Bacteria > Acidobacteriota > Thermoanaerobaculia > Gp7-AA8 > Gp7-AA8 > JADGNZ01. The sequence goes on along the minus strand of DATMNC010000030.1, from coordinate 153,341 downwards.
CCGGATGATGTCGCGTTTGTGTGTGTACAGGAACGACACGCCGATCAATGCCAGCCCCATCACAATGCCCGTCAGAGCCTTGGCCCGGATGCTCAGCGACCAGAAGTCCAGCATGAGTACTTTCCCCGCACACAAGAGCAGAAGAGCCAGCCCGGACAGACGATAGCTTCGCTCCTTGACCCAGAGAGCGAACAGGAAGACCACTACGGCTTCGATCCCCCACGCCACCGTGATCATGTCGCGGCGCATCTCGGTCGCCAGAAGCGCGGTGATGAGCACGAGCGGCACAAGGAAGAGGATCTGCTCCGGCCGCTCGTCGATCCGGATCAGAATCCTGCGCAATCCCGTTCCCGCCGTTTCCGCCGGGACCCGTTTCAGCCGGAACGCGAATGGCAGCGAAGCAAGCAGCAACGCCGCCGCCCCTCCCGCGAACATCCACGGATCAGCCTTGCCCGGCCACGGGAAATAGCTTCGCTCATAAAGATCGTGCAGGATGGCGCGGCCCAGGGTGGCCAGACTCACCGCGATACCGATGTGCAGGAAGACGCGGCGGTCCGCGATCCATGCCAGCGCCACGAACCCTAACGCCAGCGCCGCCCATGCCGTCGCCACGGCGTCGGTCGGGACCTCGAAACGGAGAAGCCCCATGAAGCACAGCGCTCCCAGACACGCGCAAACAGACGGCAATCGGGCCCGCCGTTCCCACTCGTGTCCTTCGCCTGCCGTATACAACCGTTCGTGCACATACAGAAGGGCCAGCGCGATCGGCAGAATCGTGTAGAGCCGCGGCCCGATCGCTGCTCCCGCCTGCTCCGCGTTGAGGTTGACGACAAACACCCGGACAAATCCAGCGGCCAGAGCGACATAGGCCTGCCAGCGCAGATTTCGTGATCGGCGTGCTTCCCCTGTCTCCAGAAGCAGCAACCCGAGCATCGTCCACGCGATGGCCACGCTGGCCGGCCGCAGCTCGTACCAGAGCAGCAACGACGCCAGCGCCGAGGCGGTCCACGTGACCGCAACCGGCAAATGGGTCGTGAATCGAAGCGTATTACCGCGATTCCATCGGGACAATAGATAGAGCATGCCCACGATCGCGGAACCAGTAAGGAGCCGGTACGTGACGCCGAACGGTACCTGCGCGATCACGCTGTTCGACGGCAGGTTGACCGCCAGCGTCCGGACGACGGCCAGGACGGCCACGATGTTTGCCTGCACGGTCAGGTCGGGCAGGGCGAAGCGCCATGCAATGAGCGCCAGCAGAACCGCGAACGTGATCCAGGCAAGGGCGGCTCCGGGACCGGAGAAGAGGATCCAGCCACCGGCGATGCCTGTCGCACAGGCCGCATAACTGAGCCATTGCCCGGCGCGGCGGTCGATGGCATCGCCGAACAATGCCGGCCACCGGAGCGGCATCCAGCAGGAGTCGGCGTAAAGGATCAGCGTCGCCGCCGCGAAGATCGTTCCGAGCGTCCAATGGTGAACAGGATCCCCACTACCGAGGTGATCACCGAGGACGCGCGCGCCGTGGACTCCCAGCAGATAAATCGCCGTGACAAAAGCGGTCAGCACTCCCAGACGGCGAAAGAGCCGTTCCCGGGTGAACACACCGACAAAGAAGAGCAGCTCCGCTTTGACAAGCCAGAGCGCTGAGACATAGTCGGGGGCAAAGCGGAGAGGGATCGCCGCCACGAGAAGCGCCACGCCGATGGTGTTGAGGACGACAAAGGTGACGCGTTTGCGACGTACATTCGGCAATTGTCCGAGGACGATCTCGATCACGCCCAGGATCAATAAGCCCCAGAACGCCAGCTCGGGATGCGCGGACTGGTACCGCATCACGCTTCCCAGCAGCACGATATTGAGCACGCCCGCGAATGCGGACGTTCTCTCGTCCTTCGGAGCGCGCAAAACGTAGGACGCTCGAAACACGGCCCAGTACAGCAGCAGGAGCGTGGTGCTGGCCGCGAATTGCGGGAAGGGGTGCACCTTGCCGTGCATCGGCCCGATGATCGGGACAAGCCACAGGTAGTGGTTCAGATACACGGCCAGGATGCCGAAAATCTCCATCTCGAACCACTGCATGCGGAGGACGAGGAGACAGAACCCGATCGCCAGAACGACATTTGCCGAGAGGCTGTAGACATCGACCCGGTTCAACGCCACGGTGGCGAACGCCAGAAAAAAAGTGAGGCCGGTCACGACCTGCGAACGGAAGCGGAGCGAGTGCCCCACCATGGCCGCGGCAATGATCAACATCAGGACGAGGCCGAGAATCGGTGACGAGACCACACGCGTAGCCGGAATGTGATGCGCGGCATACGCCACGAAGAACAGGAGCGCCCATCCGCCCGCCAGAGCAGCACGCGCCAGCAATTGATACGTCTGACGGCGCTCGCCCCATATGCCTAAACCCAGCAGGATTGCGCTGACCACAACGCCGGTGACGACCTTTCCAAGCGGCCCAACCTCTTTGAGTTGCCAGGCCAGGAAAAACGCCAGACCGAGGACAAGAACGCCCACGCCGAGCTTGCTCAGCCAGTTCGTACCGAGCATCTGCTCGAGGTCGAGGGCTGAACGAATCGTCCGGCCCCAGTCCCTCGGCGGTTCCGGTATCGCTACCACTTGCGGCGGCGGCTCCTCGTCGCGCAAGGGAGGTGTCTCGATCGTCGCCGCGGCCGCGGCGGAGATCTCACCGGAGATCTCGTCGTATATCTCAACAACGGTCGCCACACTCTGAGGAATGTCCTCTTCAACGTGCGGGGTCACCGGCGCTCCCGGCCCAAGCTGCGCGATCATCTCGGTCAGGCGCCCTATGTCCGCGACGCGCTGCGCGTGTTCCGTTCGCAATGCTTCTTCGAAAGAGCGCGCTTCGATCCGGGCCTCGCGCCGAGCCCGACGAGCCATCCACATTGCCGCGGCAAAAAGGAGAAACCAAACGTACGTTGAGGCGTTCGCGCTAACGGCGGCGAATATGACAACGACGATCGCGACGCCAACCAGGAAGGCGACGTCACGTTTGGACAGAGCCATCATTCGGACGATGTCGATATTCTAAGCTCTCTCCCCGCAAATTCTTCGGTTACGCGCTGACTGAATGGGCGAGAGACGCGATACCCTCCCGTCCAATGCGCATACGCTTTGCACGGGCGTTCGAAATGACTCGAACGCTCCGACTCTTCATCCTTCTCCTTCTGGTTCCCATCGCCCTGGCCGCCCAGTCCGGCGCTTGGGGGCTGCGCGGCATCAGCCAGCGATTTCTCGTCGACGGGAACTTCATCGTCGATGTCGACGGAGCAGGATTCTCGGTTTACGACGTCAGCGCCCCCGACACCGTCCGCCGGCTTTCCCGGATCGAGACCAATGACGAGAGCATCGACGGCTCGATCTCCGGCAATGACCTGGTCGTTTCCACGCGAAGCGCCATCGAGCGCTACACGATCGTCACCGACGGCACGGCCGTTCAGACGATGCATGCGCCGGTCACGGGCGTGACCCTGATCGCCTGGAACGGAAAATTCGTGGCGGGCTGTACTCCCGGCGGCATCCTGATCTGGCGTCCGGCCGGCGACGGCACCCTCGCGAACACCGGCGCCTATCCGATCAAGGGAACGATCAAGTCGATGGCATGGAAGGGCGATGCCCTTTTCGTGGCCATCGCCGACATCGGGATCAGGATCATCGACGGGAACACCTCGCAGGACATCAACTACATCCCCGAGCCGTCGCGTGCCCTCGCCATCAGCGGGAACATGCTCTACTCCGCATCGGGAGGTGACGGCGTTGCCGTCATCGACATCAGCGATCCTACGGCGCCGGCCATCACCGGCCGTGCGCTGGCCGGCACCCTCAACCTGCAGAACATCGCCGTCGCCGGTACGCGCGTCTTCGCCGAGGAGCCGCCGAATCGGATTCACATCATCGACGCGTCAGTCGCTACCGCACCGCATGAAGTGGCCGCGATGACGGAGCCCGCCCAGGCCATGGCCGCGGCAGGCGATCGCCTCTTCGTTTCCGGCCCGACCTTCACGGCGTTCGGCGATATCTCCGACAACGGGAGTCCGCTCCGCGTCTTCAATCTCGCCAACCCCGCCACACCGGCACTGACCGCCGAGGTCGTCGACGCCAATGGAGCGCTGGCCGGCGTGGCCACGAACGGCTCGCTCGCCTACGTCAGCGATCCGCCATTCTTCCGGGTGCTCGACGTCTCCACCACGCAGACGCCGCGGGAGATCGCCTCGCTGCGGGTCGACGGCTTTCAACCGCACGTCAAGAGCGTCGGCACGCAGGCAATCCTCTACGGCACCGGCGACGTCCAACTCATCGATGTTTCCGATCCGTACCATCCCAAGGCCGTGAAGACCTTCCACTCCCTCGGACGCACTCCGAGCTACGCCGACTTCGTCGCCACCGGCATCCTGGAGGGAAACTCATTCACCGGCCTCCATCTCGTCGACTTCGTCAACTATCCGCAGCCCGGCATCGTCAACGCCTTCAAGATTCATCCCATCGACGTCGTCGCCAATGGCGGCCAATGGGCGTACGTCAGCCTCGGCTCGCTCTTCGGGGTCTTCAACTACCCCGCGCCGAATGTGGGACTCTGGGTCCAGAGCGTTCAGGCCACGGCATTGGACATGGCCGTAGCACAGGCCACGAGCCATCATCCCGATGCATTGATCGTCCGCAACGACAATCTGCGTCTCTTCACCCTGGCCGACCCCGCCAACCCGATCGATGCCGGCTCGATCTCGATGCCGCCCCCCGGCCCTCTCGCCGCCTTCGGCGACTCCGTCCTGATCGGCAGCCCCGGAACGTTGACGCGCATGGACATCACCGACCTGGGTAACCCATTCCTCGATACGACGACCATGCATGTCGTCGCTCCGCAACAGATGGCCACGGCCAGCGGCAAGGTCGTGGTGGCCGACCGCTACAGCATCCGCGTCTTCGGACCGCAAACCGCAGCCCCCCCTCCCCCGCCGCCGTTTCGGCGTCACGTAGTGATGCACTAGCCGAAACCTTTGACGTCACGATGATTGCAACGTGACCGCGATCGGGACTCCCACGAGCGCCGGGACCCAGAATGAGATGAGCCGGTACGTGAGAACGGCCACCACGGCGATGCTGGCCGGTACGCCGAGACCGCCGTACAGCGCGATCATCGCCACCTCGACGACGGCGATACCACCAGGCAGAAAACTGGCCCGGCCGAGGAGCATCGGCACACCGTAGCCGGCCAGCAGAAGCGTGAGGTGAAGGGAGTGACCGGCGGCGAGGAAGGCATATCGCAGACAGAGAAGGTCGAACACGACCTGCATCAACGAGCAGGACGCCGGCCGCAGCCAGCCGCCGTGCCGCATCTCCTTCCAGGTTTCGGCCGCGGTCTCTACGGTCGCGGTCAATCCCGAGACATCCCAATGCGGCCGGAACCGCTTCACGATCCGCGACACTCTCTTCGAAAGCGCCCGCATCCAGTCATTCCGTGCCAGCAGAACGATCGCCGTCACGATGACGATCGTGAGCAGGGAGACGACGATCACAAGAGCGATGACGGTCAACCGGGATAGCTGGTGCACCAGAATGAGCTCGACGCCGCTGATCAGAGCAAACACGATCAGCGCCGCCGCATCGAAGACCGACGGAAGCCAACTCGCCAGCAGCGCCGCATCGGCCGACACGCCTCCGGAGCGCGCCCACCGATAAATCGCCGCTCCAAATCCCAGCGCCCCGGCGGCAACAAGGGCCACCGATCCCGCCCCGATCTCGATCGCCGCCGCCCGCCGCCACGAGATCCGATCTCCCGCCATCGCCACGATCGACTGCAGCAGCGCGCCGTTGGCCACGTAGCTCAGCGCCTCCATCGCAAAACTCAGCCCGACCGCCCACGGCGCCATCGTCCGTAGCGTCTTCAGCGAATTCTCGATCGTATCGATCCGCGGCAGCAGAAAGTGGACGAGCAACCCGAGCACCAGCAGAACCGGAACCGCGCGGAGGATGCGCAGTTTCAGGGGACGATCGTTACCGTTCTCCATCGGCTAAGAGTAATGCTGAGGTCGTGCCGTGCGCCGGATACCGCAGATGCATCAACAACTGCGCAAGTACCCGCAATGGAGAGTCCGACCTTGAACCGGAGCCCGCGCAGGCGGGCTCCGGTTATCTTATGTTGACGCGAACATCAGCCCGCTCACACGCGGCTCTCCTACGCGAGCGGCAAGCGCGCGCGGACCCACGTGCCGCGGCCCGGTGCCGAGTCGATCTCGAGATCTCCTCCAGCGAGCGTGGCGCGCTCCTGCATGCTGAGCAGGCCCTGGCTTCCTCCCTCAATAGCCAGCTTGCGTGCGGCGGCCACATCGAAGCCGCGGCCGTCATCGCGCACCACGAGTTGCAAGGCACCGTTGGCCTTGCTGAGCTCGACCTCTACAAGGTGTGCCTGCGCGTGCCGGATGACATTGGTCAACGCCTCCTGCGCGACGCGAAAGGAGGTCATCTCCACGGCGGCCGGCAGACTCTGCCCGACGGGAGCAATGGCGAGGCGGAAGGCAAGTCCGGCGCGTGTCGCCTCGTGCTCCACGTGCCATTGCAACGCCTCCTCGAGCCCGAGCTCGTCGAGCAGCGGAGGGCGGAGGGCGTGAGCCAGATCGCGAATGCGCGCGATGGCGCCGTCGACCAGTTCAATGCTCTCGGAACGATCGCCTTCCAATCGGTGAAGGTTGAGCTTGATCGCGGTCAGCACCTGCCCGAAGTCATCGTGGAGCTCGCGGGCAACCGCGCGGCGCTCCGCCTCCTGCGCCTCGATCAGCTTGCGCGACAGCGCCGCCAGCTCCTGCGCCCGCCGCCCCAGCTCCTCCTCGGCGTGCTTGCGCTCGGTGACGTCGGCGTTGGTTCCGTACGCGCGCACCGGCCGCCCGGCCTGGTCGCGTACGATCGTGGCGCGACCGAAGATCCAGTGCACACCGCCGTCGGGCCAGACGACGCGGTACTCAATGCTGTCCGACCCTGTACCTTCATGCAACTGTTCGCGGCGGCGCATGACCCAATCGCGGTCGTCGGGATGGACGGCTTCGACGTAGTCCTCCATCCGTGTGCCTTTGCTCCGGTCGTCGCCGAAGAAAAGGCGCCGATTCGCTTCCGTGTTGACGATCTCTCCGCTGACCAGATCCTGCTCCCAGCTTCCGGTCTGCCCCAGCTTCTCCGCGTCGACCAGGAGCCTCTCGGTGTTGTGCAACGCATCCTCGGCTCGCACGCGCTCTGTCACGTCCTCGTTGACCACGACCGCGCCGGTGATGACGCCATCCGCGTCGAGAATCGGTGCCGCGTAGTTCTCGATGGTCTTGCGTTCCCCATCGAACGTCTCGATGTCGATCAGTTCGTCGCGGGTGGTTTGCCCCTCGTCAAGCGCACGGCGCGAGGCCCACTCGCCCGCGGGGATCGCCTGCCCGGTGTCGTGCCGGAACCCCTTGCTCCTGGCCCACCGCTGCGGCCCCGAGACAATCGTTTCGCCCCAGATGTGAGTGGAGGTGGGATTGTGCAGCACGACGTCCCCCTCTCGATTCAGCACGAGGACACCTACCGGGAGGGTCTCGAGAACTCGTCGCAGGAGCCGCTGGCCGGCTTGGACCTGCTCCTCGCTCCGCACGCGGTCGGTGACGTCGAAGGCGATGCCGACCACGCCAACTACGTTCCCGGCCGGATCGCGGAACGGCTCGAGATCGAGCTGCACGGCGCTCGTCCCATCATCGATTTCCAGCTTGCTGGACTGGCCCGCGAGCGCCCGGAGGCACCCCTCCAGGACACGCTCGCGGTCAGGGGAATGCGCGAATAGTTCCGGGACGGTTTTCCCCACCGCGGAAGGGTTGCCCGGGAACGCTGCGCCCCTGTCCCACACGACGCGTAGCTCGCGATCCGTCACGCAGGCCCGGCCGGGAATCTGCTCCGTGAAAAGCCGCAAGCGCGTCTCGGTATCCTTCAGCTGGCTGATGTCGATCATGGCGCTGACGGCGCGGCGGGCTCGCCCATCGGCGCCGCGTTCGATCGCGCACCTCGCGGCCACCCATGCCCAGGAACCATCCTTGCGGCGGAAGCGATATTCGCTCGACCAGCAGGAAGCGCCGCCCTGGATTGCCTGAGAGGCGATTTGTTCGACGTGTTCGAGGTCGTCAGGATGGACGCGTTCGCGCCACCAACTGATGTGGTTCACCACCTCGTCGCTGGGGTAGCCGAAAATCGACTCCAGGTTTCGATCCCACTTCACCGCATCGCTTTGGAGATCTCTCTCCCAGACGGCTTCGAAGGCGACGTGAGCGAGCAGCCGGTCCCGCGTTTCGCTGCGTCTACGTGATGTCTTCGTAACGGACATATGCAGGCGGTACGGTGTTCCGAGGCGATTCATTATGACCCGGATAGTCAACCCTCGGTTTCTTCCCTACCTCTGAAACGTCCAGAAAACCAACAGCAGTAGTCACGATGACGTCATCAACACCGCCGTTCCGGTCAGCCTGCCGGAGCGAAGGTCGGCCAGTGCCTCGTTGGCGTGCGCGAGCGGATAGGGGGTCCGCCTGGTCTCGATGTGAAGTCCGGCGATGCGCTTGAAGAGCTCCTCACCGTCGAGCCGCGTCAGATTGGCCACCGACCGGATCGAGCGCTCGTTCCACAGCAACTCGTAGGGGAAGGAGGGAATGTCGCTCATGTGAATGCCGGCGCAGACGACCACGCCTCCCTTCACCAGGTTACGGAGCGCGGTAACGACCAGCGACCCGTCCGGCGCGAAGATGATGGCGGCGTCGAAGAGCTCCGGCGGTGCGTTGCCGGAGTGGCCAGCCCAGATCGCGCCCATATCGAGCGCGAACCGCTGCGCCGCGGTGTCGCCGGCGCGCGTAAAGGCGAAGACGTCGCGCCCATCGGCCCTGGCGATCTGCACCAGGATCTGCGCGGCCGAACCGAATCCGTAGAACCCGACCCGCCGCGCATCGCCGATCATGCGCCAGGCGCGATATCCGATCAGGCCGGCGCAGAGAAGAGGTGCCGCTTCGGCCGGGCTGTAGCTCTCCGGAATGGGAAAACAGAAGCGGCGGTCAGCGGCTACATACTGCGCGTAACCACCGTCGAGCGTGTAGCCGGTGAACTTGGCCCTATCGCAAAGATTCTCGCGTCCGCTTCGGCAAAAGGAACAGACGCCGCAGGTCCAGCCGAGCCACGGAACACCGACGCGTGCGCCGGTTCCTTCGACGACACCGACGATCTGATGTCCCGGAACGAGCGGCAACTTCGGAGCGCGAAGCTCGCCATCGACGACGTGAAGATCAGTGCGGCAGACCGCGCAGCATTCGACCTTCAGAAGGAGTTGATCGGCGCTCGGCCGAGGCACCGGCAGCTCGGTGAGCGCGAGCGGCTGGCCGGGAGCAGCGAGCACCATGGCGTGCATCGGATCAGGGTACATGCCTTCTCCTTCGCGGCTTCGCGTGCGACCGATGGGTCCGCGCCGGCAGCCGCATCGGCGATCAGGCAGAGGCGCCCTCATTACGGGAGTACGCGGAGAAAGACGTTCCTCATCATCTCCTCCGCGTCTCCGCGACTCCGCGTGAGCCCAAGTCGTTCGTTCCCGCGTCAACTGGACACGAACATCCGGAGAACGGTGCTACGCGCCAATACCGACGCCTGCACCACCCCTCCCCTTCGCCCGCCAGTCGATCCGTGCCGTCATCTGCATCACCACGAAGAGGGTGACGATCGCGCCGATGGTGATTGCCAGGCCGGTGAAGCCTTTGAAGAAGAAGGCGTAGGAGAAGAGGACGAGATAGATGAACTGCGCCGTCGCGGCCTCGACGAACGCGAAGCGGGAGCCGGTGACGATGCGAAGGTAGCTGACCACGAGGAAGATCGAGACCGCCGAGCAGATGGCGAAGGCCGCGTGGATCGAAATGTGGTCGGCCAGGTACGCGAGCAGAAGGTGAAAGGCGAAGAACGACGTGGCCAGGAAGAAGTAGTGCATCGGGTGGAGATCGATGCCGCGCAGACTGGCGATGATGAAGATCAGGAAGAAGAAGAACAGCAACGACACCGGCGCGAAGAAACTGATCCGGCCGGCCAGCGGTCCCGGCTGCAGTTTCTCCGGCATGATCATGCCGACGCGGTAGCCGGTGACGAGGTTCGAGAACTTCCACGTCAGCAGCCAGCCGCGATCGGCCTTCTGCTTCGTGGTGGGCGAGAGTCCGCCCTGCGGAAAATCGATGGCATCGAAGTTCGTCCTGATCTCGATCACGCAGTCGTGGACCTGCGAGACGTCCTCGCCGAACTTGTAGTCCCACGTTGACAACCCCTGTGACCGATATCCGACCTCAACGCGAATCGGCGCTCCGGGCGGGCGGTGGATGACGGCGGAGACGGCACCTTTCTCGGTCGTGAGCGGAAGAGGCTGTCCGTCGGCGCGCACGACGAGGTCGTCGTAGATGGCGTCGGGTGCGGGGAAAACGAGCTTCACCGTGACCGGATCGCCCGTATTCGTATTTCGGAAAATATAGTCGCCGTGGAAAGCCACGCGATACGTCGCGAACCACAGCAACCCCTTCTGCCGCTGCTCGAGATCGAGCGCCACGCGAATACGGCTTTGCTCGACCGGTAGGGGCGTATCGACGATCTCGTCAACCACCTTCGTCGTCGTCGTCCCATTCTGCGTCTCCTGCACCGTCTTCGGAACCGTGTGCGACACGAACGCGGCCGGCGGCGATTGTTGCTGTGGCGATCCCCAGTTGGACTGCACGTCCTTGCTGAGGCCGGAGCCGGCGGAATCGCTACGCGCGACGACGGACACGCCCAGGATCATCCAGGCGAGGGTGGTGAAGAGAAAGATGACGACGATGGCGGCGATGTTTTTTCCCATGAAGGGATCGTCGCCGCCGATTGTGGCAATCTCGTGGCGGGAATGAGGAAAGAATCGGGTGGTCAGCTTCAAAAAGACCGTTACGTGCCCTTCGTCCCGGGTAGGGAAATCGCTCGCTGCCACCTCTCCTAGAACACGAGGAGGAGAGTGGCATGAGCTACTTCGGTCTGCCGCGGCTTTGTTTTTTCGGGACGTTCCGGGCGTCGCCGTCGACGATCAACAACACCGACGCGAACTTCGCGGAGCCGCCAATTCTGCGGCAGCTTTGGAACCCGAAAGGGGGACATGAGTTCCAGCTCCTGCGCGGCAACGAGGTCACCATCCCGCCGTCGATCACGGTCAAGCCCTGCTCGGTGCAGTCGGTGACGACGCAGTCCGGCACGATCATCACCGACCCCGCCGCCGATCCGCTGATCGGGCAGCTCGTCGTCAGCACGAATTCGCCCGCGACCGGCAAGCTCGTCGACCTCGATCCCGATCAGCAGCAGGTGTCACAGGTGTGGGGGATGCAGCTCGGCATCGGCGATCCCGCAACCGACTGGCTGGTCGGCGACTTCGAGGCCGCCTACTTCCAGCAGATCTTCACCTCGCGAGCGCCGGGCGGCTTCGCCATCGGCTTTTCGGCGGTCTATCAGTCGACACTGACCAACCTTCAGTGGCCGGCCTATCCGGCGTCGCCGGTTCTGCAGGCATTGAAGGTAGCCAGTCCTGACTGCCTCTCCATCCGCTTCAATGTCGACCGGCTCGACGCCACGCCGACGCTGGCCCATGGCGTCCCCAACCCCAACTTCACCCTCGGCCGCATCTCCGGAACGATCGGTCCGGCCACCGCCACCGAGCCTGCGCACATCACAGTCGGCCGCATGCTCAGGCCGGGATCGGCGCCGCCGCCGAGCGCTCTGAAAGTCGGAGGAGCGAAAGAGGATCTCCTCGCCGCCGCCGCGCCGGCTGGGCCGGTCAACACGAACTTCAATCTGGCTCCGGCGCTAGTCGACACGTCGCGCAACGTCGTCGGCATCGACCTCGGCAACGCCCTTCCGTTCAACGGCGACGGAACTCCGGCCAACGCCGGGCAGCTTCAGCTCGCCGTTCAGACGTCCACCGGCAACGTCGTCCTCGGCGCGATCGCCAACACCGCCGGCAACTACCAGCAGCAGGCCTTCCTCTTCGAGTTTCCCCTCGGCGCGAACGCGGCCGCCGTGGCGTCCAACCCGCTGGTCGTCCTCAGCAACGGCAACATCGTGATGACGGAGAATCCGACCGGCGCCTGGATCGACGCCGCCGAGCATGTCTATCGGATGGACGCGAGCACGAATGCCGATGTAACGCTCTACTCGACCGTGTTCGGCGCGCCGCCGCCGGCAGGACAGAACATCACCCTCGACGTCGGCCCGATGGGCGGCGGCACCAACCAGCAGCCGCTCATCGTCACGCCCCAGGCGGTCACGCTCGGAGCTGACGGCACCGCCACATTCCAGATGTCGTCCGGGATTCCGGGCAATCCGCGCGGCCCGATCGACGGTCAGGTCTACCAGGTAACCTTCACCTGGAGCGAAGACACCATTCCCGATCAGACCGCCTTCGTCAGCGCGCACGTCTATGACGCCTTCACAGCTCCGCCCACGCCGGCGTGGACCGACGTTCAGCCGATCTTCAAACAGATCATGGTCCTCTACCCCTTCATGCAATCGATCCTCGACCTCTCGGACGAGGCCACCGTCATCGCCAACGCCGCCATCATCGCCAACTTCATGCGCCTGACGATGACCAGTCCGCACTTCATGCCGGTTACGCGCGACCTCTCCGGGCCGAAGACGGCCATGATCCTGGCCTGGCTCGACGCGCAGGGAGGTGCCCATTGAAACGTCTCAGCGTTACCTCGGCGCTGCTCTTTTTCGCCCTGCAACTCGCCGCGGCGCAGGGAACGATTCCCTTCACCATCGAGCTCGGCGCGTCGATGGACATTCCGAACGCCCCCAAGCTCAACTCCCCCGCCGCGGCGCAGTCGGGCGGCAAGTGGCTCTTCGTCGGCGGCCGTCTTGCCGGCCTGCACACGTTCAAGAACGCCACACCGCAGAATCCGGTGAACAACTTCCCGCCGCCGGAGATGAACAAACTGGCCTGGGTCATCGACCCGGCCACGCAGCAGGTGTGGTCGGCGGCGCTGCCTGCCGACACCGGACCGTTTCTCGCCGCGACGAACACCGAGTACGAGCAGGACGGAGACACGCTCTACGTCGCCGGCGGCTACGGACTCTGGCCCGGCAGCACCACGACTTCCGGACAAGCGGACAACATGCGAACATTCGACACGCTGACGGCCATAAAGGTCAGCGCCGCGATCGACGCCGTCGTCAACGGCAAATCGCTGGCACCGTTCATCACCCAGATTCACGACGGCCGGCTGCGCGTGACGGGGGGCGACATGCGCAAGGCCGGCGACTGGTTCTATCTCGTTTTCGGCCAGCTCTTCGACGGCATCTACACCGCTAATGCGCAGTCGCAGACGCTCTTCGTGCAAACCTATACTGAGCAGATCGGCGTCTTTAAAATCGCGCCGTCGCCACTGGCCATCACCGATTACAAGACGATTGCGCCCACGCAGCTCTCCGTCGCGAACGGCCGGCCGAAATCGACCGATCCCGCCGTCGACGCCCGCCCGTTCCATCGCCGCGATCTGACGGTGGTGCCGATCATGACCGCCGACGGCACGCCTGGGGTTGTAGCCCGAGGAGGCGTCTTCGTCCCCGGCCAGATCAACGCCTACCGCAAGCCGGTCTACATCACCGGTCCCTCGGCCCCCGACGTGCGCATCGATTCCTACCAGCAGTTCATGAGCCAGTACCACTGCGCCACCGTCCCGATGTTCAGCGCGGCATCGAAGACGATGTACACGACGCAACTCGGCGGCATCAGCCTCTACTACCGCTTCCCGCCGACGCAGGAGCTGAAGCGCGACGGCGGCCTGCCGTTCATCGACGAGATCACCACCATGACGGTGACTCCGGACGGCAAGTCATCCGAGTGCATCGCCACCCAGACGCTCCCCGGCTACCTCGGCGCAGGCGCCGTCTTCTTCCCATCGCCTGCTACCGCCCGCTATGAAAACAATGTTCTGAAGATGGACGCGATTACGTCGCGGACGCTGGTCGGCTACATGTACGGCGGCATCCTCTCCACGGGTCCGCACAGCACGCACGGCGATCCGACGTATGCAAGCTCGATGGCGATTCCGATCTACATCACGCCGAAAGCGTCGAGTTGCACGATTGCGGCGGAGCCGGTGGAGTGAGAGGACAGAGCTCTGACGATCCGTTCGGTGGCCGGCACCCAACCAGTCACGAACGGCTGGCGGGACGGCCGTGGGATGCGTCGTACCACGACGGACCTGCGCCTTGGGATATTGGCCGGCCGCAGCCGGCAGTGGTGCGTTTGGCATCCGAGGGCGGATTCGCCGGAGCGGTGCTCGATGCGGGCTGCGGGACCGGCGAGAACGCCCTTCACGTCGCCTCACTGGGATTGCCGGTTCTGGGTATTGACGTGGCGGAGACGGCACTGGCGATGGCCCTGGAGAAGGCCGGCGACCGGGGGATCGAGGTTGAATTCGTTGCGGCTGACGCGCTCCATCTGGAGCGTTTGGCGCGGACGTTTGAGACGGTGCTGGACTGCGGGCTGTTCCACACCTTCGACGGCGAGGAACGACCGGGATACGTGGCCAGTCTGGCGTCGGTGACCGCGCACGATGGAACCCTGTATGTGTTGTGCTTCAGCGACGATAGTCCCGATACCGGCCCGCACCCCATCACTCGGGAAGAGCTGCGAGCGGCGTTCAACCCCGGCACTGGATGGAATCTCGTCGCCATCGAACCGGACCGGCTTCAAACGAGATTTTACGACCACGGCGCACCGGCCTGGTTCGCGACAATCAAACGGATCTAGCCGGCACCGCCGGCGGCGTTGGTTGTTCCAAGGCTCGGCCACCACTTCATCAAGTCTCTTCTGCCGCGCAGGCTCCTGGTGTCGTGCCCATCCGCGGCGACTCACCCGGATCAGGCGGTGAGACGTCCGGCGTGCACGCTGAATCGACGCGATCGCAGGCGCGAGTGACGAATTCGGTTCCAACGTTGCTCATCGAAGGAACGCGAACAGGCAAAACTCGTAAGCCGACGGGCTCTGGCAGTCCATTAGTGGACTCCGCGAGTCCACTACGTGACCTCTTGGAGTCCACTAGGTCACCTCTTGGAGTCCACTAGGTGGCCTCTTGGAGTCCACTACGTGACCTCGTGGAGTCCACTAGTGACCTCGTGGAGTCCACTAGGTGGCCTTTTGGAGTGCATTAGTGACCTCCTGGAGGCCACTGGGTGACCTTTTGGAGTGCATTAGTGACGTCGTGGAGGCCGACCATGAGCCGGAATGACTCGCTCCCCTGCTCCGCCGGGTAGGGAAACGCCTCGCTGCAACCCCTCCTAGAACACTGGGAGAGTTGGATGGGCTACTTCGCGAAACCTGGGTTGTCGCTGATTTTCATCCTCGCCGCCGCTTCTGCCGGCGCACAAACCCCGCCACCCGTGAAGCAGGAGATCGTGGTCACGGCGGCGCGGGAGGAGCAGCCGCGGGATCAGGCGTGTGCGGCGGTCACCGTGCTCAATCGCCAGGCGATCGAGCGGCTGCCGGCGGAGTCGCTGTCGGAGGTGCTGGCGTTCGTGCCGGGCGTGACGATGATGTTCGACAGCAGCGCCAGCGGCGTGCCGATGATCACCTCGCGCGGCTTCTTCGGCGGCGGCGAAGTCGAGTACGTGAAGCTGATCGTCGACGGCGTTCCGGTCGGCGATGCCGAATCGGGGAACGTCGACTGGCGGAGTTTTCGTGCCGAGGATATCGAGCGCATCGAGGTGCTGCACGGGCCGGGCTCGTCGCTCTACGGAGATACAGCGCTCGGCGGCGTCGTGCAGCTCTTCACGCGGCAGCAGCCGAACAGCGGATCGAGCGGCGAGATCCATCTTAGCGGCGGCAGCTTCGATACTCGCAATGCCGATCTCGGCTACCTCACCGACGTCGGCGACATGCGTCTCGACGTTCGTGCGGACACGGCGGACACCGGCGGCTTCCGCGCGCACGCCGGCAACAGCAACCGCGGCCTGCAACTGGCGCTGCTCCGTTTCGGCGAGCAGGCCCGCTGGCGATTCGACGCCGCCGGCGACCGAAAGGACCGGCACGAGCCGGGTCCGCTCACCTTCGTCGAGATCGGCAACGATCGCGAGCAATCGAATGCGCTGTTCCGCTTCGACCGCGAACAGACCGACCGCTATCGCCTGGCCGCCGCGTACGACTCATTCGGCGCCAGCCCGGCGCACGTGACGGTGTACGGCCTGGAGCGCAGCAGCGACAACCTGCGCACCCTGCTGCTCGCGCCGGGCTTCGGCACGAGCTCCTTGCGCGCGCTGACGACGAAGGCCGGCGGGGCGACGTTCGAGGTTTCCCGCGAGATGGCCGGAGGGACGCTCCGCGCCGGCGCGGACCTGGAGCGCGCCTCGCTCTCCGGCCGCTACTCCTCGGTCGGACAATCCGGCGAAACGCTCGGCCTGGCCGCATCCGAGGATGGGAGCCGCAATCGCTTGGGAACCTTTGTGACCGGAGGGTGGAACGTGTGCGAGCGTTGCCGCCTCACGGCCGGACTTCGCCGCGACGATCTCCGCGACGACTTCAGTGCCGCCACTCCCGGAGGCGCGTCACGCCGTCACGACGCCTCCGCCTGGTCACCGCGCGCGGGATTGAACGTCCGCCTAGGATCGGCGGCCGAGCCGGTATCCGCCTTCGTGCAGATTTCGAAAGCCTTCAAGGCGCCGACGCTCGATCAGCTCTTCGACCCGCGACCGTACCCCAACGGGAGAGGCGGAACGTTCACCATCTCCAATCCCGATCTCCTTCCGCAACGCGCCCGCAACATCGAGGCGGGAGTGGGGAGGACGGCCTTGGGCAGCGAGTGGTCGATCGTGGCCTACCGGATGACCGTGACCGACGAGATCGACTTCGACCCGCAGACCTTCACCTATCACAACATCGGCAGCAGCCTGCATCGCGGCATCGAGGCAAGCGTGGCGTTGGACAAAACGGCGCGGATCTCACCCACCCTCACCTACGCCTGGACGCGCGTCGCGGACACGACGACGCCCGATTTACAGCTCAAGAACATCCCCGAGCACGTCGCGCAACTCCTGCTGCACGCGCGCCTCACGGCAACGACACGGGCCGACCTCACCTACCGCTGGACTCACGGAATGACGCTGGACGACGCCGGCCAGTTCGCCGAGCCCGACATCTCCCGCGTCGATCTGCGCATCTCCCACGACCTCGGCAAGCTGCGGCTGCAAGCCGACCTGCTGAACGCGCTCAACGCCCACTACAACGAGCTGGGCTACGTGCTGCTCGACTTCAAAGGACGCCCGACCCCGTTCGGGTTCCCGGCTCCGGGAAGGACGCTACGTCTGGGTGCAACGTGGGTGTTTTGATCTGCCTTTATCTGTGCCATCTGCGGAAAAGCTTTGTCCGCAGATGACGCAGATGAAACGCAGATAAGGCTGGGTAGGGATTTCGATTCTCTTGACACTCCTAACGTGAAGGAATCAATCATGTCGACGACACGCATAGTCTTTCTGTCGTTTGCTCTGACGGCACTCCTCCTCGGCTGCAAAGGCCCGGCTCCCGAGACCGCGACGACCTCGGCGACGACATCGTCTTCGACGGCAACGACGTCGTCGTCGACCACAACGACCTCCACCGCCCCTCCGGCGTTCCCCTCCATCCCGCCGGTCGTGATCAGCGGCAACATTCCGGCGACGGTGCCGATCCCGTCCAGTGCGCCGAGCAATGCCACGTCCGAACAGTTCCGGCCCTACTTCGACTGGTTCTCGTGGGAGAGCTTCATCGCCCTGAACTGGCCGGCGTCGGGTGTCGGGCGGGGCAATCCCGACCAGCCGAACAACCCGGGCGTCTTTACCGGCATGACCAACACCACGCCGGTGACCTGGGGAACGTACAAGGCGAACTGGGAGCTCTTCGATCAGTATGACAAGCGCCCCACCCCTTGGAATGACTACAACTCGCCATATGCACCGGCGCTGTGTCCGCAAGCCAAACAGACCGACAAGCAGTTGCTGATGGTCACCAAGGGCGATACCGAGCTGTCCGACGTCAACCAGGCCTTCTCCTTCCCGCTCGTCGATCAGTCGAGCAACTACGTCTACTTCGAAGTCCGCTACAACGAGCAGCAGTACAACTGGATCCGCGGGGCGGACAACAGCCCGAACACGTGGCTGTACCTGATGAAGAACCTCCCGCCGGGCACGGTGGTCTCGCTGCCTCCGAACCCGCAGAATCCGGCCGACTCCATCATGATCAAAGCAGCCTGGCGGAATCTGAGCGGTCTGCAGGACAAACTGCGCCAGCGCTACTACACGGTCAACGCCTGGGTCTACAACTCCCAGACGCAGCAGTGCACGCAGCAGCTCATGGGATTGGTCGGCTTCCACATCGCCCAGAAGACGAGCCTCTTCACCGAGTGGATCTGGTCGACCTTCGAGCAGATCGACAACGTTCCGCCGAAGGTCGACAACGTACCGTCATCATTCAACAACGGCACCGACAATCCCCCGACCGGGACGCAGGGATTCGCCAATCGTCCGACGTACACCGCTCCGGGACAGCTTCCGCCGACGCCGACGCCGACGCAGGTCAACCGCCTCAATCCAATCCCCACCACGCCTCCCGGCGCATCGACGGTCGACGTCAACAACTCTTTCCACGCCGCCCTGCCGAAGAGCTCTATCTGGCAGTACTACCAGTTGGTGATCACGCAGTGGCCGACGAATCCGGGGCAGTTCAAAGCTCCCGCGAACCGCGGCGTCTATCCGCAGGACTGCGGCGGCGCGTTCCCGGTCAATGGCGTGGTGAATACGGCCCTCGAGACCTACTTCCAATCGTCCCAGCTCGCGGTGGGGGCATTCGGCAACAGCTGCATGGCGTGTCACTACAACGCCGGCACCGGACTGCGGGACTTCAGTTGGGGTCTGGCCCGCCGGCCGCATCAAGATGCCCCTCCCCCCTCCTCCTCGAAGATGAAGGCCACCGCGCAGACAGCGGCAAAGTAAGGAGCGACCATGCCCAGCAGCAATTGGTGGATGTTTCACGGCGACCCCGCGCACACGGGAGAGGCAACCGGCAGTGCCATCAACAGCGGGAGCGTGGCCGGGCTGAAGCTGACCCAGTCGATCGACGTGAACGGATCGATCCTCTCCACGCCTGCCGTTGTCGACGGCTACGTTTACTGTGGTCTGGCCAACAGCCTCGCGGCCGCCGCGCAGAACGGCGGGCAGTTCATCAAGGTCAATCTGAACACGGGGGTGACCGAGGCGACCTACAACTGGAGCATCGACCCGAAGGAACGCGACACGCATGGATTCTGCGGCATGGGCTGCACGCCGGCGGTGACCGGTGGGAAGGTCTACTTCAGCGCCTTCGACGGCAAGCTCTACTGCCTCAACCAGTCCGACCTTACGCTGGCCTGGGTGACCGACCTTCGTTACGCCGATATGCCGCACAACCAGCCGGTCACGAACGATTTCGCGGCGGCCGGCACGCAAGCCAAGGCATCCGGCTGGTCCTCCCCTCTCGTGGCCGGCAACCGCGTCTACGTCGGGATGGGGGAGGGGGAGAACTCGTTTCTCTACGGCTTCGTTTATTGCCTCGACGCGAACAGCGGCAACGTGATCTGGATCTACTGCACATGCCAGTACGTCGAGGGAACGAACAACCTGCCGAATCAGTTGCCCGCGGAAACCATCCGTCAGTCTCTGCCTGCCGGATTCACGACGTTCGATGGTCAGCCGGTAGCGAAGGGAGCGTCGGTCTGGTCAGGCATCGCCCACGATCCCGATCTCGATGCGCTCTACTGCGCTACCGGAAACCCGGTGCCCGATGACCAGTTGCCGACGCTCGGCTACACCAACAGCGTGCTGGTGCTCTCGGCCAGCACCGGCGCCTTCAAGGCCTGCATCCAGATCCCGGCGGAGACGAGCTACCGCGTCAGCGATATTGACATCGACATCGGCGGCGCTCCGACGCTCTGGCAGATCAACGGCCGCAAGGTGGTTGGCATCGGCTGCAAGAATGGCTGCTTCATGACCTTCGATCCCAATACCTTCGAGATCATCAAGACCCGGCAGCTTCTCCCCTTCATGAACGACGGCAGTCAGATTCCGACCGTCGACCCGCACGGCGTCGACGATCCCAGCCAGCCGTTCCCGGTCCTGACGAACGACCAATCGAATCAGACCCAGGGCGAAAACTTCCACGGCACCTACAGCACGGCGGCGCTCTGCTCATCGCAGCAGAAAGTCTTCATCGGCGTCGGAGGCAACAACTATCACTTCATCTGCTCCGGCATCGATTCGGACAGCACGCCCTTCATCCGCGCTCTCGACTGGTCGACGCTCGCCGACGCCTGGCCGCTCGACAACGGGAATCCGAAAAAGTATGCGGTGGCCGCCGATCCGAACAATCCGCTCTACAAGATGGCCGGCGAGAGCGGCATCAGCGTGCCGGCGGTGGTAAACGACATCGTGTTCATGTCGACGACGCGCGTCGCTCTCTACGCGTTCAGCGTCACCGACGGGAAGCTGCTCTGGAGCGACGTCGCGAATTTCGGCGCGCAGACCGGCGGCATGAGCGGCGGCTACGGCTACTGCATGGGGCCGGCCATCGCCGGCAACTTCGTCGTGGCCGGCGCGCTGGTGCAGGGAGGCAACGGCGGCGTGCTGAACATCTACGCCCTGCCGTCGTGAGCGCGCATGCTGCGGATCATTCTTCTCGGAGTTCTGGCCGGCCTCGACAACCTGCAGGTTGCCGCGGCCATCAGCATGACGCCGCTGACGCGGATGCGCCGGCTCCTCTTCGCGTTGGCTTTCTGCGTATGCGAGATCTCCACGCCCCTCATCGGACTGCTGCTCATGAACCTGCTGCGCGTCCGCTTCGGCCACTGGATCGACAGGATTGCGCCGCTGATCCTGGTCGCCTGCGGGGCCGTCATCATCTATCTGGCGTTACGAGACAACGACCAGTTGGAGAAGCTGGTCAACAACCGCTGGACGCTGGTCGGCCTGCCGCTCTCGCTCTCCTTCGACAACCTGCTCATCGGCGTCAGCCTCGGCACCTTCGGCTATCCCCTGCCGCTGGCGGCGATGACCGTCGGCAGCGTGAGCGCCTGCATGTGCCTCTTCGGCATCGCCGGCGGCACACGCATCCGGCGCTGGATTCCCGCACACGCCGAGATGATCAGCGGCCTCTATCTGATCGCAATTGCCGCAATGATGTGGATTGATCCCCGCACCTGAACCGACGAAAGAGGAGGACGCAAGTGGCGACATCTTTCCAGACCGACATCGCGCCGATGTTCGCGCCGTTCCAGGCCAACATGATGTGGCGTTTCAACCTCGCCGACTACGACACCGTGAAGACGAATGCATTGATGATCTACGGAAGACTGACCGGGACGACCGGGACTCAGATGCCCGCGCCGCCGATGCCCCCGCTCGATCCATCCCTCATCGCACTCTTTCAGCAGTGGATGACGGAGGGATGCCCTCCGTAGAGATCCAAAACCTGTGCGTCGGTAGACATCGTCGAGGTCGGATTCGTCGGTAACGGACTCTATGCGTTCCGTTGCTAAGACCCGAATTGCGGAATCGCCCGTCTCATAAATTCATCGAACAGCGGCACCGTAAACGCCATGTCTCCATGCGCAGGACTGTAGACCATGCCTTTCTTAATCAACTTGGCGCGAACCGGCCCGAGGCTGGTCAGCCTCACTCCAAGAGCGTCGGCGATATCACCTGTGCGTTGAGGTCCTGGACCCAGCTCGGCCATCGCCCGGAGGAAGTTCTTTTCGCTTGGCGTGAGGCGGTCGTACCGTACTCGAAAGAAGTTCTGATCCAGACGAGCGCTTACTGTTGTCGTAGCCTTGTTCACGATTCTGAGCGTGATTGGGCTCGAAGGAGCTCCGTTCCACGATTGGTATCCCCATTCCTGCAAAAAATACGGATATCCCTTCGTCAACCGAAAGATTTCCGCTACGGCCTCATCTTCGAAGACTACGCCGACCGCCTGCGCTGGCTCCTTCAACGCCTTCGCGGAGTCCTCCTCTGACAGCGCGCCGACGACAGGAAAACTGAAGAGGCGTTCTGCGTATGACCGCGCATCTCCGGCCAGCCCAGGCAGTATCGGCAGACCGGCTCCAAGAAGCACAATCGGCAATTGACGCTGCTGGAGTTTGTGCATCGCCACGATCAGCGCTCCCAGCTCAGTCCGGTCGAAGTACTGGATCTCATCGATCAGGAGTGCAACGGCCGTTTTTCGGTCCTCGGCTGCTTCACCAATCGCCACGAGAACGTTCGGCAAATCGATCTGGAGGTCTCCGCTGTCCGCAGAGCCTTTTTCGGGATCGATGTCCAGTCCGATCGTGACGTCGTTGACTGTCACTTTGAGAGCGCCGATGAAGCTGCGCAGCACAGCAAGACCTCGTTTCACCTTGTCGGCCGTCCCTGCCATCCGGTCGAGATCGAAGAGCAGCATTCGCAGGTAGGGAGCGAGTAGCGATCCCAGAGGCTTATCTTCGTGAGCTTCGATGGAGATCGTTCGGTAGCCCGCAGCAACCGCCATCCGGTCGATTTCGTTGAGCAAGACCGTCTTTCCGACCCCGCGCAAGCCGGTGAGCAGCATACTTTTCTCCGGCCGCTTCTCTTTGATGCGACCTAGCAGAACTCCCGCCTGATCTAGAACGCGATCTCTGCCAACGAGCTCTGGAGGTGGCGCGCCAGCGCCTGGGGAGAACGGGTTTTTGATCGGGTCCATGACGAGATTATACTCATCTATACACGGTTATACCTGATCCTGAGTATATTTGGCTAAACTCGCTACACCCCCTCCCGGCACGAGTCACGCCGAACTTCGCCGCACGGTGGCGCGGCTGCGTTCCGGCCAGATCCACAGCCTTGATCCACGGTTCCCGTCCCAACTACTCGCCAACCTGATCGAAGAGTCCATCGTGCAGGACCTGGTCATCAAGCAGATCGGGAAGGAGGGACGCGAATACTCGCAGATGCGCCACGAGATGGATGCGCGATACGAGGCCGAACGCGCCAGACGTCCGGTGACCGCCTTCCACACCCTCAAGAAATCCCCCGAGGCCGCCGATCCGGAAGCACGGTAGCGGAGAAAGTCCGTCGTCTCCATCGCACCCGGAAAAACCAGCTAGGCCGGCAGCGGAAGCGAAAAGGCTGATCCGCAGATGGACGCAGAGAAACGCAGATGGAGGAGGGTCTCCACGCCGACTCGGTCGGCGACCCAGTCGATCGGGTGAGTTGTAAGCGCTGGCTAACGGCCCATGGCCTCGTCTGCCATTCAAGCGCGGGCGGGTAACAGCTGGCCGGGCGGCAAAGACGGACAGAGTCTTCGAATAGCTTAGGTCGCCCCTTCCCTCGCCGCACGCTCCTTGAGCGCGCCGAGGATCTCTTCGTCGATCGTCATCGTCGTTCCAATGACGTGTCGGGATAGTGCAGCAGAGCCGGTGCATCAAGGAAGGCGTTGGGAACCGAAACCATGAGCAGGGCGCACACTACTGTTGTTCCGAAGTGGTGCGCAGTAGTGAAAATAACTGACGGATCGTCGTGGTCGATCGAACTGCTACCGCAAGTGGCTGTGTTGTCAACGAGTTCCGGATGGTCGAAGAACGAAGGTCTGACCCCACGGATTTTGCCCCGCAGGACCTGCCAGTTTCGTAGTAACCTATAAGAGACGTTTCGCCTCTGACGAAATGCCTGCTCCATCGCCAGACCGGCATTGGAGCGCGATCCGGCCCAGACAGGGTCAGGTGACCGCGAGCGGCTGTCCGCCAATCGCAGAAAAAGGAGTTTCATATGCCTTCAGCATCAAAGGGGCAATCCCCTGCTCTTCCTGCAAGACCACCGAAGTCCACGCCGCATTTCCCCAATCTTGAAAGGCTCCCCGAAAGTCTGGAAGATCTCTTCAGATCGCTAGCTCTGTCCACGTCGGCAGAGGGACGACATGACTACCGCCTTCCGTGGTTGGGCTTCACAAGCTGGCGCGACGCTAGGTCACGCCTCGGGCATTTTGAGAAGAGCTTTGTCGGTGGAGACATCGTCTGGTCGCCGTTCAACGACTCGGAGTCGAACGATGGCCCGATGAGTCTCAATGCGTATCCCGGCCGAGCGTTCATCGAACGCATCACAAATGAGGGAGACGCCAATCTCGAACGTGCCGCTCTAAACCATCACGGGCCATTCCCACCATCACCCGCGAACGCCGCGGAAATCTGGTTCCATCTCGATGGAGCAGCCTTGACTGGAGGCATGCTCGATGATGAAACGGAGAAGCTGGCGAAGAAGACCGTTACCGTAACGGCGTACGTCGGCGACGCCAAGGACACACGCGATTGTGTGCTTGACGCTCGAGACTACGGTGTCGGTCTCAGCGGCTCTGAAATGCCGCACACGATCTTGTCTCTGAACCGTGGAAACAAGAAATCTAAGCCGTGGCTCACCGGAAAACACGGCCAAGGCGCTTCGAGCACGTATCAGTATTCTGATCTAACACTCATCGCGTCGCGGAAGATCGGCTCCGATGTGGTCGCGTTTACGCTGGTCGAGGCCACGTGGGACGAAGATCACGGCGTGTTCGCGAAGACGCCGACCTATCGGTATCTCACGATCGGCAGGAAAGTGCCCGAGATTACGGTCGATGTCACGACCTTCCCCGCCGGAACACTGGTTCGACACATCGGGTACACCGCCGCAGACCTTTCACAACCTTTCGGCGAGAACAGCTTGTACGGCTTGATGATGCGTTCATTGGCTCAGCCGCTATTCCCTGTGTGGTTCGAAATGTTCTCCCTCAAGGCAACAAAGGTAAGCACGTCGCCCGGTTTCAGGAGGTATGGCCGCGTCATTCGAGGCACCGTGAACGCTCTCGACCGCGCTTGGCAGGCAAGCCTGAAGGGCGATGTCCCACAAGCTGACGAAACAGGAGCGCTTCCCAACTACGACCCGACAGCCACGTCAGTCATCGAACCCCAGACAGCCGCTTCAAAGATCCTCCATCGCGCTTCGGAATACTTCGAGCTCCCGAGCTGGGACTTTGGGGGAAGAACCGGCGCCGCTAATCTCGGCCGAGTAAAAATCACTTACTGGGTCGCAGACCCCGACAACCGGTCAGCGCACGATGTCCTCCGGAACTGGGTCGACCCTGACAAGACGATCCTGATGACACTCGACGGCCAGACGCATGCCGAGGAAAGCCGCGCGATTGTCACCGGGTCAAACGGGGCAAAGCTCTGGGCAGCGGGCAAGTACATGGTCGTTCTGATCGACTGTAATGGCCTTGATCCACGCGCGAGATACGAGCTATTCACGTCCACACGCGAGCACGCCAAAGAGACACCCATAAAGAAGATGATACTGGAGGAGCTTGTCCGGCGCCTGAACCTCGACGCCAAGTTGCAGGAGCTTAATGTTCAGCTCGCAGCAGCCGATGTGAAAACACCAGCTGATGATGGCGAGTCGATCTCAACGCTCATTAAGCAATACCTCAAGTCTGCTGGCATCAGCTTCGAACAACTGACGAGAAAAGTCGAAAAGTGGGTTGAGGTGGATGTCGACAAAGACGGCCCAGCCTTACGACCGGAGCCTCCTCCGATCGAGGCCGTCGAGCCCCCAACCTTCGTCAGGTGGAAATTCGTAGGTACGACAGTGAAGCTGTACCCTGGTCAGCGATATAGCTACTTGTTCGAAACCGACGCATCCCCAGCTTGTTGGAATCCGGGCGATCAAACAATCTCGAAGATCAGGGTGCTTGCGCATGGCGCCAACTATGTCGGCGCTGGCGAGATGAAGGGCGGCCGAGTCCGCTGTCACTTCGAATGTCCAGAGACGGCTGCCGTTGGGTCTAAAGGGTACATTCAAGTGCAGCTTGATTTCACAGTGGGTGAGGCTAAGATGCACCGGCTTCAAGTCGATGTGGTGTCGAAGCCACAACCGAAACAGCGATCTAAGGATGACGAGAGCGACGAACCGGGCGACTTGTCCAAGGATAAGAAAACGATCACGGTTAAGATCCGCAAGAAGGATTTCTCGGAAGTCGAGATTCCTATTCTCAAAGCCGCCCCAGTAAAGCGAGTAGATCCAGCCTGGAATACGCTGGGCTGGCCGCACGACCATCATCGCATCGGTTTCTCGGTGCGGTCATCGGCTGGCAAAGTTCAGCTCTTCTATAACGCTGAGTTTCCGCCTTTTCTAAACCTCAGACACCGGATGTCCAAGAAGAGCCTCGCTGACGAGTTCGTAAAACGATACGAGATCAAATTAATCCTACACACGATCTTCACTCTGAACTACGAATTTGTGGATGAAGAGGAGTTCCCCGAGGAACAACGGAAGCGACTACGTGATCTCCTCTGCGCAACCGCAGAGAGTCTGGCGCTCGCCACAAAGAAGGAACTCGAACTCGAAGCGAAGTTGAAGAGTGAGGATGGGACACCGCTGTCGACGCCTGTAGCGACTGACTTGGGAGCGGCGGTTGCCGCGGCCGAGCAACAGGTGTCTCCCGGCCCTGAGACGACGTAGCGTTTCCGAAATCGGCGGGAGCAAGATGCTTCCGCCGATTCGTGTGCACACCTCTCACACGATCAGCGCTTTCGCTGTGTAACCGCTGGTAGCGCGAGTTCAAGTTGTTGCTTAGCGAAAGCGTTTGTCCAGTAGACCTCTTTCGACAGTTGTGCCGAGCGTGTCGTTTTGACCGAGGCAAGCTCCCGGAACGGGAGCCAGGAAGCGCCTTCGTTCTCGCAAACAATCACCTGTCCGCGGCGCGACTTGCACCATTCGCCGAGACCCGAGTAATCGATTAGATCAGCACCGAAGCGGTAATGTCGTCCGGCGCACTCATAGGGAGGGTCGATGAACCATGTCGCGTGCGACGGAGTTGGACAGTCCGTATAGCTGCGGTTGTAGATTTTCCAATGGCGAATCTTGCTTACCTGCGCTGCGATGCGTGCCCGAACTTTCTCTCCCCAAAAACATCCGGGACGAATGCGCTGCCGCATCCACAGCGACGCACGTTTGCGCGGAGTAGATACCCCCCGATTAAGCCACATCCCAATCAGCCACTTTTCTTCCTGCGTGATCGGCAAGTCATCGACACTGCCTTCCGGTGGAAGGTCCGGGAGCGCGAGTATTTCCCTTTGCGTGGCTCGCTTGAGATACCGCCATACTTCCGCGAGTGCTGGATCAATCTCGCAGAGGATAACCTTTAGATGAGCATGTCGAAGTGAGTATCCGGCAGACCCTGCGAAAGGTTCGACGATTGTCGCAAATCGAGGAGTAGGATAGTGCTTCAGAGCATCGCGCCACTTTCCCCCGTAGTACCCGAAAAAGGGCCGCAACTGCTCCGGGTGCTTGGCCGCAGAAACAGAGCTTCGCCGAGCTGGCGCCTTTGGAAAGTGAACACGCTGACTCTCCTCGCTTCCGCGCGCTTCGGCTGAAGTTTGTCGTAGCATGGTTTTGTGCGTATCCTACCGTCAGCCCGGAAGCATCTCACTCGCGTGGTCAGACACCAAGGAATCTGGACAAGTAACGTTCGCTGCGATCTCTAAGTTCCGACACACCTCACGTCGATACGGGTGATACCAGCTGAGGCTTTCGTTTTTCGGCAGCGGTTACTGCTTGAAAAAACGAGACTGCCTCCATGTTGCCGATATTAGTCTCGGCCAATCCTGAGGCGACGGCGAGCGCGCTTTGGGTGGCTCAATGCTCGAATCCCACATCATCTTCCGCATCCGTCACATCCTACAGCCGCGGCCGACTGTGGACGAATCCGCTCGGGAAGTGGTTTCCGCTGGCGGAGAGGATGGCCAAGGCGATGGAAGTCTGGCCGATGCACGTCATCGAAGAGGCACTTGGGGACGATGCCGACGGCATCCTGCCGCAGGCGATCCGGAGCGAGGAGCTGCGGGTACGACTGCCGCGGCATCACATCGACATGCTGCACTATCGAGCAGATCATCAGGAGACCACCGTCAGCGGTGTGCTGGCGCGGGAGCTGGATGGCATCGCCAGCGCGCACATCGAGGAGCCGTCGGGGCGCTACCGGGGTTTCGCAGATGCGATGGCGTGGCCGGGTGAAGAGTGAGTTGCTTCGTTGCGCGGTCTCGCGGTTCGGAGATTGGTCGAAGGCTTGACCCGGCTGATGAAAGGCTTAGACACACATGGAGGACGGTTTCATCTGCGTCTCATCTGCGTCATCTGCGGATCGTCGCCTCTGGGTAACCCGAGGAACCGCGGCTGAGGTAAACGTATTGCGCGCGATGAGCTTCCGCTCGCCTATTACAATTCGAACCTCATGCGGTTGCAGTTCGATCAGCGATGCTGGTACACCGGAACCGATCCTCTGCTTCGAATCGAACGACATCTGGATCGAGTTCCCGTTCTCAACGGAATACATCGAGACGCTGCGAAGCTCCGGCCCCGGTCAAAGCAACCAGGGGTTGGCCGAAAAGTGGGGTGAAAAGTGGGGTGAAAAGATCATGGGGAAGCGACTCCGCATCGCGCGTGCAATGCTCCGCAACCCCCGCATCTCCACCGTTGCCCTTGCCGCCGAGCTGGGAATGGCAACCAGCGGGATCGAGAAGCATCTGAAGGTAATGCGCGAAGACGGAGCCATCCGCCGCATCGGTCCAGCCAGAAGCGGTCATTGGGAAGTCATTCCATGAGCCGGCAACCACGCTCCGAACGCGCCAGCACACTCGCTGGGTTGCAGCGGCCCGGATTCCGCGTGGATGAAAACCGGATGATCGGGTTGATTACTCTTCCTTACCGAACTGCTTCAGATCCTCGGGGCCTTCCCTCGTGGCCACTTTCTCCTGGCCCTGTACGGCCACCCGGATCTGCTCCACGATATCGGGATTCGCCAGCGTGGTGATGTCGCCGGTGTCGAGCGTGTTCGAGATCGCGGCCAGAACGCGGCGCATGATTTTCCCGGACCTTGTCTTTGGCATGTCCGGAACGATGTGCACCGTTCGGGGCCGGGCGATCTTGCCGATCATCGTTTCGAGAGTCGCAATCACGCGGTCGGTGATCTCCTTGGACGGCGCGTATCCCGGCCTGAGGACGATGTAGATCTCGGGGACACGCCCCTTGATCTCATCCACGACCGGAACCACGGCGGCTTCGGCTACTTCCGCAACGGTCAGGCAGGCCGACTCGAGCTCCTTTGTGCCGAGGCGATGGCCGGCCACGTTGATGACGTCGTCCACGCGGCCGAGGATGCGGAAATAGCCGTCGGCAGCCAGCATCGCTCCGTCCGCGGCGAAGTACGGCCAATCGCGCCAGTCCTTGCTCTTAGGGTCCTTGCAGTACTTGGAGTAGTACTGCTTCACGAAGCGCTCGCGGTCGCCCCAGATCGTCTGAAAGATTCCCGGCCACGGGTTCTTGATGCAGATGTTGCCGGCCTTCCCGGTCCCGGCACTCATCTCCTTCCCCTGCTCGTCGAGAATGACCGGGTAGATGCCGGGCACTCCGGGTCCGGCACTGCCAGGCTTCATCACATCGATGGCGGGTTTCGTGCTGCAAAGGAATCCGCCATTCTCGGTCTGCCACCAGGTATCGACGATCACGGCTTCGCGCCGGCCAACCTCGTTGTAGTACCACCTCCAGACCTCGGGCTCGATCGGCTCGCCGACCGTAGTCATGTGCTTGAAGTGGTAGTGGTATTTCTTTGGCTCCTCGGGGCCGGCCCTGCGCAGCATGCGGATGGCAGTTGGGGAGGTGTGGAAGATGTTGACATCGAGCCGTTCGGCGATTCGCCAGACCCGCCCGGCATCGGGATACGTCGGAACTCCCTCGTAGATGACCGACGTTGCGGCCAGAGCGAGCGGCCCATAAACGATGTACGAGTGGCCGGTGATCCACCCGATGTCGGCCATGCACCAGTACACGTCCTCTGGGTGGATATCCTGAATGTACTTCGACGTCCCGGTCACATAGGAGAGGTAGCCGCCGGTGCGATGCTGGCAGCCTTTGGGCTTGCCCGTGGTGCCGCTCGTGTACATCAGGAAGAGTGGTGCCTCCGCATCCATCGGAACGGGGTCGACACGCTTGCCGCGGTAGCTCGCGAGAATGTCGTCGACGAAGAAATCGCGTCCCTTGACCATTGGTGTCGCCGAGCAGTACTTCCCGGGATACCGTCTCCACACCAGTACCTTGTCGATGGTCTGGCCTTCCTTCTCGGAGGTGGCCACGGCGATCTCGGCGGAGGCCTTGTGATCGATCATCCTGCCGCTGCGATAGTAGCCGTCCATGTAGATCAGCACGCTGCTGCCGGAATCGGCGGCGCGCAGGCCGCAAGCCTCACCGCTGAATCCGCCGAACACCACGGAATGGATCACGCCCAGGCGGGCGCAGGCCAGCATGGTGATGGGCAGCTCCGCCAGCATGGGCATGTGGATCGTGACGCGGTCTCCGGCCTTCAATCCGGCAAAGTCGCGCAACAGGGCGGCAAACTCGTTGACCCGGACATACAGCTCCTGGTACGTGATCGTGACCGGATCCTCGTCTTCGAGCTCCGGGACGGAGATCAGCGCGGCCTTGTTCTTGTATCTGGCCAGATGGCGATCCACGCAGTTGTACGAGGCGTTGATCTTGCCGCCGACGAACCACTTCCAGAAGGGGGGGTCGTTGGTATCGAGCACCGTGTCCCAGCGCTTGTACCAGGTGAGCATGTCGGCGTACTCCTCGAAGCACTGGGGGAAGTTCTTCTCGGCGAAACGCTCGTTGATTGCAGGATCCGTCAGGTTGGCCTGGGCGATGAACGCCGCCGAAGGCTTGTAGGTTTCCTCTTCCTTCCAATGAACCGCAATCTGGCCCTCGGTGGTTTCGGCGACTGGAGCATTCGACATGACTGTTCCTCCGTGCATTTGGTTCGAGCGAGGCGCTGAACCGATCGAGTCCTCGTATAGTAATGAGGATCTGGGTGCCCGGCCAGGGAAGCCGGGCACCAGGCGGCATCTCTCGCATTTTTTTCAGCTCATCCTCAGGCCGGCGGCCGGCCTGGGGAAACGAGCCTCGTCACGATCAGACGTGTCGGCGATCACGAACCGTGAAACCTTAGACAGTGACGGGGGCAGAATTCTCTGCCCCAGTCGGTGAAATGAACGCGTGATGGGGCTCAGTCCGACGGCCGGGCTTCCTTTGCCTCGTCCCAGATCTGAACACGATGACGTTCGTTCAATGCGAACGAGCCCACTAAGAACGTCATCAGGGCGATGGCAATGACCCAGTACAGACCGGCGAAGATGTTTCCAGTCTTCAGAACCAGCCAGGTAGCGATGAGGGGCAGCGTTCCGCCGAACCAACCGTTGCCGATGTGATACGGCAACGAGAACGATGTGTAGCGGATCTTGGCCGGGAACGATTCGATGAGGAACGCCGCAATGGGCCCGTACACCATCGTGACGTAGATGACCTGGATGAAGACCAGCAGCGTCAGGATCACCATGTTCGGGTTCTTCGGATCGCCCATGTTGTTCTTCATGGCGTGGTAGATCGGAAGATAGGTAAGGGCGGCGATGAGATTGCCCGCCATCATGATTTTGAGGCGGCCGATCTTGTCCGAGAGGGCGCCGAAGACGACGAAGAATGGCATGCCGAAGAGGATTGCCATCGCTATGATGATGTTGGTCTTCGTTGCATCGACCTTCAGCACGCTCTGCAGGAATGAGAGCGCATAGAACTGACCCGTATACCAGACGATGCCCTGGCCGGCCGTGGCGCCGAAGAGGACGAGCAACACGATCTTGATGTTGGCCCAGTTGCCGAAGCTTTCCTTGAGCGGGGCGGCGGACGACTTACCGGAGGCCTTCAGCGAGGAAAAAAGCGGCGACTCCTTCAGCTTCAACCGGATATAGAGCGACATGCCGACGAGGAGGATGGATACGAGGAAGGGAATGCGCCAGCCCCAGGTCTTGAAATCATCCTCGCCTAAGATCCTTCTTGTCGCGAGGATGACACCGAGGGAAACGAAGAGGCCGAGCGTGGCCGTGACCTGAATGAAACTGGTGTAGTAGCCGCGTTTGTTGTCGGGTACGTGCTCGGCGACATACACGGCAGCGCCGCCGTATTCGCCGCCCAAGGCCAGACCCTGCAGGAGCCGGAGGAGCAGCAGAATCGAGGGTGCCAGCAAGCCGATCTTGGCGTACGTCGGCAGCAGGCCGATGACGAACGTCGACAGGCCCATGATGCTCAGAGTGACGAGGAACGCGTACTTGCGTCCGATGAGGTCGCCCACGCGCCCGAAGACGATGGCCCCAAAAGGACGCACGATGAACCCGGCGGCGAACGTCGCCCAGAACGCGATCAGGGTCCAGGTGGGATCCCCCTTCGGGTACATCAACTGGGACATGATCACAGCCAGAGTTCCGAAGATGTAGAAGTCGTACCACTCGATCATCGTTCCAAGCCCCGCGGCAAAGATGATCTTGCCGATGGGGTAGGTTGGTTGTCCGGATGCAGTGCTGCCTAAACTTCCCGCTGCCGTACTACTCATATCCCGCCTCTCTTTCCGCAAGCCCCCAAACGCGGGGCGCTCGACTTAAGGGCTGTCCGTCGTCAGAAGTAGAAGAACTGCAACTGGACCGTCAGCTCGTTGGTGGTGTTGCCCACCTTCGGTTTCACGCGGCTGTAGGCTCCTTTGATGTTGTAGTTATTGCCGTTCGGATACCACGTCAGACCACCCTGGAGGCGCTGGTTGTTCTTCGGGCTGTTCGACGCGAGACTGAACTTCTGGTCCTCGAAGCGGACGAATGGCATGACCTTATTGGCAGCCAGGTAGTAGCCCGCCTGCAGCGTCAAGTCGCGCTGCCGGGGAATGGACGTGAGGAAGGTTCCACCATCGAAATGGAGCAGCGTGAGCTCACCGTTGAAGGCGTCCTTGTTCGCCGCCGGCAACGACAGGAAGCCGTCCGCGGAGTAGGCCTTGTAGCTGCTCTGGTGATCCGCGCCAACGCCGAAGGAAAGGACCTTCTTGTTCCCCAGATACATGCCGGGAATCACGTATCCAACCTCGGTGTCCCACACGTCGTACATCACGCGCCCGGTGGCACGGAATGGATTCCCGGCCGCGGTGTGGCCAGGGGCAGCGGCTTGACGTACCCCCTGGAACAGCCCGGCGCGATATTCGACGTGACTGTCATCCAGGTATCCCTTGGCCAGGAATCCTGTGTCGCGGCCGACCGCCGACTGCGTCGGAGCACTCTCGGTGAAGGAATACGTGCCGTAGTCGAGCGACAGCAGGGTCGCGGCGCTCTCCAGGCAGTTGCGGCAGAGAGGCGGGAGCATCATTCCGGCGTCGATCATGAACGCGCTGCTGACCGGCTTCCACTCGATGAAGGCATCCTGCGTGACGAAGCCGCTGGAGAGCGCTTTGGGCGACTTTCCGAGGTTCGGATTGTCCGTCTCGAAGAAGAACGAGACGTTGGGTGAGACCTGACCGGCGACGAGGAAGCGCATCCGCCTCAGGAACAGGTTCTCGGCGTAACCCTTCGTGGTGGCGTCCTGCGCCTCATCGGCCCACCCCTGAACGAGCGCTCCGATCTTCATGTTGACGTTGTCGTTGACCTTGATGATTGCCTGGGCATGAGCGGCGGTGGCGAAGAGAAGGAATGCGAGGATCGATAACGGAAACAAGAAACCGCGTGTCCTGGGGGTAAGTTTTTCCATGACATCTCCTTTCACTCGGGGCCTTTAGTCGACAGACGAACCAGCGAGCGGCGCGCACGGGCGCAGCTCACAACCTGGACAGAAGACACGTGTAAAGAAGTGCCGGGCAGCACTGACGGGCAACTGCGAACCTCTCTGGACAGGGTCAATCGTTCGATCTCCCCCCGGGGCGCGCGACGTTAGGAGCTAACGGGTTTCCTTCGCTCACACTAGACGAAGAGGTGGAAGAAATCCACTGAAAAATGAAACCACCCGGTTTGCGCCGAGGTCAAGCGTCCTGGCAGCACAGCCGTCGATTTCTGCCCGCGAAGACGGACCACCTTTCGCCCGTGGGCGCAGTATACTTTTCACCGTTTCCCGCCCCACCGGAGGAACGACGATGGAAGTGATGCCCGGAAAGGCAATCGATACTCTTTCCTCGAGGACCTTCCTCAATACCCGTCGCCTCGATCCGCGTTTCGTCCGTCTCGCGCAGGCGGTGCGCTTCGTTGTTCATGCGCAGGCCAGGTCGTTCCGCATACCCACAAGCAAACGTTCATGAGTGATTCATGGCGTGGTGTTTTGGAGCTTCCACAGGTGACCGGTCGCTGAAGAAAGGAGGGTGGTCATGTCAAAGCATTCAGGTGGAAAGATCAGTCGGAGGAAGTTCGTCAAGCTGACAGGAGGAGCCGCCGTTGCCGCGGGGATGACCTCGGCGTTCCTCTTTCCGGCGCGGGCTCTGGCCCAGCAGAAGACCCTCAAGATCGTGCAGTGGAGTCACTTCGTCCCCGGATACGACAAGTGGTTCGACAACGTCTTCACCAAGGAGTGGGGAGCGAAGCACAACACGAACGTCATCGTCGACCACATCGCCATCGGAGAGATCAACGCCCGCGCCGCCGCCGAGGTGGCTGCCCAGAAAGGGCACGATCTCTTCATGTTCCTCGCCCCTCCGGCAGCGTACGAGAAGCAGGTCATCGATCACCGCGAGATCGTCGAGCATGTCAAGAACAAGCACGGTAATCCGATCGAGCTGGCCGTCAGGTCCAGCTTCAACCCGAAGACCAAGAAGTTCTTCGCCTTCTCCGACTCCTTCGTTCCCGATCCGGGCAACTATCGACAGGATCTCTGGTCGCAGGTCGGCTTCCCGAACGGGCCGGACACGTGGCACGATCTGCTCGTCGGCGCGAAGAGAATCAAAGACGATCCGAAGCTCGGCAATCCCTGCGGCCTTGGCCTCTCGCAGGAACTGGACACGAACATGGCCACGCGGGCCTGCCTCTGGTCGTTCGGCGGATCGGAGCAGGATGCGAACGGCAACCCCTCGCTGAACTCAAAGAACACCATCGAAGCCGTCAAGTTCTTTCGCGATCTCTTCAAGCAGACCGAGACGGCCGAAGTCTTTTCATGGGATCCGTCCTCGAACAACCGCGGGATTCTCTCCGGCAAGTTGTCGTTCGTGCAGAATGCGATCTCCGTCACGCGCGCCGCGGAGAAGGACAATCCCGAGATGTCGAAGCAGATCCAGCTCCGGCCTGCGCTCAAGGGCCCAGTGCGCCGCATCGCTTCCGAGCACGTCATGAGCTGTTACGTCGTCTGGGAGTTCGCCGAGAACAAAGAGGGCGCGAAGCAGTTTCTGGCCGATCTCATCGACGACTTCGGCAACGCCTTCAAGGGGAGCGAGTTCTACAACTTTCCCTGCTTCCCGAAGACCGTTCCCAACCTCAAGGAGCAGCTCGCCAACGATCCGAAGGCCGTCCCGACAAACAAGTACGCGGTCATCGCAGATGCGATGAGCTGGTCCACGAACGTCGGATTTCCGGGCTATGCCACGGCGCCGATCGACGAGATCTTCAACACCTTCGTCCTTCCGACGATGTTCGCCAAGGCGGCGCGCGACGAGATGTCCCCCGAGGACGCCGTCAAGGCCGCTGACACGGAAGTTCGCCGTATCTTTGCCAAGTGGAAGTGAGATTTCGGGGAGGAGCGCAACGGAATGGCGGTCGTCGAGACACGCAAGCTCAACAAAGTCTTTAAGCGCGGAAACGTCGGCGCCGTCGTCAATGTCGATCTTCAGAGCCGGGAGGGCGAGTTCCTCGTCCTCCTCGGCCCTTCCGGCTCGGGAAAGACGACGCTCCTCCGTATGATCGCCGGCCTGGAGGAGCCGACTTCCGGCGAGATCCTCATCGGCGGCAAGCTGGTCAATGACCTCACGCCGCGCGAGCGCGGAATCGCCATGGTCTTCCAGAGCTACGCGCTCTATCCGCATCTTTCCGTGTTCAAGAACATCGTCTTTCCGCTGAAGGCGCAGGGCATGGCGAAAGAGCGGCGGCAGAAGCAGGCCGAGTGGGCGGCATCGCTCCTCGGCATCCAGCATCTCTTCGACCGAAAGCCGCGCGAGCTGTCCGGCGGAGAGCGCCAGCGGGTGGCATTGGCCCGCGCCATCGTGCGCGAGCCGTCGCTGTTCCTTCTCGATGAGCCGCTTTCGAATCTCGATGCCAAACTCCGCGCCTCGGCCCGTGAGGAGCTCGAGCAGTTTCAGAAACGCATCGGCACGACTGCCATCTACGTCACCCACGATCAGGTCGAGGCTATGGCCATGGGTGACCGCGTGGTGGTGATGTCGCAGGGCGCCGTGCGGCAGATCGGTACGCCGGCCGACGTCTACGACGAGCCGGCCGATACGTTCGTAGCCACGTTCCTTGGTTCACCCCCGATGAATATCCTTCCCGGGCCGGACGTCATCATCGGATTCCGTCCCGAGCACTTTCTACCGCCGGGTGTGGCGGAGCGGCTGGGAGAGCACATCTCTTTTGGATTTCAAATCTCACACGGCGAGTATCTCGGCGCCGAGCGCGTCCTGTACGGCACGATCGCCGGAGGGGTATTCGACGGGCGGAAGGCGGTGTCACGCATTCCCTCGACCCACGCCGTGTCGCTGCCCGACGGTTCGCTGCAGACCTTCGCCGTCGCTCTCGGCGACGTGAAGTTCTTCGACCGGGGGAGCGAGAAGCGAACCTCGCGGAGGAGCATCCCCGCATGATCCGCCGTCAACGCTGGCTCGGGCCGGCGATGTTCATGCCGGCCATCGTTTACATCCTCGCGCTCGTCGGCGTGCCGTTCGTCATGGCCTTTCTCTACAGCGTGAGCGATGCCAAAGTCGGCAGCGTCTCCTACCACTTCGTCGGCCTGCAGAACTTCGTCAGCATCCTGCACAACCCGGCCTTCCGCCGGGCGCTTCAGAACTCATTCGTCTTTACGATCAGCTCCCAGGTGCTGGTGCTCATCGGCGCGAACATTCTGGCCCTCTCGTTGAAAGAGGCCTTCCCGGGCCGCCGATTCTTTCGCTTTCTCATCCTGCTGCCGTGGGTTGCGCCGGTATCGATCGGATCCCTCGGATGGAAGTGGATCCTGGACTCGCTCTACAGCGTGATCAGTTGGGTGCTGGTACGGTTCCACCTCGTCAATCAATACGACACGCCGATGTGGCTCGGCGAGCCGAAGCTGGCCATGGCGTCCGTCATCCTCGTGCACACCTGGCACATGCTGCCGTTCGCGACCGTGATCATCCTGGCGGGGCTGACGGCGATCCCCAAAGACATCCCCGAGGCCGCGGCGGTGGATGGCGCGGGCTTTTTCCGTACCACGTTTCAAATCACGATTCCGATGATGCTGCCGATCATCAACGTTGCGGTGCTGTTCGGCGCGATCTTCACCTTCACCGACATGACGGTGATCTATATCCTCACCCGAGGTGGGCCGTACGACACGACGCAGGTGATTCCGACCGAGGCGTTCTTCGCCGGCATCCTCGGATCCGACCTGGCGGAGGGGGCGGCCATCTCGATCTTCCTCGTGCCGTTGCTGGTCATCGCCGCCTATTTCGTCCTGCGCTCGGCGCACCGCGCGGAGGTGACGTAGATGGCACGCCGGCGACTGGCCCGGATGCTTCCCAGGATGGTGATGTGGCTGGTGCGGATCTTCTTTGCCGTGGTGCTGGCCTTCCCGTTCTACTGGATGCTGATCACCACGTTCAAACGCAACACGGACCTCAACAACCTCAAGAACAATCCGTTCGTTTTCACCGAGCCACCGACGCTCGATCACCTCCGGCTGCTCTTCCAGGAGACGCCTTTTCCGCGATGGGTGCTGAACACGATGTTCGCCGGCCTGATCGTGGTGATCATCACGCTGCTGCTCGCTGTGCCGGCCGCGTATGCGCTGGCCCGCCTCACCGGCGAGTGGGGAACGCGGCTCGGCATCGGCGTCTTTCTCACGTACCTGGTGCCACCGACGCTGCTCTTCATCCCGTTATCGAAAGTCGTGTCATTCCTCGGCTTGCAGGACTCGCTCTGGTCGATCATCGTCGTCTATCCCACCTTTACCATCCCGTTCTCGACATGGCTGCTGATGGGTTTTTTCAAATCGATCCCGCGCGATCTTGAAGATGCGGCCATGGTGGATGGCCTCACGCAATGGGGCGCGTTCGTGAAGCTGATGATTCCGATGTCGACGTCAGGGATCCTTACAGTGGTGATCTTCGCCTTTACTCTGGTGACGCAGGAGTTTGTCTACGCACTGACCTTCATCTCCTCGGCGTCCCATCAGACTGTCGGTGTCGGTGTGCCGACGTTTCTCGTGCGCGGCGATGTCTATTACTGGGGCTCGCTGATGGCGGCGTGCCTGATCACAAGCCTGCCAATCGGCTTCCTCTACAACCTCTTTCTCGACAGATTCATCGAGGGCTTCACGGTGGGCGCGGTCAAATAGACAGCGTGCACGTCCCGTATCATTCACAATCCCTGCGATGCCGGAAGAACGAATCGCCTCCGTGGCAATGACTCGGGTGACGCAGGAAGCGTCGGCCGAGGATACCGACGTCCTTGCCGTCGAAGAGCCGCTGGAGATCCGCGTGGCGTGGGAATCCGGCGGAGACGTAAGGGAGAAGAACATCGCCGTAACGATGCGCACGCCGGGCGACGACGCCGACCTGGCCAGCGGCTTTCTCTTCACCGAGGCACTGATCCGATCGCATGAAGAGATCGATTCCATTCGCCACTGGGGGTCGCCGAACATCATCCGCCTCTCGCTGCGCCGCGGTGTGAAGCTCGACGTCGGAAAGTTGGACCGCCACTTCTACACCACGTCCAGTTGCGGCGTCTGCGGCAAGACCTCCATCGATGCACTCCGCGTCGCCAACGCCGCGTTGCCGGCAGGACGATTCGTCGGCAGAGACGTCGTCCATCGTCTTCCCTCCGCCCTGCAGGAGCACCAGACGGCCTTTCGGGCAACGGGAGGGATTCACGGCGCCGCGATATTCGACCATGACGGAAACCTGCTGCGGGCTCGCGAAGACATTGGCCGTCACAATGCCGTCGACAAAGTGATCGGCTCCCTGTTTCGCGAGGGCGCGACACCGCTCTCCGGGAAGATCCTCATGGTCAGCAGTCGGGCCAGCTTCGAGCTGGTGCAGAAAGCGGTCGTGGCCGGCATTCCGGTCCTGGCCTCCGTCGGTGCGCCTTCCTCGCTGGCCGTCGATCTGGCCCGCGAGCTCAACCTGACCCTCCTCGGCTTCGTTCGTGACGGGAGGTTCAACATCTACGCCGGTCAGATCGAATAGCTGCCTTCGGCGTTGTCTGCCCTTGGGGCGTGGTCAGCGCGTGAAGGCAACCGAGAACTACAATGTTGACGATGGACGACGACGATGCGAGGGAAGTCGGCTCCTTGCTGACCAATGGCATTCTCCGTTCGCTCGCGCGTGCGCCGATCCGTATGCGCGAGAGCGGCGTTATGCATGCCGGCTGGCGGATGGAGATCAGCTCCGATCAAGGCAGCGGATCAAT
Organism: Thermoanaerobaculia bacterium; assembly: GCA_035569395.1. Taxonomy (GTDB): domain Bacteria; phylum Acidobacteriota; class Thermoanaerobaculia; order Gp7-AA8; family Gp7-AA8; genus JADGNZ01. The sequence goes on along the minus strand of DATMNC010000030.1, from coordinate 113,814 downwards.
CATGCTGGTCGAATTGCCCGACGGCCGATCCGTCTATCGTGGAGACGGCATGTTCCTCGGCTGGCCGCGGGAGCAACTGGAAGCGACGTATAACGCCATGCGCGAAGAGCCGGATGAGCCGCGGTTCGAGCTGAATCAGCTCGGATAACCGTTTCTAATCCGGCCGCGCGGACTCGAGGATGCTCCACTCCTCCGCCGTCAGCGTGGTTCGAGCGGCTGGGTAATAGACCCGCTCCATTTCAGACTCGTGCGCGCGCAGGCGGCGGTCGAGGTTCTCGACGAAGCCGGCCAGATCGTTGGCGCGGATTCCTTCGCCGAGCTGGCGGACGAGATACCGGGTCAGCTCTCGGATCTGCACGTATTCGAGACGCAGCTCGCGCCGAGGATCGCGTCCGGGAATGCCGTTCCGCGTCAGCGCGGGAACGAGGGTCTTCTCTTCCGTCTCCGTCCAGCGCCGGAACTGCTCTTCAAAGTCGAGCAGGGCCACATGCAGCGCCGTGCGGTCATTGCGTTGCAACGCCTGCCGGAAATCGTCAAAACGGCTGCGCAACGCACGTTGCGCGAGCAGCAATGTGTCTGCCGGCTCGTCTCGCATGGGCAGCGCTCGTTCAAATCCCGGCCAGCCCCGGCTCGATTCGCGTGAAGCCTTCGTCGACGGCCCATAGGTCCATCGACAGCGACAGCAACTCGTCGATTTCGGGGACAGGCCGCGCGTCCTTGGTGAGATCGATCGACTTCACATAGCGACGACACGTCTCACACGATTCGATCCGCACCAGAGGATGCGCATCGCTCTGATAGACCGGCAGCTTGGCCGGGTCTTCTTCATGACACGAGGGGCAGCGGACGCGGCTGAAGTTCCACTCGTTGCCGCAGAGCGCGCAACCGAGGAGGCGCAACGCTCCCTCGGAGTCCCCCATCGTGATCAGAGAGCTGATCCAGGGCCCACCGCCGCAGAATGGACAATGACCTTGATGGTGAAGCCGGTCGGGCATCACACCGTGGGCGCGAAGGACCTCGCCGTATGGACGCAGCAACGCTCGCGAAAGGTAGTCCTCGCGTGCACTGCTGTCGCCGTTCCAGTACGCCAGTAAGCGTGCGGCAGCAATCGGCTTTTCTTCTCGAAGGCGGTTGCGGGCGTCGTTGGCGAGCTGCTCCGGTCCATGCTCCGCCGCGGCGCGGATCACCCCTTCGGACAGCGGCAGCAGGCGGTCGACATCGCCGTCCAGATGGCCGGTGAATCCACGCGTTTTTTGCGCATCCTCGACCGCCGCGGCAAACTCGCTTTGCACGCGATAAAGCAACGCGGCAAAGAGGAGAGGTGCGTGAGCAGTGGAGGCCTGACCGGCCAACAGTGCAGCACGCGCCGCGCGCCGTTCCAACTCCGCTGCCGGCGAAAGGTTCCGCGAGGCCTTGATCATCCGGAGAAGGTCAGCGCTTTCGCGCCTCCTCCCCCGTCACTTCCTGGAACCAGCCGGGATGATGCAGGCGCGCCCACGCACGTGTGACCGTGCCGCGGGTCATGGCCCGGAACGTGCCCGGCTCGGCAGCCGTCCCGAGGTAAATGTGGGTAATGACCGCAACCAGGAAAAGGATGAAGGTGATGTCGTGCAGCAGAATGGCCAGCTCCCGGATCATCTGCGGAAAATAGAGCGGGAACCACATGATCAGTCCGGAAAGCAGCAGGCCGATCGCTCCGAGCGTGACCGCCCAGAAGAAGAGTTTCTGACCACCGTTGTACTTGCCTGGGTCCGCTCCGAATTCCTCGTGATGCATGTATTTGAACGCTTTCGGGCCGAACCAGCTCCGATCGCCCTTCGTGAGACGCATGTCCCCCAGCCAGTGGAAGAACTGCACGGTCGAGAGGATGAAGAAGAGCGATCCGGCATAGGGATGAAGCCACCGGCAGACTTCCATTCCGCCGAGCAGACTGGCCATCCAGCCGAAGAGCGGAGACCAGATCGGCATTCCGCTCAGGAGCGCCAGGAAAAACGTTGCGGCGACTGACCAATGAATGAGCCGCGACGAGCGGCGATGCCGCACGATGGAGGCGCCCGTAATGACATTCTCCCGGGCGCGGCCCGCCGCGATCTCGTGCTCGGTCTGTCCGTGCGCCATCGTCGTCATGCTTCCTCCGCGGATTCAGATCGCCGAACGGGTTTCCCGTTCCGGCATCAGCACGCCATCAATTGGGATGGTCACCCGATTCACCATCCGATGGGGGCTCGATCGGCCCGTACTTCGTGTAGTGAGCAAATGTCCCGATCGCCGTCACCAGTGCGGCCAGAACGCCAACCGGACGGATGACCGACTTCCACAGACGCACCAGCACCGGCACGTTCGGATCGACAGGCAGGTCGTACCACTCCGGATGTCCATGACCGAGCACGGTAACGACGCTCGTGCCACCGACGCCTTTCGGATCGTAGAGCATTGCGTCATTGAAACCGCTCGTCTTGAGCTGCTTCACCCGCGCGTCTCCGAGAGCCACCATGTCGTCCTTCGTGCCGAAGTTCAGGCAGCCGGTCGGACATGCTTTCACGCATGCCGGCTCCAACCCCACCTCGACGCGATCGACGCACAGGGTGCACTTGGCCATCTTTCCGCTCTTGACGTGGAACTTCGGCACGTCGAAGGGGCAGCCGGTCGCGCAGTATCCGCAGCCGATGCACTTCGACGGATCGACGTCGACGATTCCGTTGCCGTACTGAACGATCGCGCCGGGTGCCGGACACGCCTCCAGGCAGCCCGGCTCGGCGCAGTGCATGCACTGGTCTTTGCGCATCATCCACATCAGGCCGCCGTCGACTTCCCGCTCGTTGAAGCGGATCAGGTTCCAGAACTTCGCATCGAGTTTCGGCAGCGTCTGGTAGGTCCCCGTCTGCTCGGTTTCCACCGTTCCCAGGTCATTCCATTCCTGGCAGGCGGCCTCGCAGGCCTTGCAGCCGATGCAGGTGGTGGTATCGATGTACTTGGCCACGGTCGGGGTGGAGCGAATCCCGGTGTGGGTACCCCACATCGCGGCGGAGGAGCGTTTGATCTCGAGCGTTTGACCGGCCATCGTCGTCTCCTCACGCCTTGTCGAGATTTACGAGGAACGCTTTGTACTCGGGAGTCCAGGTATTCGGATCGCCTACCGAGGCGGTGAGGAAGTTGGCCAGAGGGCCGGTATGGTCGGGATCGCCCGCGTAGCCCCAGTGGATCGGGAAACCGATTTGCCAGAGCTCCTTGCCATCGACCTTCATCGGCCGAAGGCGCTTGGTGACCATGGCCGTTCCCTCGATGAATCCGCGCGCCGAGGTGACCTTGACCTTCGAGCCGTTCGCGATTCCCTTCTGGTCGGCAAGCGCCTGAGGAATCTCGACGAAGAATCCGGGGGCGAGCTCGTTGAGCACCCCTTTGTGCTGATGCTGCGTCCAGTAGTGGAAGTGCTCGGTCAACCGGTACGTCGTGCAGACGATCGGGAAGTCTTTCCTGTCACCGATGACGTCTTTGTCCGAGGCGAACTTCAATGCTGTCGGATTGGAAGTGACCTTCGGATGCAACGGATTGTCGACTGGGGCCTCAACGGCCTCGTAGTGCTCGGGGAACGGTCCATCATTGAGTGATCCACTGAAGAGCCGTCCCACACCCTCGGGCAGCATGATGAATGCGCCGAACGTTCCGGGAGGTGCGTCGGGCTTCATGTCCGGTACGTCGCCGACCCACTTCTGACCGTTCCATTTGATGCCGGCGCGCGTCGGATCCCACGGATTTCCCTGTGCATCGGCCGAGGCTCGGTTGTACATGACCCGCCGGTTTGCCGGCCAGGAGAAGGCCCAGTTGTGGAACATGCCCAATCCGGTCGGATCGGCGTTGCTTCGCCGCTGCGCATTGTTCCCCGCCTCGGTGAATACGCCCGAGTGCAACCAGTTGCCACACATCGTTGAGCCGTCGTCCATGAGCTGACCGAACCCGTCGACCTGCTGGCCGGTGGTCTTGAGAACCTTCGTTGGATCGGCCGGGTCGTGAAGGTCGGCCAGGGCCTTCCCATTCATCTCCTTCAACACTTCGGAGAGATCGGGGTTGGTCGGGTTGCTGTACGCCCACGAGACATTCAGCACCTGCTCGGGAAGGGCACCCCCTTCCTTCCGGTAGAGGTTCTGCACAGCCAGGAAAATGCGGGAGATGATTTCCTGATCGCTCTTGGCCTGCCCCGGCGGATCGAGCGCTTTCCACTTCCACTGGAGCCACCGCGCGGAGTTCGTAAACGTTCCGTCCTTCTCCGCGAACGAGGCCGCCGGAAGCATGTAGACCTCGGTCTGGATCTTGGCCGGCGCCGCGCCGCCATATTCGCCCGGCGCGTTCCAGAAGCGAGCGGTCTCCGTCTCGACGTTCTCGATCACCACCGCCCACTTCAACTTCGAGAGCGCGGCGATCATCTTCTTCGAATTCGGACCGAGACCCACCGGGTTCATGCCGAAGGTGATGAACCCTTCAGGACCGGGCTCCTTACCGCCGGCACGCGTCGAGCTGCCGCGGTACATGTCGTCGTAGATGTACATCCACGAATAGTTGCCGTCGATCTTGGGGAGCCAGGCGTAGCCGAAATCGTTGTCCTTCGTCGCGGCGTTGCCATAGATGGACTTGAGCAGCGACACCATGAACTTCGGGTAGTTGACCCAGTAGTTCATCGACGTCCACGCCTCTTTGTTGAGAGTGGTCGGCACGGCAGCGGTGTAGTAATCGGCCAGCGTCTGGGCGGCCGCGGCCGGCGTCTTCAGATAGCCGGGAAGGATCTCGAACGTTCCGGCGGTGTCGGTCGCTCCCTGGATGTTCGAGTGGCCGCGGAAAGCGTTCACGCCGCCGCCCGGCCGACCGACGTTACCGAGAAGGAGCTGCAGCATTGCCGCTGCCCGGATGATCTGGACGCCGGTGGAATGCTGCGTCCATCCCAATGCGTACGTGATCGTCCCGACGTGCTGGGCGTTGCCGGTGGAGGTGACGATGTCCGCGACCTTCAGGAATGTCTCCTTCGGCGTGCCGCAGATCCGCTCCACCATCTCCGGCGTGTAGCGCTCGACGTGCTGCTTCAGGAGTTGGAACACGCTGCGGGGATGCTGCAATGTCGGATCGAGTACATACCCCTTCGTCTTCGGGTCGGCCTCGTACGCCCAACTGTCCTTCACGTACTGGTGTTTGGCGGGATCGAAGCCGGAGAAGAGACCGTCGTTGAACGCGTACTTGTCGTTCACGATGTACGGCGCGTTCGTATGGATCTTCACATAGTCGGAATGGAATCGGCCCGTGTTGATGGCATAGCGGATCAGGCCGAGCAGGTAGGCGATGTCCGTACCGGAGCGAATGGGTGAGTAGAGGTCGGCCACCGCTGCCGTCCGAGTGAAACGCGGGTCGACGGCGACGATCTTCGCACCGCGCCCCTTCCGCGCTTCCATGAACCACTTGAATCCGACGGGATGATTCTCGGCGGGGTTGCCGCCCATGGCCAGAATGACGTCGGCATTCTTGATGTCGACCCATCCATTGGTCATCGCTCCACGGCCAAATGTGGCGGCCAAACTGGCCACCGTGGGGCCGTGTCAAACTCTGGCCTGGGTATCCCTGTAGGGCACTCCCAGGCCGGTGATCGCCTTCCACTGAAGGAAGTTGAATTCGTTCGTATCGGTGCAGCCGCCGATCATGGCCATACCGGGATTGCGGTTCACGACCTGTCCGGCCGCGTTCTTGGCCACGAAACAGCGATCGCGCGTGTTCTTGATCTGCCGCGCGATTCCGGCGATGGCGTCATTCCAACTGATGTCTTCCCAATGATCGGAGCCGGGCCGGCGCACCTTCGGCGACATCAGGCGATTCTTGTTGTTGATGTCGTCCCTGAGGGTGATCCCCTTGGGACAGAGGCTGCCGCGGCTGATCGGATGATCGGGATCGCCTTCGACATGCACAACCGATGAGGTGGCATTCTTCGAACGATCGCCGAGCGTGTGGATGATCACCCCGCAGGAAACCGCGCAGTAGGGACAGATGCTGCGCGTCTCGGTGGTGCGAGCGATTTTGAGATCCCGCATCTCCGCGTGAGCCTTCGTGAGATCGAACCCCAGAGCGACAGCGCCACCGATCGTCGTCGCCTTCAGGAAACCCCTGCGTGTCAGTTCCACGAGGTACCCCCTTCGATCTATCTGGAATATTAACGATGCTCCCTTTCCGGGCATTTGGCAAGAGGCAACAGCTCGATCGATTCAAGTGGGAAGGCGGAGTACTGGCGACACTTGGTGCACCTAAACGGGAATCTGCGAAGCCCGAATTGAACGCAAACCGACTCTCCGCAGTGCGGACGAGCGTCTCCTTCGGTCGAGATCCGGGGTCCGATGCGGCGGGGGTCGTCACCGGCTCCTTTCGATTGGTTGCGGGGGCGGGATTTGAACCCGCGACCTTTGGGTTATGAGCGTCCCGAACCGAAGCCTCAAATCCCGCAAGAACCGCGGCTTTCCGTGACTTTCCTCGTCCCAGACCAGCGATTTTTGCGGTAATGAGGGAAATTCTCGTGGAGGGGGTAGGGAAATTCAGTCCTACCGGCACTCCTAAAAGAAGAACGCATGATCGTCCCCGGGCAACCTACGATGCGGGAGTTGTTGCTTTCGCCTTCGCTCGCCTATCTCATGGAGGCACACGATGGACTGTCGGCGCGCATCGTCAATGAATCGGGCTTCGACGGCATCTGGGTCTCCGGCCTCGCCGTTTCAACCGTTCTCGGTCTCCGCGACTGCAACGAGGCGTCGTCGACGCAGCTTCTCGCCGCGGTTGAGGCGATCGCAGACAGCACCTCGCTTCCGATCCTCGTCGACGGCGACAGCGGCTTCGGCGACTTCAACAACGTCCGCCTTGTAGTCCGGAAGATGAGTGCGCGGGGTGTGGGAGGGCTCTGTATTGAGGACAAGGAGTTCCCGAAGCGCAACTCATTCATGGCAGCCGACCACCGACTCGTGTCGATCGAGGAGTTCTGCGGAAAGCTGAAGGCGGCGAAGGATAGCGCGCGCCGAGACGACTTCTGCGTTGTCGCGCGCACCGAGGCGCTGATCACGGGAACCGGGATGGATGACGCGCTGCGGCGCGCCCGGGCCTACGCCGCTGCCGGAGCCGATGCGATCGTCATCCACTCGAAGAGTAGCAATCCAGGCGAGGTGCTGCGGTTTGCAAGCGCTTGGAGCGGCGCGGCACCGCTCATCCTGATCCCGACGACGTACTCCTGTATCACCGAAAAGGAGTTGGCTGAGACGGGCGCGTCGATTGTCATCTGGGCGAATCACATGCTCCGCGCGTCACTCGCAGCGATGCTGCGCGCCTGCAGGGAGATTCGTCGCGACGGCGTCGCGCGCGCTGAGGCGTGGATCGCGCCGGTGCGCGACATTTTCCGCCTTCTGCAATATGACGAACTTGCGGACGCGGAGCGCCGCTACCTTCCAGAACCGTACCACGGAAACCGAAGGCTGAAGGCGATTGCGACGCTCTTCGCGCGTGATCGTGCGAGCGTGAGGCGCGCCGGTTCGTCGCGCTCGGCATCGAGACGCGTTACCGAAGACCGCGGAGTATTCGATGTCTGAGTCTCATACGCGCAAATCGCGCGGCATCACGTCCGCCTGTTCTATGTCTTCATGCTGCCGTAGCGGGCGGAAAAAACCGGGCTCCACGCATCACGTTCGGTGCGCGCGAAGCCATTGTGCGGCGATGATCGTCGCCGCGTCCTGAAGAGCGTGGCCGTCAAGCATCTCAAGAAAGTCAGCGCGCGACAGCTCGCGCACCCTCAGATCCTCCCCCTGCTCCATCCCCGCGAGCTCTCGATGTTCGCCAGCATCGACCTCCATCGCGAATAAACTGAAGATGTTCGCCGACTGCACAGGATCGGCGAGGTAGCGCGCCACGAACTCCACTTTCCGCGCCCGGCAGCCGGTCTCCTCGAAGAGCTCGCGCGCCGCCACCTGCACCGGATCTTCTCCCGCCTCCACGATGCCGGCAGGGATTTCCAATGTGTAGGGTTCGAGACCGGCTGCCTTCCGGGAGGCGAGAAGAGTGCCGAGCCGGAGCTGCTCGACGAGCAGGACGGAGCCCCGAATCGGGTCATACGGAAGAGCGCCCGCCGCGTCCGTGCTCATCATGACCGTCGAGCGAAGCCGGACGAGGCCGTCCCCGTTGAAGCGGCAATGCTCGACGTCCATTTCATAGCCGCGAAGACCGCCGGCATTCGTTTCACGACAGACGTTGACGGTGAAATTTGGCGTTCTGCGATGGAGCATGTCCGTCCTCACAACGGGGGGAATGACGTTAACAGGTGGCCGAGGTGTTTGTGGGCGCGACCCAGATCAGGGATGCGCTTCAAGAGACTGATCGCACTCGGCGCCCACGTCATCACCGTCACGGCACACGCTTGGATGAGGGCTTTGCTCATCGCTTCGATATTGGATTCGATCAACGCGTCGTCTGCGTGCAGAAAGCGATGCCAATTGTGATAGATCGGATCGCGGCTACCTAGGTAGACGGAGCGCAGCGTCGATGCGAGATCGTTCGCGTCCGATATCGCCGTCAGACCGGTTGGCTCATCCGGCCTGAAGCGAACCACTACGCAGTGCGCGAGCTCCCTGGCGTGCGGAACGATCCGCGTCCCAAACCGTTGAACGACATCGTGCGACGACAGGATGGTTTTCTTTCCCTCACGCCACAGTGTGTCGTAGGGAACGCTTCGCCGCTGGTCGGAGAAAAACGACGCGAGCTCGGGATGATCGCTCAGCGTTCCATGGGAGACGCTGAACGGAGAAGGCCAGCCGTGCGCGCTCACGCCGCCGCCGGCGGACGGGAGCAGCACGACCGTGTCGCAACTGAGCTGTTGTACGTGAAACTGCGAGAGCAACTCGAGAAGTAACGTCGTCTTTCCCTGCCACATATCTCCGAGAAGAAGCACGGCACGTCCGTCGTCGACGGTCACCGCTGCCGCGTGGAGTTGAACGCCGCCGTGACGTTCGACAGCGGGCGTAAACAGGCTCTTGATCGTACGAACGCCGTCGAGGACCAGCAGGCTCGCATCGGGCTGATACACAGATACGCGTTTCCGTTCGCTCTCGAAGAACGCATGAGTTTGCGTCAGTTCGATCCGCACGACGTACCCTCCGGGCACCGGGAACCGCAAACCGTCCGAGGCGAGATGTTTGTAGAGACTGGTGTCGACGCGCATGCTCTCTCCATCTGTGGCGTCACGCCACTCCCTGGTTACAGCCTCGAGACGCAGATCCAGTTCGACCAGCAGCGCTCCGTCCGGGCGATCCCTGCTGATCTCAATGAACGGCTCGAGCTCACGGCGAACGTCATTCTCGATCGCCGGCGGAAGATGAAGACCTATCGTCAACGGGCCGATGCTGAGAAACCGAGATTCGCCAGACGTCATGGAATCCTCTTGTTCTACATGTGATGTCGAAGGAACAGCTCAAGACTGACGAGCTGGAACATCTGCCGGCCGCTCGCCTCGTCGCGCCGCTGGGCGGCGCGCTCGATGAACGCTTCGATGGCCGGGCGCCGCATCAACTCCACCAGGCGTGCGCCTTTCGCAAAAAGGATCGAGCGCGGATACGCTCCGGCGTTGTCGCCGTACCAGCGAGTGAGGGGCACGGGGAATCCCGCTTTGCGCCGCGCGAGCACCTCGCGCGGCAGCACGTCTCGATACGCCTGCCGCAACGCGAACTTCGGCGTGTCGAGCCGCTCGCTGAATTCCGCGGCCGGGCGTCCGAGTGCACGCAGACGGTTCCATGGCTTCTGCCAGCGCAGCTTGTCTCGCTCCGGCAACGCATGCGCGACATCGACGACGAGCGGATCGAGAAAAGGAACGCGTGCCTCCACACCTGCCGCCATCGTCATCGCGTCGACCATTGCCAGCAGACCGCGCAGATGCAGCTTCACGAATACACACCAGATGCGATCGAAGAACGAAAGGCCAGGCACCTCGAAGAACGTATCTTTCAAGGTTTCGCGGGCGGTCCCGCCACCCGCCAATTCACGCCACACCGCCGAATCGAACAACGCCTGTTTCTCCTGTTCCGGAAAGTAGGTGTAACGCTCGTAGAACAGGTCGAACGAGACGGCGCCGCCGCGTGGGAACGCCAGAAGCCGGCGGCCAAGAGTCTCGAACGGCAGCCGGAAAATGCGACCATAGCCGGCAAAGAGCTCGTCGGCTCCTTCGCCGCACAAGACGACCTTGGCGCGTTGAGCGACCGCTTTCGACAGTAAATACATTTCGATCTCGTTGTGCATCCCAAGCGGAAGGCCCTTCCGGCGAATCAACGCTTCCAGATGGCAGAGATGACTCTCTCGCGTCACCGGGACGCGCACGTGAGCAAGCCCGAAGTGAGCCGCGGCACGCTCCGCCGCACCCGCTTCATCGGAGGCATCGTCGGTAATGCTGGCCGTGAATGCGGCCACTGACGGATCGGCGCGCGACGCCTCGGCTGCGAGAATCGACGAGTCCAGTCCTCCCGACAGGAATAGTGCCACCGGCACGTCGGCAACGAGCTGCGTGGCGACGGCACCTCGAATACACGATCGAATCTCGGTGAGATCGATCTCCCGCCGCGTCCCGCGGGCACCCAGGGACCAGTACCTCCGGCGCGTCACTCCGCCATCGTGAAACTCGAGAACTGACGCAGGCGCGAGCTCGTTCAGCCCTTCGAAGTAGGTGTGATTGCCTACGACCTGCCGGTAGGAAAGAAACGACGACACCGCGTGAAGATTCAAACGGCGTGTAAACAACGGGTGCGTGAAGATTGCTTTCGGTTCTGACGCGAACAGCAACGAATCGCGGCCTTGCCAGTAGTACAGTGGCTTGATTCCCATGCGGTCACGCGCCAGTAACAGCCGCCGCTCCACGCCGTCATAGAAGGCGAGCGCGAATTGTCCGTTCAGGCGGGCTAGACACGCTGATCCCCACTCGATCAGACAGTGTAGAACGACCTCCGTGTCCGATCTCGAGATGAGCATGTGGCCAAGCGCCGCGAGCTCTTTCTTCAGCTCGAGATGGTTGAAGACCTGACCGTTGTAAACGAGCGTCCATCGCCGGCTACCGCTCTGCATCGGTTGTGCGGCGCGGTTGCTGAGATCAAGGATGGACAATCGCACGTGGCCGAACGCGTAACCGCGACCGCTGACGGTACGGCGATCGTCAGGGCCGCGGTGCGCCACCATGTCGAGGGATCGCTCGATCGACGGCACGTCGATGTTCGCGCCGCTGTCATTCGTCACGATACCGACGAAGCCGCACATTGCTCAGTGTTGCGCCCCGGAACCATAAGCCGGAGAGAAGATGCTGTTCGCGATCCGCAGGTCTTCCTCCGTGTCGACCTCAAACCATGGAGCGTCACCGACGTCGATCGCCGTGATGCGTGCGCCGCAATCGCGGACGAGCGTTCGCATGGCATACTCCAGCGGCGCGCTTTCCTTCTCCGCAACGCACCGATCAAGAACCAGTGCCAGCGTCTGCGCGGTGGAGGTGCCGAGGCGCGTGAGATTGACGGTCTTGTGTGCAAGGTCGCGTCGGAAGCGGGACTCCTGATGCGTCGCATGCAGCCAGTCGGATACGCGGCCGTCGCCGTCGCACGTCACGGCACTCCCGGTAATATACGGCCCGAACGGCGCGATCAGTGTGACGTCGGCCGCGTCCGCGCTCAGCAGCCGCTGGAGAGCATCGTCTGCGAAGACGACGTCGGCTTCGATGACGAGGACGTCGCGTTCTGCATCGACGCGCGAGAGGCCGAGTGCCAGGGAATACGCCGTGCCGGTCGCCGCCGCCCGGCTATTTTCGGTGAAGGTCAATCTCAAGCGGTTGGACCACGAGGTGGCGAAGGCGCGGAGTTGATCGCCGAGGTGGCCAATCACGAGATGGGCATCCCGGACGCCGGCGCTGACGAGGGAATCGAGAGTGCGCGCAAGGATTGGCCGGCCGGCGACCTCGAGCAGGCACTTTGGCCGTTGTGCGGTCAGAGTGCCGAGCCGCGTGCCGAAGCCGGCGGCAAGAATCACAGCGTCCGGCTCGCGGCGATTCGTCGCGCCGATCATGTACGAGCCTCGAGTGCTTGTTCACGGCGCATCGTGTGTTCCTCGAGCACGTCGCGGAGCGCCTGGAGAAAGTGATCGACGTCGGTCTGGTCAATCGCTCCCATCGTGGCGAAGAAGAGGTGGCCGCGCTCGATGGTCGCAGCGTCGCAATAGATGGTGATGCCGCGTTCCATCAGCCCATCGTGCAACTCCGCGTAGGAAATACCTGGAGGCTGGTGGACGAGCACATGAAGATTCGACTCCTTGCTGCTTGGGATAGGCACCGGAACGAATCCGAGTCCGGCCAGTCCTTCGAGCAGTCGAAGCCGCAAGCCCGCGTATCGGGCGACGCGATGCTCGTATCCCTCCTCGACAAGGCGCCGTACGGCGAGGCGCGCCGCGCGGAAGATCTGCGTCGCTGTGGTAAAGCGCGTCGTTCCGCTGTTCATCAGCGACCGCCACTGCTCGGCCAGATCGAAGTAATAGCTGCGCGAAACAGGAAGCGTCTCCAGCACATCGAGGCGCGCGAGCACGAACGAGACTCCCGGGATGCTCTCGAGACACTTGTTCGCACTGAGCGAGCAGAACGCGACGTGGTCGCGCTGCAGATGAAACGGATGCGCGCCGACGCTGCTGATGCCGTCGACGGCCAGCAGAATGCCGCGCCGGCGGCAGATCTCGCCGAGATCTCTCAGCGGGGCGATCACGCCGGTCGTCGTCTCGTGATGGACAACGAACAGGTGCGTGATGCCGGTTCGTCCGTCCAAAGCAGCGTCTACCGCAGCCGCATCGATTCCTGCCAGGGGTGGGAACGCGAGCGTCTCGGGCTCCACGCCGAGACGCTGTGCCACCTGTACGATGCGCTCCGAATACGTGCCGGCCACGAGCACCAGCAGCCTGCCGTAAATGCTTGACAGGATCGCCTCGTTGGCGCCGGTGCCCGACGAGACGAAGGGGATGCTCGCGTGTGTTCCCTCGCCGCCGAGAACGCGCACGAGGTCTTCGTTGAGTCCTGCGACGACGGCGGCGAATTCTTCCTCACGATGGCAGGTATCAGGCGCCAGCAGTGCGCGCCGCACGTCATCGTGCACATTGGTCGGTCCGGGATTGAACAGCAGCCGGCTTTTCATGATCGGGGCTCGCAGTTGGATCCGATCGTTGCCCGGAGAAAAAGATAGTCGCCTAGTTGACTGTCGAACCGCGCCAGAACCTCCTGAAACCTTCCGCTCGTCAGGTCGCCGTCGAGCTGCTCGCAGCCGCGGCGCGTCTCATCGTCATCGGCAAGAAGGCGAAACGTCGAGATGCCATCGCGCACTTTCTCGTCGAAATAGATGCGCGGCCTGTGCTTTCCCGAATAGAGAAACGCATCCTGCAGGTCGGGTTGAACGAAATATCGTTCGCGCTCGACACGCGTAAAGCCGGCGCGCAAACACGCCTTCTCGACCTCGTCGGCACTCGGCATCTGCTCGACCGAGCGCTCCATCGCCTTCGGAAAGTACTCGTTGAGCCAATATTGCCGCATTTGCTCGGGGCTCGACGTGAAGATCACGAAGTGGCCGCGCGGCATCGCCTGACGCACCTGTAGGCAGACGGCGTCGAGGTCGTCGAAATGATGAAGTGCCAGAGAGCAGAGAACGCTATCGCACGGGCCGTGGATCGCCAGACTCTCCGCGGTGCCGCACTGCCAATGAATGCGCGATGTCTTCCTGCGCGCCTGCTCGATCATTGCCGCTGACGCGTCGATGCCGGTCCACGATCCGCCGCGGCATGCAAGCGCGATCGTGTAGTTGCCGGTCCCGCAGGCGAGGTCGACATAGTGGCCCCCTGCCTGCACCTCGAGCAGATGAGCCATCCGCGTGGCGAGATACGGATCTGCGCGGCGTGTTGTGTCGTAGTCATTACCGATGCGGTCGTAGACGGGGGTCGTCATGTGGCGTCGCTTTTCTTAAAGAGGTGCGGCATTTCGGCGATCGGCAGCGGAGGCCAGGCTTCGTCGGCGGCGCTATCCATCATGCAGGCCCGAACGCCGCGGTGTGCGGAACGCAGCGCAGGAACGCGGCTCAACAGATCCTCGTACGAGGGCCCCCAGCGCAGCTCGAAGAGCTCCGCGTTGCCGAGCGCCGATAAAACCGTTGCGATGTGCGCGCGAACCTCCGGCTCCGATGGCGCGCCGAGGTTCAGCCAGTCAGGATGGTTCGGATGCCGCGAGCCTTGGACGTAGCCGGGAAACGAGCCGCGCACATCGTCGATCGAGATGCGCGACAGACCGGGCGCGCGCGTGGCGTCGAAGCGCGGAAAGATGACCGCGGCAACCGGGGCCTCGACATCCATCGAGGCGCCGAACCGCTCCGCTCCCTGCCGCGGATACAGCGGCACCTTGTCGTAGACCTTCCACAGCGCATCGCTGTCGCTCAGGAGTGCGCGCTCCGACGGCGGGAAGTCGCGCCCCAGCTCCGGGTAAAGGGCGACGGATCCGAGGTCGATTTTGAAGAAACCGGGCCATCCGCGTGCAATCGCTTCCCCGTTGCATGCCCGTATCACGCAGTTGTCGTTCGCCATCTTCTCCGTCTCGAACGCGCGCAGCAGCTTGCACAAACCGCTCGTCTTCCCGGCCTTCTTGTTGCCGCAGATCAGGACCGCACGGCCCTGCGCGACGACCGCGCTCGCATGCACGTACACCGCGCCGTCGCGCTCGAGCTCGTGCGTCGCCAGTTCTTCGAGCACGCGCAACGTGGGAATCCGCAGCGACGCGGCGCTCGAGCCCCACAGATCCACGGCCAGCGTCTCGCGATCGATATAGGTTGTCACATCGAACGGCGACAACATCACCAGTCTGCCGCGGTCACAGTCGACGAACCGACCTTCGCAGCGGAGGAAGCCGCCGCTTCGGTCAATGTCGATCCGCGCGCTCTCCGCCGGCACCGATCTCGGCGGCGCCCCGATGTGCACGCGTACCACCCATCGGGGAGACACGGCCGGATCGCTGTCTTCGAAGCGGAAGAAGGGCTCGAAATAGGCGCGAAGAAATGCGAGCAGCAGCTCCGCGCCGCCGGGAATCGTGAGCCGCAGCACAACATCGGGAAAGGTGAGGTCGTTGTGGCTCATAGGGCCACCACTCCCTTCGGCAGCGCGCGGCGCGCCGCGGCCACGATACCGCGCGCATCGAGTCCGAAGCGATCGAGCAACTGTTTCCACGATCCCGATTCACCGAAGCACTCGTGCAAGCCCAGGGCGTACGAAACGACCGGATAGCGTCCGCCGAGTGCGGTCATCACCGCCTCGTGCAGTCCGCCGATCACGTTGTGCTCCTCGACCGTCAGTAGCACGCGGCAGCACCGCGCCGTCTCGTGGAGAGCATCGGTATCGAGCGGCTTCAGCGTGCTGAGCTGCAGCACGCGAACGGAAATGCCTTCGCCAGCCAGCTCGTCCGCCGCGGCCAGCGCATGCGATGCCAGCCCGCCGGCGGTGATGACCGCGAGATCGTCGCCGTCGCGCAGCAGGCGCGCACGCCCGATCGTGAACGCGGCCGGCGGTCCCGGCAGATCGGCCACCGGTTCTTTCTGCAGGCGGATGTAGACGGGACCGGTGTGCTCGGCGGCCGCGCCAACAGCGGCGTACGCCTCCGCGTAGTCGGCCGGACAGAGAATCGTCATCCCCGGCAGCACCCGCATGAAGGCGAGATCCTCCGTCCCCTGATGCGAGCCTCCGTCGTACGACGCGGCAAGCCCCGCGTGTGTAGCGACGATCTTCACGTTCGCGCGGTTGTAGCAGACGGCTTGGCGAATCTGATCGAGAGCGCGCGCGATGAAGACCGCGTACGTAGTCGCGAACGGCACCAGCCCGCTCAGCGCTAAACCCGCGGCCATTCCGATCATGTTCTGTTCGGCGATTCCCACGTTGAAGAAGCGCGTCAAATAACGCTCCGCGAACCACTCCGTGCGCGTCGAGCGCGATAGATCGGCGTCGAGTACCACGACGTCGGAGCGCTCGCCGGCGAGCTCTACGAGTGCGCGGCCGTATGCGTCGCGTGTGGCGCGCTGCGTCATGCGGCGCCTCGCGCGATCTCGACGAGCGCCTGCTCGAGCTCACCGTCGCTGATCGGATGGTGATGCCAGTGCGTCACCCCTTCCATGAACGAGACGCCGCGTCCCTTGATTGTTCGCGCGATGATCGCCGTCGGACGCCCCTCGGTGCCCGCACGCGCGAACGCCTGGTGAAGCTGCGCAAAGTCGTGGCCATCGGCCGTCATCGTCTGGAACTTGAACGCGCTCCACTTCGCCTCCAGATCGTCCAGTGCCACGATGTCCTCCGTTGGACCGTCGTTCTGCAGCCCGTTGCGGTCGATCACGACGGTTAGGTTGTCGAGACTGCGCGCCGCCGCCGTCATCGCCGCTTCCCAGATCTGCCCTTCCTGCAGCTCACCGTCGCCGAGCACGCAAACGACCCGATTGGGCCGCTGCTGATGCTTGAGGCCCAGCGCGAGGCCCACGGCGATCGACAAACCTTGTCCAAGCGATCCGGTCGATGCATCGACCGCCGGCAGATCGTGTGCGTTGGGATGCCCCTGCAGCCGCGAGCCCAATTGACGCAGCGTGTACAACTCCTCCCGCGGCAGGAACCCGCGGATCGCCAGTGCCGCGTAATAGCTCGGCGCTCCATGTCCCTTACTGAGGATGAAGAAGTCGCGGCCGCGCCAGCCCGGTTCCTCGGGACGGATGCGCAACCAGGAAAAGTAGAGGTACGTCAGCAGCTCGACCATCGACAGGGAACTGCCGGGATGGCCGGTTTGCACGTGATGAATCGCCTTGAGCGTCAGCTCACGTACTTCACGAGCGCGCGCGGCGAGCGCCGATTCCCGCTCGGCGGAGAGGAGGTTCATTGGTAGAGGCTCACGGGTCCGAGCGTGCGGTCATAGCGGTCGGAGAGACGGACTTTGTCGGCGAGGACCGGAGGAGAAAACATTTCGAGCACGCGCAGTTCGTTCTCGCCGGCGTTGCGGAGCGAGTGCGGCACCGGCGGAATCGAATGCCCGGTCCCGCCGGCGGGGATGCATCGTACGGCGTCACCGCTGGTGAACTGCAGCACGCCCGCATGCACGTAGAAAAACTCCCGCCGTTTCCTGTGGTAATGAAGGCTCGTGGCATGGCCGGGGCCAAGGCAGGCAAACGAGATTCCGAAGCCGCCGTCGATGCTCAGGATGTGATTCCGGCCGTACGGCTTCGACAAGGTGAGCTGCGCCCGCGCGATGAGCGCCTCGGCCGGTTCGGCGAGCAACATGCAGAAACGTGCCGCCACCGCGTCGGGACAGTCCGCGAAGAACTGTTGCAATCCGTGGCGCACGTCAGACAACTCCATTGACTGAGCCCTCTCCCCCATCCGGGTCTCCGCGCTCTGATGTCGTGCCTGTAGCATAGATAGTTCCGAGCACCGGCGCAATCATGCGGAGCTACGGAGAGCCGTCCCGCCACCGGTAGCCAGATGCCATAATTGGTCCTTGACATCGTACGGACCGGCGCCGATATTTATCACGACATCACACCTGCATGTGACGTACACAACGACTGGTTGGAGGCAATGCATGGCAAAGGCGAAATCTGCGAACGCCGAATTGAGCGCAGCCAAGGCGGCACTGAAGGGCAAGATCTCCGGACCATGTCTCGAGGCTGTCGCCCAGATGGCGGCCGAGGGCCGTAACGTTCAGGTCGTCGGACGTGTGAGAAACGGAAAGGTCGAGTTCGATCAGGAGAGCCTCACCACGTTCGCCCGCAAGTTCCCGAATGCGAACATGACGTTCGTCGCGGTGAATGCGCCGTTTGACCCGGTTCAGAGCACCGACCTGTAAGGCGTTCCACACCGACGCGCGTGACCAACGCTCGAACGTATCGCCCCGACTTCCAGAACCTTGTGAACGCCAAGCGGTCACTTGGTTCAATCGCGGGCGTGGCGAAGGTTGCGCTGTTCAAACGGGGCTCTGTTGCGCCGTACCGGCATTACTTCGACGCGCTGCACGCGGCTCTTCATGATGAAGAGCCGCCGTTCGGCTCCGGAACGTACGCGAACGTGTATCGCGACGCGGCTTCCGAAGGGCAATGGCTTGCGGTTTCGTTGATCACGAACGCCGAGCGTGAAGGAGACGGCGCAACGCGCCTCTGGTCCCTCGCCGCCTGCTCGGCCGACGAGCAAGAGCAGCAACTCCTGAAGAGGCATGCGGTCGACGAGTCGCGTCACGCCCTTGCGTACCTGGCGTTGCTCGATCTCACGTTTCCCGACGCCGTTGACGCCGAATTCCGCGGCGAGCTGAATGCGCTCTCACCGCATTACTCGATGGCGCAGGAGGTACACGCTCTCGAAGGCTCGCCATACGCGCGGTGCCCATCGGTCGACGACTACATGCAAATGAACATCGCGGAGATCCGAACGACCATTCATCACATGCTCCAGCGGGCCGCGATCGCCGAGCATTGCCCCGCGGCGAACCTGGCGCGCGCGACGAACATCCTCGATTCGTTACTGCGCGATGAACTGAGGCACGTGGCTTACACCGCGGAGTTGATCGACCACAAAGCCGCCGCCATCGAGCCGGACGCGTTGCGGACACGGTTCTGTAAGCGGATGAAGGACTTCAGCGACATCACACGCCAGGAGCTCGGTCAATTCGTTTTCGACTGAGTCTCGACGACACGGCACGCATGAGGCCCTCCCACCGACAGAAATGCGAACAACAATCGCCGCCTCTCGATCTGATCACGCCGGCCGAGGAGAAGCGCTTCCGCAGGACCGGCTATCTGCTGCTCCGGTCGGTCCTGCCGCCGGACCGCACCGCGTCGCTCCTCGCGGAAGTCGACCGTCTCGTGCGCGAGGCGAACGATCTCGGAACGGTGCTCCGCGAACCGTACTACCACGAGCAGTCGTACAAGCTCGTGCGCATCCTCCGCCTGTCCGACGCGTTCGACGATCTCATCGACCATCCCGCCTATTTCGGGAAACTCGTCTCGCTCATTGGTCCTTACATACAGTTGATGGGCTCCGAGATTTTCGTCCGCGGCACGTCGAAGGGGACGATCACCGGCTTCCACACCGACCTCGGCGCCGGCCTGCAGCGCGTGCTTCCACACGGTGACAACGCATTTCTGCAAGTCAAGATGCAATTGTTCCTCACGGATCTCTCAAAGCCTGACAGCAGCAACTTTGCCTTGGTCCCGCGCTCGCATCGGATGCCCGTGAGCGACTCGAATGAACTCTGCATGGTCAACGATCTCAATCGCCTGATGACGGCCGATGGTTCTCTTCCGCCCGGGACTCTGCAGGTACTCGCCAGGCCGGGTGACGCGCTTCTCTTTCCGCACTCGCTGTGGCACGCCGTGGCGCCGAACAGGTCGGGCCGGACGCGCTACAGCATTACCTTACGATACGGTCAGACTGCATTGAGACCGATCGAGCGATTCGATCCGGTGCTCACCGATCCGAACCGTACGCTCACCCTACGTCAACGGCGCCTGCTCGGCGACTTTGGCGCCGACGATCCGAATCCCTACCGCCCTTCGTCGCAGAACCAGATCATTTTCGGTTGGGCCCGGACGGAATGAATGGATCTCTATGATCGCCTCGAGGCGGAACGATCATCCGATCCGATCACCGGCGTGGCCCGGGTCGCACTGCAACGGCGCCGTCCGCGACAGGAATGCGCGAAGTACCTCGACGCGCTGAAACGGACCATGTGGGAGGATCCTCCGCCGTTCGTAACGCCACTGTATGCGGAGATGTATCGCGCCGCGTCCGCGGATGGACAGTGGCTGGCGATCTGGCTCATTACGAACGTGCAGAGGTCGTCGGACCACGCGAAGCGTCTCTGGTCTTTCGCGGCGAACGCGGTGAGCGCTGAAGAGCGGCGGCACCTCAAAGGGCAGGCGATCGGCGCCTCGCGTTACGCGCTGGTCTATCTCGAGTTGCTCGATCTCTGGTTTCCGAAAGCCCTCGACCATGCGCTCCGCTCCGAGCTCGCGCGGCTCGCACCGCGGTACTCACGGCGTCAGAAACCCGCGGCATCGGACGCGTGCACGCCGTCGATCAGCGACTTCGTGCAACTGAATGCTGCGGCGATTCGCGCCGTGGCTCATCAATTGATGCTGCGCTCGGCGGTCGGCGTTCCGCGTGAGGCGCACATCGGAAAGCGGGCGGCGACAATCACTCACAATATGCTGCGCGACCTGCTACGCGACGTCGCTGACACGGCGGTGCTGATCGAGCACAGAACGGAGCGCGTAGAGCCCGGCGAGCTTCGCACGATGTTCCGAAAAGGTATCCGCGACTTTCATCGGTTCACGACCGAAGAGCCGCTCGAGTTCAGCTACCATCTTCGCTTCGGGAACTATCCGTAAGACGCCCGGCCTCCCGCGATGGACCTCGTCGAGTTTCTCACCCTCAGAGATGCCGGCCTCCCTTCCGTAATCGAGAAGGTGCACGAAAGCATCGGGCTGCGCGACGATGACGTCCTGCTCGCGGTCGGCTCGCTCGTCGAAGGCCTCGGCAACAGCAAGTCCGACGTCGATCTTCTGTTGATCACGCGGCGCGAAATCGGCGCTCATCCGGCAACGCTGGTCGTCGACCGCTGCCTCGTCGATCTGCGCGTTCTGCATGCGCGCGACGTCGAAGAGCTGCTGCTGCGATTCGATGCCTGGTCGCGCCTCGAGTGGGCGGTCACTCACGCGGTGAAATTCACACTCGACGAGCGAACATTGCTTCATCGCATTCTGAACGGTTATCCACTTTACAACGGACGGCGCAACCGCGTCATGAAGCGTCTGCCGCAACCGAGAGACCTGGCGCGGCTCAAGCTCCACGTCGCACGCCAGGCGTCGCGCACGATTCAGGTCGACATGGCCGGCTACCGCGAAACCGGCGATTACCGCTCGATGGTCTTCGCCGCACAAGAGGTAGCCGGACATGCGGTCGACGCGCTCGCCGCCGGTTACGAATTGACGAATCCGCTCATCAAATGGAGGAGCCGGATGCTCGACGCGGTGCCTGATGATTGGGAAGGGTCGTTGATGACGCGTCCTACGGGTCTCAAGGCGGGCGAGTTCATCTGGCGTCTCCATCGGGCGCCTGAATGGCCGGACCGCGCCAGCACGTCGAAACACGCCCTCCGGATCACGACGTTCGCCAGAGCCGTGTTTCTCTCCGCCGAATTCCGGCTGCTGGGCGCGCCCGCTGCTCTCAAAGAAGCGTTCCGTCGCTTTCCGCGCGGCAAGATGCGAAGCACAGCACGCGACAGCGAGGCAGCGCTGCCGTATCTCGACTTCGACGTCGACTTCGTCCTCTCCGAAACCGGTGCCGCGCTCGGTCGCCTCAACGAGTTCGGCGAACCAATCGAGCTGCCTCCGTGCGAATTCGCGGTCGCGCTGTTCTTTGACGGCATCACGACTGCCCGCGATGCCGCAACGAGAGTTTATGGATCCTCAGCTAAGAAGGTGCTCAAAAACGTCGATAACGTCCTGTCCCGTATCACGGAAGCAGGCTTCACGGTTCCATGTACCGCGCACGAGTAAAGAAGAAAGCCGGCTCAACACCGGCTTCCCTCCATCGAATTCACCGAATCAAACAAATTCCTGCGGGTGTTGCGGCGGATTCTGTCGGAGCCCGAGCTGGTTTCCGTCGGGATCTTTGAAGAACGCCAATTGCACGCCCGGCGGCACCGTCTGGATCGGCGTCACTGGCACGCCCAGTGCGACCAGGCGGTCACGCGCCTTGGCGATGTTCGGCACCACGAACGTCGGTGTGTCGCTGCCCGGTTGCGGTACCCCTTTGTTGAGCCCGAACGCGAGACAGCGCATCTCGGGAACATTCAACTGCGCCCACCAACCCGGAACGTCGTACCGAGGATCGTGAACCAGCTGCAGATTCGCTGCATACCACTTTACGCTGCTATCTACATCGGTGACATTCAACTTCACGACAAACGAAAAATGCCCGATCACGTCTTTCAGACTCATCGATGGACCTCCTCAATCTAACCAAGGAGTGCCGGTACGGCGGATTTCCCTACCCCCCACCTGAGATCTTTCATGCCGCAAAAACCCCGAAAAGTCACTTTTTGTGCTGGGACGGAAGGGCTACCACCGTTATAAGTGCTGACATTCAAAGACTTAAGGCTGGTGCCGGGGAGAAACTCTGAACACCGTCAACCTTTTCGGCCCTGATTTGCGGGAGCGTGGGTGAGGGGCTCGTGCATTCTGCTGCTTGAACGTTCCGTTTTCGTACGGTGGGGGTATGCCTTTCCCCGACACTCCCATTGTGAAAGGAACGCACCGGCGCCGTCGCACGGTCGTTAGGAAGGCCTATACGACGGGAGGGATGTCCGCGTTAATCTCAGGGACGAACAGCGACAGAAAATCCAGATTGACTGGCCTGTGCGAACGAGCGAGAGGGTGAAGCCCGGACGTTGTGCGACAGGTCCGAATCGCCCATGGCGAGACACGAAGCGGCAAACCTGGTCGAGACGTGGGATCACCTCGCTCGGCTTCACCGCTGAACCCCGGTGTGCGGGGCCGCATGCACGGTGATGTAGGAGGGGGAGGGCCGCGAGGCTCCCCCCTATCCCGATTCAAGTGCGCCCGGTTGTGCTCGGACGCCACCGACTTCCGGCAACGCCGAGTCTCGTTCGATAGCACGAGTCGATACCAACATCCAACGAGCCTCATGCCGCTGACATGCTGTGCCCCCCGGCTCAAGGTCGCCCAGGGCGTCGCCGACGCTCCGAGGGAGCGAACGACTGCTGTGCCCGCGTTTTCGCGCGTGATGCGATTTCATCCCCACGGCGATATCGAGGGAGCATGTAATTCTCCCGAGACTGGCGACCTCATGCGAGAGCGATCCCGATCGCACGTCGTCACACTCCCTGCAGAGGAGGTAGGCGAGCAGATTGCGACGATCGAAGGATTCATTCGCCGGTACTCCCGCCACGAGGCGGCGTTCCTAGACCTAGAACTCACTCCCCACGCGGGTGTTCTTGACCGGAACGCCGGATTCATGAGCTCGCGGCCCTGTCTGGCTCCAGCCGGCGGAGTCGGTAGCCGACTACCTGGCGCCTGTCGGTACTTCCATCATTTTTCTCCTTGCAATACAGGAAGGTTTGGGTTAGAAGGCATGATGGCAAGTTAGCACTTTCATGGCCGGAGGACAGTCTTTCTCAGGGTATGTGACATCTACTCACCATTTCAGGAGCGCAGTAATGTCAACACACGGACCGTCGGAACACCCTTTACAACTAGTTGTACAGCTTCAACCGCCCGACACGAACGATTGGGATCACCTGGATCGCAGCTCCCGATCGCTTCTCGCAGGCCTGAAAGAATCCACAGATATCACTGATGTAAGATTTCTCAAAGGCGATACGATTCCTGTCGGAGCAAAGTCCGGTGAAGCAATAACGATTGGCTTCGTCGCACTGACCGTGCTGCCAAGCCTGCTGCCGCGGTTCGTGGACGCTCTTCAGGCGTGGTCGCTAAGATGGCGTGACTACAAGATCCGAATCAAGAGGCAGGTCGGAGATCAGTCTTTGGAAATCGAGTACGCTCCGGGCAAGACATCTCTTGATGAGCTCAATGGTCTCCTCTCGCTGATTGCGGGCTATGACGCGCACGGATCGACGGCGGCACAGTCAAACTCCGAGCCCTCTGCTACGTGAGCCCGGTCCCATTGCGGTGCCGGCGCTTGTCCGTCGCGGAAAATGCAAGAAGCCCTGCCAGCGCGCGAGGATGACCTATGAGCAGAAGACTGGCGTTGGTAATCGGCAACAGCCACTACCGCGATAAACATTTTCTACCGCTCATAGCGCCGGAGCAAGACGCGAACGACTTCGCCGCTGTCTTGCGTGACCCCGGCATCGGTGGATTCGATGAGGTTACTACGCTGATCAATGAGCCGCACGACTCCATCAGGCGGGAGGTTGAAAAGTTCTTCAAGGACAAGAAAAGCGACGACCTACTAGTCTTCTACTTTTCCGGTCACGGCGTCCGGTCGGAACAAGGCGACCTGTATCTCGCGCAGATGGACACGGAGGTGAGCGTACTTCGCTCAACCGGCCTCTCATCGGCCTTCATTACCGAATCCATGGATGAGAGTCGTTCGAGATCACAGATGCTGATCCTCGATTGCTGCTTCAGCGGTGCATTCGCCCGCAATGCAAAGTCGGCAAGCGAGACGTCTGTCGGCACGAAAGAGTCCTTTAGCGCGAGTGAATCCTTTCGCCGTGGAAGCGGCCGCACGGTACTGACTGCAACGGACTCTCTGCAGTATGCCTTTGAGGGCGAACGCCTCGTGGGTGACGCCAAGAACTCTGTATTCACGCACTATCTTGTACAGGGCTTGCGCACTGGCGCCGCCGACGCGAACAAGGACGGACTTATTACAGTCGACGAACTGTTCGATTATGCATCCGACAATGTCCAAACGCACGCTCCACGCCAGACGCCATGTAAATGGTCGTATGGACAACACGGCGATATTATCATCGCCCGGACGCCTCCGCCCGTACGTGGGGAAGCTTTCGGCCCATTGCCCAAATCCATGCCCCACTTGCATCGCGCGATTGCCTGTGGGCTGTTATTGGTTCTTAATAGTTTGCTCGCGGGCTTAGGTTCGCTACTTTGGGGCCATTTTCCCTATTGGCCGGCGCTCGTTGTATATGGCTTGGCTTGCATACACCTCGGAGGGTGGGGTCTGATTCTCGCGGCGCTCACGCCAGTTGTCTCCTCCGTGCTCGGAATCGGAGGAGCGCCGCCTTACCTTTATATTCCGGTGAATGTTCTTCAGGGTCTGCTTTTTATGGCGGCGTTCCACTATGGCCGTATCGATCGGACACTGAAGACCTGGAGTTCAAGAATCCAATACGTTGCTCTCGCCGTCGCAGTACCGAGCTTTATCGGAGGTTGCCTAGCGTGGTTCCTTCGGGCTTTCGCAGAGCCTAACGCGAATGACCCGCGCATGATTATCTATGCGCTCTGGTGGACAGGCGAGAACGTCTTGCCGGCAGTTGTCCCGGGCATCTGGCTTCATCAGGTCCTCGGTGAACTCTATGCGCCATTTCGATGGCAGTCCGGAGGACAGCCTCATTCATGGAGACGAAGGACACTCGACAATGCGACTCCATGGATGATCACGCTTCTTCTCTTTGCAGCCATAATTATCGGATTAGTGTCGCGGCAACTGATGTCGGCCGGGCGGATCCAGGCGGCGGGCTGGTCACATGCGTGGGCCGTTTCGATGTGGCGGTCGGTTTATGAATTAACGGGGGAAAGCCCGCTTTTGCGCGGACTGGTCTTGACCCTCATGATTACCATTTTGTGGTCAGTCGGTTCGGCGATTCGTTTCGCCAAGCGTACATGGATTCTCGAGGTCGCTGTGAGCCAACGGCTTCCGTTTTTTCAGCGGGAACTGCCTGGCGGACACCAATTGGCAACTATATTGAGCGCCAATTTTGCAGGGTTCAGGGATATCGTCGTGCGCATGCCGCCAAACCGAGTCATTGCTTGGTTGAACATGTATTTGGACGCCTGGTCCGACTCTTGTTCGGCCCGCGGTGGTTACGTCGAGAGCATCGTCGATGGCCGCGTGCGCCTCGTGTTTGGAATCAACGAGACTGGCTCTGGTGCGGTAGAAGCCCTGCAGTGCGCTCTGGACACGCTCGATCGCTTGTCGACGGTCGAGCGCGAGCTTAACGCGCAGGGAGGCCCGTCGATGCGCTGCGAGATTGGCATGGAGACAGGATCGATAGTTGCTACGGAGATCGGTTCGCGGAATCGGTGCCAGTTCACGGTGTTGGGCGAGGCGGTATGCGTCGCACGCGAGATGGAGGACCGGGCGAGAGAGATTCGCGCCGATGCTCTGCCAGTCGTCCTGTCCTACAATGCAGCTATGGAGGCCGGTTTCTTCATAACGCCAAGCAGCGACGAAGTGCTGCTTGAACTGCCTGCCGACGCGCTTGTTTCGAGCCGTCCTCGGAGGGCGTTTGCGGTCAAGGATGCCGTGACCGCTCGTGAGATCGCAGGCCGCTCCATTGCGGCGGTAGCAGTTGGCGGGAGGTAAACCGTAGTGCGCTCAGTTTTCCTACATCGACAACGGAAGCCTTGCCCGATTCGTTTGCACGCAGTCGACGAACGCGACGACGCAGCCGGACCTGCGACTGTTCGCGGCCCGTGCCGCCGCTATTGGATCTCCTTTCCCTTTAGCTTCTCTGGAAGGCGGCAATGATGTGCAAACTAGCAGCCGTGGGTTGTACACTGTCCTTGCTTATGGACTGCGCTCAAGCCGGTAAAGGTCCTGGAACGTACACGATGATGGTCGTCGCCGACGCAACCCGCGGCACGAAGTCCCCCGTAGACGTTGGCCCTGCGGGCAGTTCACAAGGCGACCTCTTTGTTTTCGACCAACCGCTTGTGGATCAGAAAGGAATGGACATCGGAACGAACAGCGGCTTCTGCGTGAGTACGAAGCCCGGAGAATACTCTGAATGCCAGTGGACGCTCAAACTCGGCGACGGGACGATTACGGTCGCCGGTCGAGAAGCGGAAAAGGGTACGTCGCGCGTGTCAGTGATCGGCGGCACAGGCGCGTATGCCGGAGTTCGGGGCGAGCTGGCCACGACGTCGAATGGCAACGGCACCTTCACGCAGGTCTTGACGCTTAATAGATAGAGGGGAGAAGTAGTCGAGATGGATCACGTACAACAGCATTTTCGTCCTCCCGACAGGGAAGGAATGCGGACGGCCCTGCAGAACTTTCTGGAGGCTTGCGGAATAGACACGGATCACACGGACTTCGCGCGAACCGCGACACGAGTGACAGAGACCTGGTGCGCTGAGTTTCTGGCCGGTTTTGGGGAAGACCCCGCGGTTCTTCTGAAAGACGTAGTTGTCGGCGAGCAGCCGCCGCAGTTGGTTATCGTCGCCGGACTGAGATTTCACTCTATGTGTCCGCACCACCTAGTGCCCTACCGTGGGCTTGCAACCGTCGGTTATCTCCCCGGAGCTAAACTGGCTCCCTTCGGCAGACTCAGCGCGATAGTCGATTGTTTCACTAAACGCCTCACCCTTCAGGAGCGCGCCACTGTAGCCATAGCTGAAGCTATACGCAATCATCTCGGATCTCGCGGCTCAGGGTGCGTTATGGAAGCTGAACAATTGTGCCTGGCTCTACCGGGTGAGAAACACAACGAAAGCCGGGTCATAAGCAGTCACTTTACAGGTGAGCTCGCGGAGAGGCATGAATTGCAAGGCCGGTTCTTCCGGCAGTAAGGATCATCCACGATGTCTGAAGAAAAAGAGTCTAAGCCTCTTGCGGCGATAGTCACGACGCTGTTTCACAACGAACTCACATCAACGATGGTTCTGGCGGCTGAGCGAGCGTTCCGGGCCGCCGGGGCGGATATTCTCGAGGTCATACAAGTCTCCGGATGTTTTGAAATTCCTTTGATTCTTCAGGAGTTGCTCAGCGATCCGCGCGTCGATCTTGTCGCGATTCTCGGCTACATCGAGAAAGGTGAAACCTTGCACGGCGAGGTGATGGCGCACGTCGTTCTGCGCGCCGTACTCGATCTGGAACTGCAGCATAAGAAACCCGTAGGTATCGGTATCATTGGACCGGGCGCCACCGTCGAGCAGGCGGAAGCACGAAAGGTGGGTTACGGCGAAGATGCAGCGAACGCGGCGCTTCATACGCTCAGACTATTGTCTGAGCGCGCTGGCAGTAGTATATGACGACTGAGACGATGTCGATCGAATCTTGGTCACGTGTGCACTTGGCGACACTGAGCGAGCCGGTGAGGCGAAAGATTCCACTGCGCTGTTCGTGGAAGTGGTCGATCCGCTTGTGCGGGAGTTCGCGGCCGACGAAATCGCTCGGCGCGCAAGATCATGGGCTGTCGCACTGCGCGGGATCTTCGACAGACGCGAATAGCGCCTCACGGGTCTTTGGGAGCGTTTGACGGCTGGTGAGAGGCTGTCTCCCGCGCTGACGGGGCCTGCTCAGCGCAAGGGCTCGAGGTGAATCGTTCTTTTGCTTGCGCAAAATGCGTCTCCGTCGTCCCAGGGAGCGACATTGCTGCGTAATCGCGAATCTGACGCAAGACGCGGACCTCGCCAGCGGAGGCATCTGGGAATTTCCGAAGACTTCAACAGCCATCCAAGATCTGATGTCGCGGCGGGTGACTGTCGCTTTTCAACTCATCCGCCGCCAACTCCACGGCGACACGTACAGCAGCAAGGGTTGGCTACATCCGCGGACCGCGCAAGGTAGGAGAATGGCGCGTGCAGCGCGCGCCGCGCTTTTTCTCAGTTGCTCCGCTTCGAGCGAAACCCGCCACTGCACTCAGCGAGGACGCGTGTGCCAGCGGATCGTGGTGTCTCGGCATTGTCGATAGCGAGAACGCCGGACCCACTCGCGAGCGCCTCCATTACGGCCCGCTCAACCATTCGGCGTGATCGGAAGGACCAGCGCTGGCCGCGCTTGGCTCCGTGCGATTGTTCACGCCCTCACCTCGCACGAACCACGCGCGGCCGAAG
This sequence comes from Thermoanaerobaculia bacterium, assembly GCA_035569395.1. Lineage (GTDB taxonomy): Bacteria > Acidobacteriota > Thermoanaerobaculia > Gp7-AA8 > Gp7-AA8 > JADGNZ01. The sequence goes on along the minus strand of DATMNC010000030.1, from coordinate 85,189 downwards.
CGAGTCGTCAGGCGCTTGTCGTGGAGCGCGTTCAGGGCGATAGTTGCTTTCACCATGCCCGGTCCGCCGAGGATCGGGAGCGGCAGGGGGTGTTCTTCGAGCAGGACCGATATCACTAGATCGACCTCGCGCTCGCGGCCGATGCAGTGACCAGGTGCCGGGAGGCGCAACAAAGGGCCTGGGGCGCCGCGAGCTAACTACGGAGCTCAAGGTGTCGCAAAGAAACGGAACCAGATCGTCAATGTCCTTTCCGTATGTGAGGTAGAAGAGTCCCTTGCCCGATTGATACCGCTTCTGCAGGGTCTTTCGCTCGGTGGTGCGCCAGAGGCAGTAATGGCGGTAAATGGCGTCGGTCACTCATCGAGTTGACGAAGTTCATCCTGCGTGGAATCCCATCCGAGGCCGCACGAAGATCAGCGAAGGCTGCCGGCACTGGGCGATGCCCAGCCGAGAGACTCCGCTAGCTTTTCCGGAACAAACCCGAAGGTCGAATCCAAGTTCGTACGGATGACCGACGACCCCCTGAAACATCTCGGCGAACGATGATGCAGGAGCAAGGCGATCTCGACAATCTGAAACGTGGAGCGATCCGTTGAACACACACAGAACGCACACACCTTAATAAAACCTTAAAATTCGCCGTTTTCCGCGTCGGGGCAAAACAGTAATGGCCAGCGTAAGTGCTGACCGTTGAGAGATATACAATTGGTTGCGGGGGCGGGATTTGAACCCGCGACCTTTGGGTTATGAGCCCAACGAGCTACCAGACTGCTCCACCCCGCGACACTGGTGAGAAACGCTTGGCGGCTGGATGGCTCCGGCCGCGGTGAGGGGCGTGATTATCGGTTCGGCGCCCTCATGCGTCAAGGGCCTTCGTAACCCGGCCCCCCACACCTCCATTCCCGGGAAGAGGCTGGCACGGATATCGTTTGTCGACCGGGCGAATGAAGCGACTCCTTCTGATTCTCATGCTCTCCACGGCCGCCGGCGCGTCGACCCTCCCCGGCTTTCGCGTTCAGCTCTTGCGGGGCGTTCCGGGGTTCGTCACCTCGCTCGCCGTCGACTCCCACGGAACGATCTACTACTCCGTCAAGAGCGGCGACATCATTCGTTTCGGAACGACCGACACCGTCGTCGCACACGTGCCCACTTTAGGCGATGGCAACTCCGGGCTGATCGGGCTGGCGCTCCGCGATGATCACACCGCCATCGTTCACTACACCCTGCCAGGTCAGACCTACGACGTCGTATCCGCCGTCGACCTCGGCACCGGCATCGAGAGCGAGATCCACCGGTTCGCTTGCGACAAAGATGTGCCCGAGCGCGGCGTTTCCACAGAGCATCACGGCGGCAATCTCACCATCGCGCCGGACGGCTCGATCTTCCTGGCCATCGGCGACTTCGGCGCCCCCCTGCTGGCTCCCGATCCGGCATGGAACGCCGGCAAGGTCTGGCGCATCCTCCCCGACGGCTCGGTTGTGCAGTTCGCGCGCGGCTTCCGCAATCCGTTCGATCTGGCGTGGGATGCCGCGACGCAGAGGGTCATCCTGACCGACAACGGCGACGTCGCCGACGACGAGATCGACGTTGTGGCCGAGGGGGACGACTGCGGCTGGCCGTACACGGCTGGCAACGAGCCGCCGAAGGCTGGCACGCGCCCGCCGGTCTACACCTTCCCTATCGTCGTCGCTCCAACCGGCCTGGCGCCGCTCAGCGGGCGCAATCCCATCCTTCACAGCGGCTACCTGCTGGGCACCTACGTGGCCAAGGCGCTCTACTACATCCCCGATGTCTACTCGCAACCGATGCCCGATCCGATAGCGGTCATTCAGGACGAAACCGATCCGATCATCGACGTCGTGGAGGGCCCGGATGGCAGCATCTACTTCGCCAGCGGCATCGGCATCTACAAGCTGATCGTTCCGATGCGCGGCGACTGCAACGGCGACGGCAAGGTCGACTCGTTGGATGTGGCCACGCTCAGCAAGCTCCTAGCCGGCGGCTCCCGTCCGATGACGTCCGCACAGAACGCCTCGGTGCGCGGCAGTTGGGGATGCGACGCCAACGGCGACGGAATCATCGACAGCCGCGACTTGACGACGCTGGCAGGGTTGGTGCGTGGACGTGCGGTGAGGAAGTAACGCGGTTACGCGGTTACGAGGTCTCGGGGTTGCTGAGTTGCTAAGTTGCTGAGGTGAGGGAACTCCCGAACCCTGCAACCCAGAAACCCAGCAACCTTGCAACCCCACACCGCGAGACCCCGCAACCTCGCGACCCCGCAACCTCGCGACCCCGCAACCGCGTACCGAATTTTTCCGCTACGATTCACCTTTCATAACGCCGGGAGGAACCTATGTACGACGAACAGATTGCTGGTCCGATGCGCGCGGAGCTGACGCAGCTCGGATTTGAAGAGACACGCACGCCGCAGGAAGTCGATGCGGTGCTGAAGGAGAAGAAGGGTACCGTGCTGGTGGTGGTGAACTCAGTATGCGGATGCGCCGCCGGAGTGGCCCGCCCCGCCATCGCACTCTCGCTGGAGAACGGGGTCCGCCCCGACCGGATGATCACGGTCTTCGCCGGCAATGACCGCGAAGCGACGGCCCGCGCTCGCGAGTACTTTGTCGGCTACCGCCCCTCATCCCCCTCGATGGCGCTCTTTCGCGACGGCGAGCTGGTGAAGATGGTCGAGCGCTGGCAGATCGAAGGCCGCGCCGCCCACGACATCGCCTCCGAGCTGGCGGCGTCGTTCAATGAGTACTGCGCGAAGGAAGCGGCGGTTTCGTAACTGCGCGGCTTTCGCCGCGCGTTTTCGGTTGTCGGTTGTCTGTGCCTGCCTCGGGGAGGCTCAGGGCCTGACGTAAGAGGCTTTGAGGGTCCCTCATGAGGCTTTTTTCGACCCCCATGAGGCTTCTTCCGACCCCCATGAGGCTTTTTCCAACCCTCATGAGGCTTTTTCCGACCCTCATGAGGCTTTTTCCAACCCCCATGAGGCTTTTTCCGACCCCCATGAGGCTTTTTCCGACCCCCATGAGGCTTTAAGCCAATTCTGCGAGGTCTGGAAGAGATCGGTGACTCGGGAACCCCGTTACCGCCTCCTCTTCCGAATCGGCAGCGCCGGTTCCACCGCCGGTGCATAGAACGACGCCCCCCTCACATTTTCGTCGATCGTGAATCCGTGCTGCAGCGGCGGGAAGGCCCTCTGCTCGCAGTCGAGGCGTTCGCAGAGGCGGCAGGTAGTCCCGATCGGGACGGCGGCGTCGAGGTTGTCGAGCTCGTAGCCGTAGGCGTAGACGAGCTTCCGGGCGGCGTCGACCGGACAGCCGATGCCGACGGCCATCAGCGCGTCGCCGGCGGCGAAGCCAAAGCTCTTGCGGATGGTGCGGCCACGCAGAAGTAGGCGGTCCCGTCGGGCATTTTCGAGAGCTGCGTCCGGATGCGGCCGGGCGTCAGAAAGGCAGCGTGCACATCCCAGCGCGGGCAGGAGCCGGTGAAACGGGCGAAGCGGATGCCGGTGCCGCTGAAGCGCTTGGAGATGTTGCCGGCGATGTCGACGCGCACGAAGTGAAAGGGAACGCCGAGGCGGGAAGGGTTGCGGAGGGTGGTCAGGCGGTGGCAGACCTGCTCCCAACTGGCGGTGTAATGATGCTGCCGCAGCTCGATGTCGTAGCGCACCTGCTCGGCCACGCGCAGGAAATCGTCGTATGGCATCAGCAGCGCCGCGGCGAAGTAGCTGGCCAGCGCGATGCGGCAAAGCTTGGCCGACTCGGGCGTGGTCAGAAACTCTTTCGAGCAGACCACGATGGCGTCGATGACGTCCGCCGCCTCGATGAGCCCGAGCTGATGGGCGAGCTGGAACTGCCTGCTCCACGGCGGCAGCACCTCGGACAATGACAGCACCCGCCGCTCCGGGTCGTACCGCCGCGTGGCCGCGCGGTCGCGTCCGACCGGGACGATGGCCACCTCGATGCGGTGCCGTTCGCGCAGATGCTGCACGATCGACCGATACGCATCCTGCCGGTCTATGGTCCCCTTCCCCGCGATCTCTTCCAGCTCCGGGAAGAAGTTGACGTTGTGCTGGATGACGTCGCTCACCTCTTCCGACGGCAGATGCGCCGGATCGATGCCGCGAAAGTCATCGCCGTCGTAGACCTTGCTGGCCAGCGCCCGCGTCGACTCGACCGTCGACAGACAGGCCTGATAGAGCGCCAGCACGGCGCGGGCCGTGGCGGGTTGTTCGGACAGCTCGCGCATATCCGAGGTGGTCAGCGGATGCTCCTCGAACATCGGATCGCCGAACGCTTCCTGAAGATCGTCCACCAGCCGCGAGTGATCGTCATCCGCAAAGGAGTCGAGATCGACCTTCAACACCTGCGCGACCTTGACCAGCAGATGCGCCGGCAACGGCCGCTGATTGTGCTCGATGAGATTTAGGTAGCTCGGCGAGATCTCCAGCTTCGCTGCGAGATCGGTCTGCGTGAGGTGCTCGCGGCGGCGGATGGAGCGGACTTTGGTGCCGAGCGTGGACATGGTGATGCCACCCATTGTCGCGTATGTCGCTGCCGCGTTCGTGCGCGAACTTCAACTCCACCACTGGTGGAAGTCCTCGGCGTTCGGAAATCGCCGAGGTACACTCAACGACGAGATTGAATTTTGGCACGTTCGATACCCAGAAATGAACAGGCCATGCCGGGAACGACTGAAGATCCGTCGTCGCTGGCTTGGCGATTGTTTACCGACTACTGCTCCACGGCTCCCATGGAAGAGCGCCGAGACCTCGGGCAGTTCTTCACGCCCCGCGAGGTCGCGCGGTTTATGGCGGAGCTTGCACGGATACCCTCCGTCCCATATCTTCGCATCCTCGAACCCGGCCCCGGCACCGCGGTTCTTACCGCCTCAATCTGTGAGCGACTCCCGGGGAGAGTTGGCTCGGTTCACATCGATACGCACGAAATTCATCCGCGGCTCGCCGATCTTACCGAACGGACACTTTCGTATGCGCATGAATGGCTGAGTGACCGCGGTGTCGTTTGCACGTTTTCCGTTCATCGCGAAGATTTCATCATCGAGAACGCGTCATATCTCACACCGTCCCTCTTCACGACACCTCGCCAGGGATACGACATCGCGATTGCGAATCCGCCGTACTTCAAACTTCTGAAAGATGACCCTCGCGCACGCGCTGCCGCACACATCGTTCACGGACAGCCGAACATCTACGCGATCTTCATGGCGATCATGGCGAGTCTTCTCCGAGACGGAGGCGAACTGGTTACGATCACGCCGCGAAGTTTCACGACAGGAGACTACTTCCGACGTTTCCGCGCCGTTCTCTTCTCGCAGGTGGTTCCCGAGGCGATTCACCTTTTTGGTTCTCGCATGGACGCGTTTCGCAAGGACGAAGTGCTCCAGGAAAACATCATCCTTCGCGCCGTACGGAAGAGCGCAACGCACGGTTCGACGGTTACGATCACGACGAGCGCCGGCATCCGCGATCTGGATGATCGACGGACACGGGTAGTCCCTCTGGTAGATGTCGTCGACCTCAGTTCCCGCGAACTCGGGGTTCACATTCCGATTAACGACTTGGACGACCGCATCCTTTCTTTCGTCCGTTCGTGGCCGGAGACACTACACACCCTCGGGCTAAAGGTCTCGACAGGGCCGGTTGTCGCTTTTCGCGCCTCGGACTTCATCCACGATGCGCCAAACGGCAATCACGAAGTGCCCCTTCTGTGGCTGCAACACATAAAGCAGATGGATGTTCGGTGGCCGATTGAGGGGACGAATAAGCGCCAGTACATTGCCGACAGCCCTGAATCGCAATACCTGCTCCTTCCAAACACGACTTACGTTGTGATGCGGAGATTCAGCGCGAAAGAAGAGCTCCGTCGAATCGTCGCTGCCCCGCTGGTCGGCACCCAACTTCCTGGCAGGATGATCGGGCTGGAGAACCATCTCAACTATATTCAGCGCATGGATACCGCGATGTCAGACGACGAAGCACTTGGCCTAGCCGGTCTCCTTAACAGCGTCTTCATAGACAGATACTTCCGAATCTCGAATGGAAACACCCAAGTGAGCGCCGTCGAGCTTCGCCAGCTCCCCCTTCCTTCATCCCAAGCCATTTTGAAGGTCGGCGCTGCGCTGAGGATCCACGGTGTGAAAAGCCTTGACCGCGTAGTCGCGGAAGCGCTAAACGTTCCAGGAAGTCTCATGCAAGACGTGGAGCGGAGCGCGGATGGCGACACTTAATGCAGCGAAGAAGATCCTGAAAGCTCTCGGGCTTCCGCAGGCCCAACAAACCGACGTCGCGGCCTACACCCTCCTCGCGCTCGCCAATCTCGGCCCAAAGAGTCCCTGGCCTGATGCGACACGCCGGTCTATTCGCATCCACGACGTGCTGGAATTCACGAGTGACATCTTCCGAAAACGGTACGCTGAGAACACCCGAGAGACTGTTCGCCGTCAAGTCATTCATCAATTCGAGCAAGCGCGTGTTGTGGATCGGAATCCAGACGAGCCGGGATTGGCTACGAACAGCCCGCGCACGCGCTACGCCATATCGGAAGCCGCACTTCTCGTGGTCCGCAGCTACGGAACCACGACGTTCGGGAAGGAGGCACGAGCCTTCACCGACACCCACGGCAGTCTGCTCGCTGTCTACACTGCGACCAAGAACATGCAGATGGTTCCACTCCTACTTGCTAATGGAACAGCGGTGATGCTGTCGCCCGGCAAACACAATGAACTTCAAGTTGCAATCGTTAGAGAGTTCGCGGAACGCTTCGCTCCGGGAGCTTCGCTCCTCTACCTCGGCGATACCGCGAACAAGTCACTGGTCCTGGCAGAAGACGCGCTCTCGAAGCTCGGGGTCCCGATGACGAAGCACGATAAGTTGCCCGATGTTGTGCTCTATCTCGAAGAGCGTAACCGTTTGTTCCTCATCGAGGCGGTTACTTCGCATGGACCTGTTTCGCCGAAACGGCACTTTGAACTGGAGAAAGAGCTGAGTCGGTGCAGCGCGGAACGAATTTACGTTTCGGCTTTCCCCGATTTCAAAGAGTTCAAGCGACACATCGATAACATCGCCTGGGAAACAGAAGTCTGGATCGCTGAGAATCCCGATCACATGATCCACTTCAACGGCGACAAGTTTCTCGGTTCTCCGGTGCGTTGACACTCGAGAGGCCACGACAGACCATGGGGCCTGCACGCCTGCTCGCGAACTTCTGCGAGTAGTGCTCCGTGAGATGTAGAGATCACCAGGCCCAACCAAACGTCTGATGGCATCGTCGTTCAATACAATGACTGCGCACCGCGATTTTCCCCTTTACAAACCTTGACAACGTTACGCCCCATCTTCACAACCCTTCACACCTAACATGCAGAGGGGTATCAACTTGGCCCGTTCCGTGCTCAACTGCTCACATCATGAACGGTATCGAAGTACGTGGAGAACGGCGCGCGGAGTGGGACGAGATTCTGACGGCGGATGCGCTGGCGTTCGTGGCGGGATTGCATCGGCGGTTCAATCCGCGGCGCGAGGAGTTGCTGGCCGCACGCGAGGCTCGGAAGACGCGGATCGACGCGGGGGAGCTTCCCGACTTTCTGCCGGAGACGAAGGACATCCGCGAGGGCGATTGGACCGTTGCGAAGATCCCGGCCGATCTGCTCGACCGGCGTGTGGAGATCACAGGTCCCGTCGACCGGAAGATGATCATCAATGCGCTCAACTGCGGGGCGAACGTCTTCATGGCGGACTTCGAAGACGCCAACGCGCCGACCTGGTTCAACAATATCGACGGCCAGTTGAACCTGCGCGATGCGGTGCGGCGGACGATCTCCTTTGCGTCCGGCGCGAAGCAGTACGCGTTGAACGCGACGACGTCCACGCTGGTCGTCCGGCCGCGCGGGTGGCATCTGCTGGAAAAGCATCTGTTCGTCGATGGCGCGCCGGTATCGGCCAGCCTGTTCGACTTCGGGCTCTACTTCTTCCACAACGCCAGGGAAGCGATCGCCCGCGGGACCGGGCCGTATTTTTATCTGCCGAAGATGGAGTCGCATCTCGAGGCGCGCCTCTGGAACGATGTCTTCGTCCACGCCCAGCAGTCCCTCGGCATCCCCAACGGGACGATCCGGGCCACGGTGCTGATCGAGACCATCCTGGCGGCGTTCGAGATGGACGAGATCCTCTACGAGCTGCGCGACCACTCCTCCGGGCTGAACTGCGGGCGCTGGGACTACATCTTCTCCTTCATCAAGAAGCTCCGCGCACAACGTGACGTCGTGCTCCCGGACCGCGGCAGCGTGACGATGGAGAAGCATTTCCTCGCTTCGTACGTGGCGCTGCTGATCAAGACCTGCCACCGGCGCGGCATTCACGCCATGGGCGGGATGGCGGCGCAGATTCCGATCAAGAACGATGACGCGGCCAACGCCGCAGCCACAGCGAAAGTCGTCGCCGACAAGCTGCGCGAGGTGCAGGCCGGGCATGACGGCACCTGGGTTGCCCATCCAGGGCTCGTGCCGATCGCGAAGCAGATCTTCGACGCCCACATGCCGGGGCCGAATCAGATCGACCGCAAACGCGACAATGTTCATGTCACTGCAGCCGATCTTCTGCGCGCCCCCGAGGGAGTGATCACGGAAAACGGGGTACGTCAAAACATCAACGTAGGCATCCTCTACCTGGAGGCGTGGCTCGGCGGCCTCGGCTGCGTGCCGCTTTACAACCTGATGGAAGACGCGGCCACTGCCGAGATCTCGCGCACGCAGCTGTGGCAGTGGATTCATCACCACGGCCGGCTCGACGACGGACGTGACGTGACGGCGGAGCTGTATCGAACGATCCGCGGCGAAGAACTGCAGAAGATCGGATCGCGTCCGCACCTCGAGAGAGCGGCGGCGATCTTCGACGACTTGATTCTGAACGATGAACTGGCAGATTTCCTGACGCTCCCTGCGTACGAGGAGCTTTTGCAACTCGAGGCCGCGCAGTTCGGCGGGAGGACCTGATGGAAGACATTCGCCACTACCAGATCGAAGACGAGAGTGATGTGACCGAGGAAGAGCGCGAGTACGAGAGCGCGCAGCGGGAGGAGGTTCCGTTTCATATTCCGAGGGACTGATATTCACGCCACTCGTGATTGCTTCGAGGTCAGACAAGAATGAACTCATGCCACTGGCGATGGTTTCGAGTTCAGACGAGATTGACTCACGCCACTGGCGATGGCTTCGAGGACAAATAAGATTGAACTCATCCCACTCGCGATGGCCTCTGGGGTCACGCGTTTGAGCTCACACCACTTGCGATGGCCTTCGATATCAAACGCGCTTGATCTAATCCCACTCGCGATGGCCTCTGATATCAAACGCGTTTGAGCTCACACCACTTGCGATGGCCTTCGATATCAAACGCGTTTGATCCACGGCTTTCGCGATGAACTTGACGTCCTACGCGTTTGATATTGAACCCCTCGCGTTGTGAGATCAAGGCCCTACGCGTTTGATATTGAACCCCTCGTGATGTGATCTTGACACCCTAAGCGTCTGATATTGAACCCCGTGTTGTGTCCTCTAGGGCATGCCCTTCTGATATTCACGTGACGCGCGGGCAGCACGTAGCCGGTACAGGACCGCAAGCGGCCGGCGCACCCAGTCTCACACGAAGAAGCGTGGACTGGATATCTATCTCCGAGCCGTAGGCGATGCCGCCAGGCTCGGAAGCAGAGACAGAATCAGAACACCATCTCATCGTCGTCCAACCCGAAGTAGTGTCCCAGCTCGTGGATGACGGTCTCGCGGATCTGTTGCTTGGCCTCGCCCGCGCCGCGCGTGACACGCAGGATGGGGCCGCGGAAGATGGCGATCTGGTCGGGGAGGCGGAAGGAATCGTAAGTCCGACGGGTCATCGGCGTGCCGCGGTAGAGACCGAGCAACTCGCTGTGGGAGTGTTCGAGCACGTCGCGATCGGACGCAGTCGGCTCCTCTTCGACCACGACGACGACATTGTCGAGCAGTTCGGCGAAGCGCTCCGGAAGCGAGTCGAGCGCCTCGGCCACGAGGCGCTCGAACTCGGCGGGATTGATCGGCACTACCAGCCCGGGGCGATGTTGAATCCGGTCACCCAACCGCGCCCCGGCCGCTGGAACGGCTTGGCGGCGTAGAACTCGAGAGGAATGTAGGCCAGCAGCAGGCGGAGCCCGACGCCCGTGCTGACCACCGGCACGCGGTCGGTGGAGTTCTTGTTCGAAAACGTCCATTTCACGTGACAGTTGGATGGTACGGGAGCACTCTGGGGCAGATTTGCCAGAGTGCGGCAACCATCATCCGTCGACCACGCGGCGCCGGCATCGACGAAACCGAACAGCTCCGTCGGGATGAAGCCGCTGGCCAGACCGAACTGTTTGTTGCCGAACACGGGAACGCGAACCTCGGCGTTACCGACGACGATCTTCGAGCCGACGAGACGATCGAAAACCGGGCAACTCGTCGAGCCGGGTGTCTGCACACATTCATCGAGGCCGATGGAGTTGACGTTATATCCGTGGATCAACGAGTCCTGCCCGATGTAAAGGGGAGAGAGCTGTCCGAGCTGAACGCCGGTACCACTGGTACTGGCGTTGAGATAGGTATCAGAATCCTTGCCATAGCGGCCGTAGTGAATGCCGCGCACCGCGAAGGTGATCGGGTTCAGGAAGAAGTACTTCCGCCAGTCGGCCAGGGCGGTCTCAAACTTGAGATCGCCGGAGAGCGCCGAAATCTCGTAGCGATAGCGCGTCCCGCGCACCGGCGAGAGGAAGCCGAACACCGAGCTATCGCCGACGAACGCGGCGCCGACATGCGAAAGGTTCAGCGTAAAGTTGAACGGCGATTGTGAGACCTCATCGGAGACGATGGTGTTGTTGACGATGAAGACCGTCTCGATCTCCGACTTGAACGCCTCGTGCTGAAAGCCGGCGCTGGCCTCGATACGCCGGGTCTGACTGAACGGATACTGGACGACGCCGGTGACGTCATCGAAACGCTGAATATCACGCTCCTGCTGCACGACATCGGCCAGGAAGGTCTGGCCATTGACCACTACCGGCGCCTGTCCCGCGGATGTGAATGCGCTGACGTACGGCAGATGGGTGGTATCGACGCCCCAGTTCAGACGATGCTTCTGGTTGAGGTAGAAGACCTCCCCCGCGAGCTGATCGCCGAACGTGCCGACGCCCGACGTCCCGCCACCCTGGAAGGTGATTCCGAGGTTGTGGTAGCCGAGGATGTCGGTGTAGTAGGCGCTGATACTGCCACCGACGCCCGTTCCGAACGAGCTGACGCCGACGCCGATCGTCGGCGGGCCGAGATAGGCGATGTGAAGACCGGAGTGATAGCTGGCCTGCGAAAAGACCGTATTCTCCGGCAGCAATCCCTCGGCGGGATTCTGGAGGTAGGCGGTGATCGTGGATCCGGTTCCGCGCAGCGGCGGAAGCTGGCCGGCGCGCCCGGAGGACGGCACGGTATTGGTCATGGCCATGGCGATCGACGGCGGGTTCGCTGCCAGCTTGTAGATGTTGTAGTTGTCGCTCTCGTACAGCGAGAACGCGATATCGCCTGTCTTCAGCGCAACGGTCATCGCCGGCGACATGTCCGTGATGCCGGCCACGCCGGTCTGCACGCGGGTGATGCGAAGGACGCGTCCCTCCGGCGTGTAACGATAGATGTCGGCCAGCCCCTCGGGATTTGCGATGAAGTAGATGCTGCCGTCGGGTCCGTACTGCGGGTTGATGTTCTTGGCGTTGGAGAAGAGCGGCAGGGTCTTGATCGATCCGCTGGCGACGTCGATCGTCGAGATCCGCATTCCCTGGAAGGAGAGCTGCTCGAGGTTTGCCTCGGGACCGGTCCCGCGGTCGGAGACGAAGGCAATGGTCTTGCCGTCCGGCGAGAAGGCCGGCTGCAGGTCGGCGTACCTGTCGTTCGTCAGGCGGTGGACTTCCATCGACTCCGTATCGAAGAGGAAGAGGTCGGAGACACCGGTTGCCTGGCCTGAGAGGACGATGGTCTTGTTGTCTGGCGACCAGGCAACGCTGCTGATGGCATCGATGCCGGGGACCTTCACGGTCGAGACCTTGCCGGAATCGACGTCAACAATGCCGAGGTAGTTGTCGCCGTGCTGGAAGGTGACGAAGGCCAGACGACGTGAATCAGCGGACCAACTGCCTGCCGAGTCGATGAAACGAAGCGACTCGAAGTGTCCGTTGCGGTCGCTTGACGCCAGGCGGCGAAGGACCTTGCCGGTCTGGGCATCGGCGAGGAAGAGATCGATATCGAAGATGGCGCGCGTGGAGAGGAAGGCGATGTACTTGCCGTCAGGGCTGTAGGCCGGACCGAGGTTGAGGTTGCCGCGTAGCCCCTCTTTGCTTCCGATGAGCGGCACGCCGGGCTCGGACGGGCGGTCGGCGACGATCGGGGCATAGAGCTCGTGGGCCGCTTCCTGCCAGTCGGTGAAGAGTTGTTTGGCCGGAACGCCGAGGGCCCGATCGAACGCGGCCTCCGGATTGGTCATGCCGGCCGCGAGGAAGTAGCGAACGACTGCGTCATCACCGAAGCGGCCGCCGATGTACGCCAGGACAGCCTGCCCGTAGCGATACGGGAAGTAGTACGGATCGCGCTCGAGCTGTCGCAGGCTTGGAAGATGGTTGTGCACCTCGGCGTCGCGAATCCACATCGCCGTCAGCGGGTCGACGCGGCCTTTGGAGAAGTACTCGGCCATCCCTTCGACGATCCACAGCGGCATCATCTCCAGATTGAAACGCCGCCGGTTGTTGGTGATGCTCGAGGCGATGTCGAACTGAAAGACGTGCACCATCTCGTGGCCGATGACATGATCGTTTTCCGCGTAGTCGCCGGTAAGCGGCAGGACGACGCGGTTCATGAACGGATCGGTGAACCCGCCCGTCCCTTCGCCAATCAGCTCCGAGGTGGTCGTGGTCTGCTGGAAGTCGGCGGAGTTCGCGTAGAGAACGATCGGCTTGCGGTTGAACGTGTGATTGAACGTCCGCGAGAGCCGCGTATACCAGCGCTCTGCCTGGCGGCCGACGTCGTTCACCACGTCTGCTTCTCGGTCGTAATAATAAATATCGAAGTGCTCTGTCTTCAGAACCTTGAAGTCGAAGTGCTCCCACTGGACCTTGTTGCGCCCGAAGTACTGCGCGTTAAGTGATGTGGAAGCGAAAAGGAGAAAGAGGAAGGCGACTGCAAGTTTGCGCATGAAAGACCTCATTCGAATGATGTTCCGAATCTGTCGTTGCGGCAGGGCAATCCTACTACCCTGGCCGCTCCGGACTGTTGCAAAGAGGTGAACGGGCGGGTTTTATGGCTGAAAAACCGTTCATGTATGAAGCATCTTGAACGCGTGCACCCAGGAGCCGGAAAGCACTCCGTGGAGGACCCAAACCATGCACATCGGCTCGAGATGGCGGGCGGCTTCGATCCCGCCGAGGTCGATCACGCCCCAGCCGAAGGCATCGCAAACCTGGGAGACGAGTTTCTTGGCGTCGGCGTCATTGCCGCCGATGAACATGTCGGGAGGTCCGCCCGGCAGTTGCGGCTTGAAAAACAGCCCGCAGCCGACGGTATTGAAGGCCTTGACCACGCGCGCATCCGGAAGCGCGCGCTGAATCTGCTCGCCGAGGGAGTCGGTATGGCCGACCGCGAGCCGCGGCGCGCCGGCGCTGAAGTCGAGCGGATTCGTGGCGTCGATGACGACCTCGTGATCGAAGTGCCGCTTGCCGGCCAGGGTGATGACCTCGTGGGTTGCCACGCCGTGCGTCGCCAGAACGATGAGATCGCCGGCGCGCGCCGCCTCCTCGAACGTTCCGCTGCTGACGCGGTCCCCCTCGCCGCTGACGAACTCGGCCAGCTTCTCCGGTGATCGCGAGCCGATGGTGACCTCATGTCCGAGAGCACCAAACGCGTGGGCGAATGACTTGCCGACGTCTCCCGATCCGAGGATCCCGACCTTCATATTTTTCATCCGTAAAGTCTACTGCGGCCGATGTGGGTATGTCTCCCCAAAGGCGCGGCTTCGCCGCCAGACACAGACAAGAGTGTCTGTGCCATGCCACATTAGTCCTCGTTTTTTGGCTCAGACCTCGAGGCTCGCCCAATGGGGATGGCACGTACTGTTGGCCAAAAAGCAGCGGCCAATGTGGCACAGACACTCTTGTCTGTGCCCTGCGGCGCAGCCGCGCGTTTCTCCGAACGGGTTCGCATCTTGCGTAGAAGCAGGTCCAGGAGATTTTCTGCATGCGAAGAGCTCTTCCCATCCTCATCCTCATCATTGCCGCCGCGGCGGCGCACGGCCAGAACGTGGTTACCCGCGGCCCGGTGCCACAACTGCTGATTCCGGCAGCCGGTGCCCAGCAAGGCGGCGGCAACACGTTTTTCAGGAGCGACATCACGCTCATCAACTACCGGGGAGCAGACCAGCGCGTCCGGTTGCAGTGGTTGCCGGAGGACACGACCGGCGTGGGCATGGCCCCGGTCGACATAACGATCTCAGCAGCGTCCGGTATCGCCAGCGAAGACTTCGTGACGAACGTCATGCAGAAGACGGGACTCGGGGCAATCCTGGTGACCGGCATCGACGCCGGCGGCTCGCCCGATCCGTCCGCGCTCCTCGTGTCCACGTCGCGCATCTGGACGCCTGAGAACGGCAGCAGCGGAACCGAGTCGCAGTCGCTGCCGTCGATCTCCACCACCGACATCGCCAGCGGCATCGTCTCGGTCCTGGGCTCGCGTCGCGACGTGCGCTATCGGATGAACGTCGGCATCGTGAGTCTGGCCACCACGACGCAGACATTTCAGGTCACGCTGGGCGGCTCGTTCGGCACCCAAACGCAGCAGGTGACTGTCCCGGCCATGGCCATGACGCTCTTCGGCGTTACCGGCGCCTCGAGCACGACACCGCTGCAGATTCAGGTCGTGAACGTCGGCGCCCCTCCCCGCTCGAGCTCGTGGGTCACCTACGCCTCATCGGTCGACAACGTCACTGGCGATGCCTGGACGACGATCGGCTTCAACTCAGGACCACCACCCCCCTGACGCGCGTCGCATGTTAGGCTCCGGAGCGAATCGACAACTCCGGAGCCCCCAATGTTTCTAAGACTCCATCCTGACGTGGAGCGCAGCGACACCGTCAGGATCTCCGGTCAGACCGCTCGCTAGTTGCCCATCGGCATGGCCGGCGCGGTCGAACCGGAGATCCTGACAGTGTCGCTGCGCTCCACGTCAGGATGGTGTATCTAGGTTCACCCCATGCGCCGCTTCCTTGCGTCTTTCGCGCTGTCACTTCTGACAACAACCGCGTTTGGCATCGAGCCCCCGCGGGAGAAGGAACGCTGGACGACGCTGGCGATCGACGAGCTGACGATCTACAGCAACGCGAACGACTTCACCACACGCGGCGTGGCCTCCGGTCTGATGCGCCTCCGCGACACGCTTTCCATCGTCACAAAGCTCAAGGTCCGTTCGCCGCTGCCGACTCGGGTCTTCATCTTCAGCGATCAGCGCGGCTTCGCGCCGTACTGTGACGCCGCCATCGGCCGGTCGGATCAACTCTCCGGCCTCTTCCTCTCGCACGCGGACGGCAATTACGTGCTCATCGACGGCAGCGCGCGAAGCGTCGACCGCGTCGTCTATCACGAGCTGACACACTACTTTCTCCGCAACACCATTTCCGGGGACGTGCCGCTCTGGTTCAACGAAGGGCTGGCGGAGTTCTACTCGACATTCAAAGAGCACAACGACACCGTGGATGTCGGACTGCCGGTCGAAGAGCACATCGCCTGGCTGCGTACGCAGTCCCTCATCCCACTCAAAGACCTCTTCGCCATCAACCGCGAATCGAAGGAGTACCACGAGGGGAGCCGGCAGGGCGTGTTTTACGCCGAGTCGTGGGCACTGGTGCATTACCTGATGATCGGCAGCCCGGAGCGGCGCGAGCAACTCGGCACGTACGTCGGCCTCATCGCCAACGGGCGAACGATCGACGACGCATTCCGCACCGCGTTCCATGGAACGTACGACGACCTGGAGCGCGAGCTGCGGAAGTACATACGCGCGTTTTCGATGTCGTACATCCGCTACACGCTCAAAGACCTCAAAGCCGTCGAGATACCGGGGCCGAAGCCGCTGGCGCGCGACGCATTGCTGGTGGGCCTGGGCGATCTGCTCATGCACTCCTTTTCTCCGCACTTCGGCGAGGCAGAGACGTTCATCGCCGCGGCCATGAAGGTGAATCCATCGAATGCCGATGCCTACGCGGAGATGGGCGTGGCGAAATCGTGGCAACGGCAGACCGCCGAGGCCGAAACGTATTTCGAGAAGGCCGTGCAGCTCGGCAGCCGCGATGCATCGCCCTACATTCTCTACGGTGACTCCATCCTTCGCCGTCTCGATGCCGGCGTTCGCCGCGGTGCCGACGCGCCGGCGCCGGACATTGCCAGAGCGCGGAGTCTCTTCCGCAAAGCCACGGAGCTGGATCCGCAATCGGCGATCGCCTTCTCCGGCCTCGGCGCGACGTACGCGATGACGACGGACGATCCGGCCGCCGGCATGGCAGCGCTGGAACGAAGCCTCGCGCTCGCTCCCTCCGAGTGCAACACGATCTACAACCTCATCCTGCTCGAGTCTCGCGCCGGACTTCGCGATGATGCGGCCAAACGGCTCGATGCCTTGGCCCGACTCTCCGACGATCCGGAGATGGTGCGGCACGCGCGCGAGAATCTGTACATCGCCGATCTCAATCGCGCCAACGCGCTGGGACGCGCCGGGAAGCACGCCGAAGCCGCCGAGATCATGAAGAGTGTGGCCGCGCAGACGACGAATGAACAGTTGCGGGCCGAGCTCAACGAGCAGCTCGCGTCGCTGGACCGCGTAGAGACCGCCAACGTCCAGGTGACCGATTTTCAACGCGCGGTGGAAGCAGCCAACAGCGGCAGGTTCCAGGAGGCGCTGGCGATGATCGACGCGCTGATGCCGAAGATCACGGAGCCGGAGATGCTCGCCGCCGCGAAGGATTTTCGCGCCAAGGTGACGGAGTACATCGCCGCGTCAAAACCGAAGAAGAAAAAGTAGGCCTGCCCCGGGAACGCTTAACCCCCGCCGGTAAACCGGAACTTCGCGACCTCGGACTCGAAATCGCGGCCGCTGGTCACGAGGCTCTGCACGGTGGCGTCGAATTCGCGGGCGATGCCATCGTTGACCTGGGCAATTTCAAGCATGGCCTTCGAGGCATCGGCGATGCGGTCGGTCTCCTTGAGCTGGCGATCGAGGGAATCGCGCATGGCGCGGGCATCCTCGGCGATCTTTTCCAGGGCTGAGGTGATGCCGCGTCCAGCCAGCGACTGCTCATCCGTGGCGTTCCTGACCTGCGCGGCGATCTCGCGCACGCGGTCGGCCTCCATCGCCAGCAGTTGCGTTCCGCGGGCCTGCTCGCTCGAGGCGCGGTTGATCTCGGCGATGTGATCGGACATCCGCGAGGCCACCTCGTGCAGATGGCGGCTGGCCTGGGCCTGATCTTCCAGAGCGCGCGAGATCTTCGTGGCCATCTCGTACGAATGTCCCGCGCTCCCGACGATCTTAGCCAGAGACGACGAAGCATTGTCAGCCAGACGGACAGTCGCTTCGACACGGCGAACGCCTTCCTGCATCTTGGTAGCGGCCTGTTTCGACCCGCTCTGCACTGCCTTGACGATGGCGCTGATCTCCTTCGTCGATCCGCGCGTCCGCTCGGCCAGCTCGCGGATCTCGTCCGCCACGACCGTGAAGCTTCTGCCGTGTTCGCCGGCCTGCGCGGCGATGATGGCGGCGTTCAGTGCCAGGAGGTTCGTCCTGTTGGTGATCTCTTCGATGACATGGACGATCTGGCTGATCTGACCAACGCTACGCTGCAGATCGTCGAGCGTTTCCGCGGTGCTGTTGGTGACGTCGCGCGAGATGTTGATTCCGTCGACCGTGTTGGCCACCGCCCCGCCCCCCGCCTCGGCGTCTTCGCGAACCTGACGCGAGATGTCAGCGGTCGATTGCGCGCTGACCCGCAGCTCGGCGATGGTGGAATCCATCTCCGCAACGAATGACAGCACTTCCTCCCCGATTCTGGAAAGGACGTCGGCGCGCTGCGACATCTCGCTCATCGAGGCGTTCATCTCCGTCGTCGACGACGACGTCTTCTCGACCGACTGGAATAGGTAGTCCATGCTGCGGGCCACTTCTTCCGACGAGGCCTGCAGTTCGAGAGCGCGGCTGGAGGCGTCCTGCGTCAGCTCCGTGACGGTATCCGCCGCGCCGAGGACGCCGCTGATGCCGCCGCGTACGTTCTCGACGGCAAGCGATGAGTTTTCCGTCAGCGTCGATTGATCACGCGCGCGCAGCAGAAGCGACTCCGTGCCGCCGGTAATGACGCGAACGCCCTCGGTGATCGTCGAGCCGCTGCCGCCGACGCGTCCCAGGAGCCGGCGCAGATTGGCACGGGTCTCCCCGAAACTGATGGCCAGCTCGCCCACTTCGTCGTCGGAGAAAGCGTGCGACGTCTTGTCGAAATCACCCTGGGCCATGCTGGCGGCCAAAGCACGGAGCGCTCGTACGGGCCGGACGACATCACGCGAGAGGAAAAGCGTCGCGGCCACGAAGGCAACCAGCGTAAAGAGCGCGATGACGATCGTGTAGAAGGTGATCTGAAGCGGGATGTTCTGGTAGAGCGCCCAGGGGATCGTCATCACCAGGATGGAGCCGTCTTTCAATTTGGCAAAAATCGCCACATGAGGCGAGATGAACTGGGAGCTGTCACCGCTGCCGATGCCCCGGATGGAGTCGACCTCGGAGGGCGTGAGCGCGTCGGGAATGCTCGATCGCACCGCACCGCGCGGCGAGATGATGACCACCGCGTATTCAGCCGGCACGTATTCGCGAAGCGTATCGACGATGCGCGGATCGATCTTCGCGGAAAGATTGGCGCTTTCGAAGACACGTTGGAAGCGGTCCGACGCCGAGGCAATGGCAAGCTGTTCGAGCGTCGTCGATACCTTGGAAGAGATCAGCGCTACCAGCGCGGCAAACGAGATCAGAAACGAGCCGATGAAAACGATGGCGATCTTGCGGCCGAGCGTAAACCGCCGGCCGATGTACCGCAGTGCGCCGCCATGCATGGCGTGCTCGGCGAGCAACCGTTTGCTGGAGGCGTATGCCCAGATCACCGACGGAAATGCACCGATACATGCCGCGACGAAGAAGTAACCGAAGCCGAGCATCGTCGGCATCACCAGAAGCGTGGCCACGATCGCGAAGAGAACACTGCCCGCGCCCCACAAAAGAAGCGTGAGGGTCTCCGTACGCTCGAGACATTCCGATGCCTGGTCGGAAGCGTCTTTCCCGCTCCGGACCGCCTCTGTGACGGCATCCGCCAGCGGCACAAGCAAGATCCAGAGCAACACCGCGTTCACCGCAAAGAAGACGGCGAAGAGGCCGATGATCAACGCTGCCGTACGGAACGACATCCCGATCACCTGGCTGAGGAAAACATACGACAGCGGTCCGATCACCACCGCGGGCGGCACCAGCAGAGAAATGACGTACTTACGTGAGAAGGACACCGGTGGCAGATTATATGGGCGTCCCACCTGTAAACTACGTTCCCATCCATGTTTGACCCGGGTGACCGTATGACCTCTCGCGCCATCGCTGCCGCCGTTGCCATCATTGCGATTCCGCTTGCGCTCGGCGCACAGACCACCACCCCGAAGATCATTGGCGAGGTGACACTTTTCGGCGAGGAGCAGCTCAAAGTCGAAGCGGCGACGAAGACGGAGATCCCGATCTCGAAAGCACCGAGCGCGGTCACGGTGGTTACGGCCAAACAGATCCAGGAATCGGGCGCGCGCACGGTACCGGACCTGCTGCGTCTCGTGGCCGGCGTAAACGTCCGCTGGAACCCTATGGTGCAAACGATCGATATCCGCGGCTTCGGCGAGAATCCGTTCTCGAACCGCATCCTCCTGCTCATCGACGGCTCACCCTGGAACTCGGGCGATACCGGTGGCTTGCCGCTCAGCCCCGCATTTGATTTTTTCCCGGTGCAGAACATCAAACGGGTCGAGGTCGTCCGGGGACCGGGATCATCGCTTTACGGCGAGAACGCGTTCTGGGGGGTCATCAACATCGTGACGCTGTCGGGTGAGGATCTGGCCGGCGGCGATCTGCAGATCTACGGCGGCAGCCGGACCACCGGCGAGGTGACCGCGCAGTTCGGACAGAAGATCGGCCGCGGCTCGATCCTCGGATCGGTGCGTTTTCTGCGCACGATGTTCCCCGAACAGTTCTGGATGGACGATCGCTCGAAGTTCCAGGCCTCGGACATCTTCCTGAAAGCGTCGCTCGGCGACTGGCAGATCTCCGGGTACCGCCACGACGATCACCTCGACGGATTCACCGAAGTGATCCCACCCGAGGCCGGCTTCCCGCCGACGTCAGCCATTCGCTCCGCGCATGCGTTGACGCAGACGATGGATGCCGCGACGGTGAAGTACAACCATGCGCCGCAAGATGCACCGGTCACGTATTCGGCCGACGTTTCCTGGTCTCACCGGTTCGGCATGCACTGCGCCGGCTGCCACGCGGCGGCGGAACGGCCCGAGTTCTCCAAGCCGGCCGATCACGGCTATCAGGCCATCGGCGATTTCCGAATGGGCCTGCACATGATCCCGGGCCACGAGCTTCTGGCCGGCATCGAGGCACGCCGACTCGACCGTGCCGAGCATAAGGCGGAGCTCTCGGCTGACGCGGGCGTCGTCACCGGGTACAACAAGACCGCGATCTACGCGCAGGATCAATTCGACATCGTCAGGAACGTGCTCCGGGCCGTTGCCGGCATCCGCTACGATGGCAAAACGAAGCTGTTCGATGCGAAGACGTCTCCACGTCTGTCGCTCGTCTACACGCCGAATGACAAGCTTGTGGTCCGGGGCGGCTACTCGACGGCTTTTCGCTTTCCGACCTTCAGCGAGCTGTTTCAGTCGAGCTGGTTCTTCACGGTGACCACGCAGATCGGCATCCCACCCTTCCCTCTCTCGATCTTCAAACCGAACCCGAATCTTTCTCCCGAGGAAATCAGCACGTGGGACCTGGGCGGTGAGTATCAGATCTCGCCGGCGGTCTCGATGAAGGCCGATTTCTACCGCTCCCGCGTGCACGACTTCATCGTCATCGTCCAGCACTTCATACCGCCGCCGAATCCACCGACATTCGGATGGGAGAATCAGCCGGCCGACGCACGGATCACAGGCGGCGAGCTGGAGCTCCGCTCGAATTTCGCGCAAGGCCTGACAGGCTTCGTGAACTGGTCGCACCAGACGGAGTCGCAGATGGGAACCGGAGTCGACTCGAGCGGCACGCCATTCGAGTTCGTGTACTCACCGAAGGACAAGGTGAACCTCGGCGCGTACGGCGGTCCTGTCAACGGCGTCCGCGGTGCGATGGAGGTGGCGTGGCGCGGTAGCTACGACGCGCCGCGCGACTGGTTCTTCATCCGCTCGGGCTTCACCGATTTCACGACGCATCCCCTGCCGTCGTACGCGCTCGTGAACGGGCGAGTCAGCTACGACTTCCCCAACACGCGCCTGCGCGCGACGCTCTTCGGCAACAACCTGCTCAACAGGCGTCCCGAGGAGACGATGGTCGGCGTCGTGAACAGGCTGGCCGGGCGGGGGTTTTTCGCGCAGATGGAGATGCGGTACTAGCAGCGGGAGCGCTAATTCCTGGTCGGCTGTTTGCCTTCGAGTACGAGAACACGTCCATTGAGGTTGTCGTACGCGAATCTAACCAATCCCTGGGTCTCGGCGACGAGCCGATCGATCTTCTCGTCAAGCGTGCGGGCCGTAGCTCGCTGGTTTGCATCGAGCAACTGAACTGTTTCGGCAAGTAACTCGATGCGACCCTCCAGATGCTCCTGGCTCGCACCGAACTGCCTGCGTGTCTCTGCGTGCGCGGCTGCATTTTCCAGGTGTATGGCATCGAAGCGATCCGAGGTTTCCTGCCGCATGGCATCGAAGCGATCCGAGGTTTCCTGCCGCATGGCATCGAAGCGGTCCGCGGTTTCCTGCCGCATCGCTCCGTTTTCCTGGCGCATGGCATCGAAACGATCCGCGGTTTCCTGCCGCATCGCCGTCATTTCCTGGCGCATCGTCTCGAAGAGGCTTTTGAGCTCGTCGTCGGTCACGTCGATATTCTACCTACTCCGATAGAATTCGCCCACCATGTCCAACGAGATTGACGCGCTTCTCCAGGAGAACCGCCGCTCTCTACCAGTTGAAGAGCTTCGACGAGGAGTCTTGAGGTCTCGCGGTGTCTGAACCCGACCACCGCAAGACGGCGCAACCGCGCAATCGCGCGACCGCGTTGATCACCGGCGGTTCCCGCGGCATCGGCCGGGCTGTCGTCGAGCGCCTCACGCGCGACGGTTGGAATGTCGCCTTCACGTACGCGGCATCGACGGATTTGCCCGAGGGCCTCGCGCTCCAGGGTGACGTCCGCGACTCCGCGCGCAATGCCGCAATCGTCGGAGAGGTGATCGCGAAGTTCGGCACGCTGGACGCGCTGGTGAACAACGCCGGCATCCGCCGCGACGCACTGCTTTTTAATATGAGCGCTGAGGAATGGCGCGAGGTCATGCAGACGAACCTCGACGGCGCGATGTCGATGACGAAAGCGGCGTTAGCGCCGATGATGAAACAGCGCCGCGGCGCGATCGTAAACGTCGCTTCGCTCAGCGGACTTCACGGCGTGGTCGGGCAGACGAACTACGCCGCCGCGAAGGGCGCGCTGATCGCCCTCACCCGCTCGCTGGCGCGCGAAGTCGCGCGCAGCGGCATCCGCGTCAACTGCGTCGCTCCGGGTCTCGTCGATACCGACATGATCGCCATGCTCGACGCCGAGGTGAAGAAGGAGATGATCCGCGCGATTCCGATGCGTCGCGCGGTGAAGCCAGCGGAGATCGCGTCGGCGATCGCGTTTTTGCTAGGTGAGGATGCGAGCGCGATTACCGGGCAGGTGCTGTGTGTGGATGGGGGAACCTCGGCGTAGCCATCCCGATCAAAGCACCCTTCGAAAATAGTCGATCGTCTTCGTGAGTCCTTCTTCGAGCGGCACGACTGGCTCCCATTGAAGCAGCGTCCGTGCTTTGGTGATGTCGGGACGCCGGATCTTGGGATCATCCTCGGGGAGCGGACGGAACTCGATCGGGGCGTTGCTCCCGGTAAGCCGCTTGATCTCCTCGGCGAACTGCAGCACGGTCATCTCGTTCGGGTTGCCGATATTTGTCGGATTGACCTCATCCGACATCAGCAGCCGGTAGATGCCTTCGATCAAGTCGGTGACGAAACAAAACGACCGCGTCTGCGAACCGTCGCCGAAAACCGTCAGCGGCTCGTTCCGCAGCGCCTGGGAGATGAACGCCGGAACGACGCGGCCGTCGCGAATGCGCATGCGCGGGCCGTAGGTGTTGAAGATGCGCACGATGCGCGTCTGGACGCCATGGAAGCGGTGATAGGCCATCGTCATCGCCTCGGCGAAGCGCTTCGCCTCGTCGTAGACGCCGCGCGGGCCGACCGGGTTCACATTGCCCCAGTAGTCTTCTTTCTGCGGGTGGACGAGCGGATCTCCATAAACCTCGGAGGTGGAGGCGATCAGGTAGCGCGCACCTTTGTCTTTGGCAACACCGAGCGTCTTGTGCGTACCAAGCGATCCGACCTTCAGCGTCTGGATCGGCTTTTCCAGATAGTCGATCGGGCTGGCAGGCGACGCGAAGTGCAGGACGTAGTCGAGCGGACCGTCGATGTGGATGTAGTTCGTGACGTCGTACTTCACGAACGAAAAACCTTCCCGTCCGATGAGGTGCTGGATATTCGCGGGATTGCCGGTAATGAAGTTGTCGATGCAGATGACTTCGTGGCCGCGATCGAGAAACAGCTCGCAGAGATGGGAGCCGAGGAATCCGGCGCCCCCGGTGATCAGGGCACAAGTCACTGGACCTTCTCCCGACCACGCGCGTCCTCGGTACGGCCGACGGAGATGTACGTGAACCCCTCGGCTTTCATTCGATGCGGATCGTAGACGTTGCGGAGATCGATGATCAACGGCTGCTTGAGGAGTTTTCTGACACGCTCGAGGTTCAGCGCCCGGAACTCGTTCCACTCCGTGGCGATGACCAGCGCGTCGGCCCCCTCCGCGGTCTCGTACGCATCGCCGCAGTATGAAATGTTCTCGAAGATCTTCTTCGAATTCTCCATCGCGCCGGGATCGTAGGCGCGGATGAGGGCACCCTGCTTCTGCAGGCCCTTGATCAGCGGAATCGTCGGCGAGTCGCGCATGTCGTCGGTCTCCGGCTTGAAGGCCAGGCCGAGAATGGCCACGGTCTTGCCGCGAGCCTCACCGTCCAACGCGTCCATGACTTTGCCGACCATGCGCTCTTTGATGCGTTCGTTGACGCGAAGCACAGCCTCGATGATCTGGAACTCGTAGCCGTATCGTTTGGCGATATCGGCGACCGCGGATGTGTCCTTCGGGAAGCAGGAGCCTCCGAAGCCGGGTCCGGCCTGCAGGAACTTCGAACCGATGCGGGAGTCGAGACCCATGCCACGAGCCACATCCTGGACGTCGGCGCCGAGGAGCTCGCACATCACGGCGACCTCGTTGATGAACGAGATCTTCGTGGCCAGGAAACCGTTCGCCGCGTACTTGATCAGCTCCGACGACTCGACGTTCGTCACCACGAAGGGGATCTCCAGCGAGTGCAGAGGCGCGTAGATCTCTTTCATCAATCCGATCGAATCCTCGTCGGAAGCGCCGATGACGACACGGTCGGGCTTTTGAAAGTCTTCGATTGCCGAGCCCTCACGCAGGAACTCCGGGTTGGAGACGACGGAACCCTTGTGACCGTTGCCGGACTGGTCGAGGATGCGCTCGATCATCCGGCCGGTGCCGATCGGTACGGTCGACTTGGTGATCACCAGCTTCGGCCCGTTCATATGCTTCGCGATCGAGTTGGCCACATCCTCGACGTAGCGAAGATCGGCCGAGCCGTCCGGCTTGGGCGGCGTTCCTACCGCGATGAAGATGGCCCTGCTGCGCCGGATGGCTTCGGGAAGGTCGGTGGTGAAGCGGAGACGTCCCTCGCCGACGTTGCGGCTGACGATCTTGTCGAGGCCCGGCTCATAGATCGGGATCTCCCCGTGATTGAGTGCGTCGATTTTCTTCGGATCGATGTCACAACAGATGACGTCGTTGCCAAAATCGGCCAGTCCGGCCCCGGTAACGAGCCCGACATAACCCGTTCCGATGACTGCGATATCCAACTGGGAGTCCTCCGGGAAAACGTGCGCCTGCGCGCGGCGCGAGATCGTACCTTAAAAGGCAGAAACCAGAAGGCAGAAAGCAGAAGGCTCCGCTATGCCTGCCTCTCGGCATAGCGGAGCTTCTGGTTTCTGGTTTCTGGTTTTAGAAAGGCGGTGCGGTCGTCGTCGTTGTCGTCGTCACCACCGGCGGCACGTCCGGCGCGGGCGTTTCGCTCTTCGGTACCGGCTTCACGGCCGGCGGCGGCGCCGGTTGCGGCGCGGCGGAAGGCTTGGATGAGTCGGTGTCGTATCGTTTTTGAATTCCGCTCTGTTGCCGGTTGCGAATGAGCCAGCGAAGGAGTTTCGACTCGTTGATACCGATCAGGATGTCGTTCACCGATTCGTAAACCGAGGGATCGCTGATCAACTTGCCCGCCGTCCCTTCGCCTCGATTGATCTTGGCCACGGTGTCGTTGAGCTGACGCAGGAGACCGTTGAACTCGACCAACGTCTTATCACCGTACTCTTTGTCGTTCATCAGCCGTGGGACGAGACCCTGGCCGCTCTGGTACGACGCTGTGAGCGCGGCCAGATTCGCCGAGGTGAGGCGAAGGTTCTCGACGAGGTCGAGCACCTTCTTCTTCCCCTCGGGGTCATTGAGCAGCGCCGGCACCGCACCCTGTCCATTCTTCAGACTTCCCTCGATGTCGGTGACCAGCGTCTGCAGCGAGTGCGCGCTTTCCTGGAGCGAGCCGGTGAATGACGCGGCAAAGGCATCGTCGTAGACCAGCTTCCCAACCAGCCCCTTGCCGCTCTCGACATGCCCGAGAATGGCGTTTGTTTTGTTGAGCGTCGTCAGAAACGTGTCGGTGATCCGCTGTTTCGTCTCCGGTGCGCTCGTCAGCTCGCCGATGAGTCCTTCGCCCCGATCGACACGACTGAGGATGTTCTTCAGCGAGTACGAAATCTGCACGAAGTTGTCGACGAGATCCTCACCGGAGGAGATGAGCTGGTCGACGTTGGTTTGCCGGGCTGCCGGGATCAGCGAGCCGGGCTCGTCCGCGTCGAACTTCGGACTGCCCGGTGAGATGTCGATGTAGCTGTCGCCGGCGAGGAGGCCCAGTTTCTTCAGCCTGGCTCGCGAGTCGGTGCGGATACGGTCGGCGTACTTGCGGTCGACCATCAGCTCGATGTCGACGTCGCGCATCTTCGGATCGCGGGGGAGAGTGATGTCTTTGATGACGCCGACGGTGACGCCGGAGATCTTGACCGGGTTGCCTTCCGCCAGGCCTGTAACATTGTCGAGCCGGACTTTGTATTCGTTCTTGCGCGAGAAGATCTTCTGTTCCGACCCGATGAAGAAGACGAAGATCATCAGCACCAGCAGCGCGGCCGCAACGAGGAGCCCGACGCGGATCGTTTTTTCTTTTGGTTTGGTTGCCATCGTTCCTTCGTTCCAGGTTTCAGTGAGTTGGCTGCGCTAATGTAACGGCGGACGCTTTGAGGAACTCGCGCAGCACA
This sequence comes from Thermoanaerobaculia bacterium, assembly GCA_035569395.1. Taxonomy (GTDB): domain Bacteria; phylum Acidobacteriota; class Thermoanaerobaculia; order Gp7-AA8; family Gp7-AA8; genus JADGNZ01. Next base: position 58,295 of record DATMNC010000030.1, on the reverse strand, counting down.
GGGTGATCGGCGTCGCGCGCCTCTTCCATCGTGCCCACCCATTCAAAAACACCTTTATTGAGAAAGGCGATGCGGTCGCCGACCGAGAATGCCGACTGGATGTCGTGGGTGACGACGACGGAGGTGACGTTCAGTTTCGATTGCAGATCGATGATCAGCTCATTGATCTTGTGCGCCGTAATCGGGTCGAGACCGGTGGTCGGCTCGTCGTAGAGAATCATCTTCGGATCGAGAACGATCGACCGGGCCAGTCCGACGCGCTTGCGCATGCCGCCGGAAAGGTCGACCGGCATCAGATTCTCGGTGTTGGGCAGATTGACCAGACCGAGTTTCTCGCGCACCGCTCTGCCAATCTCGTCCTCGGACATCTCGGCGTGCTCGCGCAGCGGAAAGGCGACGTTTTCGAAGACGGTCATGGAGTCGAAGAGCGCGCCACTCTGGAAGAGCATCCCGAATTTCTTGCGGACGCGATACAGCTCCTCCTCAGGATGGTCGGTGATGTCTTCGTCTTCGACGATGACCCGCCCCGAGTCCGGCGCTTCGAGCCCGAGCATGTGCCGCAGCGTGACCGATTTCCCGCTGCCCGATCCGCCGAGGATGACCAGGACCTCGCCGCGATAGACCTTGAGGTCCGCCCCGCGCAGTACCTGCTTGGTGCCGTAGGCCTTGTTGACGCCGAGAAACTCGACGAAGAGATCGCGCGCATGCGCCCTTCTTTCAGGCGTCTGGCGCGACTCCGCGCGGCGGTCGGAAACGATCGTCGATTCAGTCATTAGAAGAGGAACAGGAAGAGCTTAGTAAGAAAGAAGTCCAGGATCAAAACCGTGATCGAAGCTGTAACTACGGTGGCGGTCGTGGAACGGCCGACTCCGTCCGCACCGCCGGTGGTGCTCAGGCCGTTGAAGCAGGCGATCAGCCCGATGGCAAAGCCGAAGAAGAAGGTCTTGCCGATGCCGGAAGCGAGGTCGTTGTACTTGACGGTCTCGATGACGCTGCGGATGTAGAAGTTCGAGCTGAGGTGAAGGCTGCCGACGGCGATGATCAACCCGCCGAGGATGCCGATGAAGCAGGCCAGAGTCGTCAGGAGCGGCATCATGATCGTAGTGGCCAGAACGCGCGGCACGACAAGCTTGCGGACGGGATTCGTGGCCAACGCCCGGAGCGCATCGATCTGCTCGGTGACTTTCATCGTGCCGAGCTCCGCGGCGATGCCGGCGCCGACCCGGCCCCCGACCATGAGCGCCATCAGCACCGGCGCGAGCTCGCGGATGAGCGAGAGCGAAACCACTTTCCCGATGAACAACGAGCCGCCGAAGTCGGAAAGGGAATAGGCGGTCTGCAGCGCCAGCACCATCCCGATGAAGAGTGAAGTGATAGCGACGATGGAGAGGGACCGTACGCCGATCTGATCAAACTGCGCAACGACGATGGCACGGTCGATCGGACCGCGGATGAATTGCTGGACGGTCTGCGCCGCCAGATCCGACAGCCCGCCGAGGTAAAGCAACGCCTCGTCCGCTTTCCACCGGACGCGGTCCAGCAGCGAATTCCTCCGCTCCAGCAGGGTGGGGGTTGCCGGTTTCGGGGCAGTGTCGGTTTGGAAGATAGAGGTCAAATGTATGCAGTTCCAGTAACATCCTGAACTCTACACCGGTTGCTGGGTTGCTTGGTTGCTGGGTGACTACGTGGCGGGCTCGCGGTCTCGGAGTTTCGCGGTCTCGCGGTGTTTGAGCCCGTGCCCTTGTTACCAGACTCGAAACCGGCAACTCGCCAACATCCTGGGAACTCATCCCTGCGAGAACGCGAAAGCCCGAGACCGCGAAACCCAGCAACTCAGCAACCCACCCCCTACTGCCCTCCAAAGATCGCGCGCAGCAGCTTCCGGATCCCGTGCTCCTTCTGCTTCTGCTGCTGTTGTGGCGTCGGCCGGGGTTGTTGGGCAGGATTGAGGAGCAGACCTCCCTGCGCATCCGTCTGCGTCGGCTCGGCGTTATCGCGCCAGAACGGACTCGGCTCACCACTGCCTGCATGCAATGGGCAGACGGAAGCGGGTTCGGTTCCCAGGACGAAGATCTCGTTCTTCGTCTGCGGGCAATACGGCGTGGCCAGCATTCCTGACAGTGGATCGATCTGCCGCTCGACGACATCCTCGGGGCGTTTCCAGTCGACGTCGGCAATCATGCCGCCCACGCGATTCATGTTCGTCGTCCAGATCGGGACGCAGGCATCGCCGCCGGCCAGCCGGACGCTGTGGCCGTCATCAAAGCCGAGCCAGACCAGCGACAGGATGCGCGGCGAATAGCCGATGAACCATGCGTCGCGATAACTGCTGGTGGTCCCGGTTTTCCCCGCGAACGGCCGGGTGAAGCCGAGGGCGTGGGCTTTGATGGAGGCGGTACCGTAGTTGAAGACATCCTTGAGGATGTCGTTCATCACGTAGCAGACGCTGGCCGGCGCCACGCGCTTCATCTTGACCTCACGCGACTCCAGCAGTTTTCCTTCGCGGGTCGAGACCGCCAGGATCGAGATCGGCTCGGCCTTCACGCCGAGGTTCGCGAACGCCGAGTATGCGTAGGCGATCTCCAGAGGCGTCACCTCGAAGGATCCAAGCGACACCGACGGATACGGCTCCAAGTGGCTCTCGATGCCGATCGTGGCCGCGGTCTTGATCACATTCGGCACGCCCGCGTTCATCGCCGCGCGCACGGCCGGGATGTTGTACGAATGCGCAAGCGCTTCGCGCGCCGATACCTGCCCGTGATACTTGAGGTCGTAGTTCTGCGGCGTCCAGACCGCGTTGCCGCTCTTGACGCTGATCGGCGAATCGTCCAGCACCGTCGCCGCGGTGAAGGCCTGCTGCCCGCGCGCGGGATCCATCGCCGTGGCGTAGACGAACGGCTTGAAAAGCGATCCCGGCTGCCGGCGCGCCTGAATGGCCCGGTTGAACTGCGTCTTCGAGTAGCTCCGCCCGCCGACCAGCGCTTTCACGTAGCCGGTGCCGGGCTGGATCGTCAAAACGACGCCTTCGAGAGGCGTCGGCGAGTTGCGCAGATACGGATAGTGCTTGTTCAGTGCATCGATGCCGCTGTCGAGCGACTGCTCGGCGGACCGTTGCATGATCGTATCGAGCGTCGTGAAAACGCGCAGCCCCTCGGTGCGAAGCTGCGTCTCGGGATAGGTCTCCTTCAACTGCTTGAGCACGAGATCGACGAAGAACGGCGCGCTGCGCGACATCTTCGGAAAGCGCGATGTCGTCATCGGACTGGCCACCGCCTGTTCATAGTCGGCGTCGTTGATCATCCCCTGCTCTTTCATGAGTTGCAGCACCGTGTCACGCCGCCCTTTGGCGCGGTCGGGGTGCGCCAGCGGCGAGAGGACGTTCGGCGAGCGGATGATGCCGGCCAGCGTGGCCGCCTCAGGGAGCGTCAGGTAGGTCACATGCTTGCCGAAATAGACCTGCGACGCCTGCTCGACACCGCTGATCTGCACCGCGCCGTTCTGCCCCAGGTAGATCTCGTTGAGGTAGGCCTCGAGGATCTGGCTCTTGCTGTAGCGCGCCTCCAGGAGGACTGCCATCAATGCTTCGTGAGCCTTACGCCCCCAACTGCGCTCGGGGTTGAGATAAAAGTTCTTAATGAGCTGCTGCGTCAGCGTCGATCCGCCGTGCGAGATGTTCTTGTTGCGGATATCGGTCATCAGCGCACCGAGCGTTCCTCGGATGGAGATTCCCTGGTGGTGATAGAAGTTCTTGTCCTCCGTGGAGATGATCGCTTCGCTGACGACCTTCGGCACGGCGTCGATCGAGACCGGTAGCCGGTCTTCCATCTCGTTGTTGTAGATCGACGTGATCAATTCGGGCTCGATACGGATGCCGCGTAACGCCACGCCATCGTCGAGCCGCCGTATGGCGTGCACGGTTCCGCCACCGTCCATCTCGATCGCCACCGGCAGCGCGCGAAACTCGATGTCGGGATACTCGAAGTTCTGCAGGTAAATCTCAAGGGTCCCGCCGGCGTAGCGATACTCCCCAGGGTTCGCAACCCGGACGTTGGTCTCGTGATAGCCGACATGGTTGAGCTTCGGCTCGAGCAGCGTCCGCGGAATGGTCATCCCTGGCACGATCGGCGTGGCATCCGAATAAATCCTGCTCGGCAGATCCCACCGCCTGCTCGAATCAAACTTCTTCGTGATGACGGCGTAGGTGTACCCAACGTACGCCAGAAGGCCGACGAAGCAGACCATGACGAGGAAGGCGATCCCCGCCGAGTGCCGCCAGAAAAAGTCTTTGATCCCGGAACGGTTAGGCATCGATGTGAGGGTACCAACAAACGAGCCGGATCAGAGATTGCTCGGCTCCCTCCGCGTCTCCACGTGGAGAATTTCTTGTACTCTCCGTCCTGATGGCCAAAACGACCTCCACGCTCTGTCTGCTCGCCCTCCTGGCGACTGCGGCGTCCGCGGACGACACGGCGGCCTCGATCGCTCTGCTGGTGAACGACGCCAACGCCGGGGCCGTCTCCGGACGCGTGGGGCCGGCGCTGGCGTCAAAGGACAACGTCACCCGCGCCGCCGCGGCGCGCGTGGCGCTCGTTCGCGGGCTGACCAACGTGCTGCCGCAGATTCGCGACGCGCTCGCGGCCGAAAGCGACCCCGACGCCGCGCGCGAGGAGGTTCGGGCACTGGTCATCCTCGGCGATGCTGCCGACATCGATCGCGCCCGTGCTGCCACCCGAAAGCTCCCGCCAGCGATCGACGATGTGATCACCCGTGCCGTGTCACGCCGCCTGGATGCGTTCGACGTCTACGCGACGACGCTTCGCGGCCAGGGTTTCGCCCCGACCGCGAGTTTCTTCACCCAGGCGCTCTGGCGCCGCCCCGCCACAGGGATCGCTGCCGGCTCCCGGCTTCTCGGCATGCACGACGGCGCCGGCTGGAGTGCCCTTCTGACATCACTTCGCGAGTCGCAGCTGGCCATGCAGCCCGGCGTCATGGGCGCCTCTCTCAACATGCCGGTCGAAGAGATCCGCGTGGCGTCGGTCTGGTACCTCATCCGCTCCTACCTGCCCGACCCGTCGTTGATTGACCAGAATGTGCGCTCCGCGCTTTCCGCTCCAAGGGAGGAAGCGAGCATGCGCGAAGCATTCGGCCGCGAGTTGCTCGGCCGCATGCTCGGCGCCGAACGTAAGGACGATCCGCGATGGCTCGATTGGCTGCAAACCGCGGAGGCCGATCCACTGCTCGGCAATGACGAATCGATCTTTCAATACTTCACCGAAAAAGAGTTTCTTGTGCGCAAGAATCACTGCGGCGTGACCAGCTACGACTGCCGGATGCCGGAGCGCCGGCCGGCCAGGACGATCCCATCGACGCTCGTCGCGGAGCCGGCTTATTTTCTGCCAGGCGTACTGCCACCCGGAGTCGCCGGAGCCGTGGTCGCCGAGACGCGCTGCAACGGCTCGTGGCTGGCAACCGCCGGCGCGACCAGCGACCTATCCGGCCGCGTGCAGGCCATCGAGCTGAAGCGTATCGACATCGATTCTGCTTGCGAAAAAGCGGTCACGACACTGATGCGGCTCTCCCTGGCCACCCCGTCGTCGATCCAGTCACCGTTGGCGACCGGGAACATCCTGCTCGTTCACGGCCGGAGACAACCGCCTTGCCTCGACGAAGCGCCTCTGTCCTCACCGACAGCCTCCACGATTCATCAGATTGGCGGCAAGGTAACGACCCCTCGGGTAAAGCATCGCCAGGAGCCGCAGTTCCCCGAGTCGGCGCGCCGGGCTATGGGACCGGCAACGAACGTCATCGTGATCCTGCGCAGCATCATTTCGCACGATGGCTGCGTGCGCGCCGTGCAGTTGATCCAGCAATCACCGTTTCCTGAACTGAACGCCGCCGCCCTCGTTGCGATCGGCCAATGGACCTTCGAGCCCGGCCGCCTCGACGGCAAACCGGTCGATGTCGAGTTCAACCTGACGGTGAACTTCAAAACGTCGGGATGAGGGCGGCCAGCAACGCTCTGGTTGGTTGTTGGTCGCCGAGCTACCCTCCGCGTCTCCGGCCTCCGCGTGAACCGTCCTCCCGGGTCCGCAAGATGAAGCACGCTCTCTTGCCATGGTAATAGTCAATGTTCGAAAGGAAGCAATAATATCTCACCATGGTAAGAATATTAGGTTCAGAACGAAGCACATGAGGATCGATACGATGCTCGCGAGCGTCGAAACGAAGCAAACGAGGATCGAAACGATCCTCGCGCTCTTGCCATGGTAAGAGCGCTAGCGTCATAACTGCGATATTTATCTCACCATGGTTGCAGTTTGATACTCAAAGTCACGAAAGTTCTCTTACCGTGGTTCAAATCGATGTCGAAAACGAAGCAAGCGAACGTCAGAATGGAGCACGCGGACTTCCAAATGAAGCAAACGACGGTCGAAACGAAGCAATGCTCTTACCATGGTATGAGAACCGCCGTCGAAAACGACATCCGTTTTGATGCTTGCCAGCGTTGTTTCGACCCGGCGCACATCGTTTTGGTCGTGACGGAGCAAGCGAGCACCTGATCGTACGCCGGTTGGATCGAACGATTCGAACCTCGAATCGCCTGCACGCAATGCTGCCACGGAACGTCGCAATGCTGCTTGCAAACCGTCAGAAGGTCGCAAAAAGAGCGAAAAGGGTCGGGCCCTTGCCGGGGTCCACCGGCCCTTGCCGGGGTCCACCGAGAGGATCGCTCTCCACGAGAGGCTCAGGCCTTTCGTCAGAGCAGAGCAAGAGGAGGTGGAGCAAGAGGAGGCGGGGAGCAAGAGGAGGCGGGGTCAGGCCTACGCCCGCCGGGGTCGAAAAGAGCGAAAAGAAGAGCGAAAAGGGTCAGGCCCTTGCCGGGGTCCACCGAGCGGATCAGGCCCTTCGTAGCGAAAAGGGTCAGACGAAAAGGGTCAGGGTCAGGCCCTTGTCCAGCTGTCGGGCCCTTGTCCGGCTGTCGTGCCCGGCTGCCCGGGGACGGAGCGGGCTCCTGCGCGAACAATTCACCTGGACAGGGAAGCATCGAAGGAGTAATCCCCGGTCGGCGTGCAGTATGTCTGGCTTCCATCCGCGCCAGGACACGACCCGGAGCCTGTACGCACGGTGCCTTTCAACCGTTTCTCGTCGCGGACCTCGAATCTGACGGCAACACTGTCGAGGCCGTTCCAGGTGCTCAGCATTTCGGTGCTCACGGCGCCGTTGGCCGGACAGAGAAAGTAGAGATCGACGTTCCATGCCGCGTCCAGCTTGACAGCGACAAACGACGCCTTCTCCTTCTCGCACCAAACCCGCCGCACCTCGGCACGATCCTTTGCAGAAGCCCAGGCCGCCACGGGCGGCTCCTTGTCAGTAAGGACAATCCACGTGAATCTCTTCGCGCCCGTTCCCTCTGAATACGCATACGAATAGCGCGGCGAGAACGCCACAAGCTCACTCCCCCCGGAGGCGGATGCCGAGATCAGATCGATCGTCCCCCTACCGCTTGCGCTGCCAAGCGTTTGCGCCCCGAGACTGCCCACCAAACAACAACAAGCCATGGCGATCACGGCAAAGCGATGAAACATGATCTTCTCCTTTTCCTGCCGGGTGAGAGGGGGTCATGCCTTAGTCATTCTGCCAGAGAAGGCTGAGTTGTGGCAGCGCGCCTCCGAAGGCCAGAAGGGTCAGGCCCTTTCGTCCCCACTGCCGTGCCGGGAATGGGACTACGGGGACCCACGCGGAGGCGCGGAGATGCGGAGGAGATGACGGAGAAACTTCTTTCTCCGCGCACTCCGCGCCTCCGCGTGAGTCCGACTAAGGCCAGAAGCAATGGGTTTAGCCGTGGGACGCTAAACCACTGAGAAGCGCACAGGCAGCGCCCCGGTTACGCCGGTTGCAAGATAGCGATCGCTTGTCGCGCCAGACGCTGTAACACCTCATCGCCAGCCAATTCTCGATCGCCGCGGCGAACCAGCGTCGAGATGGTACCCGGAGCTTCGAAGCCGGAGAGCGGTGGCGATCTCGCGGAGACGCAGCAGCCCTTCGTTCCAGGCAATCCACGCGGCCAGCATGCGGGGGACGCCGCCGTGTCGATGCCGCAGATCTTTCTCGTCGATGCCGCAAGTCTTCGCAACCGCTTTCACGACCGTGGCCATCTTCAGCCGAGGGATCAAGCGTTGCGTCATTGCGTGCTCGTCGCTCCGGGGCTTTTCCGCGACGATCTTCCGCATCTTCTCAATCCACTCGGCGCTGCCGAGGTAGATCTGCCCGACGAGCTTCTCCCAGATGGACTCCGTCGCGCCGATCTTTGCCGTCACGTATTCACGATACATTTCGTGGCACTTCGGGCGCTCCGTATGCAGATCAAACAGCCACTCGGAGTAGAGCCACTCCGGGATCAGCTCGAGGCCGGCGTGAGCCCGATAGCTCGACCACCGGTACTCGGCCGGATCGGCGACCATTCCCGCGCGGACGGGATTCAGGACGGTGTAGCGTCTCACCTCGTCCAGATAATTCTGCTCGTCGACGAGAATCCCCTTGTAGCGGCCCTGTAAGAGGTGTCCCACACGCTCGTATCGCTTGTTGAAGATGCGAACGTATTCGCTGTTCAGCCAGTGCATCCCCTTCGCGAGCGTGCGGAACGGCGTCTCGATAACGAGATGGTAGTGGTTCGTCATCAGGCAGTACTCGTGAAGACGCCATCGGAACCGCTTCACCGCCGTTGCGAGCAAGGAAAGGAACAGCAGACGGTCGCGGTCTTCCCGGAAGATGTCCTTCCGTTCGTTCCCTCGGGATGTGACGTGCCAGAAGGCGCCTTCGAATTCGAGTCTCAGAGGTCTTGACATCCTCCGAGGATCCCTCGGCTGCGCGAAAACACCTCAAAACTCCACCGAATCGGCCGAGGAGGTTCCATTCCGAGGAGGTATCGGGAACGTTCTCTACGGCGGGTAGAGCAGCGATGAGTGATGGAGAGAGAGGCATAGGCCTGGCCCCACTCAGGCCTCCACTCAGGCCTGGCCTCACTCATGGCCCCACTCACACTCAGGGCAGAGGCCTGGTCCCACTCAGCAAAGGCCCCACTCAGTGGCCCCACTCAGCACTCATGGCCCTACACTCGCGCCGGTCACCCGGATCGGGGCTCGAGGACCCAAGTGACCCAGAATGACTGCATTCGTTCAGTAACTCTTCTTGTCGAGTAGAATCCCAGTAGAATCCGTGTGAAAATGGTGAACGTAAAGCTGAGCCTCATATCGGCTGCGTTGCTCCTTACGTGCAGCTATGCAGCCGCGGACATCGTGAATGGCGTCGTTACTGCTGGTTCACCTCCGCCGATACCCCTATTACCCGTAGCGACGGTAGCACCGCCGCCCTCGGCGACGAGCGTCGATTTCGACGACATATCGGCGCCGTGCACATTTGCGCAGACAACAGGACCACTGACGACGGGCTACGCGTCACGAGGAATAACATTCAACGGACCAACATCGGCGAGTGGCGGAGCCGTACTCAACGAATGCAGCAACTTCTCCGTCACCGGTCAATCGTCTCCAAATTTCCTGGCCTTCAACACAACCGTCGCGGGTAGCTTGCCGAACGGCGGTACACCGATCGGTCCTGAGACGTTTACATTTTCAACCCCTGTTGAATCCGCGCAGGTAGACGTTGGATCGATTCGCGCTGGAACAATCACGTTCGTCTGTTTTGCCGACTCTACGCTCGTGGGAACGTCGACGACAATCGGGGGAAGCTCGCTGGCAACCCTGTCGATCCACGCGCCGAACATTACACGCTGTACGGTGGCATTCTCAGGAACGTCCTTAGTCGTGGACAATGTCGCTTTTGCCGTGCCAATACCCATTCTGAGCCACAGTATGCTTGGGGCACTCAGCGCCGTTCTGGCGTTAATTGCGATGGCGCGTTTGGCGCGCACTTGACGCCATCTCAATTTCGCGGTTTTTGGGCGTCGGATACCCGCTAAACTCGAACGTAACATTGATTCTTCGTCAGCTCATTCAGGAGCCGAGCGATTCAAGCAACGCGCATTGCGATTGCTGTTAGAGGCACCAGATTCGACTTTAGATCTCGGATGGATTCTTCGAGAAGCTGTAGTGCTTCACAGCTTGAGGCGCAGGGCAAAGAGGCATATTTGGTAGCAAGAAGACCTACACCCCCACCCCTTCCGCCCGCGCATAACCTTCGACCGCCTCATCCTCGTACCCCCCGTGGTACTCGCGGGTATCCGGACGTTTGATTTGGGAGTGGGGGACGATGCGGTCGCGGCGGGCGGCGCGGAAGTCGGAGAGGGAGTGGAAGCCGCGGGTGTCCATGAAGTCGGACATGCCGGTGGTCAGGGTCTTGATCACGTTCGGGCCGATGGCGTGGTCGAGCATGGCGGCGGTGCAGACTTGCGTCGTGCCGCAGCCGAGGAGGAAGTAGTTCAGGGCGTGCTCGAAGGTTGAGATGCCGCCGATGCCGGAGAACTCCTTGTCGGGGAAGGCTTTGGTTAACTGCGCCATCTTGGCCATCGACAGCGGGAGGATGGCTGGGCCGCCGAGGCCGCCGGGGGAGACGTAGCCTTCGACGTTCATCTCGAAATCGAGGGTGGCCGGATCGATCGGTGGGAGGGACGGCCAGGTATTCGACGACACCACCGCGTCCGCGCCGCCGCGGAAGCAGGCCTCGGCTTCCTCCACGATGTTCGACGTCGCCGGCGTCAGCTTCACCCACACCGGGATCTTCGAGACTTCCTTGACCGCCATGGTCACCACCGAGCAGAGGACCTTGTCCTTGCCGACGTTCGAGCCCATGTCGACGCGGTCCATGTGCGGGCAGGAGAAATTCAGCTCCAGCGCGTCCGCTCCTTCGTCCTGGCAGGCCTTGGCCAGCGTCTGCCAGTTGTGCAGCTCCTTGTCGTTGCCGGAGCCGGCCATAATCGAAGCGACCAGGATCTTCGCCGGGTAGGCCTTCTTGATCGCCGCCAGCTTGCCGATCCACCAGTCCAGCGGCTTGTCGGAGATCAGCTCCCAGTTCCAGGAGGCCATCACCGTCGTGCCGGGGCGCTTCGTCATCGAGAGGCGTGCCCCCTGGTCCTCGGAGCGTAGGAACTTCGTCTTCGGACCCTTGACGTTGACGACGGGATGCAGGCCGATCGTCTTCGTGACCACGCCGCCCCAGCCTGCTTCGAAGGCGCGGATGATGTTTGCATCCGACTCCGTCGGCGGTGCCGAAGCCAGCAGGAACGGGTTCTCGAAGCGGATACCGGTGAACGTCGTCGACAGATCTGCCATGGTGTCCTCCTATTGGGGAAACGGCGATTGTAACAAGGTTGTGCGAGGGGCCGCGGAGTAGACTGCCGTCTCATGAAGATAGCAGCCGCCGTCATTCTCCTCGCCGCCACGAGTGTTTTGGCGCAACCCGCGCCGGAAAAACATCCCCTCACCGCCCTCCCCTACACGCCGAGCCTCGACGTCCCGTCGATGGACCGAACCGCGAATCCGTGCGCCGACTTCTACCAGTACTCATGCGGTGGATGGATGACGAGCAACCCCATCCCGCCCGATCAGGCCTCGTGGAGCGTCTACGGCAAGGTAACCGAGGAGAACGAGGAGTATCTCTGGGGAATCCTTCTCGATGCCGCCAAGCCGCGCGCCGACCGCACGGCCGTGCAGCAGAAGATCGGCGACTTCTTCGACGCCTGCACCGACGAGACGCACATCGAAGAGCTGGGCGCGAAGCCGCTGCAGCCGCTGTTGAACGAGATCGCCGCGTTGAAGGCGAAGCACGAGCTGGGGACGTTTCTCGCGCACCAGCATCTACGCTCGAGCGGGAACGGCTGGCTCTTCGGCTTCGGCTCGACGCAGGACTACAGCGACGCCTCGCAGGTCATCGCCGAGGCCAGCGCCGGCGGGCTGGCGTTGCCGGATCGCGACTACTACCTCAAGACCGACGCGAAATCGAAAGAGATCCGCGAGAAGTACCTGGCCCACGTCGCGGCGATGCTGGAGCTGATCGGCGAGTCGAAAGCGGAGGCGAAGAAAGATGCCTCCACCGTGATGCGCATCGAGACCGCGTTTGCGAAGGCATCGCTCACGCGTGTTGAAAAACGCAATCCGTACAACCTCGTTCACAAGATGACCGTGGAGGAGCTGAGCAAGATCTCGCCGGCGTTCGAATGGAAAGGGTACCTCGCGACCACTGGTGTCATCGGCAACGTGCACTCGCTGAACATCACAGAGCCGAAATTCTTCAAGGCGGTACAGAAGGAGCTGACGTCCGTTCCGTTGGCTGACTGGAAAGCCTATCTGCGCTGGCACGCCGTTCATAGCCGCGCGCCGTATCTGTCGAAGAAGTTCGTGGCCGAGGACTTCAACTTCTACCGCAAGACGTTGCGAGGCGTGAAGGCGATGCCGCCGCGCTGGAAGCGCTGCGTCCAATACGTCGACCGCGACCTCGGCGAAGCGCTGGGGCAGGAGTTCGTGGCCCGCACCTTCACCGCGGAAACGAAGGCGAAGACGGTCGACATGACCAAGCGCATCGAGACAGCGATGGAGGATGAGATCAAGAATCTCGACTGGATGACGCCGGCGACGAAGCAGCGCGCACTGGAGAAGCTGCACGCGGTGGCGAACAAGGTCGGTTATCCCGACCGCTGGCGCGACTACAGCAAGCTGGACGTCGTGCGTGGCGACTTCTACGGCAACGGCACGCGGGCCATCGTGTTCGAATCGGAGCGCGATCTGAACAAGATCGGCAAGCCGGTCGACCGCAACGAGTGGGGGATGACGCCGCCGACGGTGAACGCCTATTACAACCCGCAGATGAACGACATCAACTTCCCCGCCGGCGTTCTGCAGCCGCCGCTGTACGACGCGAAGCTCGATGACGCCCCGAATTACGGCAACACCGGATCGACGATCGGCCACGAGCTGACGCACGCCTTCGACGACGAAGGCCGCCAGTTCGACGCGCAGGGGAATCTGAAGGACTGGTGGACGCCGGACGACGCCAAGAACTTCGAAGACCGCATCAATTGCGTCCGCGACCAGTACGCGGGCTACACGATCGTCGATGACATCAAGATCAATTCGAAGCTGACCTCCGGCGAAGACGTCGCGGACCTCGGTGGAACCCTCCTGGCCTACATCGCTTGGAAGGCAGCCGATCCCAACGACACGACCCCGATCGATGGATTCACGCCCGATCAGCGCTTCTTCATCGGCTTCGCGCAGTGGGCCTGCGAGAACCAGCGGTCTGAGAATCTTCGCGCCAACGCCATCACCAATCCGCACTCGCCAGGCAAGTACCGCATCAACGGGATCGTCTCCGATCTCCCGCAGTTCCAGAAGGCATTCAATTGCAGCGCGGACTCACCGATGGTGAGGGCGAAGGCTTGCCAGGTATGGTGATTGAGTGAGGTTGTCGTAAGAGTGGTTGTCGGTTGTCAGTGATCGGTTGTCGTAAGCAACCGGCAACCAAGAACATAGGACGCTGAGTCATGCGAAAGACCGTCGTCGCAATGGCGTTACTGTTCGCCGTTTCTTCGCAATCACAACAGAAGTCGCAACAGCCGGCGATACCGGTACCCGTCGAGGCGCCGCCACCGCTCGTCGAGAAGATCGAGGTCTCGGTCGTGAACGTCGACGTAACCGTGACCGATCGGCACGGTCAGCCGGTTCCGGGGCTTACACGCAACGATTTCGAGGTCCTCGAGGACGGTAAGGTTCAGCCGATCTCGAACTTTTACGCGGTCGAGAATGCCCAGGCACGCAGCGACGCCGGTCCGATGACCATGCCGGAAGAGACGCCCGCGCCTTCCTCCGATCACTTCCGCCGCAAGGTGCTGGTCCTCATCGACAACCTCAACACCACGCCTCACGGCCGTAACGTTGCCCTCGACCGCCTGGAGAACTTCGTCAACGAGCATTTCGACGACGGCCGATATGACTGGTCGATCGCCATGATCGACAAACGGCTGCACATGGTGCTTCCGATGACGTCGAACAAGAAGGTTCTGCACAGCGCCGTGACCGAGATCCGGAACACGGGAACGCGCAAGACCATCCGGGCGTCCATCGAACACACCGAGTTCGCGAGTGTGTCCGCGATGACCAAGCACATCACGGATGAGCCGATCAACACGCCGCCCGACGCCACTCCGGAGAACACAATCGACATCTTTGCCGACGAGATGGCCCTGAAGGAGCAGACGATTTACGCGCGGTCATCGACGGAATCGATTACGGAATCGATTGTCGAGGCGGCACGCGCGTTCGGAAGCAGCGAGGGGCGAAAGATCATCCTTCTCGTCACAGGCTATCTGCCACTGGGCGCGCAGTCGCCCATCAATCGCGGCAATGAATGGCAAATTACCAACGGCAACCACATCCAGGACGTCACCAGCGCAAACGCGGAGCTGGGCATCATGCGCGAGACCCTGGTGCGCGAAGCGAACGCATCGAACACCAGCCTCTACATCATTTCCTCCGAGGGGCTGGAAATGCCTGTGGTGCCGGGCCTGAATCCGATGAGCGCGGCACCGGTACCCGGATCCAACGCCATGGACACCTCACCGATGTACTGGCTGGCCAAAGAGACCGGCGGTGCGTATATGCCCGGCAACCGGATCGATCAGTCGCTCATCGATTTCGACCGCCGTTCCGCGTCCTTCTACTCCCTCGGGTACATTCCTCTGCACACCGACGACAACCGCTATCACCGCCTCTCGGTCCGGGTGAAGAAGCATTCCAACTATCAGTTGCAGTACCGCGACGGCTATTCGAGCACCCCCACCGACATGCAGATGACGCGCGCGCTCAGCTCCTCGCTCGGCGCGGTCATGCAGCCGTCAACGATGGCGGTCTCGCTGATCGTGGGACAGCCGCAGTACCGCGGGATCATCGCCATCGTCCCGATCGAGGCGGCGATGTCGATGGAGTCGCTGCAATACATCACCGATGCGCACGGCTCACGCACGCGGCTTCACGTCTACGTCTCGATCTTCGATCCCGACGGCCGCAACATCACGCTGTCAAAGTCGTTCGCCGACATCTCCGTCCAACCGAACGAATCGACCACCGGCCCGATGACGGTCACCATCCCGCCGCTGGCGCTGGCAAAGGGGAGTTACCGCGTCGTCGTCGCGGTACGCGACGAGCTGACGGATCACGTGGGAGTGGTTACGCGGAAGATCGAGATATAGCGCGGTTGCGGGGTCTCGCGGTTGCGGGGTCTCGCGGTTGTTTGTGCCGGCTGTTGCGGTTTCAATGTCTGCAACCGGGCAACCGATAACTGACAACTCACAGACCGCGAGACCGCGCAACCCCGAGACCGCGCAACCCCGCCAAGCAACCCCCCAGTCTACCCCGCCTCCAAGTACCTTCCCACACACCCCGCCAGCTCCGCGATGTCGAACGGCTTGCGGAAAACGCGTTGCACGCTGCCGGGGCAGCGCTGGGCGATGGCAACGTCGGGGAGGATCGTTCTTTCGGCGCTGGTGATGATGAGAACCGCCGGCGGGTCGTGAAGCGACTTCACCGAGGGGTCGAACAAGAGGGCCTCGAGGGAGTCGAGAACGTCGATGCCGCTCATTTTCGGCATCATCACGTCGAGTACCAGGACAGCGTAGCGGTTCGTGACGATCAGGTGCAGCGCCTCGACGCCGTCTCGTGCGCCGTCGACGTTGACCAGATCGTGACTCTTCAGATATTCGATGAGCAGCCGTCGGATGGTGTCGTCATCTTCAACGACCAGCACGTTGCCGTTGCGCATGGGGAGCACTCCGGAACTGGTCCGTAGCATAAAGTTCGCCAGATGATCGCTTTCGGCCCCGATTTGCTTCACGATTTCGAACGTGCCTCGGGGCTCGAGTGGCTGGAGACGAACGGTCTGGGGGGGTGGGCGAGCTCGTCGATCACGTTCGCCAACACGCGGCGGTATCACGGGATGCTCGTGGCCGCCTTGCCCGGCCGGACGGAGCGGACCGTGCTCGTGGCGAAACTCGACGAGACCGTGGCCGGCGTCGATCTTGGCGCCAACCGTTTCCCCGGCTGCATCCACCCGCGCGGCTTCGAACATCTCGTCTCGTTCCAACGCGGCCTCTTTCCGGTTTGGGAGTACGTCACCGGCGGCGTCACCCTGCGCAAAACAATTGTTGCGCCGCACGCCAGGAACGTGACCATCGTCTTGTACGAGGTCATCGACTGCGCATTGCCTTTCGAGCTGCGGCTCTCCCCCTTTCTCGCCGGCCGCGACTATCACGCCCTCATTCACGACAATGATGCGGCCCTCCCCTACGTCCACATTGGCGTGCCGGGCGCAGCGTTCGAAGCGAAGCCCGATCGCTGGAAGAATTTCGTCTACGACCGCGAGCGTGAGCGTGGCCTCGATTGCGAAGAGGACCTCTTCACGCCCGGCGCGTACGCCATCACTCTGAAACGCGGTGACATCCTGCCGGTGGTGCTTGCCACCGAGGACCGCGAGTGGGATGCCCTGGCGATGATTGAAGAAGAACGCCAGCGGCGGGAAGCCCTGATCTCGAGAACCGACAACCGGCAACCGATAACCGACGTCACCCTTGCCGCCGACCAGTTCCTCATCGATCGCGACGACAAGAATACCATCATCGCCGGCTATCACTGGTTCACCGACTGGGGACGCGACACCATGATCGCGCTGCCCGGACTCTGCCTCGCCACCGGCCGCTTCGATGATGCCAAACAGATCCTTCGACGCTGGCTGGCCGCGGCAAACAATGGGATGATTCCCAATCGCTTTCCCGATGGCACGAACGAGCCGGAATTCAACTCGGCCGATGCCGGCCTTTGGCTGTTCATCGCCATCTGGCGCTATCGCGAAGCGAGCGGCGACGATGTCTTCGTCCGCGAGGAGGCGTTGCCCGTACTTCGCGAGGCCATCAACTGGCTCGAGCGCGGCACGCGCTACAACATCCACGTCGACCTCGACGGACTCCTCTATGCCGGCGCGCGCGGCGTGGCGCTGACATGGATGGATGCGATCGTCGACGGCGAGGCGGTGACGCCGCGGCGCGGCAAGCCGGTGGAGATCAACGCGCTCTGGTACAACGCCCTCCGGATCGTGGCCACGCTCGCCGGCGATTCCGCGCTGGCGGCGCGCGCGGATACGGTTCGCGAGGCATTTGAAGCCGCGTTCTGGAATCGCGGCGAGGAGTATTGCTTCGATGTAGTGAACCCGAACGACGCATCGATCCGCCCGAACCAGCTCTTCGCCATCGCTCTGCCGTTCCCGCTCTTCGACGACGTGCGTGCCGAGGAGATCCTCAACGTGTGTGAATCGCAGCTGCTCACGCCGTTCGGTCTTCGCACGCTCGCCCCCTCCGATCCGTCTTACCGCGGCCAGCACGTCGGCGATCAACACGCGCGCGACACCGCCTATCACCAGGGAACCGTCTGGCCCTGGCTCCTCGGCGCCTACATCGATGCACTGATTCGTTATCGCGGCGACGCGGGTCGCGAAGCCGCGCGTGGCCTCATCGCCAACATGCAGGCCCACCTCGCCGACGCCGGCGTCGGCACGATCAGCGAGATCTTCGACGGCGACGCACCGCATGCTCCGCGCGGCTGCATCGCGCAGGCGTGGAGTGTTGGGGAAGTCTTGCGGGTCACTCCGAGCGACGCGAGGAGTCTCCGGCCGAGCTGATGGCGGCGAAGGAACTAACATATCGAGTTCTGGAGTGACGTATGAACGACAGAATCTTCATCGGAATCAAAGGCACCGTCGTCGCGCTGGACCGAACTACCGGCACTGAGCTTTGGAGGTCATCTCTGACGGGCAGCGACTTCGTCAACGTCGTCATCGACGGGTCTGATCTCATGGCGGCGACAAAGGGAGAAATCTTCTGCCTCGACCCGGCAACCGGCTCCGTGCGTTGGCAGAACTCCCTTAGTGGCCTGGGATACGGCTTTGTAGCCATTGCCGGTGCCTCCTCGCAACAGCTCATCGCGGCCGCGGAGAAGCTCCGTCAGCAGCAGGCAGCGGCCGGAGCGGCCGCGGCCACGGCAGGAACCTGAGCAGAGACTCACCCGTCGCGCGCCGAGCCGGAGATTTCTCGCGTCGATCGAATGACAGCGCGCTGGTGGCCGAGCCTTGGGCAACCAACGCTGCCGGCCGTGCCGGCGGCGCGACGCTTGCTATCGAACCGACAGAGCGACACGATGGCGAGCGTGAGCAGACGGGAACAACAGATCACTGACGAGTTGCAAGCCGCCGGGGCCGACATCGTCCCCTCGGTCACCATCGAGGTCGACCTTCACGCGGATGGAACCTCCCTCCTCAGCGACTGGGATTACCACCTCTTCAACGAAGGGAGCCACACCCGGCTCTGGGAGAAACTTGGATCGCACATCGTCACCCGCGACGGCGTGTCGGGAACGATGTTCGCCGTCTGGGCACCGAACGCGGCCTCGGTCAGCGTGATGGGCGACTGGAACGGCTGGAATCCGGAGGAGCTCTACCTCGAGGATCGCGGCCCCTCCGGGATCTGGGAAGGCTTCGTGCCAAACGTCGGCAAAGGGGCGCATTACAAGTTCCACATCCGCTCGAAATACAACAGCTACCGCGTCGACAAGGCCGATCCCTTCGGCATCCTTCACGAGACCCCTCCCGCCACCGCCTCGGTGGTCTGGGATCTCGACTACGAATGGCACGACGACGACTGGATGCGCAATCGCGCGCAACGCAACGCCGTCACCGCGCCGATGTCGATCTACGAGATGCACATCGGATCGTGGCGAAGGGACGGCGACCGGCCGCTCACCTACCGCGAGCTGGCCGAGCCCCTTGCCGCTTACCTCCGCAAGATGAACTTCACCCACGTTGAGCTGCTGCCGGTCATGGAGCATCCGTTCTACGGCTCCTGGGGTTATCAGTGCACCGGCTACTTCGCCGCCACCAGCCGCTACGGCACACCGCAGGATCTGATGTACCTCATCGACGTCCTGCATCAGAACGAGATTGGCGTCATCCTCGATTGGGTGCCGTCGCACTTCCCCACCGACGAGCATGGCCTGTCGTACTTCGACGGAACGCATCTCTACGAGCACGCCGATCCGCGCAAGGGTTTCCAGCCGGATTGGGGATCGCTGGTCTTCAACCTCGGCCGCAACGAGGTGCGCTCGTTTCTGCTCTCCAGCGCGCTCTACTGGCTCGGCGTCTTTCACACGGACGGGCTGCGCGTTGACGCCGTCGCCTCGATGCTCTACCTCGACTACTCGCGCAAGCACGGCGAATGGATCCCGAACGAGTTCGGCGGCCGCGAAAACCTCGAGGCCATCAGTTTTCTGCGCCGCCTCAATGAGGATGTCTACAAGGCTCATCCCGACGTCCAGGTCATCGCCGAGGAGTCGACCTCGTGGCCGATGGTATCTAGACCGGCGTATGTAGGCGGACTCGGATTCGGGATGAAGTGGGACATGGGGTGGATGCACGACACGCTGCGCTACTTCGCGCTCGATTCGGTGCACCGCAAGTTCCATCACAACGATCTGACCTTCCGGGCCATGTACGCTTTCTCGGAAAACTTCGTGCTGCCGCTGTCGCACGATGAAGTGGTCCACGGAAAAGGCTCGCTGATCCGCAAGATGCCGGGCGACGAATGGCGGCGGTTCGCCAACCTGCGGCTGCTCTTCGCGCACATGTACTCGCAGCCAGCCAAGAAGCTGATCTTCATGGGCGGCGAATTCGGGCAATGGCGGGAGTGGAATCACGACGCCAGCCTCGATTGGAGCCTGCTCGATGCGACGGCGAACGCCGGCTTGCAGCGATGGGTCGAGGATCTCAACAAGGCCTACCGCGACATCCCCGCGCTGCACGAGCTCGACTTCTCGCCGGAGGGCTTCGAATGGATCGACTGCTGCGATACGGAGAACAGCATCATCGTGTTGATGCGGAACTCGACGTCGGATCAGCCGGTGATCGTGGCCCTCAACTTCACGCCGATGCCGCGCTACAACTACCAGATCGGCGTCCCCACCGGCGGCCACTGGGCCGAGGTGCTCAACAGCGATGCCGTCATCTACGGCGGCAGCGGTCAGGGAAACATGGGCGGCGTCGATGCCGCCCCGATCCCGCTGCACGGCAGAAAGTGGTCCGTCACGCTCACGCTCCCGCCGCTCGGCGCGGTGTTTCTGCGTCCGTCCATGGATGACCTTTTATCCGCAGATGACGCTGATGAACGCAGATGACCACGTATACATGAGTTGGACGCAAACAGGACAATTTGTCATCCTGAGCCTGCCGGAGCCGCTGAGCGAGCGTAGCGAGCGAAGAGCGGCGGAGGACGGCGAAGGATCTCCAGTGGCAGCGCCTGGGGCAGGAGCGAAACTGTGGTTTTTTAGAGCAAGATCAACGACAAACCCCATCTGCGCTTCTGCCACAAGCAGCGCACCTGGAGATCCTTCGCCGTCCTCCGCCGCACCTCGCTCGCTACGCTCGCTCAGCGGCTCCGGCAGGCTCAGGATGACAATTGGGCTATTGGGAAAACCTCTCGCGATCCCACCGCCGTGCGCGATCCATCTGCGTCCATCTGCGTCATCTGCGGATGAGCCTTTTTGTTCAGATGACTAACCTCGGCGCACATCTGCTCGAACCCCGCCGCTGCCAGTTTCGCGTCTGGGCGCCGTACGTCGACAAGATTGATCTTCATATCGTCGCGCCCGACGACCGGCGCATCGCGTTAACGAAGAACGCCCACGGTTATCACGAGGCGGTCGTCGATGCCGGCGCCGGCACGCGCTATTTCTTTGTCGTCAACGGCAGGGAACGTCCCGATCCGGCGTCGCGCCTGCAGCCGGAAGGCGTTCATGGACCGTCGGAAGTCGTGTCGCGCGCGTTCGCCTGGCACGATGCGGATTGGCGCGGCGTGCCGCGCGAGGACTACGTCCTCTACGAACTGCACGTCGGAGCATTCACATTAAAAGGCACCTTCGACGCCGTCATCCCGCATCTCGACGAGCTGAAGGACCTCGGCATCACAGCCATCGAGCTGATGCCTATCGGCCAATTCCCAGGATCGCGTAACTGGGGCTACGACGGCGTCTACATCGGCGCGGCACAGCATTCCTACGGCGGACCGTTCGCGCTGAAGCGCCTCGTCGATGCCTGTCACCAGCGCGGCCTCGCTCTGCTCCTCGACGTCGTCTATAACCACCTCGGCCCCGAGGGGAATTACCTTTCTGAATACGCCCCGTACTTTACCGATCGCTACAAGACGCCCTGGGGCCTGGCTCTGAACTTCGACGGCCCGCACAGCGACGACGTGCGCTGGTTCTTCATCCATAACGCACTGCAATGGATCGATGAGTTTCACATCGACGGACTGCGCGTCGACGCCGTCCACGCCATCGCCGACCGCTCCGCAGAACCTTTTCTGCAGGACCTGACTTCTGCCGTCCGCGCGCGCGCCGCGACGCTCGGCCGCCACATCTACACCTTCGCCGAATCGAACCTGAACGATCCGCGCGTGATTACGCCGGCAAACGACCACGGCCTCGGCTTCGATTCACAATGGTCCGACGATCTTCATCACGCCCTCCACACGCTTCTCACCGGCGAACAGGACGGCTACTACGCCGGCTACGGCCGCACCAGTGATCTTGCCCGCACGTTAACGACCGGCTACCTCTACACCGGCCAGCACTCCCCCTACTACGGCCGCAAATACGGCCTAGCCCCCAAGACGCGCGACGGCAAACAGTTCGTCGTCTTCGCCCAGAACCACGACCAGACCGGCAACCGGATGCTCGGCGAACGCCTCTCGACGATCGTCTCCCCCGCCAAACTCCGCCTCGCCGCCGCGGTGGTCATCCTCTCCCCCTTCATCCCGATGCTATTCATGGGCGAGGAGTACGGCGAGACCGCCCCCTTCCAATACTTCACCTCCCACGACGGCGCCGACCTGATCGAAGCGGTTCGCAAAGGACGACTGGAGGAGTTTGACGATTTTGACTGGCACGGCGAGCCGCCGGATCCGCACGACGAGGGGACGTTCAATCGTTCGAAGCTGTCGCGAATCGAGCTCGAAGGAGTGCGCGATCTCTATCGGGAGCTCTTGCGCCTTCGGCGCGAGATCCCTGCGCTGCGGTCGCTCGATCTCGATGCCGTCGAAATGCATGCTGACGATGAACATCGCATGCTGCTTGTAAAACGAGGGGACACGCTGCTGGCTTTGAACTTCAGCGATGAGCCGCAGACGATCGAGTTGCCGTTCAAGGGCAATTGGAAGACAGTGCTCGATAGCGCCTCGAGCGTAGCACCGGCGGCTCGCCGGCCGGAGGGGGGGATAGTGGTGGGGGCGGAATCGTTTTCTCTGTTGTCACCAGAATAGAACTAGCAAAGATCAGAGTTGAGGTGTCATAAGTTTTCCAACGCTTCCGTGAACGTATGAACAGCATCGAGGACGCAGTCTTGTACATCGTGTCGGCGATTCGACAGCCTGCTGCGGCAGACTTCGCGAGCTACGGGTATGACGTGTATATCCCGGCTGTTGTTCGACGATACGTGCGCTCAAGACAACTGGATCCCGAGAGCGGAGAGGGGCATCAGCTGAAGATCCATCTGTCGTCGTTATTCTTCGACGCTGCCTGGGAGTTGGCGCGCCGAGGAATTATCCGTCCGGGAATCAGAAAAATGGGATTTCAGTCAACCGATGAAGGGAGTGCTGGAGCCGGGTTCTCGATCACTCCATTTGGCAGGAAGTGGTTGGCGGAAGACACCGTAAATATATGGGTGTCAACGGAGCCAGACCGATTCGCCGCGATGATCGAGCCATTCCGCGCACGATTCGGGGACGGCTTCCACTCCAGGGCGCAGGAAGCAGTTCGAAGTTACGGTGCGCACGCATACCTCGCGTGTTGCACAATGTGTGGTGCGGCCACTGAATCGATCCTGCTTGCGACCGCAATCGAAAAAACGAAGGACGAACGGAAGGTGCTAGCGGCGTATTCCGGCTCGCAAGGACGAAGTAGGGTCGAGAACATGGTCGTTGGCAAAGCACTCGATCCGCTTCGTCGTGAGTTCCTAGGGCTCACGAGTTTGCTGAAATACTGGCGAGACAGCGCGGGCCACGGGCGAGTGAGTACGATCTCCGAGAACGAAGCATACACGGCGTTAGCCTTGCTGCTGCGCTACGCCTGCGTGGTCAACGAGCGATGGGCCGATCTGACCACGTGAGCTTCCTCCTCCGCGCTCTGCAACAGCGCATCAAAGAGGCGAACGAGGATGCGGACGACGAGGAACGCGTGGATCTCAACCACCTCATCGAGGTGCAACTCGCCGAATGCGTCACGATCGCGGACGTAGCGCGGCTGAAGCGCGAGGTGCCGGGGATGAGCGTCGCGGTTTCCCGATGGTTGGCGGCGATGGATGAGTGATCATCGAGACCGTTGAACACCGAGGTCTCACGGCCCCTTTGTCATCCTGAGCCTGCCGGAGCGCTGAGCGAGCGTAGCGAGCGAAAGGCGCGGAGGACGGCGAAGGATCTCCAGATGCGCAGATTGGGGCAGGAGCGAAACCGTGGTTTCTGTAACGAAGATCTACCATCCAAGGGATGGCCCTCGCAAAACAATCGTAATGACCAAGAGCTTGAATCCGACCAAGAAAAAACTTTTGCTGCGTTTCTGCCCCAGGCAGCGCATCTGGAGATCCTTCGCCGTCCTGCGCGCTCTTCGCTCGCTACGCTCGCTCGGCGCTCCGGCAGGCTCAGGATGACAAATGAGGGTGATGTGATGAATGATGAAGAATGATCGCGCAACAATTCAGAGTTGCGGTTCTCCTGGCGATGGCTGGCTCGCTGACAGTCGCCTTCGCCTCGTGGACGTTCTACGACGTGCGGGACCACCACGAAACCATGGTATGGGTGTGGGGAGCAATCGTTGCCGGCGCCGGGATCACACAGATTCTCGCCGCGGGTGCGGTATTGCGTGCCACTCGTTTTGCCCTTCGCATCGGTCGTTGGACCGCTATGGTGCTTGGAGCGACGCTGATCGGGCTGCTTGTCAGCGCGGTCGTCGCGGCTGGGCGCGATGTGCTGCTTCTACAACCTGCCATTCGACTGTCGCTCCTGCTGGCGTTCGGAATTCTCCAGCTATTCACCGCATATTCGGCACGTGGCCATTTCCCGGCGGCCATGCCGCGAAAGCCCACATACGTGGGGTGACACCACGTCGAATGCTCTTCGAAATCGTGTCTCTCGTCATCGGCGTTGCGCTCGCATCGCTCTTTTGGAAGGCGCCGGCCCGACTGCTGCGCGTCTCCGCCTACTTGGCTTTTCTATTGGCTGTCCTCCTGCTTGCCCTCGCCGGCACAGGGTGGCCGCTGTTTCGACCGCGCCTCCATCAACGGCCAATGACGGAGACCGCTCAGCAATCGCTTCAACTGGCGCATTCCGCCGGCGGTCATGTGTCGCTCTGGCTTATCTCTCTGGTTACGCCCTTGTTCGTCGCGGCAGCACTTCGACATCGGAGCTCTCCGTGGCGCAGACTCGTGCTGGTCATCGTCGCAGTCTTCGTTGCTGTCGGTTGGTTGCTCGTCAGCGTCTCAGGCTATCTCCTGCCGGCGAATGTGCCGAACCCAGTTCCGCGGAGTCTCGCGCCCGTGGTGATCCGTTTTGGTGTTCTCCACATGTTGGGTTTGCCAGTCTTGCTGATCCCGGCATTGCTTTTCATCGGTTGGCGTCACCTTCGGTCTGCCAGCCAACTGGTTGCGGCCTAACGTCGCCGACACCGTCGCGAAAGCCGGAGGGCCAGACCTTCGTTTTTCGGTTGACTGCAAGCTATTGAGTAGTCAGCTCTTACCGGCGACCGATTCTCACATCGGATTGGTTCCATGGTTATTTTGATCCGTGAGGCCTGACGCAGCCCGAAGGAGATCGTGATCTTCCGGAAAGAGATCGTGATCTCGAAAAAGAGATCGTGATCTCCCGGAAGGAGATCGTGATCTTCCGGAAGGAGATCTTGATCTCCCGGAAGGAGATTGCGATCTCCCGGAAAGAGATCGTGATCTCGTGGACAGAGATCGTGATCTCGAAAAAGAGATCGCAATCTCCCGGAATGAGATCGTGACCTCTCGGAAAGAGATCGCGATCTCCTGGAAAGAGATTGTGATCTCGAAAAAGAGATCGTGATCTCGCCGAGCTGGATGGCAATCCCGACCGCCCACAACGACATTCGCTCCCCGGGGCGCTGTTACAAAAACGGGATTTGGGTTACCTCGCGGGACGCTGAAACGTCTAAGGGAATGCATCACCAAAACCTGTGCAGCACGACCGCGTAACGAAAGGAGAAGAAATGTCCACGAATGCCAAGCCCGGAAAACGTTCCCGAACCGCACAGCCGTCCGTAAGCGTTCAACGACAACGCAGGCGGCTCTTGGAGACCCAGGCGGAGCCGCCACACAGCTGACGCAGTTGCTCGACCAAATGGAGGCAATCATCCCCGACCTGACCCAGCCGGATATCACCAGGATCGGCCGGGTTGCCCAGAGTGCGAAATTCGCGCATCAACTCGTTCCGCCGACGATCAATGCCGTGACCTCTTACGCGCCACTTCAGAAACGCAACCTCTTCGACGTCGCGGCGGGCCAGGCCGCACTCGATTATCGCGACCAACTCCATCCGATCTCGAAGCGGATGGCCGCGATCACGCTGGCACTGGCGTATACGATCAACGACAAGCTCGCCGTTGCCGGCAATGAGGCCTTGCAGACATACCAATGGGCCAAGCGTCACGTGAAACAGCCGGATGGCGGAGGTGCTCGAACCTACGTCGATGAAATGCAGAGCGTCGTCGAGCGGACGATGAACCGCCGCCGCAAGCCACAGACAACGCCACCCACGACCCCTCCCGCCGGAACCCCGCAAGGTCAGCACTTCCTCGCTCCGTCGCTGGCCGCGACGCACACTCCTGACGACGATCAAGTCCTCGATCTCGTTCGCGACATCGCCGGTGCGGAGGCGAAGGAGTAGCCGCGTGTAAGAAGGGGCGCCGCGCAGGCGGCGCCCCCTTTTGCCGCGTTAGCGGCAGCGAGACGGTAGCCAGGGGTGCGAGCGTTTTTTGCGAGCACCCCTGGTTGCGGATGATATGGATTTCGTGTCGCGTCAGCGGCACTGGAAGTCGTCGCGATCGGCATTCGTCTCACTCATCCAGTGCCGCTGACGCGGCACAATTTCAATGTACACCGCAACCAGAGGTGCTCGCCAAAAACGCTCGCACCTCTGGCTACCCTCTTTGTGCCGCTATCGCGGCGTCGTTAACGTCCAGCGCTCCGAACAGCACTACGTATGCTGTGACACCGACAGCGTGTTCCCGTCCGGGTCCTTGAACCAGGCCACCTTGTCGCCGCTCGGCGCGGTCCAGATGCCGAGGGCGTCCTGTTCGAAGAAACTGAAACGTTCGAAGACGACGCCTTTGGCCGTCATATCGGCGACGACCTTCTCGATGCCGGAGACTTCCCATCCCAGGATGGTGAAGCCGGCAGGCTTGAAGTCGGGTTGAACCTTCGACACGCGGATCATGGTGCCGTTGGCGTCGAGCACCATGGCGAAGCCGTCGTTGTGCACGAAGCGCAGGCCCAGCACGCCTTCGTAGAAGGCTCGCGCTTTGTCGAAGTCGAGGGTGGGGAGAAAGGCGACGATCGGTTTGTCATGCAGCATCAGCAGCACCCGCTTCCTGGTAAATGCATGTGATCCGGTCCCGCGGTCGCGGGGACGAAGGCGATCGTTTCCCCGCGGATGGCCCGCATCCAGGCGCGCGCAGAGGCGGCGATGATGATGATCACGCAGACCATCAGGATCGAGGTCAGCGTGGCGTCGAGGTAACCGGTGAACGGGTCCTTGGCCATCATCTTCGGACCGAGGAAATTGTCGATGATGGAGCGGTAGCCGGCATAGAGAGTCGTCGAGGCGACGAAGGCGAGCGGGAACATCGTCGTCCAGGCGTACCTGGCCCGGCCGGCGTTCAGGATGACCGTGGTTCCGACGCAGAGCGCCACGGCGGCCAGTAGCTGGTTGGCGATGCCGAACATCGGCCAGATCTGCGAAATGGATCCGTTGAGGATGAACCACGTCCAGGCGAAGACCACCAGCGCCGTGGAGGCGATCGTGCCCGGGAGCCACGACGTGTCCTCGAACGGCTTCCAGGCGCGCCCCAGGAACTCCTGCACCATGAAGCGGGCCACGCGTGTGCCTGTGTCGATCGTGGTCAGGATGAACAGCGCCTCGAACATGATGGCGAAGTGGTACCAGTACGACATCAACCCGCCGAGGAGAGGGATGCCGGAGAAGATCTGGGCGAAACCGACCGCCAGGGAGACCGCGCCGCCGGTGCGGCCGACGAGGGTTTCACCGACCAGCGCCGAGAAGTGCGGCAGGTTCACCGTCGACAGCCCGAGCTTGGCGAAGACCGCGGGCGGAACGTTGATGGCGTAGTAATCGCCGGGATGGAGCGCGCAGACGGCGATGAGGGCCACGCAGCCGACCAGCCCCTCGCAGAGCATGGCCCCGTAGCCGATCATCCGCGCGTCCGACTCCTTGTTCAGCATCTTCGGCGTCGTCCCCGAGGAGACCAGCGAGTGGAACCCGGAGATGGCACCGCAGGCGATGGTGATGAAGACGAAGGGAAAGAGCTTGCCGGGGATGATCGGTCCCCCACCGTGCGCGAACTGCGAGATGGCCGGCGCCTGGATGTGCGGCGCGACGATGATCGTGCCGATCACGAGCACGGCGATGGTGCCGAGCTTCATGTACGACGAGAGATAGTCGCGCGGGCAGAGCAGCATCCACACCGGCAGCACCGAGGCGACGAAGCCGTAGACGGCCATGGCGATGGTGATCTGCGGCCGGGACATGGTGAATAACACGCCGAGGGCGGTGCCGGGGATAAAGCGTCCGGCAACGACGGCGCCGAGGACCAGGAGCGCTCCGGCGATCGAGCCGTTGCGAATCGCATACGGCGCCTTGGAGCGATGCAGGTACTGTCCGATCAGCAGAGCGATGGGGATGGTCAGGAAGATGGTGAAGGTCCCCCACGGCGAGTCGGCCAGCGCGTTGACGACGGCGATGCCGAGTCCGGCCAGGGCGATGACGACGATGAAGAGGATGGCCACCATGGCCGTGATGCCGGCCAGCGGCGAGATCTCGGTCCGCGCGATCTCGGCCAGCGACTTCCCGTTCCGGCGCACCGAGGCCGCCAGCGTGACGAAGTCGTGCGCCGCCCCGGCCAGCACGACGCCGAAGGTGATCCACAGGAGGCCGGGCAGATACCCGAACTGGGCTGCCAATACCGGTCCGATCAGCGGCCCCGCGCCGGAGATGGCGGCGAAGTGATGTCCGAAGAGCACCCACTTGTTGGTCGGCACGTAGTTCTGTCCATCCTCGAACCGATGCGCCGGCGTGACGCGCGCGTCATCGAGCGCCATCACCTTCGCCGCGAGGAAGGCGGAGTAGTACCGGTATCCAATCGCTGTGACGGCGAGGAAAAAGAGGATGAGCGGGAGGGCGTTCATGTGTGTGTCATTTTAGACGGAAGACGGTTTCACGCGGAGACGCGGAGACGCGGAGGGGAGACCTTCCTTTCTCCGCGTCTCCGCGTCTCCGCATGAAACCGTTCCCCATTACCATCAGCAGACAATGTCGATCCCGCCCGGACCGAAGAGCCGAATCCCGTTTCGCTACCTGCGCACTCTTCAGCGCGATCCGATCCCGTTCTTTGCGCGCATCGCGAGCGAGTATGGCGATGCAGTGCAGTTCTTCGTCGGGCCGCAGCAGATCGTTCTCTTCAATCATCCCGATCTGATTCGCGAGTTGCTGGTTACACAGCATCGGTCGTTTCACAAGAGCCGGGTGCTGCAGCGGTCGAAGATCATTTTCGGGGAGGGGTTGCTGACTTCCGAGGAGGAGTTGCATAAGCGGCAGCGGCGGCTGGTGCAGCCTGCCTTTCATCGGGAGCGGATCGGGCGGTACGCCGAGGTGATGATCGGGCGGGCGGCGAGAGTGAGGGAGTCGTGGAGGGATGGGGAGGTGCGGGACATTCATCACGAGATGATGGGGCTCACGCTGTCGGTGGTCGCCAAGACGTTGTTCGATGCCGATGTCGACAAGGAGGCGGACGACATCGGCGTTGCGCTGACGTCGCTGGTCGATCTCTTTCCGACGCTGATGAATCCCCTGGCGAACCTGCTGCGGAAGCTGCCGTTGCCGCGGACGATGCGTTTTCGGCGATCGATCGAACGGCTCGACAAAACGGTCTACGGCATCATCGACGAGCGGCGGAAGTCGGGGCAGGATCGCGGCGACCTGCTGTCGATGCTGCTGATGGCGGTCGACGAGGAAGGCGACGGCGGCGGGATGACCGACCAGCAACTTCGCGACGAGGCGATGACGCTCTTCCTGGCCGGACACGAGACGACGGCGAACGCGCTGGCGTGGACGTGGTACCTGCTGGCGCTGAACCCCGAGGCTGCTGACGCCATGCATCGCGAGCTCGATTCGGTTCTCGGCGATCGCCTCCCGATCCCGGATGACTATCCTCGGCTGACCTACACCGACATGGTGGTCGCCGAATCGATGCGGATGTTTCCGCCGGCGTGGGCGGTGAGCCGGCTGGCGATCGAAGATGTGATGATCGGCGAATGGCTGGTGCCGCGCGGGGCGGTGGTGGTCGCGACGCAGGCGGTGACGCATCGCGATCCGCGCTGGTTTCCCGATCCTGACCGTTTCGATCCGCTGCGATTCACGCCGGAAGCGAAGGCATCGCGGCCAAAGCTGGCGTACTTCCCGTTCGGCGCGGGGCCGCGGATCTGCATCGGCGAAGGCTTCGCCTGGATGGAGGCGGTGCTGATCGTGGCCACGATCGCGCAGCGGTGGAGGATGGAGCTGGTGTCGCAGGACGTTACGCCGCAGGCGTCGATCACGCTGCGACCGAAGGGTGGGATCAGGATGCGGGTGAAAGGGCGCAGGATGGAGTTCTGAAGGTCCGGCGTACACTTTCCCCATGCAGGACATCCACGCTTCCTTCGCCGACTACGCCTCGTACCATCAGACCAAGGGGAACAAGTGGTTTCACCGCTTCGGCATCCCGATGATCATGTTGACGCTCCTCGGCATGCTGGCGCGGGTAGCGATCACGACGATCGGCGGCCTTCGCATTGATGCGGGCATGCTGCTGATCGCCGTGGCCGTCATCTACTACCTCATGCTCGAGTGGCGGCTGGCGATTCCGATGCTCGTCGTGTCAATCGCGTTCTATCTCCTCGGCGTGTGGATGCCGATGTCGGTGAATGTAGCGCTG
Organism: Thermoanaerobaculia bacterium; assembly: GCA_035569395.1. Lineage (GTDB taxonomy): Bacteria > Acidobacteriota > Thermoanaerobaculia > Gp7-AA8 > Gp7-AA8 > JADGNZ01. The sequence continues at coordinate 27,978 of DATMNC010000030.1, read as the reverse complement.
TTCATCCTCGGATGGATCTTCCAGTTCATCGGACACAGCGTCTACGAGCACAAACGACCGGCGTTCCTGAAGAACGTTCTCCATCTGCTCATCGGGCCGCTGTGGATACTCAATGATGTGATTCCGGTGGTGAAGTAAACCTCCATGCAGGCCTACGGTTCCGACCGCGTCCTGCCGGGCGATGGCGAACAGTTCGTTCTGTTGTCGCGCATTCCGAAACGGTGGACGCAGCGGGCGGTGAAGACGCTCACGAGCGCCGAGTTTCCGGGGACGGCGGTGCTGTGGGAGGAGCGCTATTTCGAAGTCGTCGATGCCGAGGCGCTGCCGCAGGGGGGCGCGCGATACGTGCTCGAGCCGTGGCGCGACATGCACGTCATGCGGACGACGGATCGGTACGACGCGAAGAGCGAAACGGAGCGTTTGATCGAGTATCGCGCGCAACTGTCGCGGGAGACGAAGCGCAAATCGGCGAATACGTTGGCGATGCTGGTGGGACACTTTCCGGGCGCCGTGCAGGAAGAGCTGGGACGCGAGCTGGGCATCCTGGCGACGCGGATGACGCTCGTCTCCGTTATCCCGGTTTATGCGGCGGTCATTGCGTTGGTACTGTGGATCGTCAGCGGGATCATGTCGGGGACACCGCGGCCGCTGCCGGTGTACCTCGTGACCGGTTACTTGTTCATCGAGTCGTCGTTCCGTTTCATCGTGGCGTGGCTGATCGGGCGGCCCATCGGCTCACCGGCAGGAACCCTCGCGTATCTCCTCTACTACTTCACGGTGGCCGACCGCACGCGTGCCGTCTCGCCGTTCGCGAGGGAGAAGGGGACGCTGACGCCGATCAGCGAGGCGTCCGATGAGCGGAAGGTGAGCGATGCGCTGCTGATGCGCGAGGCGTTGGTGACTCTGCTCAGTCCCGCCGATCAGGCACGCGTGGCAGCGCGGTTCGGATATGACTACCGGCATCAATCGTCGATCATCGCCTGGATCATTCTCGTTTTCGCGTTGATCGGCGTGGCCACCGCGGTGCAGCGCGGGGCGGTGATCTCGTACGTCGTGGCCAGTGCGGTTGCGGCCGAACAGATCTATCGCCTGCTCGTTCTTCGCCGTGCTCCAGTTGGCAGTTTTCTCGGCATCGCGGCACGGCCATTCGTCCGAAAGTTCCTGTAAACGCACGAGAGGCATGCAACTCGCACCAGGAACGGCGTGGCAGAATTGCAATTCGACGGGCGCCGCCGTGTCATCATCGAAGGCGTAGCTCCGTCTGTCGACGGCGGCCGCTTCCCCGCCAAGCGCACGGTGGGTGAAGTCGTCGTGATCGAGGCCGACATCTTCGCCGACGGCCACGATCTCCTCTCCGCGGTAGTGCTCCATCGCCACGAATCAGAAACGGAGTACTCGGAGACCCGGATGACGGCGCTGGTCAACGACCGCTGGCGCGCCGAGCTGCCGGTCGACCGCCTCGGGCTCTACTACTTCACCTTCGAGGCCTGGGTCGATCACTTCATGACGTGGCATCGCGATCTGAAGAAGCGCGCCGATGCAGATCTCGACGTGCAGTTGCGCATCGGACTGGAGATGATTCGCGCCGCGGCCACGCGGGCGAACGGCCGCGATCGAAAACGGCTCGATCACTACATCGCCGTGATCGAGGGGGACGATGAATCGCGGGATAAGGCCGGCGACGTCGCGAACGAAGAGCTTCCGCGGCTGATGGAGCGCAACGGTGAACGTCCGTTTGCCACCCGCTACGCAGACGAGCTGGCCATCGAGGTCGATCCTCCCCGCGCCGCGTTCAGCAGTTGGTACGAGCTGTTCCCACGGTCTGCATCCGCCGAGGCGGGGAGACACGGGACGCTGCGGGACGTCGAGGCACAATTGCCGCGCATCGCCAGGATGGGATTCGACGTGCTCTATCTCCCTCCGATCCATCCGATCGGGACGACCTTCCGCAAAGGGCGCAACAACACGGCCGGAGCCGACCAGCAGGACGCCGGAAGTCCGTGGGCCATCGGCGGGAAGGAGGGAGGACACAAGTCCATTCATCCCAGCCTGGGAACGATGGAGGACTTCCGGCGGCTCGTCGATGCGGCCCGGTCGCGCGGGATCGAGCTGGCGATGGATATCGCCTTTCAAGCATCTCCCGACCACCCGTATGTGGCCGAACATGAGGAATGGTTTCAGAAACGGCCCGACGGCACGATTCAATACGCGGAGAATCCGCCGAAGAAGTACCAGGACATTTATCCCTTCCACTTCGAGAGCGAGGCTTGGGCCGATCTCTGGAAAGAGCTCTGCGACATTTTCCGGTTCTGGATCGACAAAGGGGTGCACATCTTCCGGGTGGACAACCCCCACACCAAGCCGCTGCCGTTCTGGCATTGGGTGATCCGAACGGTCAAGAAACACCATCCGGATGTCATCTTCCTCGCCGAGGCCTTTACGAGACCGAAGATCATGTACTGGCTGGCGAAAGCGGGATTCTCGCAGTCGTACACCTACTTCGCCTGGCGCAACACGAAATACGAACTGACCCAATACTTCGAGGAGATCACGAAACCGCCGGTGAGCGAATTCTTCCGGCCGAACGCGTGGCCGAACACGCCGGATATCCTGACCGAGTATCTCCAATACGGCGGGAGGCCGGCCTTCACGATCCGGCTGATGCTTGCGGCGACACTGTCGGCGAGCTACGGCATCTACGGGCCGGCATTTGAGCGTTTCTCCGGCGCACCGCGCGAGCTGGGCAGCGAGGAGTATCTCGACTCCGAGAAATACGAGATCATGCACTGGCCGGAGACTGACGACGATCTGACGGAGCTGATCGCCCTCGTCAACCGCATCCGCCGCGAAAATCCCGCGCTGCAGCAGAACCTGACGCTGCGGTTTCATGAGACCTCGAATGACGACATCCTCTGCTACAGTAAGTCCGCGGGGAGCGATGTGGTGCTGACGATCGTCAATGTCGATCCCCACAACACGCAGGCCGGGTATGTCGACCTCAACCTCGCCGCGCTCAACCTCGACGCCAATCAGCCGTTCCAGGTCCACGAGTTGTTGTCAGGCGCGCGGTATACGTGGCATGGTTCGCGGAACTACGTGCAGTTGAATCCGCACGTCGTGCCCGTGCACATTTTCCGGATCAGGCGAAAGGTTAGGAGTGAGAGGGATTTTGAGTATTTTCTTTGATACGCGGTTACGCGGTCTCGAGGTCGCGCGGTCTCGCGGTGTTTGGCTGATCGAGCTGCGGGTAGTGCGAGCACGTCTCGCGGCCGTGGCGTATGCGCGCCGCGAGACCTCGTAACTGCGAGACCGCGCGACCGTGACTGCAGAATCACAGTGCAAGAGCGACCATGAACGACCTTTGGTACAAAGACGGGATCATTTACCAGACGCATGTCCGCGCCTTCTTTGACGCGAATAACGACGGTGTCGGCGATTTTCAGGGCCTGACGCAGAAACTCGATTATCTCCAGGACCTCGGCGTCAACATCATCTGGCTGCTTCCGTTCTATCCGTCGCCGTTGCGTGATGATGGGTATGACATTGCTAATTACACCGCGGTTCATCCCAGCTACGGCACGCTGGCGGATTTCAAGGCCTTTCTCAAAGAGGCGCACCGGCGGGAACTCAAAGTCATCACCGAGCTGGTGATCAACCACACCAGCGACCAGCACGAATGGTTTCAGAAGTCGCGACGCGCAAAGCCGGGCTCTCCATGGCGTGATTTCTACGTCTGGAGCGACACGCCGGCGAAGTACAAGGATGCCCGGATCATTTTCAAGGATTACGAGACGTCGAACTGGACGTGGGATCCGGTCGCCAACGCGTACTACTGGCACCGCTTTTTCTCCCATCAGCCCGATCTCAATTTCGACAATCCGGCGGTTCACGCGGCACTGCTCAAAGCGCTCGACTTCTGGATGGAGATGGGAGTCGATGCCTTCCGTCTCGATGCCATCCCGTACCTGTTCGAGCGGGAAGCGACGACGTGCGAAAACCTGCCCGAGACACATGCCTATCTGAAGTCGCTTCGCGCGCACGTCGACGCGAAGTACCCCGGCAGGATGCTGCTGGCCGAGGCCAATCAATGGCCTGAGGATTCCCTCCCCTATTTCGGCGACGGAGACGAGTGCCACATGGCCTTCAATTTCCCGGTCATGCCGCGGATGTACATGGCGCTGGCGCAGGAAGACCGCTTCCCCATCATCGACATCATGGCCCAGACGCCGGCGATCCCCGAGAACTGCCAGTGGGCGATGTTTCTTAGAAATCACGATGAGCTGACACTGGAGATGGTCACGGATGAGGACCGCGATTACATGTGGCGGACCTATGCGTCCGACCGCCAGGCGCGCATCAACCTCGGCATCCGGCGCCGGCTCGCGCCGCTCATGCAAAACCACCGGCTCCGCATTCACCTGATGAACGGTCTGCTCTTTTCATTTCCCGGCACGCCGATCATCTATTACGGCGACGAGATCGGGATGGGCGACAACATTTATCTCGGCGACCGCAATGGCGTCCGGACGCCGATGCAATGGAGTCCGGACCGTAATGCCGGCTTTTCCAGGGCAAACCCGCAGCGGCTCTACATGCCGGTGGTCATCGATCCGCAGTACCACTACGAGCAGGTCAACGTCGAGCAACAGCAAACCAGTCCGTACTCGCTGTTGTGGTGGATGAAGCGTCTCATCGCCCAGCGCAATCGTTACCAGGCGTTCGGCCGCGGCACAATGGAGTTTCTGCATCCCGAGAACCGCAAGGTGCTGGCGTTTGTGCGGCGTTATCGCGACGAAACGATTCTGGTCGTTGCCAACCTGTCGCGGCTCGTACAGTGCTTCGACCTCGATCTGTCCGCATTTCAGGGGATGACGCCTGTTGAGCTCTCCGGCGGCACACGATTTCCAGAAATCGGCACCCAGCCGTATTTTCTTAATCTGGGCCCGTTTGCCTTCTACTGGTTCTCACTTGAGCGGCATCAGGTAAGCGAGACGGTCGAGGAGGTGCCGCTGGTCAGTGCGGCTAATTTCGAAGAGCTCTTCTCGGAACGCAACCGTGGCGATGTCCGCGGCGCTCTGGAAACCTATATTCGGTCGCGCCGCTGGTTCGGCGGCAAGGCGCGCACGATCACGTCGCTGGGAATCAGCGACACCGTTGCGCTCCCGGACGATGCAGGCCACCTGGCATTCGTGAAGATCGAGTACGCGGATGGTGAACCGGAGACCTATCTCCTGCCGATGGCGATCATGCACGCCCGGCGTGAGCAGGAGACGTCAAAGGTAGCGACGCTGGTTGCACGTCTGCGCGACGGCTACCTCTTGTACGAGCCGGTGTCGGATGCGAAGTTCGCTGCCGCCCTGCTGGAGGTCATCGCGCGGCGCCGGACGCTGAAGTCCGACCAGGGCGCCGTCACCGGCTCGACGACGCGCCTATTCAAAGAGCTTCGGGGCGCGGCCGCCCTCACACCGCAGACTCTCAAGACCGAGCAAAGCAACACGGCCATTCTCTACGGCGACAGGCTTTTCATGAAACTGCTGCGGCGCCTGGAACCCGGTATGAATACCGAGATCGAGGTGATGCGTTTCCTCAATGAAGAAACGTCGCTCGTCAGCACACCCCGCCTCGCCGGCGCATTGCAATATGAGCCGAACACGTCATCTGAGCCGTCGACGCTGGCCATCCTGCAAGGCTACGTGGAGAACTCCGGCGACGCGTGGAACCACACCGTCGACGCCATCGGGCGCTTCTTCGATTCGATCCTGAGCGATTCCGTGGCGACGGAGCGGGTCGCTGTAACGTCGTCCGAGTCATTGCTGGCCATCGCCGGAAAGCCGTCGCCGGACATTGCCCAACAGACGATTGGTCTCTATCTCGCCGACGCCGAGATCCTCGGCAAGCGCACGGCGCAAATGCATCTGGCCCTGGCCTCGCGCGACGACGTCGCGGCGTTTGCCCCCGAGCCGATCACGCCACACTATCAACGCTCGATCTACCAGCACATCCGCTCCCAGGCCGTGCGCACGCTTCAATTGCTGCGACGCCGCGAAAAGGGGAATCCGGACGCGGAGGAGCTGCTGGCCCGCGAAGGGGAGATTCAAACGCGCATCCGCCGGATTCTCGATGGCCGCATCACCGGCCTCCGCATCCGCACGCACGGCGACTATCACCTCGGCCAAGTGCTGCACACCGGCAACGACTTCCTCATCATCGACTTCGAAGGCGAACCGACGCGGCCCCTGAGCGTGCGCCGCATCAAACGCAGCGCGTTGCGCGACGTCGCCGGCATGCTGCGCTCGTTCCACTACGCGCCGTATGCCGTGCTGTTTGGTCAATCGCAGCACTCCATCATCCGCACCGAGGACATGCCGGCGGTCGAGAGCGGCGCGCGATTCTGGTATCGCTGGGTCAGCGCCGCCTTCCTGCGCGCCTATCTCGCGGAAAGCGCCGGCGCCGCGCATCTTCCCAGGACAGCCGAGGAGGTTGAAGTGCTCCTCGATGCCCATCTGATCGAGAAAGCGTTCTACGAGATCGCGTACGAGTTGAACAACCGGCCGGACTGGCTCCGCATCCCGCTTCGCGGCGTGCTGGAGCTTCTCGGGCACTGATATTCTCTTCACCCGATGCGCCTTCGCTTCATTTGCATCCACGGTCACTTCTATCAGCCTCCGCGGGAAAACCCGTGGCTGGAGGCGGTGGAGACGCAGGATTCGGCGACGCCGTATCACGACTGGAACGAGCGCATCACCGCCGAGTGCTACGGACCGAATGCGTCGTCGCGCATCCTCGATGCCCGCGAGCGGATCGTCAAGATCGTCAACAACTACGCGGCGATCAGCTTCAACTTCGGCCCGACGCTGCTCTCGTGGTTGGAGCAGCAGCAACCGGAGACCTACGCCGCGATCCTCGACGCCGACCGCGCCAGCAGCGAGCGCTTCGGCGGCCATGGATCTGCCATCGCGCAGGCCTACAACCACATGATTCTTCCCCTCGCTAACGCGCGCGACCAGCAGACGCAGGTGCGCTGGGGGCTCCGTGACTTCGAGAAGCGGTTCGGAAGAAAAGCGGAGGCGATGTGGCTGCCGGAGACGGCGGTCGACGTCGCCTCGCTGGAAGCACTCGCCGCCGAGGGGATCGTCTTCACGATCCTCGAACCGCATCAGGCCCGGCTGTGGCGAAGGATCGGCGATGACAATTGGACCGAGCAGGCCGGCGCGATCGACCCCACGATGCCGTATCGCTGCAACCTTCCCTCCGGACGCTCGATAGACCTCTTCTTCTACGACGGGCCGATCTCGCGCGCCGTCGCCTTCGAGCACCTGCTGGCACGCGGCGAGGATTTTGCCCATCGTCTGCTCGGTGCATTCGAGGAGGGGCCACAGCACCTGCAACTCGTCAACATCGCCACCGACGGCGAAACGTACGGCCATCACCACCGCAAAGGCGATATGGCATTGGCGTACGCGCTCGACTACATCGATGAGCAGAAACTCTCGCGGATCATGAATTACGGGCAGTTCCTGGCCGAGGTGCCGCCGACGTACGAAGTCGAAATCGTCGAAAAGACGGCCTGGAGCTGCGATCACCGCCTCGGGCGGTGGGAACGCGACTGCGGCTGCAGCACCGGCGGCAACGTGGGATGGAACCAGCAGTGGCGGACCCCGTTGCGCGCCGCGCTCGATTGGCTTCGCGATGAGTGCATTACCATCTTCGAGAACCACGGCGCGGGCGTGCTGCACAATCCATGGGACGCGCGCGACGACTACATCAGCGTCGTCCTCGACCGTTCGGAAGACAACGTCGACCGTTTTCTGGCGCGTCATTCCGTCGATGAGAGCGCTAACGTCACCGCGCTCGAGTTGCTGGAGATGCAACGCAACGCCATGCTCATGTACACGAGCTGCGGCTGGTTCTTCAACGACATCTCGGGAATCGAGACGGTGCAGGTGCTGCACTACGCCGGCCGCGTCATCCAGCTTGCGGAGAAGATTTCGGGACGCAGCCTGGAGCTGGCCTTCCTGGAGCGCCTCGCCTCCGCGCACAGCAACCTTCCGCAACACGGCGACGGCAGGCAGATCTACGAGCGCGAAGTCAGGCCGATGCGCGTCGACCTGCGCCGCGTGGCCGCGCATTACGCCGTCGCTTCGCTCTTCGACAACTTCGCCCACGACGACCGCGTCTACTGCTATCGCGTCCGGCAGAACGACTTCGAATCGTTCCGCGCCGGCCGTGCAAAGATGGCCATCGGATCGATCACGGTCACGTCGCTCATCACCCGCGAGGAGTCCTCTTTCGAGTTCACGGTCATCCACCTCGGCGAAACAGAGCTCACGGGAGGCGTGCGGCCCGCGGCGAAACCGGAGTACTACGAGGCCATGAAGCGCGACCTCAGCGAAGACCTGCGCGTCAACGGCATCTCATCGGTGATCCGCGTGCTCGACGAATACTTCGCCGGGGCTCCGCTGCTCTCCATTCGTGCGCTGTTCCGCGACGAGCAGCGCCGTATTCTCAACATGCTCTGCGACACCACGCTCAGCGAGGCGGAAAGCGCCTTCCGGCAACTGCACGAGCGCTACGACCCGTTGATGCGCTTCCACGCCGCGCTCGGCGTTCCTCTGCCGAAGGTGCTGCGGACGGCCGCGGAGTTCGACGTCAACATGCAGGTCCGGCGTATGGCCGCCGCCGACGACCTTCCGCTCGGCGATCTCGAATCGCACCTCCGCGAATCGCGCGACGAACAGGTTCTGCTCGATGAAACGACGCTTATGTCACTGACTCAGGCTGTCGCGCGTGCCGCCAGCGCCTTTTCGCGCAATCCGGACAATCTGGAACTGCTCGAGCGATGGGAAACGCTCGTGGCCATCGTCCGAGAGGCCGGTGTCGGCGTCGATCTGCGCCGGCCGCAGAACGAGTATTACCGTCTCAAGAAATCGGTGCGCCCCGTGACCGCCGCAAACGCCGGCAATGGATCATCGAGCGCCAATCGCTGGCTGCAGCATTTCGATGCCCTCGGCGAGAAGCTTTCGATCAGCCCGGAGGCGAGAGGATGATCCGCAGATGACGCAGATGACCACAGATAGATAGATGACCCATACCTCGGTAGACCAACCACACGACACCGCCCGCACATCCGGTGTGCTCCTCCATCCGACGAGCCTCCCCGGACGCTTCGGCATCGGGGACCTCGGCGATGAGCTGCTGACGTTCCTTGACTGGGCAGAGAGCGCGGGACTGCGTATCTGGCAGGTGCTGCCGCTCAATGCACCAGGCTACGGCAACTCGCCCTACGGTTGCCTTTCGTCCTATGCCGGCAATCCTCTGCTGATCTCACCACAGCGATTGCTGGATGATGGATTGCTTCCGGCCGGCGGGCTCGATGACGTGGCCTCGTTCCCCGAGGGCCACATCGATTTCAATCGTGTCAAGACGCTGAAGAAGAAGTTGCTGCATCGCTCGTACGAACACTTCGCCGAACATGCGTTGGACGAACAGCGGCACGCGCTGGCCGCGTTCGCCACAGACAACTCCTGGCTTCACGGCTGGGCACTCTACGCGGCGCTCAAAGGCCGGTATGACGGCCGGCCATGGACGGCGTGGCCCCGAGGATTGGCAGATCGCGAGCAGGAAGCCATCGCGGACGCGCGGCTCGATCTGGCGGACGAGATCCGCTTTCATGAATACATCCAGTGGCTCTTCTTCGAACAGTGGGCCAGGGTGCGCGAGGCCGCACAGGCGCGCGGCATTCGCATCATGGGAGACGTACCGATCTACGTCGCCGGCGACAGCGCCGACGTCTGGATGAATCGCGAGATCTTCCAGCTTGACGAGCAGGGCCAGCCGACCGTCGTGGCCGGCGTACCACCCGATTACTTCAGCGAGACCGGCCAGCGCTGGGGCAACCCGCTCTACCGCTGGGATCTGCTGCGCGAGACCAACTATCGCTGGTGGGTGTCACGCGTCCGTGCCGCCCTTCGCTTTGCCGACATCCTTCGCGTCGATCACTTCCGCGGCTTTGCGGCGTACTGGGAGATCCCGGCCGACGAGCCGACGGCAATCCACGGACGATGGATGCCCGGGCCCGGCCGTGAACTCTTCGATGCCCTGCGCGACGCACTCGGGGATCTGCCCATCGTCGCCGAGGATCTCGGATTCATTACCCCGGAAGTGCAGGAGCTGAGGAAGGCCATCGGTGTACCGGGGATGAAGATCCTGCAGTTCGCCTTCTCGCATACGAACAGCGCGCACCTGCCGCATGGCTACGAACCGAAGACGGTCGTCTACACCGGCACGCACGACAACGATACGGCCCGCGGCTGGTACGAAGAGGCCACCGTGGAAGAGCGTGAAACCTTAGAGGCATACCTCGGCGTCACCGGCGCCGACGACGTGGCCTGGGCGCTGATCCGGGCCGCCTATACCTCGGTAGCCGAGACGGCCATCGTTCCGGCGCAGGACATTCTCGACCTCGGCACCGACGCTCGGATGAATATGCCGGGCGCCGAGCACGACAACTGGTCCTGGCGCCACCACACCGGCGCACTCACGGCCGGACACGCGGAGAGGCTGCAAAAGCTCGCTCAGGTTTCCGGACGGATTTGAGGTAGCGAGCGGCTTCCGGGTTGTCGGTTATCGGTTGTCGGTGGCTTCGCAGATGGGCTCTAATCGCTGAAGACGCTTTGCAGTTGGATCTCGAGAGTCGGAAAGAGTGGAGAGGTGAGCGTGTCGTTTTCCGATAGCTCGGCGGCTCTCTCGTAACGTCCCGCTGCGTTCCGGCGGAATACCCGAACGACGTCGCGAGCGGGATCGACGATCCAGTATTCGCCGACGCCGGTGCGCTCGTACAGGGCTTGTTTGGTGACTTCGTCATCTCTCCTGTTTGATTGCGAGAGAATCTCGACGAGGAGATCCGGAGCGCCCTGAATGTTTTTCACTGTCACGATGTCGCGTCGCGCGTTGCTGATAAAAATCAGGTCGGGATCCACGACGTCATAGCGCGAGAACACGACATCGAATGGCGCATGGAAAAGCTCACCCACCGGATGTTCCCTGAGATAAAAGAGGATCTCGGCGATGATGCGCATAGAAACCCGTTGGTGCCGAGTGATCGGTGATGCGTTCACATAGTGCTCCCCGTCGATGATCTCGTGGCGGAGGCCGTCATCGGGGAGGAGGAGCAAGTCCTCATAGGTCATCTTCGTTGACGTCTCGGGCGCCATGGGTAAGATTCTACGCTTTCTCCAGCACCGCCACCGGGAACCGCGTGAAGATCTTGCGTACCTCCGTCCCCTCGTGCTCATCGCCAGTGAAGAGGTCGCGCCACCTGCCGGACACTCCTAGCGACGCATCGCCCCACACATCCCCGATCGGAAAGGTTCCTGGCTTGACGAAACTGGCGAGGAGCCGCGGGACGGCCACAAGCACCGCGTCGTCCTTGTAACGCCGAACGAACGCGCAGATGTTCGGGCCGGCATCGAGCGGCTCGTAGGTGCCATCGCGGAAGAGATCCACGTGACGTGCACGCAACTCCAGCAGTTTCCAGGTGACGAACATCTTGATCCGTCCGTCGTGCCAGCGGCGCAGGAGCGTATCGACGGAGACGGTCTTCATCTTCTTCAGCATTGCGGCGCGGTGCTGGTAGTCGACGGGGCGACGATTGTCGGGATCGACCAGACTGAAATCCCACAGCTCGCTCCCCTGGTAGAAGTCGGGCGCGCCGGGCGCGGTCGCTTTGAGCACGACCTGCGCGAGGGCGTTGAGGAAACCATAGAAGGCGACCGGCTTCTGGAAGCGGGTCAGATCGGCGCAGAACTTCGGATCGCTGAGGAGGGCGTCGGCGAAGGTGAGCAGCCGCTCCTCGTACTCCGGATTCGGGGCGATCCAGCTCGTCTGGGTCTTGGCCTCGCGAGCGGCTTTCTCCAGGTATTGTCTCAGGCGTCCGCGAACCGAGGGCAATTCCGCGTTTTCGAACGGCCACATTCCGATGAGCGTCTCGTAGACGAGCAGCTCCGTATTGCGGTCGCCGATCCCGTACCGTTTCGACCAGCGGAGCACTTGCCGCTCCCACCGCGGAGCGATCTCGGAAAGGACGTTGATCCGGGCGCGGACGTCCTCGCTCCGTTTCGTATCGTGCGTCGACGTGGCGTTCATCGTATGCGGCCAGTGACTCTGCATCCGCGCGCCGCGCTCGTGAAACTCGGCAAGCGCTTCGAATGCCTCGCGTCCCGGATTGCCGCCGACCTCGTTGAGCGAGATCAGGCGGTTGTAGTTGTAGAACGCCGTGTCCTCGACGCCCTTGGCCATCACCCGCCCCGTGAACTGCTGCCAGCGCATGACGAAGGCCAGCCAATGCTCGTGCTCCGAGGAGACGTACGGCGGCGGATCGACGAGGAGAACGCGTTCGAGGAAGGTGAAGAGCCGCTCATCGAGCGCCGGTCCGGCGCGGCGCCGTGCCTCCGCGATCGCTGCGCGAATCGATTGCGCATCGGCGTCACCGATCGCTCCCTCGCGGATATACGTGCGGTAGACGCGCATACAGGCCGTCACCTCGGCGAGTGCCGCGGTGAGATCGACCGGCGCGAAGTCGCGCGCGTTCCGGTCCGGCATGGCTACGGCGCCGAGCTGCTTACCGAGCGCACGCATCTCGCCGGAGAAGAGCTCGTGGATGATCTGTTTCTTTCGCGCGTAGCAGGTGTCGTCGAATGTCCCGTTCACACCGGTGAAGCCGCGGTAAAAACGATCGAGCTGCTGCAAGCCCTTCGGATCGACGAAAAGGGCGTTCGCTGAGTCGAGGAAGTCGTAGCCGGTCGTCCCGCTGACCGTGAAGTCGCGAGGCAGCTCCTCGCCGTGCTCCAGGATCTTCTCCAGGACGATGTAGAAACTCTGGTCGCCGGACACCCCGTTTGCCAGACGCAACTGCATCTTGCGCAGGTAGCCTGCGGGATCGTGGAGGCCGTCGATGTGATCGATGCGCAGCCCGGTCACTTTTCCTTCCGCGATCAGCTCGAACGTGCGCCGGTTCTGCGCCTCGAACACTTCCGCATTCTCGACGCGTACGCCGACGAGATCGGTGACGTCGAAAAACCGGCGGTAGTTGATCTTCTTGCTGGCGATTCGCCAGTACGCGAGCCGGTACCACTGCGCATCGAGGATCGTGTCGAGCAGGTTGAAACTCGCGGCCTCGCCGTCCACGCCGTTGATCCGCTCGATGGTGGCGTTGAAGGCATCGCGAAAGGCGGCGTCCTGCTCGTAGATCCGCCAGAGCGTTTCTTTGAGGAACCTGCTGTTCGAGACCGTGTCGGCGTCATTGGCCAGTTCGCGCAGCTCCATGGCAACGCCTTCCGGGGGCAGCGACACGATGCTCTCGTGAAGAATCGTTCCGTAGGTCTCCGGCGCAAGGGGCAGGCGCGTGTCGTAGTAGGTGAAGAAGAAGCCGTCGGCATCGAAGTGAAGGTTGATCTCCTGCGATTCGAGCGCCTCGCCATACGGCTTGCCGAGGATCGGGAGCAGGACTCTGAAGGACGTCCGGTCGGACGTCGTCACGGACATCCAAGCGGTGTCGAAGTAGTACCGGAACCGCGAGTGCTCGCCGTTTTCGAGAACGCTCATCCACCATGCGTTCTCGTGGGTGGCGGCCATGTGATTCGGAACGATGTCGAGCAACAGGCCGATCTGGTGCTGCTGCAGCTCGGCGTGAAAGGCGTTGAAATCGTCCTCCGTCCCCAATTCCGGATTGAGCGCGCCGGCATCGACGATGTCGTACCCATGCGCGCTCCCCTTACGCGCGCGAAAGATCGGCGAGGCGTAGACGTCGCTGATGCCGAGGTCGGCAAGATAAGGAACGATCGACCGCGCGTCGGCGAAGGTGAAGCCGGCATTGAACTGGAGGCGATACGTGGCTCTCGGGACGCGGTACATGTGCGAACTGAGCAGTTGCGAAAGGGGTGCCGGGTGGGGTGGGGTTGCGGGGTCGCGGGGTTTCGAGGTCTCGGGGCCTATGAATCACGCGGCTATGAACAATCATCCACCACCGCGAGACCGCGCGACCCCGCATGTCGAAAGGCTACCATCGCGCCGATGAAACCGACCGGCCGCTTCGCTCCCTCCCCGACCGGTCCTCTGCACCTCGGCAGTCTCGTCGCCGCGGTCGGATCGTGGCTGTGCGCGCGACGTGACGGCGGCCGCTGGCTGGTGCGCATGGAGGATCTCGACACGCCGCGCGTCGTGCCGGGCTCCGCGGACGAGATTCTTCGCGCGCTGGCGCGATACGGCCTGAACTGGGATGGCGACGTCGTCTATCAGTCGCAGCGAATGGCGTTGTACGACGATGCGCTCACCACCTTGCGTGCAAGGAATCTGGTCTACGACTGCGCCTGCTCGCGCGCCGATCTGCAGCGCGCGGCCTCGGCGCCTGTCGGACGTGAACCGGTCTATCCGGGGACGTGCCGGTTCGGTCTGCCTCCCGGCCGCCCGGCACGAGCGGTTCGTTTTCGCGCGCCGAAAACCATCATCGCGTTCGACGACATGGTTCTCGGACACATTGACGAGGATGTTTCCGAGACCACCGGCGACTTCGTCGTCCGCCGCGCGGATGGCGTTTACGCCTATCAGCTCGCCGTGGTCGTCGATGATGCGGCGCAAGGGGTTACGCAGGTTGTCCGCGGCGCCGATCTGCTGCCATCGACCGCGCGCCAGATCGCGCTGCAACGCGCCCTCGACCTGCCCACGCCTTTGTACGCCCATCTGCCCCTGGTCGTGAATGCTGACGGCAGCAAGCTGGGCAAACGGGATGGGGCGTTGCCGCTGCCGGCCCTCGATGAGAAAAAAGTGGCCGAGACCCTGGCGTTCGCGCTGCGGTTCCTCGGAGTAAATGTTGCTCCCGACACCCCCGAGCGGATGCTCAGCGAAGCCATGGGAGCGTGGCGTCCCGCCTGAGCTAGAAGCTCGCAAATAGCAACCGATCGCGCGACTTCAAAAGCACGACAGTGTCTGTGCCATGCCGCATTGGTCCTGCCAAGCTCCGGCACAGACAAGAGTGTCTGTGCCTGTCTGTGCCACATTAGTCCTCGCTTGTGTCCTCACGCCTCGTGGCTCGCCGATGTGGCTGGCAAAGACACATGGTCCTCGCTTGTCGCCTCAGGACTCGTAGCTCGCCAATGTGTACACGGTACAGACTGTTTGGCCAAAAAGCAGCGGCCAATGTGGCACAGACACTCTTGTCTGTGCCCGGCGGCGAAGCCGCGCTTTTCGTCGGCTGAAGCCGGGGTTACGGTCCTCACAGGGGCACCGCAGACGAGTCCAGATCAAACGCCCGGCGGGACGCCCGCGGTCCCAGGAAAATTACAGCTTCAGCAGGAGCTTGGTCATGTCGTGCTGGTTGCCGTCGGGGTCCGTGCCGTAGCCCGGCATCACGTAGGACTGGAAGCCGAGGTTCTGCAATGTCGTCACGGCATCGGCTTCGAGGTCGGAGATCAGCATCGCGCTCAGATGACGCAGGCCGTTCTCGCGCGCGATCCCGATGAACAGATTGACGAGCAGAGTACCGAGGCCGACGCCGCGGAAGGAAGGGTCGATCATCCACTTGATCCGTCCCGACAAGCGCAGCGGACCGCCATGGCGCCGGTGCAGCGTGGCGTCGGCCACGATGCGATTCCCGTCCAGCGCCAGCAGCGGGAAGGCCTTCGCGTAATCGATATCGCGGCCCCATTGCTCGATCAGAGAACGGTTGCCGATCGGATCCCATGCGAAACGGCGATAGGCGGCCGGCAGATGCTGGAAAAACTCATACAAGGCATCGACGTCCTTCGCGGCGAAAGGACGGAGGAGAACTTTGCGGCCGTCGCGCAGGACGGCCTCCTGCGGATAGCGGTGCGGCATAGGCGAACGATATCAGATCAGGCGAGGCCGGCACGGCCGGCTGCGCTAGTTGCCCAAGGCTCGGCCACCGTCTTCGCTCTATCGTTCTGCCGCGCAGACTTCTAACTCCGCCGTGTCCCCAACGCGGATCAGGCCACCTTCGACGACCTCTCCGAAAACGCCTCCGCGCCAGGCCGCGCGGAGGGCCTGACGCAGGCCGGCCTGAGCCTCATCCATCCGTTCGCACGGACGGGTTTCGCCAAGAATACGGATCACGCATCCGCCGAGGCGGAGCAGCTTGTCGCGCGAATCGGCCAGGGCGATGCCGCGCACCATGACGTTTGCTCTGCGCTTCGACGGATCGACCTCGGCGCCGGCCTCCGCGGCGGCATCGCGCCATGCGGCTTCGTCAATGATGGTCACCTGCCGTCTTCCGCGTTGATCGGCGTTGCCGGCAAGGCCGCGGTCTGCCACAGCCTGGGCGTTGTCCACACCATCCATGACTCCTCGGTGCGCGCGCTTGATCCATATCGATACCACTTCACCGGTCATTGCTTCCCCTCCGCGCGCCGTTTGATGGCCTCCAGCCAGCTCTGGCGAATGATGCCACTGCCGGGACGGATGATGCGCCAATAGAGGGCAAACCTGCGCCGCGCCGCGTCGCCGTCGGCGAAGACGCGCGTCTCGGTCGTCAGCCGCCCATCGGGCTCGACGTGGAAGTTCATCACCGCGAACGTCCGCGGCGCCACGCGTGTGCCGAAGACCAGATCGTGCGGAGCGTCGTCAGCCAGGATGCGAAACCCGCTACCAGTAGCGACATCGAGAATCGGCTTCGCGTCCGGCGCGTGCAGGATGCTTTCCCGCTCGCGGCATCTGCCCAGGCAGCGAATCGTGGTGAGGACCTGGAAGAAACGGATCTCGCCCGCGGTGACTTGCCGGATCGCCGAGTAGATCCGGTCGGGCGATGCGGCGATCCGGATCTCGTGCCGTTCCTCGAACTGCCACCGCGGCATGATCCTGTCCAGGCGGGAGGCGGCATCGACCACTCGCCGTTCACGGACCGGCCAGCAAACGGCGATCAGCACCAGGGCGATGCCGGTGACGAGCAATGCAACCCCTCGCCGCCTCTGCCGAGGGAACAGCATCGCCGCCAAACCGGCCGCACCGGCCGCGGCACCGCAGTAAAGCAACACCGAGAGGAACATCAACGGCGAGTTTAGCCGCTCGTTCACTCTCCGTCCCGATCATCGGGGTGGTTCTGACGAACGACCGTGTTGCCGTGGATGGCGACGTTGGCCGCGTCGCCTCTGACGAAGATCCCGCCGCCGCGCGCGATCGGGCCTCCGTTGCCGGTGATGACGCTTCCGCCAACCTGACAGTCGATCGCATTCCTGAGATACATGCCGCCCCCTTCGCACTCCGCGGCGTGGATGGCGTTGTCCGTCACGCGGCTGCGCCACATGCGCATGCGGCTCCGTTCGCTCCAGATCCCGCCGCCGCGCGCTTCGTGCCGCGCGTACACCGCGTTGAGCTGGACTGAGCTACCCGCCAATTCGACCTTGCATTCGTCGAAATAGAGGCCGCCACCGCCGGCTATTCGCGCGGACGGGCACTCCACGGTGTTGCCCGCCACCGTCGATTTCTGGATCTTCACCGTCGAGCGCCGGCACAACATCCCGGCACCAAACGGCTCCCGGGCGTCCTCGCCGATGCGGTTCCCGGCAATCACGCATTCCTGCAGGCTGAGAGTCGAACCGGAGACGATCATTCCGCGAGCCCGCCCATTGGAACGAATCTCGATTCCGCTCAGATGAAGAGCGGAATCATGCACCGAGAACACCACGTCGCCATCATTCCCGGCGAGCGTAACGCCGCGCCGCGACAAACGGGAGCTCTGGATGACGAGGTAGGGAAGCGCCGATACGCGAATGCGCTCGCGATAGAGTCCGGGCGAAATCATGATCGTGGCCGGGCCAATGACCGCGTCGACGGCCTCCTGAATCGTTCGAAAATCCCGCGGGACGAAGAAGACGTCGTAATCGCCAGCCATGCTCAGGTGGTGAACCAGGCAGTGAGCCCAAGAGAGAGCAGCCAAAACCTGTTCACTTCTGAACAGTAGCAAATTCGGCGGCGTGGTACGCTGTCGGCTCTTCACCGGAACCGTCCGCCCACGCCTGACCCACCAAATCCCAATTCGTGCTGCCCGAAAGCCGCACGCCGAAAGAACACTTGATGACCACGTTTACCACCACTCCTGTCACCTTTATACCGAAAGAACGGGTACACCACCCTGTTGATGCTTCGATCGTTTCCAGCCTGGGCTCCGAACCATGGAAGAGCGCCTGGTGGAAGACGACCAAGGGAGAACGCCCCACCTTCCTCTACATCGTGGCCATCCACATCCTGGCCGTGGTCGGACTCATCTTCTTCGCCACTCCCGGCTGGCGCATCATGGTGGCGACAGTTTCGCTCGCCTGGCTCGGCGGACTGGGCGTTACGGTCTGTTACCACCGCACCCTCGCGCACACGGCGCTCCGGCTGCACCCGGCCGTGAAACACCTGTTCATCTTCTTCGCCATGTTCAACGGTTCCGGCTCTCCCGATTCGTGGACCGCGAACCACCGGCAACACCATTCGAAGGTCGAGACATTGGAAGACATCTCCAGCCCTTCGATCGGCGGCTTCTGGTGGGCTCATCTGCGCTGGTTGTGGCAGGCCGGCAAGATTCCGCTGGACCGCTGGTGCCCCGATCTGGACAAGAGTGAGTACCGCTTCTGGAGACGGATGCAGGTTCCGCTGCTGGCGGTTTCGCTCTTCGGGGGGCTGGCCTTCGGTATCCCGGCATTCTTCTGGCTCGGCCCGATGCGCCTGGTGATGTCGCTTCACGCGCAGTGCTTCGTCAACAGCATCGCCCACATGCGCGAAGTGAAGGAAGCCGGCGAGGACTCATCGCAGAACGTGGCCTGGCTGGCAGTGCTTCACTTCTTCCAAGGCGAGAACTGGCATCGCAATCATCACGCGAAGCCTTCCTCGGCCCGATTCGGATGGAGGTTCTGGCAGATCGACTTTGGCTGGTACGCGATCTGGATGCTCGAGCTGGTCGGCCTGGCGACATCGGTGAAGCGCGCCTCGACGCGCGCGTAAGACCGGTCTCGCGGTTTGCGGGGTCTCGCGGTGTTTCCGCCGTTCAGGCGTTGCCGAACCGGACGGCCGCTCGGGCCCGGGCGCGTTCGGCTTCGATTTCGCGGTCCCGAGGCTCGGCATTCGTCTCGAGCGACTCGATGAGATTCCGGGCGATCGCGGCGACATCCTGAACCGCACGATTGAAGACCGCCTCATTGCCCTTAGACGGCTTGTTGTAGCCGGACAGCTTGCGGACGAATTGCAGAGCGGAGGCCTCGACCTCCTCGTCGGTGGCAGGGGGATCGAAGTTGAAGAGTGTTTTGATGTTTCTGCACATGTGGGGTCTCGGGGTCTTGAGGCTGCGCGGTCTCGCGGTGTGAATAGTCTAAGCCAGCGCCGAGTCGCGCAGCAACCGCGAGACCCCGCAACCCCGAGACGGCGCGACCTCAGTTCACGCCAACCGCGGAAATGGTCTGCGCAACTCCGCTCGGGCCCTCAGCCGCCCGAGCGCGCCCGGAAGGCCATGTACGCGAAGATGACCACGAGGATGACGAGAAAGACTCTCCCCATCCCAAGCATTCGCGTATGCGCCACGTGCCGGGTGCCCTTTGGTTTGATGCCGAAAACAGCAGCGACGGCGGTGACCAGCACCGCGAGACCCAGCCAGACGATCCAAGTGTCCATGACCGAGATCGCTACAAGAGGCGCGCCAGAGTCTAAGAGTCCCTCAAACCTCAGCGAAGCCGGGCCTCCATGGTGATCGCGGCGTTCAGGAGTTTCGAGATCGGACAGCCGGCCTTCGCCGCCGCCGCGGCGGTTGCGAACTGTTCCTCTGATGCGCCCGGGACATCCGCTTCGACGACGAGGTGAACCTTCGTCACGGCGAAGCCCTGCTCCCCCTTCTCGAGGGTAACCGTTGCGGTGGTGGCGATTTCATTCGCGGTCAGGCTCGCATTCGCAAGCTGCCCTGACAGCGCCATCGAGAAGCAGCCGGCATGCGCTGCCGCGATCAGTTCCTCGGGGTTGGTGCCGATGCCGTTCTCGAAGCGCGTCGAAAACGAATATTGAGCATCCTTGAGCACACCGCTCTGCGTCGAGACGGTGCCTTTCCCGTCCTTGAGTCCTCCGCGCCATACCGCCGAACCATTCCTGTTCATCTGTTGCCCCTTTCTGTTCGCTTCAGGGCGCGAAGCATATCCGACGGGGTTACCGGCGGCAGGTCCTATTGATCCAGCCGCCGGCATCGTTCAACGGCCCGTCAACGGCGCCAGTGACCCTCGCTCCAGTAGAAGCCGCGGCGGGTCTCAACCCAGTGTCCGGGGATCCACCGCGCGTGGCGATACGGCGGTGCGGCCCACGTTCCGGCGCTCCAGACGTAGGCTCTGCCATCCCAGCGGTGATAGCCCGGCTGCCAGACATATCCCACCCGCGGCGCCAGTGTCGGACGTTCGACGATGATCGGCGGGGGCCCGATGCGCACATAAATCCGCGTCCGCGCTTCTGAAATCGGAACGATCAGCAGCCCCGTCAGAACTGCCAGAGTCATGAATCGAGAAAGCATTCTCATGGTTGCCTCCGCCGATTTTCTTGCGAAGTGGATGCCCATGCACACTGCCGGGTCCGCTCTCCTCTTCGGGCCCTCGCGACTTCGCGTGAGCCCCATACCCCCGAGGAATCGACGTCACGTCGAGCAACGTTGAATGCCACCATGAAGAAGCTGCTCTTAGCCGTCGTCCTGACCACCTTCGTCCTCAGTTGCGGCGCCAATGCCGATGCGGTCAACAAGGTCATCCCTTCTCCGGAGCTCGATACG
Source organism: Thermoanaerobaculia bacterium (assembly GCA_035569395.1). Lineage (GTDB taxonomy): Bacteria > Acidobacteriota > Thermoanaerobaculia > Gp7-AA8 > Gp7-AA8 > JADGNZ01. The sequence continues at coordinate 7,193 of DATMNC010000030.1, read as the reverse complement.
CCTGCAACCGGACCGCAGGTGGCCGTCCTCGCCGGCGGATGTTTCTGGGGGCTGCAGGGGATGTTCGAGCACGTGCAGGGCGTTACCAAAGTCGTGGCCGGTTACTCAGGCGGCGAGAGAGCGACGGCACATTACGAGATGGTGGGAACCGAGACCACGGGCCACGCCGAGTCGGTGGAGATCACTTTCGACCCGAAGCAGATCTCGTACGGCCAGCTCCTGCGGCTCTTCTTCTCCGTCGCCCACGATCCGACGGAGCTCAATCGCCAGGGTCCGGACAGCGGCCCCAGTTACCGCTCCGAGATCTTTTTCGGCTCGCCGGCCCAGGAGCAAATCGCCAGGGCGTATGTCGCGCAACTGACGAAGGCAAAGGTCTTCTCCTCCCCCATCGTCACGAAGATCGAGCCGCTGAAGGGCTTCTATCCTGCAGAGGATTACCATCAGGACTACCTGATCCACAACCCGCACCAGCCGTACATCGTCTACAACGATCTGCCGAAGATCGACGCGCTGAAGCGGGTCTACCCGCAGCTCTACCGTCCGGCACCGGTAGCTTTGACCGCGGCACGTTGAGGTAGCAGTTGCGCCTGAACGTCACGTCCGCAGTAACTTTCGCGCGGCCAGCCAGACCAGGACGATGATCGCCCACCAGAAGACGACCGTGGTCAACACGCCGACGGCGTTCGGAGCGTGAAAGCCGAGGGCGTCGAGCCTCGCCCTGACGAAGAAGCCGGGGAGAAAGACCAGATGAGGGGTAACGCCAAAAAGCAGCAGCGCGCTGATCACGACCGCCGCCCCGATCGGCGCGACCACGAATAGAGCGACCACCCTCATCACGGTGGGAGAGGCGACCATGCGTTTACGCTACCACCGCATCACCGCGGTGTGAAGATCTGCACTCGTTGCGATTCGTTATCGGTGAGTGTGACCATGGCCCATACCGGACTCTGAGACTCGGCTTCGATGCGTACTCTTTCGTGTGCGCCAACCACGGCAGCGGCCAGGGGATTATCGAACGTCACCATCCCGAGGGAAGGGCCGTCTGTCGGGAATGACCGCTGGACCGTCTGCTCCGACAGCAATTGGCCGGTCGTGTCATCCATCATCCGCACGGTGACCGAATACCCCTCGGTGAGGACACGAAGCGTCGACCGGAATCGGCTGCTGGTCGGGATCGACGGCAACCAGACCTGCGTCTTCTGAAAATCGCGCGACCGGATGACCGGGATCTCCGTGCCGGGACCGTCGGGATCCCTCGATGTCTCATGCAGGCGCACCGTGAAGTGCAGTCTGTCAGCATGGTCGGCCGGCGGCAGCAGCCACATCATCGGCTGGGACGCATACGCCGACAACGGCTCGACAGACATCGAGGAATGCGGTTGAACCCTCCGTGGAGGCTTGCTGCAAGGGACGATCCCGACGAGGGCGACGGAGCAGAGCTCAGAATCGATGGGGACGACATCGTCAGAGTCGTTGTAGACGGAGATCTCGCTCACCCAGCGCGTGCCGAAGCTGGCATCGGTCGGTTGGAGGGCGATGGGGATGATGATCTCTTCAAGCTGGGGCTCGAAGACGAACTGGCTGAGGGAATGGAGGAGCGCGCCGTTATCGCGCACCGTCACTGCGACCGCGCCGATGGGTTGCGGCGGCGCCACGGCCTTGACGTTGTAGGCGTCGACGAGAGTGACGCGAGGCGAGGCCACGTCGCCGAAGAAGACCTGAGGCGCCGTAAACCGCAGGTAGGTATTCGCACTCGCATGGATGTTGATCTCGGTTCCTCCTTCAGGCGGCCCGAAGTTCGGATAGAAGCCGAAATCATCGTTCTGCGCGAGGGCTGTCGTCGCGAGCAGCGCCAGGAAGATACCGGGGATCAGTCGCATGACGGTTTGCCTCTCCTCTTCGAACGTAGCAGCCTCTTGAGGATACGCCTGTCCGAAGCCACTACCTGCCTGACAACTGACGCGCCGTCGTGGCGATATCAACCCCCTCGATAAACCGGAGGCCTCGATCAGCGGCTGTCCGCCGAGCCTCGGAAGAGGTGATGGGCGGCTGCAACCACAAGATCCGCGCACCGAGCGGAAGGACCTGAGCCGTAATGATTCCGGGAATCTCCTCCGAGGGGCGGTAAACAGCGACAACGTCGACCGAGGGAGGCGGGGCATCGAGTCTTCGGAACACCAGGAACGACGTCTCGCCCTCGCTTTCGGGAGGAAGGACCGACGCGACCTCTCCCTTATCCGGTGGCGCATCAAGAAGCTCGGCTAACGAGTAACGGCCGGGACAGGCGCCGTATACGATCAACCCCGCTTCCAGAAGGGCTCGCGGTACTCCTGCGTTCGGCCAATCCACAAGGAGGATGCTCCGTACCGTTCTGAGGAGCTCGAGCACATCGGGTTGTTCCGGCCCTGGTCCGCTCACATCTGCCTCCGCAACTCGCGCGTCACGATCTCTAGCATTTGTCTGTGTTGCGAGTGCAGATACGAGTGGTCTCCCGGCAGCATCTCAACATGAGCCTCGGCGCGCGTCTGCTGGCGCCAGGCCTCGAGCTCGGAGGCTGAATCGACACGATCGCGGGCGCGAGGTGACGCATTTCAGTTCCAACGTCGGCCATGGAAGGGACGCGACGGCCAAAAACCGGTGAGTCGGCGGACTCCGCGAGTCCATTGGTGGACTCCATGAGGCCGTGAATGGCCTCCACGAGGCCACGTTTGGCCTTCACGAGGCAATGATTGGCCTCCACGAGGCCATGATTGGCCTCCACGAGGCCATGATTGGGCCTCCACAAAGCCATGACTGGCCCCTCCACAATGCCATGACTGGCCTCCACAAGGCCATGACTGGGTAGTGGGTCAGTTTGACAGTTATTTAGCGCAGAGAGCGAACAACCGCTCCCGTGCCTGCTTGTAGTTCGGATCTTTGGACTCGCCATCCGCCAGCACGCGTCCTGTGAGCAAGTCCTCCGTGGTCATGAATGACTTCGACGATTTCAATTCAAGAAAGCCGGATTCATAGATGCAGGTGTTCATCGTCGGGACGTAGCACTGCTCTGCTTGCAGATGGGCTACGTCGGGCGTGTTCTGCTTTGCGCTCGCTTCGTCATCGCGGCCCTGTCGCTTGATGACCAACTCGTAGCACTCGCGTTTCTTCGCGAAGTAGTCCACCGGCTGGGAACTTGCCCTCGCTTGTTGCTGCTGGTCGCACCGTGCGCCGACAACGGCCACCACCAGAAGTGAAACTGAAAGAATGCCTTTCGTCACATCGCCATCTTACTTCTCGAAAGCCCGAAACAGCTCGCCCGGCGGCACTCCCAGCGCCTTCGCGATCTTCACGACGTTGACGACAGCCGGATTCCGTTCGCCGCGTTCGATCATGCCGATGTAGTTGTGATCGAGCCCGGCAGCGTCGCCGACTGCCCATTGCGACATCCCGCGCTCCGTCCGAAGGGCGCGGAGAGTCTTTCCAAACTTGGTGAGAACCTGATCGCGGCGCATCTTTTCCCGTACATTTGGGCTTGCGCGGGGATCTGCCGCTACATACTATGCGTAGTCATGACGATAAGTATGATGACGCCCGCAGAGAGGAAACAAAGCATTCAGACTCTTTTTCTCCAACGTGCTGAGTCGTACAGCCTCGCTGAGGTTGCGCGGCTCACCGGCACGCCTGCCCGCACGCTACGGCGCGAGGTTGCACGCGGAACCCGCGACGCATCGAAGGTGCGCGGCGCGTGGCGCTTCCTGTGGCGTCACGCCGCCTACGTCGCGATGGATCGATGGGCGCTCACGGAGATACAGGACGCGCTCGGCGACGCGGCAGCGAGCGTGCTGCCGCCGTTGCTGGCCCTTCGCACCGTGACCGTCCGCCTGCCGGAGTACATCGTGCGTGCGCTGGAGTCCGTTGCCGCCGAAGATCAGAAGACGTTGGATGCAGTCCTGTGCTTTGAACTGATCGATTTCGCCGGGACTCACCTGACCCGGCTGGAAGGATCGATTCCCGGCTACCGGAGTGCCTACCTGTTTCCCGGTCCGGGGTAGACTTAGAAACCATGAAGCCGAAAGCACGGAAGCCATCGCGCGACGTGATCACGAACGCTCACCGCGTCTTCGGCGAGTTGATCGAGCGATCGGAACAACCGCCGCAGCGAGGGAACCTCAAAAAAGTCGCGCCGCCTCCGGCGAAGAAGAACGGCGCGACCAAGTAGCGCGGGATGGCCCGGACTCGCTCCGGGCCGCCTGTTGTACGGCTTGCCACGGTCACCTCCTGTGGTAACCGTCGCCGATTAACCTGCCCGCTGCTGTTCGTCGTCGGTCGGCGCGTTCATGCGCCACGCCACGTCATCCGTCATGTCGGTCTGAATGACGATCGGTTCGTCATTCGGGTTGATCCGATTCCAATGCTCTACGTCGTACGACACCATCACCAGATCAGACACAACTTGCTCGCGCCGATTCGTGACTGACATTTCCATCGGCTTGCGTTGCGCTTCCTCGATATCGATCCAGAGCGTCATCTGTTGTCCGTCGCGCAACACAGTGAAGGCGTGGTTCACGCGATACGGGCGTTTAGTAACGGAGTCGTGGCGGGTTTCCTCGCGAGCCGCCCGTGAAAACTCCTGCGCGAGAAGATCGATCGGCTGCGCTGGCGTCGGAAGGGGCCATCCCTTCTCGGCGGCGAACTTTGCCAGCTCGTGCATGTCCACTTCTTTGATGCCGGTAACGTCCCTGTAATGCCGTAGTAGCTTCTGCATCCTCTCGTGTCGTGTGGCCATAATGTGTCTCCTGTTGTCCTTCTGTCCCACCTCTAAAATCCAACCGGCGCCACATCACCCCACCCGTCAATGATCGCATTCGGCGCAACAATCGATCTCACCTTTACAACATGATTCTTGAAACGGTCGTACCTGCCAGTTTTGTGCTGCAACTGCCCGGCAACTAGACCAGGATGAATCCTGAGCGTTCTCGCAAAGCCAATGATGTCTCTCTCGGCAAATAGAGGCGCTTTGCGCGCAACGAAACTTTGCAACGACTTCGCTGGAACGCAAAAGTCTGCGGCGGCTTCGTTAGCGATCCGCTCCTCTTTTGAAACGGTAGCTCCGCAGCCAGCCTTTTCGCCTTCAAGTTCAGTATCCAGCATCACTGCTTCGTGACCGTGACGCTGTAGTACGTGCTCCATTTCGTGTCGCAAGACAAACCAGAAGTTATCAATCCGGTCGTATCGCATCGACATCCCGATCACCGGCGCGAAGTCGTTGAGCCAGAAACAGACACCGTCTATTTTGGCGGACGGCAGTGACTCAACGATCACGAATCGAATCCCAGCCTCCGCTAGAATCTTTGGAACCTTGCGCGCCTCTTCGGCAGCAAAGAGAAGATTTGAAAGCGACGTTATCGCGTTGCGAACGTGAGCCGGTGAATAACGAGCAACAAGCATCTCGCTCGCTATTTGGCGCACTCTATGAATCCACGCGATCTGCGGCGGTGTAGCAACCGTGGAAACGATCGTCTTTTTCGCTGCATGCGGAAGGATCTCAATATCGTCGATCGACGTAGCTCCGAAAAACTTCATGAGCGCGGCTTCGACCTTCGGCACATCGCGAGCGTCGGCGACGTCCAGCCAGCCGCGTTTGATCATTTCTACGACGGGTAGATCGCCGAAGAGGCGCGCGCGCCTCGAACGCCCCGGATCGGGTCGTGAGATGACGCGGGCCATCGCGAGGGTATATTCATTCTGAAGTGTCAGGAACTTCTCGGGCGGCAATTGGAAGACCTCGCCAAGCAACAGCGCCATGTCCGCATCGATGGCACGCTTGTCTGCGATCAGCTTCGTGATCACGGTTCGGTCGACGCCCAGCACAATCGCCAAAACCGCCTGACTCCAGCCGTTATATTCGAGCAATCCCTTGATGAGTTGGCCCGGCGTTTTGAAGTCGTCGAAGTTCATGGCCGAGACGATAGCGCGCTTAAATCAGCACGTCAAGTCGAAATGTGCGATTTTTCGCACATTTCGACTTGACTAATGGAGTGAAAGAGCCTAAATTGTTGAATATGAACAAGCTAACCCCCACCAAGCGCGCCTCCGTGCTCTCCTGCCTCGTGGAGGGAAACAGCGTTCGATCGACTTCCCGGCTGACCGGCGTAGCGAAGGGAACAATCCTCCGGCTCCTCGTGGATGCGGGTAAGGTCGCTGCCGAGTATCAGGACGGTATCCTTCGCAACCTGCCCTGCAAGCGCATCCAATGCGATGAGATTTGGTCCTTCGTCTACGGCAAAGACCGGAACATCCCGCGCGAGATCCGTGAGTCAACGCCGTTCACGATTGGCAGCGTGTGGACGTGGACCTGCATCGACAGCGATTCGAAGCTGATGCTGTCGTGGTTCGTAGGCTCGCGCGATGAGCAGAGCGCGGCGCAGTTCATCGGCGACGTTGCTTCGCGTCTCACGAACAAAGTCCAAATGACGACGGACGGATTGAAGCTGTACCTCAACGCGACCGAAGGAGCGTTCGGCGGCGCGATCGATTACGCCATGCTGACAAAACTGTACGGAGCCAGCGGGAACGACACGTCAGCCGAAACGCGCTACTCACCGGGCCGCATCAAGGGCATGGAACTCGCCGTGATCTCGGGTGACCCTGACCGGAAGCACATCAGCACCAGCTACGTGGAGCGCGCGAACCTCACCATGCGGATGGGTATGCGCCGCTTCACCCGGCTGACGAACGCGTTTTCGAAGAAGTTTGAGAACCACTGCCACATGATCAGCCTGCACATGTTTCACTACAATTTCATCCGCATCCACCAGACGATCCGCTGCACCCCGGCGATGGCGGCAGGCGTCACGGATCAGCTTTGGGATATGTCAGACCTCGTTGCGTTGATTGAGTCTCGCGAGTGCGAGGCTGCGCAACGCGAGATCATGTAACTAATTCAGTAGGGAGGTAGACATCATGGCAACGGGACGACTGCTGAAGGCTACGTTCACCCCCGCCTCCGACAATCGCGATGAAGCCGCCGCCATGATCGCGATTCAGATCAACCATTTCATGTTTTGTGAGATCTGTCGGCGGCCACTCTAAAATCCCCCCATCCGGACAGTTAAAAATCCCCCCTTTTGGAGCAACGACGAGGGAGGGAGTCCGTGCAAGAACAGGAAGGATCAGAGATGCTCGACGCGGTGCCAAGTGGCACCGTGGAGGAG
>DATMNC010000029.1:0-96837 GCA_035569395.1 Thermoanaerobaculia bacterium | reverse complement strand
GCTATGGCTACGCCGGAATCGCCGTGGCCCTTCTGGCGCAGCTCCACCCGCTCGGAACGCTGGCGTCGGCATTCTTCTTCGGTGCGTTGACGACCGGCGCGGGCGAATTGCAGCGGACGGCGGGGATTTCATCGACCGTAGCGACGTTCGGCCAGGCGATCGTGATCCTGGCGATGATCGCGCTGACAAGGCGCAGGAACAGATGACGAACGCACTGATCGCCGCCATCCCTCTCGCCATCGTAGCCTCGACGCCACTGCTGCTGGCCGTCCTCGGCGAGCTGGTGGTCGAGCGCGCCGGAATGATCAACCTCGGCATCGAAGGGATGATGCTCACCGCGGCGATGACGGCCGTGGTGACCGCGCAGCTCACTCATAGCGTCGTGCTCGGTTTTCTCGGCGGCATCATCGGGGCAGCCGCGGTCGGCGCTCTCTTCGGATTGTTCGCCCTTCGTTTTGCCGCGGATCAGATCGTCACCGGCACGGCGATCGTTCTTCTCGCGCAGGGACTGACCGGATTCGTCTACCGCGAGCTGCAGCTCTTCAATCAGCCGGTCCCCCGGCTGGAGATCGATCCGATCGTTCCGCTCGCCTGGATCGCCGCCCCGATCGCTCTCGCTCTGCTGCTGTGGCGCACGCGGTTCGGCCTCCGTCTCCGCGCCTGCGGCGAGCTTCCCGCGGCCGTAACCGCGAACGGGGCCTCGGTGGCGCTGTATCGCTGGACGGCGCTGGCCATCGAGAGCGTGCTGACCGGCATCGCCGGCGCCTATCTATCGTTGGCTCTATCGAGCGGGTTCGCCGAGAATATGGTGGCCGGCCGCGGCTTCATCGCCCTATCGATCGTGATCTTCGGCCGATGGAAGTTCAAAGGCGCGTTGCTCGGAACCGCCGTTTTCGGCATCGCCGCGGCCGCGCAATACGCGATGCAGGCCGGCGGCCGCGGCGTGCCGTTTCACCTGCTGCTGGCCGTGCCCTACGTCGTGACTCTGCTCATCCTCTGCGGCATCGCCGGAAGAGTGCGCGCGCCGGAGAGTCTGGGGAAGGCGTGAGACTATCCGCAGATGACGCAGATACACACGGATTTGTATGTGCGTAAGCTGCCGCGTTAGCGACAACAAGACGGTAGCCAGGGGTGCGAGCGTTTTTTGCGAGCACCCCTGGCTACGAGATGTCAGGTCTGTGCCGCGTCAGCGGCACTGGAGTAATCGGGACTCCATCGAGTGCCGCTGACGCGGCACGATTTCGGATCGCATCGGGTTCCAGGGGTGCTCGCAAAAACGCTCGCACCCCTGGCTACCTTCTTGAGCCGCTATCGCGGCGTGGTAACGTCTAATCTCCAGGACGCAGATGGTACGCAGATTCGCATCTGCGTACCATCTGCGTCATCTGCGGATCAAAGACTACGTCCGCCCACCGAATCCCACACACTAGCGATTCCACTCACCCGCTTCGTCGCCTCGGTACGCTGCGCCGACGACAGCACCGCAGCGATCGCCGGAACGATCTCCGGCGTCACGCGCCGAAGCGACTCCTCGTGATCGGCGATGAAGCGCGTCGAGACGCGTCCGTCCCGAAAAGCGGGATGCGTGACCACGCGCCGCAACCAGGAGATGTTGGTCTTCGTGCCGAGGACGATGTATTCGCGCAGGGCGCGGTCGAGGCGGTCGATGGCGGTGTCGCGCGACTCCGCGTGGCAGATCAGTTTCGCCAGCATCGGGTCGAAACTGACGCCGATCTCCGACCCCTGCGAAACGCCGGCATCGACGCGGACGCCGGGACCGGACGGCTCTCGGTAGAAGGCGATCGTGCCGCTCTGTGGAAGGAAGCGGTCATCGGGATCTTCGGCGTAAATGCGCACTTCGATGGCGTGACCGCGCTGATGTAGTTCGTCCTGACGCCATGGCAGCCGCCCGCCGGCGGCGACGGCAAGCTGCGCGCGGACCAGATCGACACCGGTCACCTCCTCGGTGATCGGGTGCTCGACCTGCAACCGCGTGTTCATCTCCAGAAAGAAAAAGTCGTTCTCCGGTGTGACGATGAACTCGACCGTGCCGGCGCTGCGGTAGTCGACACCGCGCGCCGCCGCCACCGACGCCGCGGCCATGCGCCGGCGCAGATCGTCGCCGTAGCGCGGCGCCGGCGTCTCCTCGATCACCTTCTGGTGTCTCCGCTGAATCGAACAATCGCGCTCGAAGAGATGGACGACGTTGCCGTTGCCATCGCCGAAGATCTGAAACTCGACGTGGCGCGGCTCCTCGATGTAGCGCTCGAGGAGAAGCCGGTCATCGCCAAACGATTTCTTCGCCTCGCGCTGCGCCGACTCGATCGCGCCGCGCAGCTCGCCGACGGAGCGGACGATCTTCATCCCTTTCCCACCCCCGCCCGCGCTCGCTTTCACCAGCAGTGGGAATCCCACGCGCGCCGCCTCGGCGGTGAGAACTTCGATGCTTTGCCCCTCGCCGTCGTAGCCCGGCACCACCGGAACACCGAGCCTCTGCATCAGATGACGTGACGCCGCTTTCGATCCCATCGCCGCGATCGAGCCGGCCTTCGGTCCGACGAACACGATCCCCGCGTCATCGCACGCCGCCGCCAGCTCAGCGCGCTCGGAAAGGAACCCGTAACCGGGATGGATCGCGTCCGCACCGCAGCGCCGCGCGGCGTCGATGACACTGCCAACGTTGAGATACGTCGCCCGCGCGTCGCCGCCGCCGAGAGGAACGGCATCGTCGAAGTAGCGCCGGACGTAGCGAATGTCGTCCGCTTCCGAATAGCCGAGGATCGATTCGATGCCTGCCTCGCGGCACGCGCGCGCGATGCGAACAGCGATCTCGCCGCGGTTGGGGACGAGGAGGCGACCGATCATGTACGCCGCCTCTGTCGCCCGCTAAAGCGGGCTCGCATTGAGGGGAAACGTTCGGAAACCCCCGGCTGAAGCCGGGGGCTACGGATCTCGCGCCGGCTCCGCCGGCCCAAAGGACCTCGGGATTGAAGCTGCACGAATTGGCAAGACATCGCGATGAGCGGTTCATTCGTTGAGCACAGCCGCGACCGGCTAAGCTCCTGGCACGTCGTCAAATTCAACTCAGCGCAGACTTGTTCACGGAACGAACCAGCTGGCGAAGCCGGCGAAAGATCCGTAGCCCCCGGCTTCAGCCGGGGGTTCCCGAACGTCCTCCCCGTATTGCAAGCCCGCGTTAGCGGGCGACAGAGAGGTGCTACTTCGACCACGGCGTCTTCTCTTTCTTCAGGAAGGCCCCCATGCCCCCCTGCCCTTCTTCGCTGACACGGCGGGTGGCAATCGCATCGATGGTGTAGGGAATGGCGTCGATGAGATCGTGCGACGCTACGTAGGCGATCAGCTTCTTGCACTCGCGCACGGCCTCGGGGCCGGATGTTCTCAGTTGGTTGATCGACTCCGCGACCGCGGCATCGACGTCATCGACGACGCGATGCACGAGACCGATGCGGAGGGCTCGTTCGGGGTCGAACCGCTCCCCGGTCAGGAAGAGCGCTCGCGCGTGGGTCTCGCCGATCTTGGCGATGACATATGGCGAGATGACCGCGGGAAGGATGCCGAGCTTGACCTCGGACAACCCGAACTTCGCATCGCGGTCGGCGATGGCGACATCGCAGACGGCAACCAGGCCGACACCCCCGCCGATGGCCGCCCCCTGGATCCGGCCGATGACCGGCAGCGGGCACTCATTGATCAGGGAGTACATCCGGGCCAGTTGCGAGGAATCGCGGACGTTCTCATCACGCGTGTAGCTGACCATGCGCGACATCCAGTTGAGGTCCGCACCCGCGCAGAAATTCGGGCCCGTGCCGCGCAACACCACCACCCGCGCCGCCGACGCGCCGAGGCCGCTGAAGAGATCGATCGCCTCAGCGATCAGCTCCTCATTGAAGGCGTTGTGAACCTCCGGCCGGTTCAGCGTCACCGTCAGCATACCATCCGCTTCGTCGACGAGCAGCGTCTTGTAACTCATGCGGATGGGATTGTATGCGGGGAGGAGGGGTGAGGCGCGTTATCGGTTGTCGGTAAGGAGTGGGAGAAGCCTTCTTCCCCCACCCCGGCAATCAATGCTTCGACGAACGCTTGCGCGGCGTCGATGTGAACGTGAAGTGTGGCGTGAGTGTGTAGGCCCCGCTGCTGCCAACCGCGCCATTCGCTTCGACGCGGATGAAGAAGGGAACGCTCGGCGTCGGCGAGGTCGGCGTGTTGATGTTCGTCGTCAGCGTGGCCGAGTTGTTCGCGGCAATCGTTTGGATCACAGTCGTCGATAGGGCGCTCGAAAGCGTGACCTTCAGAGGCGTGTCGGTCGCGGCGACGGTCACGGAGATCGTCGATGTCGAATTCGACGCGAACGTGTAGTAGTCGATGTCGGCGCTGTTGCAGATCTTCGGCGTGATCGGCTGGCCGCTCACGAGATTGCCGAACGCCGTGGCCTGCGTATCGTTCGGCTCGTAGTTGTCGCCACACGGCAGCGGCGGGGCGCCGCCGCTCAGAGCGAGGACGAAATCCTGCGTGGTCGACTTCGTGTCGCCGATGGCGCCGTGAACGATGACGTGGTACGTCCCCGGAACCGCGTTCGCGATCTCCACCTCTTCGGTGGTATCGGTGTGGTTGACGCCGCGGGTGGCGACCGCGCTCGGATTGTTCTTGTCGAGCACGTACGGCAGAACGGTCGCGCCGGTCGAATCGACGACGCGAAGGTCGAGATCGTTGATCAGGGTCTTGTCGGCCAGCGGATCGGGATCGTCCGGACTGGGCACAAGCAGAACCTCGGGATCGAACCATCCGAGGACAGCGCGAAAATTCTGGGTCGATGACAATACGACAGGGATGTCGATGTCCTGTCCGTTGGCGATCGTACCGGTCCGGATCCGCGAGCCGGCGCCGTTGTCGCCGAGGATGAGATCAACCGACGCCTTCGCATCGGCCAGACCGAAGCCATAGGTGTAGTCGGGCCCGGGGTTGCCGAGGTCGTCGGCGCCCGCGATCAGGAGCGTCTTGAGAACCGCAGCACTCGGCGTCTTGCCGAACGTCTTGCGATACTGCTGGGTGAGGAGAGCGGAGATGCCGGTCACCACCGGAGTGGCCATCGACGTCCCCTGAATCGTGGCGTAGCTGTTACCCGGGAACGTCGAGAACTGATTGACTCCCTTGGCCACGATCTCCGGCTTGATGCGGCCGTCGACCGTGGGGCCGCGCGAGCTGAACGAAGCGATCGCGGTGCCGCTGCTCTGAACCGCGCCGACGGTCAGTGAGTTCTTCGTGCTCGCCATCAGACCTATGGTCGTGTCGGCGGTGTGCGTTGGATGCTTGGTCGTCTCGCAATAGGTGGTTCCGACCGAGCAGTCGTTGGGATCGGTAGCCGGACAGTCGGTGCCGCTGCCGTTCTGGGAGTAGCAGAAGATGTGGGTAAATTCCTTCGGCGTGTCGTCGAGATGCCTGTGCGGTGCCCACGGCTGACCTAGAGCGGGATTGCCTTGTGTGGCGTCATTGCCGGCTGCGTGGAGGATCAGCGGAGCATTGGGAGCTCGCATCAGGGCGTCATACGGCTCGGACTCGAGGCCGCTGTAGGCGCCATAGGCGTCTTCGTTCCCCCACCAATCGAATTCGTTGAAACTGGACTGCTGCCAGCTCAAACCGAAGTCCCATGAATTGTTGTCGGCGACGCTACCGAAGGAGGCCGGCCCGGTCTGCTTCGTGGTCAAAAGGACGTCGAAATCGACGCCGGCGTCGAATGCCTGCAAGGTCGCCGCGGGTGCCATCCCCTTGGCGGAAGGGTTGATTCCGGCGGCGATCATCGTGCCGGAGACGTGGGTGGCGTGATCGTCCGGCGTCGTTGCGGTGAAGTGGCTGGTCAGGCGCCCTCCGAACTCCACATGCGCCGTGTCCGGCGGCCCGTCCGGCTCGAAGATCGACAGCACCACGCCGCTGCCGCTGAGGTTGTAGGGGGCGCTGAAGAGCGGCGTGACTTTCGAGACCTGCGCCGCGACGGCATTCGTGCTCTTCGGACGAAGCGGCGGACCGTAGACCCCGAAGACCCGCTCGTCCTTCGCCAGATCGGTCACCGACATCGACGGCACCCGGACGGTGAGACGCTGCGGATGGGCGTAGGCGATGGCAAGTGGCGTGTCGATCGTCCCGCCCACCGCATCGATCGCGGCCTGGGCATCCTCGAACGTCACTTCGGATTGAAAAACGATCTGCAGCCGCGCGAAGGCTTTCCCTTTCGTTGCCTCTGCATAAGCCGCACGGGCGATCTTGCGCGAGGCGTCATACACCCGGAGCGAGCGGATGCGCGCGTCGGTCGGAGGGGCCACGTCGTCGCGCATGCGTACCAGATAGCGGTTGTTTGCCAACGGCCGCTGGACTTCGATCCCCTGTGCGGCGAGCTCGGCGCTGGCGGCGGCATCGAGCGGAACGGCGCTATCGAGGATGTAGTGCCGCATGGGCACACCGTCGCGTTGCGGCGGCAGTGCCTGCGCAACGAGCGGCAGGAAAAGAAGGGCAAGGATGGCAGCAAAATAGCGGCGCATGTTCTGGATCTGTCTCCGTTATTTATTTGAGCAAGGGAACGTCACCGGCGACGCCGTGCATTGCAACGCCCCGAGGCGTTACGGTCTGTTCACATCAAATGGTGCCCGAGGTCGGACTCGAACCGACATGAGGGTTTACCTCGGCAGATTTTGAGTCTGCTGCGTCTGCCATTTCGCCACTCGGGCATACCAAAGGCAGAAGGATGAAAGCAGAAGGCAGAAGGAGGAATCTCTCTGCCTTTGATTCATCCTTCTGCCTTCTGCCTTCTGCCTTCTGCCTTCTCCGCCGCTACGTGCAACTCCTCATCCGTCAGCACCCGATTCGTCGACTTGGCGAGCTGGAAAATCTCCTTCGCCAGCCCCTCGTCCTGCGGATACCCGTTTGCGTCGAGCCAGTAGATCACGTTTGAAAGACCGCACATCGGACCGACTTCGATGATCTGCTGGAGACCGAACATACCTGCCGGAACGCCCGAGTAAACGCGGTCGGCAAGCCACTCGCTTCCCTTCTTCTTCGCTTTGATGATGGCGGCGGCATGAACGCCGGTGCCGGTGCGGAAGGCATCGCGGCCGAAAACAGGGTACTGATCGGGCAGCGGGATGTGTACCGCCTGCGAGACGAACCGGACATATTGGGGCAGCGTGGTCAGGTCGTTGTTGATCCACTCCATCAACTTGAGGTTGACCATCAGCAGGTCGATGGGGGTGTTCCCGACGCGCTCGCCAATGCCGGCGGCCGATCCATGGATGCGGTCGGCCCCCGCTTCGATGGCGGCGATGGAGTTGATGACGCCAAGGCCGCGGTCGCTGTGACCATGCCAATCGATCTTCACCTCCGGATTGACGCGATCGACGACTCCGCGCACGAACCGGATCAGATTGCGCACGCCCCACGGCGTGGCGTGGCCGACGGTGTCGCAGACGCAGACGCGCTTTGCTCCCGCCTCGATCGCCGCGGTATAGAGCTTCTCGACATCCTCCGGTTTGGCCCGCGTGGTGTCTTCAGTGACGTACATGACCGGCAGTCCTTCGCCGACGGCAAACCGCACCGCCCTGGCCGACTGCTCGATGATCCAGTCGAGGTCCCACTCCTCGGCGAACTGCCGGATCGGCGACGAGCCTATGAATGTGCATGCCTCGATCGGAATCCCGACGCGCTGCGAGATCTCGGCGATCGGACGGATGTCGTTCTCATGCGTCCGGGCCGCGCAGTTCGCGGCCACGCTCAGCTTTGTATCGACGATCTCCCGCGCCAGCCGCTCGACCGACTTCTGCACATGCGGTCCCGCGCCTGGAAGACCGATATCCGAGGTATCGACCCCGATGTCGTTCTGAAAGTGAAGGATCCGAATCTTCTCCTCGATCGACGGATCCGTCACCGACGGCGACTGCAAGCCGTCTCGCAACGTCTCATCATCAAACTCGATCTTCTTCGAAGACGACCGCGCCGGACGTTCCGCGCCGAGGTTCCAGTCGTAGATGAGATCGTGAAAGGGGTCTCTGTTCATCGCGGGCTCAACCCATCGATGATAACAAGATCAGAGACGCCCTCGGCAACGCAGACTCCGATCTAGTCGGTGCAGATCTCGTTGGAACAGTCACCCGTCGTTACCACGAACCGTGTCTGGTCGTCGATGTGCGTGTCGCCGGAACACGATGTGTTCCCATAGCAGTCGGTATCGCACGTACCGCGGAGAAACCAGCGCGGGGTGCACGACCCACCCGGGATGCAGAGGGGATCGTACTGCCAATACTCCACATGGCGTGACTCAGGGATGAAACATGGCGCAAACCCCGCCGAAGCGAGAAGTAGGATGAACACTGACAGAATTGCGATTCGCCTCATTTGCCTAACTCCTTATTGAATAAATAGCAATATATCAGGATTGCAACGAAGGCTGCCGAATTCTGGATGACCGTGGTCTCCGATCGGCCAATCAATCAAAAATGACAACTCGTATCGTGTCCAAGTCGAAACCGTCGTAGTCATCCACCGTGATCACGCGACGAGTCACCCGTATCCCGCGGTGAGCCGTCCGCGTGCATGCTGAATCGACACGATCGCAGGCGCGAGTGACGAATTTCAGTTCAACGCCGGCCATGGAAGGAACGGGAACGGTCAAAACTGGTAAGTCGGCGGACTCCGCGAGTCCATGATTGACTCCAAGAGGCCATGAATGGGCTCCAAGAGGCCATGAATGGACTCCACGAGGCCATGAATGGGCTCCAAGGGTTGAGCAGACGTTCAGGCGGTGCCGGACCCGAGCTGCAGTTGCGCTGCAATAGCGCCGAGGCGCTTGTCGCGGGTCCAGAGTTGCGCGCCGTCCGTCAGGGTAGTAGACGCCAGCAAGTGCGCGTCGACGTAGCCGATCCCCTTACCCATCAGCCGGTGATTCTCGATAAAGAGCAGCACTTCTTCGTCGGTTGCAACGACGCTCGTTGGCAGCGTTGCGAGAAGGCTCAGGACTTCGCGCCTTTCCTTCATCTCTCCGCAGGCCAGTTCACCGATGACGAACGGGTGCGCCAACACGGCCTCGACTTCCAACGCGTCGGCCAGCAACGTGTTCGAAGTCCGAAGATGATCGATCCAGACGGACGTGTCGACGAGGATCACGACGAACGGCGTCTCCTCGGAGCTTTGGCGCGGGGATCGCCTCCTCCGAGTTTTGCGAGACGGCGGGCACTTTCCCGTGCGATCAGCGCGCGAAGACCGTCATGGATCAATGCCGTCCGCTCCTGCGTCCCGGTCAGGCGCTGCGCCGTTTCGAGCAACTGCTCATCAAGATTGATTGTCGTACGCATGTGAGCACCTCACCTGATGCCTTAAGCATACATCACTGATGCATATTCCGTTCACATAAGTGAACGCAGGGTCCAACGGACGCGCGCTTACTTCCCCTGAAAATTCGCGGCTCTCTTTTCCAGGAACGCGCGCATCCCCTCCTTTGTATCCTCGCTGGCACAGAGGAGGCCGAAGAGGGTGGCTTCGAGGAACTGGCCCTCATCGAAGGCCATCTCCAGGCCGTTGTTGACGGCTTCGATGGCGGCGCGGATCGCCAGTGGTCCGCGGGACATGATCTTCTTTGCCATCTCTTCGCAGGTGGCGATGAGCTGGTCGGCGGGGACGACGCGGTTGACCAGGCCGACCTTCTCGGCATCCGCCGCCCCGACCCGGTCGCCGGTGCAGATCAGCTCGAGGGCCTTGCCTTTCCCCAATAACCTGGCCATGCGCTGGGTGCCGCCGTAGCCGGGGATGATGCCTAGGGTAACTTCGGGAAGGCCGAGCTGCGCTTTCTCCGAGGCGATGCGGATGTGGCAGGCCAGGGCCAGCTCGCAGCCGCCGCCGAGGGCGAAGCCGTTGATGGCGGCGATGACGATCTTCGGGAAGCGCTCGATGAACGAGAGGATGAACTGGCCCCGCTCGGAGGTCTCCTTGCCGGTGATCGGAGACTTCTGGGCCAGCTCGTTGATGTCGGCGCCGGCGACGAAGGCTTTCTCCCCCCCTCCGGTGAGGATGACCGCTTTGACGTTATTGTCGTCGCGGCCTTCGGCGAAGATCTTGTAGATCTCCTCCACCGTTTGCGCATTCAGGGCATTAAGGACCTTGGGACGGTCGATCGTGACGTAGAGTATCCCGTCGCGGACTTCCGCTTTGACGTTTTCGAGGTTTTCGTAGGGCATGGTGTCCTTTCGGGGTTGCGCGGTATCGAAGTTGCGGGGTCTCGCGGTGTTTTGGTTGCTGGGTTACTGAGTTGCTGGGTAATGGGCCCGGGACGCGCGACGATTGGCAGCCACAGCCAGCAACTGTGCAGCCAACCACCGCGCGACCGGGAAACGCGAGACCGCGCTACCGCCCTTTATCGAACGGCACCGGCGTGCCCGAGGCGTAATCGTAGAAACCGCTGCCGGTCTTGTTCTTCCCGAGCCTGCCGGCAAGGACCATCTTGCGCAGCAGCGGCGGCGCGGCGAATCTCTTTTCCTGGTACTCGGCGAACATGACCTCGGTGATGAAGTAGGTGGTGTCGAGGCCGACGAAGTCGAGCAGAGTGAAGGGGCCCATCGGGTAGCCGCAACCGAGCATCATCGCCTTGTCGATGTCTTCGATCGAGCCGACCCCCTCCTCGTAGGCCCGGATGGCGTCAAGGATGTAGGGGACGAGGAGGCGGTTGACAATGAAGCCGGAGTTGTCGCGCGCGGCGACCGCTTCCTTACCGAGCGACTTCGCGAACTGGAAGGCGCGATTGAATGATTCGTCGCTGGTGAGAATGGTGCGGACGACCTCGACCAGTTTCATCAGCGGGACGGGATTGAAGAAGTGCATGCCGACGAACTGCTTCGGCCGCGCGGTGGCCATCGATAGCTCGGTGATCGTTAGCGACGACGTATTCGAAGCGAAGATGGCATCCTTCTTCACGATCTTGTCGAGCGCGGCATAGGTCTCTTTCTTCAGCTCGGCGTTCTCGATGATGGCCTCGATGACGATGTCGCAATCGGCGAGGTCATCGAGACTGGTCGTCCCCTTGAGCCGGGCCATGCTGGCGTCTTTGTCGGCAGCCTGCAGCTTGCCTTTCTCGACGAACTTGCCGAGGGATTTGTCGATCCCGGCCAGCCCCTTGTCGAGAAACCTCTGCTCCACTTCACGCACGACCGTTTCGTATCCGGCCTGCGCCGCGATCTGAGCGATTCCCGAGCCCATGAGGCCGCAGCCGAGAACGCCTACTTTCTTGATTTCAGACATTGCTTCTGACTCCTTTGCAGCGGCGCATTCTAGCCGAGTGATGCATGATTGCCGTGTGACGCGCCTGAAGCCGCAAGTGCGCCTGCTGGCCTTCGCCTCGCTGCTCAACGATACGGCGAGCGAGATGATCTATCCGTTGCTGCCGGTGTTCCTGACGAGCGTCCTCGGCGCAACGCCGGTGACGGTCGGAGTGATCGAGGGGGCGGCGGACGGGCTGGCCTCGATCCTCAAGTACGTTGCCGGTTCGCTTTCGGACCGGCTGCCGCGCCGCAAGCCGCTTGTGATCGGCGGCTACGCGCTGGCCGCGGCGTCGCGGGCGCTGATCGCCGTGGCCGGCCGATGGCCGGCGGTCCTGACCGCGCGCCTCATCGACAGGACCGGCAAGGGAATCCGATCCGCACCGCGCGACGCCATCATCGCCGACGTCACGCCCGCCGAGGATCGGGGCCGGGCCTTCGGTTTTCAGCGCGCGCTCGACCATACCGGCGCGGTGTTGGGGCCTCTGCTGGCCCTCCTCTTCCTCGACGTCATCCACATCCCGATGCGGACGCTGTTCATGATCGCGGTAGTGCCGGGGGCGGTGGGCGTTGCGATGCTCGTGCCTTTTCTGCGTGAAGAACCCCACACACCAAAAAAACCCAGTAACCAGGCAACCCAACAATCCGGCAGGCTCCCGAGCAACTTCTGGCTGGCCATCACCGCCATCTCTCTCTTCTCACTGGCTAACTCGAGCGATGCCTTTTTGATCCTGCGGGCACATGCGTCAGGCGTTTCGACGGCAATGCTCCCGGCGCTGTGGGCCGCGCATCACGTGATCAAGTCGCTTTTCTCGACGCGCGCCGGTGCGCTGTCGGACCGCATCGACCGGCGGTGGCTGCTCATCGCCGGATGGCTGTTCTATGCCGCGATCTATGCGGTCTTTCCCTTCGCGCGATCTCTGACGTTCTTCGTCGTGCTGTTCGTTCTCTATGCAATCCCGGGCACGCTTTCGGAGGGGGCCGAACGGGCCTGGATCAGCGATATGGTTCCCCCCGAAACGCGCGGGAAGAGTTTCGGCGTCTACTACCTCGCCAACGGTCTTTGTGTCCTGGCAGGAACGGTACTGTTCGGCGAGATCTATCAGCACGTAACGCCGCAGGCCGCGTTCTGGGCGGGAGCGGGATTGGCGGTGATGGGAGCGGGGGCGGTGTTGGTGGTGCCGAGGAAGAGTAATGACTGAGGGTTGCTGAGTTACTGGGTGGCGCGGTCTCGGGGTTGCGCGGTTTCGCGGCAGGATCAGGGCAAAAAACACCGCGAGACCGCGCAACCCCGAGACCGCGCCACCCAGTAACTCAGCAACTCAGCAACTTAGCAACATTCGCACTACGTCCACTCCTCCCGCCCGCTCCTCCCCTTCACCGGCATCCGCACGCCCTTGCGGCGCTCCACGTCCGGCACGTAGATATCGCGATGCGGCCGGGTGGCGTCGAGCTTCTCGATGAAACGAATCGCTTCGTCGATGACGTCGTCGAATGTTGCCGCGGGCGGCTCGGCATTCTGGCGCAGGCGGGCAATGTGCCGCCGAAACGCGGTGACCTTCCCGCGCGCCTCGGCCACGCGGGCGGCCAGGGCCGTGTTACCCATCACCATCTCGTTCATGGTGCCCTGCAGTTCGGGGATGCGCTCGATGTGGCTGCAGAAGAGAACGACGTCGCTTCCGGCCATCAGAGCTCGTTCGGAGAGCGTTTCGTAGGTGGCCAGATCGGAGACGGCGTGCATCTCCATATCGTCGGTCATGGCCAGCCCTTCGAAACCGATGGCATCGAGCAGGCCGCGCGAGAGGCGCCGGCTCAGCGTGGCTGGCGTATGGGGATCGTCGATCTGCGGGTAGGTGCCGTGGCCGATCATGATCGCGCCGGCTTCGTTGCCGAGTTTCGCGAACGGCACGAGATCGCGACCCATCAAGGCGTCGAGAGAAAGATCCATGACCGTCGCGCCGTAGTGCGGGTCGCCCGATCCCAGTCCGATGCCGGGGAAGTGCTTGAGACATGCCGCGGTCCCGGTGGCGTGAAGGCCATGGATGAACGCACCGGCCAGTTCGACGACCGACTCGGCGTCGCTGCCGAACATGCGGCGCTCCAGTCCCCTCGGCGAATCGTTGCCGCGGATGTCGACGACCGGCGCCAGGTTCACCTCGATGTCGAACCAGCGCAGCGCCATCCCGATCACCCGTCCGCACCACGCTGACAATGCCACCGGCTCATCCCCTTCCGCGAAGGCCTGCGCGCTGGGAAGGCCGGGGATGAGATGACGGAGGCGATCGACGCGTCCCCCTTCCTCATCGATCATGAAGAGCGGCGGCGCGCCGGGAGCGAGCGACTTGATCTCGGCGACGAGCTCGCGCAACTCGCCGGCTTCGCCGACATTGCGCCCGAAGAGGACGACGGCGCAGGGGGTGGTCTCGCCTAGGATGCGGCGCTCCAGAGCCGTCAGCGAAGTTCCGGTGATGCCGATGCCGAGTAGGTCAGTGGGCATGGGCGGATCTTACATTGCGCCCGCGATGGGTTATCGGTTGTGAGGGTGACTTCTGGCTTCGCCGTTGTCGGTTGTCGGTTATCGGTTCTAGCCGACTTCCGACATCTCATTGCGTCACGCGCCTGAAACGCAATCAACCGATAACCGACAACCGACAACGCGCGCGACGCGCAGTTCAATTCAGCTTGTCCTTCAACGCCGCCAGCTCATTCAGCGCCTGAATCGGCGAGAGAGCCTCGACGTCGAGGGCGCGTAAGGCGGCCAGTGCATCCTGCTCGCGCGGGTCACCGCCGAACAGGCCGAGCTGGCGTACAGGGCTACCGGTGCGCCGCTGCGTCTCGGCGACGACGTCGCGCTCTTTCCGTTCCAGCGTCACCAGGATCTCGCGGGCGCGCTCGATGATCGTGCGCGGAATGCCGGCCAGCTTCGCTACCTGGATGCCGTAGCTCTTGTCGGCCGCCCCTTCCACGACCTTGCGCAGGAAGATGATCTGGTCGTTCCACTCCTTCACGGCCACGCTGTAGTTGGCCACGCGTGCCTTCGTCTTCGCCAGATCGGTGACCTCGTGGTAGTGCGTGGCAAAAAGCGTGATGCCGCCGCGGGAAGGATTGTCGTGGAGGTATTCGATGATGGCCCAGGCCAGCGACAATCCGTCGAACGTGGCGGTCCCTCGCCCAACCTCGTCGAGGATGATCAGCGAGCGGTCGGTGGCGTTGTTGAGGATATTGGCCGTCTCGTGCATCTCCACCATGAACGTCGACTCGCCGCGCGCGAGCTGGTCGGACGCGCCGACGCGGGTGAAGATCCGATCGCAGATGCCGAGGCGGGCCTTGGAGGCGGGAACGAAGCTGCCGATCTGATTTAGTAAAACGATCAGCGCCACCTGCCGCAGGTAGGTCGACTTGCCGCCCATGTTCGGGCCGGTGATGATCTGGATCCCGTTCCGGTCGCGCTCGATGTCGGTGTGATTGGGAATGAAGCGCTCGCCGGCGATCACCTCGATGACCGGATGCCTCCCCTCCTCGATCCAGATCTCCGCCCCCTCGGAGAGCGTGGCCCGGACATATCGGTTGCGCACCGCGATCGTGGCCAGCGAGGCGATGGCGTCGACCTCGCCGGCGGCGCGGGCGGTGGAAAGAATGGCGCCGCTCATCAGGGCCACGGCATCGAGCAGCTCGCCGTATAACTTCTCCTCGATGATGATGGCCTTTCCCTCGGCACCGACGATCTTCTCTTCCAGCACTTTCAGATCGGGGGTGATGAAGCGCTCGGCGTTGACGAGCGTCTGCTTGCGGATGTAGTCGTCCGGCACCCGGGCCAGATTCGACTTCGACACCTCGATGTAGTAACCGAAGACGGAGTTGAACCGAACCTTCAGCGACCCGATGCCGGTCCGCTCGCGCTCCCGCCCTTCGATCTCGACGAGGATCGACTTCGAATCGCGGGCGATGGCGCGGAGCTCATCGAGCTCCTTGTCGACGCCGGCCTTGATGGCGCCGCCGTCGCGGAGATTGAGCGGCGGATTGTCGGCGAGCGTCGCGGCGATCCGGTCGACGACCCTCGGCACCGGATCGAGGGCATCGCGCAGGCGCCTGAGCAACGGACCGTTCAGCGCCGTCATCGAGGTCCGCAGGTCGCTGACCACCAGCAGTGAGTCGGCCAGCGTGAGGCATTCCCGCGGCGTGGCACTGCGGAGCGTGACGCGCGAGGCCAGGCGCTCGAGGTCGGCGATCCGGGACAGGTTCTGCGACATCGGCTCGAGGATGGCCCGAGAGCGCGTCAGCTCGTCGACGGCGTCGTGCCGATCGAAAATCGCATCGCGCACTTTCAGCGGACGGGTGATCCACTTCCGCAGCATCCTGCCACCCATGGCCGAGCGGGTGGCGTTGACGACACTCCAGAGCGACGCGCGCGGGCGGGTGGCGTCGCGCGAGTCGAGGATCTCGAGATTGGCGAGCGTGGCCGCATCGAGCTGAAGAAAATCGGATTCATTGTCGACGCGCAGCGACAACACGTGATCGAGCGGCCGCTTGTGGCTGGCGGCGGCGTAGCGGAGCGCCGCGCCGGCGGCGCCGATCCGCGGATCATCGCCCTCCAGCCCGAAGCCGCGAAGCGACTGCGTTCCGAAATGCCGCGCCAGGTAATCGTTCGCCCCGGCACTCTCGAAAAGCGACGGCTCGACCGCCGTTGACGGAATCTCCAGCCGGAGGGGCGCCTCTTTCGGATAGATGGCCTCGCGCGGCGCGAAGCGGGCGACGTCATCGGCCAGCCGCGGATCGTCAGGACCCGCATACGCGGTGACGAAGAAATCGCCGGTGGAGACGTCGAGGTAGGCGGCGCCAATCGTTGCGGTTGCCGGTTGCCGGCTGTCTGTCATCGGGACGGCGAGCGCCACCAGATAACAGCTCTCCCGCTCCACGATGAAGCTCTCGGTGGCCGTCCCCGGCGTGACGATGCGCACGATCTCGCGCTTGACCAGCCCCTTCGCCACGGAGGGATCCTCGGTCTGGTCGCAGATGGCCACGCGAAGGCCAAGGCGGACCAGTTTGGCAATGTAGCCGTCGGCGGCGTGGTACGGCACGCCGCACATCGGCGACTCATTCTCCTGCCCCTTGTTGCGCGAGGTCAGCACGAGGTCGAGCAGCGGCGCCGCCTTCTCGGCATCCTCGAAGAACATCTCGTAGAAATCTCCCATCCGAAAAAAGAGGATGGCGTCGGGAGCCTGGCGCTTGATCTCGAAGTACTGCTCGAGCATCGGCGTGAGCTTCATGGGACGGGACATGGGCGCGGGGATTATGCCTCGGTCAATGCGGAGGTGCTGAGAAGAGAGAGGCGAATGTTAAATGTTCAATGTTGAATGTTGAATGGAGGAGCGAGGAGATGAGGAGAAGAGCACTCCCCTCGTCATTCAACATTGAACATTGAACATTGAACATTGAACATTTCGCTTTTCTGAACCTCACCCCGGCTTCCGAACCACCAGCAGATGTCCATCGACGGCATCGACCTCCACTACCACCGCCTCACGCAACGCCGTGTGCGGCACGCGGTCGCAAAGCACAACCCAGCGATTCGTGTCGCCGCCCTCTCCTTTTCCGGCGAAGGCAACGTGGACGGCTTCGTAGCCGCGGAAGCGAACCGGATCGTTCTGATGGAGGATGGCCAGAGCCTGAATGCCGGCATCGTCGCTCTGAATGCGGCCCGGACGGCGTGAGGGATCCTCGCGGTGGCGCAGCGCGAGAAAAAGAAGGGCGCAAAGCACAATCCACGCGGGGTAGAGCAGCCAGTAGCGTCGCCGCATCGCGGTTATCATAACGGCCCCATGACCCGCGCTGAGATCGAAGAGAAGCTCATAACCATCGTCCGCAACGAGAAAGACGTTCCGGATGACAAACTGTCGCTGGAGACGCCGCTCGCGGACGCCGGCATCGATTCACTCGATGCGCTAACGATCCTCTTCGCCATCGAAGAGGAGTTTCACATCTCGATCCCTGACGACCGGGCTCGTTCGATGAAGACCTTCGGGGACATGGTCGACAGCATCGAGATGCTGTTGCAGGCGTAGTTGCTGAGTTGCCGGGTTGCTGAGTGGACATCCCGAGACCGCGAGACCGCTAAACCAAGCAACCGAGCAACCCAGCAACCGCCCCTCCGTGGTCCCAGATTTGCTACTCTCGCGTCCGATACGGGGGAGGCATTCTTGATCGTCGAAAAAAAGCACACCGAGAACTTCACGATTCTCTACGTCGAAGGACTCATCAAGCTCGGTGAGAGCGCGGAGTTCTTCTCCTCCGCGCTGGAGAACGTGCTGAAGAACGAGAGCACGAACGTCATCATCGATTTCACGAAGATCGATTACATCGACTCCACCGGCATCGGTGAACTGGTCGGCTACCTTGGCAAATTCACCAGTCAGAACCGGACACTCATACTGGTCAACCCCTCGGAGCGCATCCTCAAGCTTCTCAAACTCGCCAAGCTGGACTCGGTATTCAAGATCTACAACACCGAGGAGGAAGCGATCTCGGCGGAGAGCGGTCACAGTTCATCCTGACGGCGAGCGAAGCGAGCCTGTCAGGATCTCCGGTGGCACCGCGAGATCGTTGCCACGAGCGGGATCGAGCGGAACTATCAGAGATCGTCGCCAACAAGAGATCCTGACGGTGCCGCTGCGCGTCACCGCAGGATAGACTTCCGCTAACCATGCAAACCCTCGCGCGCGTCTTCCGCGGCGATCAGCTCGAGTCGTTTCATACCGGATCGATCGTTGTCGTCGATTCGCTCGGACGTCTGCTGGCGTATGCAGGGGAACCGGGGCTGCGCACCTGCCTGCGGTCGGCGGCAAAACCGTTTCAGGCGATCCCGCTTCTCGAATACGGCGGCCTCGACGAATACGAGCTCTCCGGCGAGGAGCTGGCGTTGACCTGTGGTTCGCACGGCGGCGAACCGGTCCATATTTCAACGGCAGCGGCACTGCTGCGCAAAGGCGAGTTCGATGAGACTGACCTGCTCTGCGGCGCGCATATGCCGTACGACGAGAAGGCCGCCGCCGACCTGCGCGCCTCCGGCGAAGAGCCGTCGCCACTGCACAACAATTGCTCCGGCAAACATGCAGGCATGCTGCTGGCGACACAGGTGATGGACGTTCCCTCGGCGCGGTACATCGACGCCGAGCATCCCCTGCAGGAGACGATGCGCGCCACACTCGGCGACTTCGCCGATCTCGACCCGGAGGAGATCCCGATCGCCGTCGACGGCTGCGGCGTGCCTGCCTTCTTCCTTTCGCTGCAACGCACGGCCCTCGCCTACGCGCGGCTCATGGCCACCAGTGAAGGGGCCGTGGTGGCGGGCTCGCTGGAGCGTTACGCCGGCAGCGCGGCGCAAATCGTCCAGTCGATGACCTCCTTTCCGAACTACGTGGCCGGAGCCTGGAGCATGACCTCGCCGCTCATGCAGACGTTCGGCGGCGAGTTGCTGGCGAAGGAAGGCGCGGAGGGCCTCTACGCGATGGCCATGGCCCCGTCGCTCGTGGCGGCGTTGACCGGGCGCATGCGCGTCGCTGATGATGTCGCCGTCGGTATCGCCCTCAAGATCCACGACGGCTCGATGGGGCGCGGCCGCAACCCCGTGATTCTGAAAACACTCGAGATCCTGGGCGCCGGCGTAGACGATTTCCCGGAACTGCAGCCGTTCCGCCGGATTCCCGTGACCAACGTGGTCGGGACCGTCGTCGGCGAGGTCCGGGCTGATTTCGAACTGGAGATGTTATGAAAGCAGAAGGCAGAAGGCAGAAAGCAGAAGTAAAGACAAACGTGGCGATGAGCAGATCCAACGTGCAAAACGGCGGAGCACTTCTGCCTTCTGCCTTCTGCCTTCTGCTTTTCCTCTGCCTTCTGCCTTCTTGTCGTACCGTCGGCATCTCAAAGACGAGCGGCGGTTATGCCGAGATCTCCCCCACCATTGCCGCGGAGATGATTCTCGACAGCCAGCAGGTCGTGGTCATCGACATCCGCTCTTCGGATTCCTATCGCGGACCCGAGGGGCACATCGCCGGCGCCATCAGCGCACCCTTCGACACGATCGAGATGCATCTGCCGGAACTGCTGCCCTACCAGAACCAGACCGTCCTCGTCTACGGCGAGACGTCGACCGACGGCGCGGTGGCCGCGCAGCTCCTCTCGGTTGCCGGCTTCCGGAACGTGGTGCACGTCAACGGGGGCATCAAGGAGTGGATTGAACGCGGCTATCGCACTGTTCACGCGCAGTGATTCTCAACCGGTCCGTAGGAAGACATTGACTATGAAACGATCTCTGCAGGCCATCGTCATGGCCTTTCTCCCGCTCTGTGCCCTGGCGCAGCGCGCCCCGACCCTCAACGCCGCCCTGACCGATTTCGCGACACGGTCACTAGCCAAGTGTCCTGACTCGAGGGTCACGGTAACCCCCGTGGGGGAAGGACCGACGGGCTTCATGGCCTACAAGATGATCCAGGAGTCCATTGACTCGAGTTGCCAGCATCAGACCTACATGCTGCACTCGCCGAGGACCGGCCAGGTTCTGATCGGGTCGATCCTCCAACTGGAACCGAACGGGAAACAACTTCCGGCGCGCATCGCCGACGTGGCCACCGCCGCGTTGAAGGAACCGGTCGTGGCCACCGTTGCCCCCTTCCCGCTTCCCGACGGCATCCACGCCGTCTCCATCGTGAAGCAGACGAAGGGGACGATCGGCTTCACGTATCACGCCTTCGTCGACGCCTCGAACAACTTCCTGATCGTCGGAACACGTGGGAATCTGAGCGATGACCCGGGCAAGACCATCATCCAGTCCATAGGCCTCGGCGGAGCGATGCACCGCGGAAATGCAAAGGCGCACGTACAGATCATCGAGCTCTCGGACTTCGAATGCCCAACCTGCGCCAAGGCCCACAAGAAGGTCGAGCCGATCATCGCCAAGAACCTCGACAAGGTCGATTACTACCGCCTCGATCTCCCGCTTTTCGAACACCACGAATGGGCTCTGGCCGCGGCCCTCGGCGCGCGGGCGCTGGCCAAAGTGGCCCCGGCGAAGTACTGGACCTACGGAAATTTCATCTTCGAGAATCAGGAAACGATCGGCAAGCAATCGTTCGACAAGGTCTTCCAGAATTTCTGCGAGGACAACGACGTGAACTGGAAAGCGGCCGAAAAGATCTATCGCTCGCAAGTCGAAAAGAAGGCCCTGGTCGATCAGGTCAGCCGCGCGTTCGACAACGGCATCCTCTCGACGCCGACCTACATCATCAACGGCCAGATCCTCGGCTTCGGTCCCGATGGCACCTTCACGATCGACGCGATCAAGAAGGCCATCGGGGTGAAGTAGCGGCTACTCCGCCTTGTCGGTTGTCAGTTGTCAGTTGTCGGTTTCATTGCGCTGCGGAGCCTTGCAAGGACAACCGATAACCGACAACGCGCGAAGCGCTGCTAAAACCCGAACGACACCTTCGCAGCGTAGCTCCGCACTTCCGCCTGCGTCGCTTCGAGGACGAGCTTCGGTACGAGCAGCGAGAGGCGGACGCCGACGGTGTAACGATTCACGTTGCTCCTGTCCGTCAGCGTGAATGCCGGCGAGTGCTGGCTCGCGGGGACGTCTCCCTGCGCGTTGATGCGCATGCGGCCGACGGCCGCGTACGGCATGACCGGACCGAATCCCTTGCTGAGGAACACCTCGCCGCCGTAGGTTTTCTCGCGGAAGACGTCGACGCCGGTGAGCGTGGAGTACGACAACCGCAGCGCCAGTTCGGGCTTCAGAACGCCGCCGCGCACAAGAGGCATATCAAACGCTCCGCCCCATGTGGCGATGCCGCTGTTGGAGATCTTCGCGTACGTCCCTGAGACCGTGCCGAAACCGAAGCCCTTCGATGCCACAAGTCGCGGCACACCGACGTAGCCGTGCGTGGTGAAGCTGCTGCCGGCGGGTACGGCGGCGCGCCAATACGCGGAGTTTTCGTCGACGGGAACGACCGTTGCCGCGACTCCGACGTCGAATCCGAAGAAATCGCTGGCGCGGGCCGGCTGCACGGGTGTGGCGAAGATGGCCTGACCGACGATCCGTGAGAACTGGCTGAAATTCGCCTGCGTGACGAGGTTAGGATCGAATTTCACGTCCTGCGCGCAGAGCGGCAGCGCGGCGAATACGATCAAAAGAGCTGCGAGATGTAGTCGTTGCTCAACAAGAAACCGGAAGGGGTGAACGCCACTCGATTGCCCACTCGCCGCAGCCACCCGTCGATCAAGCCTCGTTCCATCCATTCGATTCCCTCCTCACCACAGAGTCGTACAACGTCGTCATAGTGTATGCCCGCCGCCTGGCGGAGCTCGAGGAAGATCGTCTCTCGCCTCACTTCCCCTTCGCCGAGGATTTCGGCGAATACCGGCTCGCGCTCGCCAGCGATGTAGCGATGAATGTCCCTCGTGTTGGCAAATCGCCGGTCCCCGACGAACGAATGCGCGCCGATCCCGAAGGCGAGGTACTGCTCGCGCCGCCAGTAGCGTAGGTTGTGACGGCATTCCTGGCCGGGCCGCGCGAAGTTGCTGATCTCGTACTGCGCGAACCCTGCCTCGGCCAATCGATCGATCGCCTCCGTATAGAGCGACGCCACGAGATCGTCGTCCGGCAACGACACGCGTCCTCCCTCGACTTGCCGCACCAGCGCCGTTCCCTCTTCGAGGTCGAGCATGTAGAGCGAGACGTGACCCGCGCCCGTGGTGATGGCCATCTCCAGCGTCTCCAGAAAACTCGCCTCCGTCTGGCGCGGCAATCCGAGGATCAGATCGAGACTGGTACGTATCCCGGAGGCCGCGGCGATGCGGACGGCCTCGAGTGCCTGCAGGCGGCCGTGTACACGCCCGAGGGGACGGAGCTCGTCATCGTGAAACGACTGCACACCGATGCTGAGACGATTGACGCCGAGCGCGCGCCAGAATGCGACGGCGTCATCAGTCACATCTTCCGGATTCGCCTCGAGCGAAAACTCCGCGTCATCATCGATCGCGAATCGTTCACGCAGCCGCGCCACGATGCGCGCCAGGTTCCCGCGCGACGTACGCGACGGCGTACCGCCGCCGAAGAAGATGCTGTCGACCCGCTCCCCGTCCGACCGCTCATCGACCTCGGCCAGCAGCGCGCCGGTATACCGATCCTGCAACCCGATGTCCGTCGACACCGCGAACGGGCAGTAGGTGCAGTGAACGCGGCAGAACGGGAGGTGGATGTAGAGGCCGAGGGGCATTGCGCGGGGTCAGTTTCGCCAGGGATTGAACGAACTGACACCGGTTCGCGCGAAATCGGAAATGTTTCCGGTCACCAGAGTCAGACCACGCGCCTTCGCCGTCGCAGCGAGAAGACCATCGATCACCGGGAGCGGATCAGGAACGCTCATCCAGCCCCATTCTTCAACGATGTCCAGCTCGATTGCGAGAATCTGATCACGGTAGTGACTGATGAGCCGCAGCAACCAAGCCTCGAGCGTGCTGGCGGATCGAGCATCCCGGCGGCGGACACTCTCAACCCCTTTTCGTATCTCGCCGATCGTCAGGACGCTCAGAAAGATCTCCTCAGGCGCAACAGTAGACCACCACGCTGCGACAGACGCATGGCACTTTTGTCCTTTGCGGACTTCGGAGATCACGTTCGTATCGACCAGATACTTCACAGCTCAACCGTTCGGCCACGATCCAGACTCCGTTCGAAGTCGTCGTCGTCGCCAATGTCCGGCATCTGCTCCAGCATCTCCTTCAGCGACAAGCCGGAAGGCTTCGTTCCGAGAGCGCGCCGCAAAATCTGGCGGTGCTCCTCTTCGGCGGACTGCCCGTTCCGCGCGGCTCGGACTTTCAGTTCCTGCACGAGCTCGCCATCGATATTTCGCACGATTAGTTGCGCCACAGCTCGTCCCTCCAAGATTGATAGCAATGATATCGCACCATTGATTCCTTGTCCAACAGTACAGGCATGGGTGCAAGCACGGGCGTTCCCGGTCAACGCGAAGCGCCCTCGCTATAATCGCCCCCGAATGTCCGAAGCAGCCACCACCCCACCCACCCGGCGACCGCGCCTGCTGTGGACGCTTCTTGGCGCGATGGTCATCGTGGGGCTGGTGCCGCTGGTGGTCTCGCACTACTTCCTCATCCGTATTAACCGCGATTCGCTGGAGACGCTGGAGAAAAAGTATCTGACGCGCTCGGCGATCGGCATCGCCACCGACATCCAGAACCTGCTGGCGAACAACACGCAGCAGTTGACGAAGATCGCCGGCAGCGTACGGGCCATGAAGCGCGCCCTGCCCACCACCGATCCATTCGCTTACGCCACGGAGAGCGGAATCCTCGCCGACTACATCACACCTGACAGCGATCTCCTCGGCCTGCGCATCCTCAACCGGGAAGGGAAAGGCTCCGAGGCCACACCGGCGAACCTCGATGCACCGGTGAAACAGGAGCTCGACCAGGCGCTGCAGACCGCGCTTAAAGGGCAGGTCTACACCGGCACGTTCGCGTTTGTCACGGCGGCGAACCAGCCCGCCGTCGTCATCGCCGTGCCGGTCATCGACAACGGCACCATCGTCGGAAGTGTCGAGGCAATCGTCAACCTGCGCCGGATCAGCGAACGGATACGCGACGAAGGGAAAGGCGACGTAACGGCGTTTCTCGTCGACCGCAGTGGCAAACTGCTTCTCCACAGCGAGGCCGCGGTGGAGGTGCAGCATCCCGACTTTTCCTATCTGAAGATCGTTCAGGAGTTCTCCAAGGCTCCGGTTCACCTGACTATCCCCTACGGCGACAACCGCGGCGGCGAGCGGGTGCAGATGCTTGGCACCGTCGCCCCGGTGGGCCGTCCCGACTGGGGCGTGGTCGTGCAGAAGCCGGAGAAGGTGGCCTATGCCTCGGTGTCGAAGATGGTGCGGGCCACGATCACGTGGATCTCCATCGCTCTGATCGTGGCCATTCTGGCCGCGATCGTCTTCGCGTCCGGTATCGCCGGTCCGGTCCGTGCACTGGCCGAGCGGACACGCGAGATCGCCAACGGCAACTATCACCAGCGCATCGAGCTCAAGACACACAACGAGATCGGCGAGCTGGCCGAGAACTTCAACTCGATGTCGGGAGCGATCGAGACCGCCATCGAACAGCTCCGCAAGGCGGCGCACGAGAACCACCTCCTCTTCATCAACTCCGTGCGGATGCTGGCCGCGGCCATCGATGCCAAGGATCCCTACACGCGCGGCCACTCGGAGCGCGTGGCGCGCTATTCGATCGGCATCGGCAAAAACATCGGCCTGAGCGAACAGGAGATGCGCAATCTCCGCATCAGCGCGTTGCTCCACGACGTCGGCAAGATCGGCATCGACGACCGTATCCTCCGCAAACCTGGCGCGCTGAGCGAGGACGAGTTCGAGGTGATGAAAGGACATCCCGTCAAAGGGGCGGTCATCATGAGCGGCGTGGCCCAACTCATCGACATCATCCCGGGTATGAAATACCACCACGAGAAATGGAGCGGCGGCGGCTACCCGGAAGGCCTCACGGCCGAGGAGATCCCGATGCAGGCGCGCATCGTCGCCATCGCCGACACCTTCGACGCCATGACCACGAACCGGCCATATCAGAAAGCGATGGAGATCAACTACGTCGTCGAGAAGATCAAGAGCTTCGCCGGCACGCGCTTCGATCCGCGTGTGGTCGAAGCATTCGCCAATGCCGTCAGGCGCGGCGACATCACCATCGACGAGCAAGTGCGAGGCGCCGCCTAGGTGGAATTCCGCGACATCCTGGCCGGCGTGCTGCGGTCGACGGGCGGTGCCATCGGCGCCCTCTTCCTTGATTCCGAGGGGGAGAGTGTCGAGGTCATCTCGGCTCGGCCCTTCGATACCGACGACCACGCCCTTCGCATCATCGGAGCCTATGCCGGCATCTTCCTATCCCAGCTCCGGCGGATCACCGAGTCGACCGATCTAGGTACTGCACGCCGATACAAAATCGATTTCGAGGCCAGCAAGATCTTCTGTCGCGTTCTGAGGGATGGCTACTATCTCGTTCTCGTCGTCGATGCCGGGACGGTCGATGGCGTGGTTTGGCATGAGCTGGAACGTTGCCGCGGCCGATTGCTCGGAGAGATGTAGTGGCGACCGCCTTGCAGAACGTAACGGCGATGCATCGCACCCTCTTCATCGCCGCGGCGATGCTCGCGATTCTCGCGTGCACACGCAGCGGAAAAGCGCCCAGTGGCGGCAACCCGCCGAATCCGAACACGGGGATGCGGACGATCGACTCGGCGAACGTGCGGCTGGCACCGATCGACTCGCCGCCGATGCTGAGCGACGAAGCACCACCGGTGAAAACCGTCACCGGCCTGGCTCAGGCCGACGCCCCGCCACCGCCGACGCCGCAGGACGAGGCGCTACGCGCGTCGCTCCCCTTCTCACCAGCCATCGCCATGGACCCGGTCGACGGCAGCAAAATCTCCATCCGCGCCTCGATCCCCACCGTCGAATACAAGAACAAGCTCTACTACTTCGCCAACGAGGATCACAAACGCGCCTTTGTAGCCAATCCCGAGCAGTACACCAAGGGGCTGTTCTCACATCTGTGAGAGGTCTCTCATACCCGACTCGAATACCTGCTACCCTCCCGCGGTTTCCCGCCACGTGGCCCCGTAGCTCAGGTGGATAGAGCAGCGGTTTCCTAAACCGTTTGTCGGGCGTTCGAGTCGCCCCGGGGCCACCATACGGGGTTGCGCGGTCTCGCGGTTGCGGGGTCTCGCGGAAGCCCCATCCTGGCCTCGATCTGGCACTCGCTATTTGCCACGCGGAGGGTGCCTTTGATTCCAATGACCAGATCACTCACACGGGGACTTCTCGCGTTGAGCTTGATTTTGGGAGATTCGCTTACCGCGCAGACCACACAGCAGCCGCAACTGGCGGAGAAGAAATGTCACTGGTGGCAGTTCCTCTGCCAGGACCCACTGATTGAAGGATTACCAGCCGAGGCCCCGCGGACGGGTACTGTGGTCACAATCGATGTCGCCACCAACCGGCTCTACCTGTTCCAGGATGGCCGGCTGGTGGATGAATCGCTCGCCGCCACCGGCAGCGAGAGAGTATTGAAACATGGCGGACGGGTTTGGCTTTTCCGCACCCCGGAAGGACATCTGAAGGTGTTGCGGAAGATCCTTCATCCCGTCTGGACCAAGCCCGACTGGGCTTTCGTCGAAGCCGGCGAACCTGTGCCTCCTCCGAATTCCCCGAAGCGCCAGGTTCGAGGCCACCTCGGCAAATACGCTCTGGATCTCGGCGACGGCATCATGATTCACGGCACCGACGAGTCCGATTCGATCGGCAGGAAGGTCTCGCACGGCTGCATCCGTCTGCCGAACGACATGTTGGAGAGGGTCTGGAAGAACGTCCCCGCTGGAACTGACGTCTACATTTTCGAGAGTCAGACGCCGCAGACGGCGACGAAACGCGATCGGCACAGTGATCTCGATTTTTAGTCTCGACGGCGCGAGATTGAGGAGGTGGTGACGCGCGGAAGGATCGCTCATGTCAAAAAATCAGACGGATGTACAGTTTCGAGACAGCCTCAAATCCATCGGATGCAGCTAAGTTACTGATTCTAAAAAGAGTCTTTCATGGTACCGCCCTTGGACTAAGGGTCGGCCATGAACATCCTGCACGCAATCACGCTCGCCGCCCTTCTTCACAGCACTCCCGCTCCTGCAGTCGTCTGCCATTCGGGAACAGTGTCGTACAAGTTCGTAGGAGCCCCAGGGGCCACGTTTGTGTACGCAGGCACCAGGTACTCGGTGCCAAAGAGCGGCTGGATCGAATTACTCAGCGGGCGCGACGACAAGGCCTATCTCGCCGCGAACGGGCGGACGCTGCCGCTCGATGTCTGGCCGATCGATGCCTTCGGAACGAGAACCGTTCCCCTCCAGGATGCCTCGGCAGTGCCTACTACTCCAAATGACAGCGGTCCGATCAGCACGATCAACAACTGATCCGCCAACGTCACTTTCTCATCCTTGCATACAGCGTTGACGGGCTGATCTGGAGCTGGCGGGCGGCTTTGCGGACGTTGCCGTCGGCGGCATTGACGGATGCGCTGACGTAGTCGGCGATCACGTCATCGAGCGGGCGAATCTCCCAGTCGGCGGTAGGAAGTCCGCCCGCCGCTTTCGCCATCGATTTCGAATCGGATTCGAGGAGCAGATCTTCGCTGGCGATCTCCTTCCCTGTCATGGTCAGCATGGCGCGCTCGAGGACGTTGCGCAGTTCGCGGACGTTGCCTGGCCACGGATAACCGGCCAGGCGTTTCATGGCGCGGGCACTGACCGGCGGCACGGGACGGCCCATCTCCTTCGCCAGCGGACGGAGGATGACCTCCACCAGGAGGGGGATGTCTTCCAGCCGCTCGCGAAGCGCCGGCATACGGACGCGAACGACGTTCAGCCGATAGTACAGATCACCGCGAAACCGGCCGGCGGCGACGTCAGCGCCGAGGTCGCGATTCGTCGCCGCGATCAATCGGAGATTCGTCGTCAGATCGCGGATGCCGCCGACGCGGCGAAACCGCTTCTCCTCGATCGCCTTCAGCAGCCGCGCCTGGACGGTGACATCCATGTCGCCGATCTCATC
The DNA here is from genome assembly GCA_035569395.1 of Thermoanaerobaculia bacterium. GTDB lineage: Bacteria > Acidobacteriota > Thermoanaerobaculia > Gp7-AA8 > Gp7-AA8 > JADGNZ01. The sequence goes on along the minus strand of DATMNC010000029.1, from coordinate 68,864 downwards.
GAGAAACAACGTTCCGTCGGAGGCGATCTCGAACAGTCCCTGCTTCGTGTTCATGGCGTTCGTGAACGCGCCACGCTCGTGGCCGAAGAGCTCTGATTCGAGTAGTTCTTTGGAGAGTCCCGCGCAGTTGAGATCGACGAAGGGTGCCCGGGCGCGCGGGGAACGGTTATGTATGAGACGCGCGAAAACACCCTTGCCGGTTCCTGAATCTCCCTCGATCAATACCGGCGAGACGGCGCGCGCGATCTGCGCAAGGAGCTGGTTCAAATTCTGGACGGCAGGCGAAAGACCGGGAAGGCGGTCGAGGTCGCTGGCGTCGCCACGGCGCAACGCGATCAGCTCGCGGCGCGTGCGCACGATGCGCGACACCTGCTCCAGCGTCAGCGACAGCAGACTGTAGTCGAACGGTTTCTGCAGGAAGGTCTCCGCCCCCAGCTTCATCGACTCGACCACGCTGTCGATCGTCCCGACGCCGGACATCATGATTACCGACACCGCTTCGGAGTACATCTTCAGGTCATGCAGAACGTCGACGCCGCTTCCGTCAGGAAGGTTCATGTCCAACAGGACGACATCGGGGGAGAACTCGGCGAAGACCGATCGCGCTTCGCGCGCCGTCGCGGCCGTCTTCACATCCCACTCGTCCACCAGGAGGGCCTCCAGACCGGCTACGACGTTCGGATCGTCGTCAACGATGAGGAGGCGTTGCCGGACAGAGGTCTCAGTCATGTCCAGAAATCATACAGCTGTATGGTTCTGAAACAGACCGAATTCCATCAGACGCAGCTAAGCTACTGATTCTAAAAAGAGTCTTTCATGGTATCGCCCTTGGACTAAGGGTCGGCCATGAACATCCTGCACGCAATCACGCTCGCCGCCCTTCTTCACAGCACGCCCGCACCTGCAGTCGTCTGCCATTCGGGAACGGTGTCGTACAAATTCGTCGGAGCTCCCGGGGCCACGTTTGTCTACGCAGGCACGAGGTACTCAGTGCCTAAGAGCGGCTCGATCGAGTTGCTCAGCGGGCGCGACGACAAGGCCTATCTCGCCGCGAACGGACGGTCCTTGCCACTCGATGTATGGCCGATCGATGCCTTCGGAACGAGAACCGTTCCCCTCCAGGATGCTTCGGCAGTGCCTACCACTCCAAATGACAGCGGTCCGATCAGCACGATCAACAACTGATCTTCAGACGACAGGAAAGGAGATTCTCATGACACAGATCAAGCATTTCGTATTCGAAACAACCTCGGACCTCCGCGGCGGACGCCAGTCCTGGCGCGTGCTGGGCATGCTCTGGTCCCTGGCGCTTGTGATTGCATTCGCCGCCAACGTTGTGCATCACTGAGACGACGACGATGCGCGACACACGACGCACCACTCTGATCGTACGAGGCGCCCAACCTCCATCGCGGGCGTGGGACACTTCCAACACGGCGACAAACCGCATTCTCTTCGTCAAAGCGCTTTCCATGCTCAGCTTCGTGCTGGACCACCGCTCCGAGGATGTCGATCGGATCATCCTCGACGGCGCGGCGACGGCAGATGAATTTCTGGATCTCCTCACGAGCCTTCCGAAGGAGTTCCTCGGTGACGTCCTTCTTATGCGCAGCGACAACCACTCGTTCATCAACACCGCGGGCCGGGCCGACGGGCGTTTGCTGTATGCGATGACGGCGACAGATCTGAAGTTCTATCTGGAGACGCTGGGATTGGTAACGACGAAGGCAGCGATCGCGGCCTGAGGTCGGGTGTAGTGGGGTGTGGGAGATGGAGTGTTGGAGATTTGTTCACGCTATGAACATCATCTCCGACACCCTAGCCGGCACGGCCGACAGCGTTGGTTGCCCAAGGCTCAGCCGCCATCTTCGTCGAATCTTTTCTACCGCGCAGACTCCTAGGCCTCACTCCCCACCTCCCAACATGCTACCTTTAGCCTAGTGCAACTCTGGACGTCGTTTCAGCATACGGGGTGGGTGGGGAAAGCCGTCCTGGGAGTGCTGCTGCTCTTCTCGATCGGCTCGTGGGCGGTGATGTTCGTCATCGCTGTCCGCTTCCGGCAATCGGCGGCGGCCTCGCGGCGATTCATGTTCGCCTTCCGCCGGGCCAAGAAGCTCGCCGACGTTCAGGCCGCGACGGCACAGGCAGCTCATTCCTCGCTGGTCGGGCTTTTCAAGGCCGGCTATGCCGAGATCGAAGCGCAGATCGCCCACGCCAGCTCGGCCATGATCCGATCGCTCGACAGCGTGGAGCGCTCGCTGCTGCGCGCCGCCCGCATCGAGGCCGCCCGTCTCTCCCGTTACCTCCCCTTCCTGGCCACCACCGCGGCCGCATCGCCCTTTATCGGCCTTTTCGGCACGGTGTGGGGAATCATGGACGCCTTCGCCACCATCGGCTCGACGGCGACGAGCTCGATTACCGTCGTCGCCCCCGGTATCAGCGAAGCGCTCATCAACACCGCCGCCGGCCTGTTCGCCGCCATCCCCGCCCTTCTCGCCTACAACCACTTCGTTCAGCGCCTCCGGCAGGCCCGCGGCGAGATGGAGGATTTCACTCTGGAGTTCTTGAATTTGACGGAGAGGAACTTTATGTAGGCGGGGTTACGCGGGCTCGGAGTTGCGCGGTCTCGCGGTGATTCCTGCCGCGTGACCGCGAGACCCCGCAACCAGGTCAACCCCAACCGGTTACTACATGCGCAACACAGGCGTCTAAAGAAACAACCCATGTCCTTTCGATTCGAACACGGCGACGACTACAGCGACATGGCGGAGATCAATGTCACGCCGCTGGTCGATGTGATGCTGGTCCTGCTCATCATCTTCATGGTCACCGCGCCGATGCTGACGCAGGGGTTGACGGTGGCCTTGCCGGCGGCGGAAGGAAAGAGCTTCGAGCTGGCGTCGAACAATCCGGCGAAGATTCAGGTGACGGCCGGCGGCGCCGTCTACCTCGACGGAATCGCCGCGGGCTCGGAGAACCTCGACCAGAGCCTCGGTCCGATGCTGCGCGCGCGGCGCGTAAAGCGCGCGCTTCTCGAGGCGGACAAAGCCGTGCCGTACGGCCGCGTGGTGGCTGTGCTCGACATCATGAACCGCGCCGGCGTAGAACAACTCGGCATGGTCACCCAGCCGAAGGAGAACAATGGACGACCGCGTCGGTGATCTGCTGGCCGAACGCTCCCGTCTGGGCGGCGGCGCCGGCCCCGGCATCGCCGTCTCCCTCCTCTTGCATGGCTCGATTGCCGCAGCAGTCGTCTACGCCGCCATGCACGCCACCGCACCACAGGAGATGTCGACGCTGACGATCCAGTTCGCGAACCCGGCAGTCGCAAGCGCTCCTGCGCCGATCGCTCCGACGCCTCCCCCGGCCCTCCCTCCAAAAAAGCTCCCGATCCCGGAGCCGGTAGCCGAACCACCGAAGCCCGTGGTGAAGAGCGAACCGAAGACCGTCCCCCTCTCTGCATTCGGAAAATCGTCAAGGAAGGGCTCCGAGACTCCTCCCGCTCCCCACCCCCAACCACCCACCCCACAGATCGCCGCGAAGCCGGGAGTCGTCGGCGGCACCGACATCCCCGTCGGCGGCGCCGGCGTGACGGGGATCGAAGGCGACTTTCCCTACACGATCTACATCGACCGGATGAGAGTACTCATCAGTCAACGGTTCCTGCGGCCACAGTCTGGAAACAACCTCACCACCACGATCTCCTTCAGCATCAACCGCGACGGCTCCATTCGCGATGAGAAAACCGAAATCGCAAGCGGCGACGGCACGTTCGATCGTGCGGCGCTTCGTGCCGTACTCGAAGCGTCGCCGCTTCCTCCCCTTCCTTTCGGCTACAACGGCACATACCTTGGAGTACACCTCACATTCCGATGAGACGAACGACTTTATTGCTCTCCCTTCTTCTTTTCACGGCCTTGCCGCTGGCAGCGCAGACGCAGATCACAACGACGATCAAGCCCGAGCTGGCACTCCAGATCGCCCGGATCGCCGTACCTCGCCCTGAGACGGCACTGCCGCTCGAAACGATCAACACGCCGTTCTTCGCGCCGCTCACGCGCGATCTGGCCTACTCCGGCGTCTTCGCCATCGCTCCGATTCCGCCAAACGTCCCGGCGGGCGCCGACCTGGCCAAGGCGGCCAACGCGCAATTCGTCCTGGCGCTGAAGATCGAGCAGCAGGGTGAAGACTTCACCGTCGATGCCCGGCTCCTCGACTCGACCGGTGCCATGCAATTCGGCAAGCGCTATCGCGGGGGCGCCGGTGCCCTGCCGCGCATCGCGCACCTGATGGCCAACGATCTGGTGCGCACCGTCAACGGCAAGCCGGGCATCTTCCTCTCGCTGATCGGCTTTGCCTCGAACCGCTCAGGCAACTTTGAGATCTGGCTGATGGATTGGGATGGCGCCAATCAGCGGCAGATCACCCGCCACAACGCGCTCTCGATCCTCCCGAGCTGGTCCGCCGACAACGAGCGCATGGTCTACACATCGTTCGCGCGGGGTACCAGCGACATGTACATCATCAGCCGGCGCGGAGGCGCCCGCGTCCGCGTTCCAACAGGACTGAACCTGAATACTTCGGCGACCTTCTCGCCGATCAGCAACGACATCGCCTTCGTCGGCTCCGTGGCCGGCAATCCCGACATCTACGTCATCAAGGATGACGGTACCAACCTGCGCCGGCTGACACACGACTCCTCGATCGAATCGACTCCCGAGTGGAGCCCGAACGGACGGCAGATCTCCTTCACATCGGGACGCAGCGGCTCGCCCCAGATCTACACCATGGATGCTGAAGGCTCGAACGTGCAGCGCATTTCCTTCGAAGGCGAATGGAACGACGACGCCACCTGGTCGTCGGACGGCTCGCAGATCGCCTACACCTCGCGGGTCAACGGACGCTTCCAGATCCGCATCGCCGACCTGGCCAGCCACCAGAGCCGCATCCTGGCCGGTGAAGGCTCGAACGAGCAGCCGGCCTGGTCGCCGGACGGCAAATGGATCGCCTTTCAATCCGACCGCAGCGGCAGGTGGCAGATCTACCGGATGCGCGTCGACGGTACCGACCTGCTGCAGCTTACGTTTGATGGGGAGAATAAGGATCCGGATTGGTCAAAGAAAGGTGATTGAGTGGCCAGTGGACTCGTAGATCAGTAGATTGGTGGATTAGGTGTTCCTGATCCGCTGAGCTGCTTCCAATCCACGAATCCACTGGTCGACGAATCCACTGAGCTATCATCCACAAAGGAGTAACCGCACAATGAGCAAATCAATCAAATCGTTCGCCACCACCCTGGCTCTGCTTTCGCTCGTCGTCGTCGCGCTCGCCTGCCCGAAGAAACCGCCGATGAAAGTTGCGCCGCCGGCCGATACCTCCGCCAACGTTCCTCCCATCCCGGCGACGGTCACGACGGCCACCGCACAAACTGTTCCGCCCGAAACCGATTTCGTCAGCCCAAAGACCGACACGGTGGCCGTCGAGACGCTGCCAAACGACATCGGGGAACTGAACCGCGTGGCCCAATCCCGCGGTTACATCCAGGATGCATTCTTCGAGTACAACGACTCGACGCTGACCTCCGACGCCCAGACCGCGCTGACGTCGTCGGCCACGTGGCTCAAGAAGAACGCGCAATACAACCTGCTCATCGAGGGACACTGTGATGAGCGCGGTACGGAGCAGTACAACCTGGCCCTCGGCGATCGCCGCGCCAACCAGGCCAAGGAGTACCTGGTCACGCTCGGCGTCGACGCCGGCCGGATTCGCACGGTCAGCTACGGTGAAGAGCGCCCGTTCGATCCAGGCCACGATGAATCGGCATGGGCCAAGAACCGCCGCGACCATCTCGTACTCGTCGGGAAATGACCATGCGATCCCTGATCCGCAACACGGTTCTCGCGGCCGCGGCGCTTTCGACCGCGGCCTGCGTTTCGACTTCGGACGTCGAGAAACTGCAGAGCCAGATCTCCGACCTTCAGGAACAACTGGCGCAAGTCAAACGGACGGCTTCCAGCAAGGAGGAAGTGAGCAACGTCAACAAGACCATCGCCGACCAGACGCAGATGCTGCTCAAGTCAAACGCCACGCTCGTGGCCAAAGTCGACCAGATCGAAGACAAGATCCAAAACGCGCAGGGAGCGACCGAGCAGACGAACTACCGGCTCGACCGCATGACGCAGCAGCTTACGCAGACGCAGCACGACGTTGACGAGCTGAAGACCGCCGCCGCCCGCGCCGCGGCCGCGCCGCCATCCGCGAGCCCGGTGCCGGCGCCGTCCGGCAGTGAACTGACGGTGCAGCCGGTGACAGCCCCGTCAGAAGACCCGATGCAGACGTACCAGGCCGCCTACCGGGACTACCAGCGCGGCAACTACGACCTGGCCGTGGCCGGCTTCCGCGACTTCGCCGCGAAGAACCCGAATTCCGAGCTTTCGGGCAACGCCGCCTACTGGATCGGCGAGAGCCTTTACTCGCAGAAGAAATATCGCGAGGCGATTCAGCAGTTTGACAGCGTCGTTACCAAGTACCCGAGGTCCGACAAGGTCGCCGGGGCGCTTCTGAAGAAGGGATACTCGTACATCGCCCTCGGCGAGAAGTCGCAGGGCATCGTCCAGCTTCAGTATGTCGTCCACGAACACCCCACCACACCGGAGGCAGCGCTGGCGCGGCAGAAACTGAAGTCGCTCGGCGTCGATTCGAAGTAGAATACGCGGCCTTACTCAAGTAACGGTCCGCAGATAAACTTACCTTAGGAGCAACTTCAATGGCGAACACCCGCTCGGCCGAAAAACAGCAACGACAGGCCGAAAAAGCAAATGCGCGCAACCGCGCCGGAAAATCGCGTCTCCGCTCGGCGCTCAAGAAGGCCCGCACGGAAGTCGAATCCGGCACCGCCGACGCAAGCGTCCTCTCCACCGGATTCTCCGAGATCGACAAAGCCGCCCGCCGCGGCGTCATCAAGGACAACACCGCCGACCGCTACAAAGCGCGGCTCGCGGCCGCTTCGAAGCGCGCCACCAAGTAGTCGGCGCGTAGCCCGAAGTTTTCGAACGGCGCACCCCGGTGCGCCGTTTTCTTTTGTCCTTGCAGCGATGCCGAAACCGAAGCAGCACTACGATCCTCATCCGATTGTCCTCGACCGCCGCGCGCGCACCGCCGAGATGGCCTTGGTCAATACGGGCACCTTATCTCCTTGACCCTACACCGACAGCCGGTCGAAGCCCTTCTCCTGCGACTTTTCGTCCATCACGCCGACCGAGATCTGCGATCGGCCGGGTTGGAGAACGACGTCGACGCGGAACGTGAGCTCTTTGTCTCCGGCGCGCGCGATCGCGTCGGCGGGCCAGTGGACCTCCTTCGTCTGCCGGGTGACGTTCGACGAATGACCGACGGAATCGCCGGTGGCGATGAAGACGGTGAAGACGCCGGCGACACCACCGGCGTCCGGGACGAGCCTCAGTTTACGGATGGGAATCTTCACATCGACCGTAACCATGCGCCGCTCGCCGTCGGCCACCGGTGGCGCCGCGTTGACTTTGATTCCGAGAGCGTTTTCGGTCGCCCCTAGGAGATTATTCGCGATGACGCGGCTCTCCATCTCGTCATCCGGCGTTCCCGACCCGGCACTGCCGCGCGCGACACGAACGCTGTAGCCGTTGTTTATCTTCACGGCCAGCGACTGCTTCCCGGAGATCGGCGCGGTCGGATTGACGCCGATGGTGTAGAACGATTCCAGATCGGCGGCGATGCGATCGAACGCGTCCGCAGCCGGCCGGCCGACGAAAGCAATGCCGGAGGTCTCGCTCGCCAGCATGTGATAGCCGTCGAAACGGCCGGCCGAATTGGTGAATGCCGCCAGACGGTCGCCGGCCTGCTGCATCTCGATGCTGCTGCCCGAGTCATCGGAGGTTTCAGAGCAGATTGCGTAGAGCACGACGCCGCGGCGCCATGCCCGCATACCGAACGAATTGAACAGCGGCGTCAGATCATAGGACGACGATTCGCCCATCGGCGAGCTGGCATTGGCACCCGACTGCAGGAAGGATCCCAATACGCCACGCGAGGCATTCGTGCGAATCGTTTCGACGTACTGGAACACGCCCGCGCCGGGCATACGGGAAAGTCCCCCCCCAACGACGATCAGGACATTGCGGGTGCGGGGAGTGAAGAGACTCACCGTCGAGGAGATCACGCTGAGGTTCTGCTCGGCATCCTGATACGACGCCGCCGCGTACGCGCGTGCCGCATCCATGAGCGCATCGAACGTGTACAGCGTATGGCCGGTCTGGCCAGTCTGCTGGATGTCGGTAGCGATCTCCCGTATCCGCTTTTCAGCCGCGGCCTGCGGGCTGGTTATCGAAACCGCCGAATCGTCGCTCAACTGACTGAGCGACGCATCGATCTGATCGAGATCCGCCGTCCACCCGGTCACCGTCCGCAACGACTGTCCTCCTGAGAGAACGGCAACCAGATCGCCCGGCCGGAGCGCGCGTGCCAGGAACCGGTGCAAGGAATCGGCGGCCTGGTGCCGTGCATTCAAGGAAAGCGTGGTCATGTCGAACAGGACCACGATGCGCCGCATCTCCCGCGTGGGAGCGCCGCCGGCTCCCCGCTCGGAGAACTTGGCAATGTCGACCGGAGTGCCGCCGATGGCAACCTGAAAGTCTTCTTTCGTCAGCGACTGGATGTGATTGCCCCGGCCGTCCGTGACGACGACAGACAGCATCGCCGCCGGTGCTTCTTTCGAAGGCGCTTTCGAAGGCGGAGCCGTCTCCTGCGCGAAGAGAATCGGAACGGCGGAAAAGAAAGCGACGACGCACGCGGCGAGACGTTTCATGTGGCCTCCCAGGCTTTGCAGGAGACTTGAGTCTACGCCCGTTCGAGCCAGGGCTCGAATGCCTTCATCACCTCGGCGTCGGCGGTCACAGGACGGCGGGTGGCGCGGTCGACCCAGACGTGCGACGAGGAACCGCTGGCGTGCAGTCTCTCGCCCGAGGCGTCGCGCAGTTCATAGGCAAAGCGCATCATCCGGCTAGCCGCCTCCGACACCGACGTCCGGATCACCACCTCATCGTCGTAGCGGTACGGCGCGCGATAGCGGCAGACGATCTCGGTGACGACGAGGATGAGCCCACGCTCCTCGATCTCGCGGTAGGAGAACCCCGCTTCGCGACAGAGATCCGTGCGGCCGATCTCGAACCAGACCACGTAATTGGCATGGTGGGCGATCGCCATCTGGTCGGTTTCCTTGTATCGTACGCGGGTGCGGCTTTCGGTCGTACGCATGCGGCGGGCGATTCTAACCCGGCAACGATTTTGCTGATGAGCTTAGTCGTGTGGCGAAAAAAGAAAAGCATCCTGCTTACGGAAACAGCAAACTCGTTGCTGATCGGAGCGGCCGTCTTTCTTGCCCTCGACCTCGGGCGGCGCCTCTTCCGGCGCTCGCAACTTTTCGTTCCTGAGCGCAGGCCGGTCATCAGTTGGAACCCAGAGGATTACGGAATCCCGCGCGAACGAACCGAAGAGCTTTCGTTCGAAACGGAAGACGGCGAACTGCTGTACGGCTGGTATTGCCGGGCCGAGCGTCCCATCGCCTCGGCGCTCTACTGCCACGGAAACACCGGCAATCTCTCGAACACCGCCCACGTCATGCCGTACCTGCTCGATGCCGGCATCAGCGTCCTTCTCTTCGACTATCGCGGCTTCGGCCGCAGCACCGGCCGGCCGTCATTGTCAGGAATCATCGATGACGGCATCACCGCGGCCCGCATGCACGAGCGAATCCGGCCAAAGAACGTACCCTCAGTCCTTTACGGCTACTCCCTTGGCGGTGCGATCGCGGCCCAGATCATCCGCAGGCACCCGTTCGATGGTCTCGTTCTGCAGTCGACGTTCACCAACCTACCCGACATCGCCCGCGTAACCTTCCCGCGCCTGCCGCTCCATCTCGTCAGCGGACGGCTGTTCGACACGCTTGAAGTCGTCCGCAACCTGACTGTCCCCGTCCTTCTGATCCATGGCGCCGCTGACGAAGTTTGCCCACCGTGGATGGCTCAACGGCTTCATGATGCGTATGCCGCCGTTTCGAAGAAACTGGTCCTCGTCGAGGGCGGCCTTCACAAGGATCTCTTCGCGCGTCCGGACGCGCAGACGCTCGTCTGGGAAATCAATCGCTTTGCAACCGCGCTGCGGTGCACGCCGCATGTGGTGCAGCACGAGCCCTCGCCTGCCGAGCTCCTTCTCGATCAGGCTCTTCGCTTCGTCCGACGGCATTGGCGTCGCCGGCTCGTGCACCAGCCGCTGTGATACGTTCGTCCTCCCGCGGAGACAATCGTCCCCGCGCGAATACAGCATCCAAAGGACGCCATGCTCGCCGTCGTCAAATCGGCCCCCGTCGAAGGTCCCGAGGGCACCGCCATCCGTGAATGCGCCGTTCCGAAACCCGGTCCTGATGAGGTGCTGATTCGCGTCGCCGCCGCCGCGGTCTGCGGCACCGACAAGCACATCTATCACTGGGATCCGTCGATTCGCGACAAGGTCACGCCGCCGCGTATCTACGGCCACGAATTCTGCGGTTTCGTCGAGGAGCTCGGCGCGCGCGCCCAGCGCTCATACGAGGGACATCTCGAGATCGGCGACTATGTCTCCGCCGAGATGCACGTCGTCTGCGGCGAATGCCCGCGCTGCCGTACCGGCAACGGTCACATCTGCGACCGCACGCGCATTTACGGTCTGCACGAGGATGGCGCCTTTGCCGAATTCGTGAAAATGCCGTCGGCAAACGTGGTGAAGCTCGCTCCGTTCGTGCCTCTGCGCGTCGGCGCCTTTCTCGATGCGCTCGGCAACGCCGTCCATGCCACGCAGATCACTGACTTGGCGGGCAAGTCGGTAGCCATCACCGGCTTCGGTCCGATCGGCGCCATGGCCGCCGCGATCGCAGAGCACAGCGGCGCGAGCACCGTCGTCGTCACCGATGTGAGCGACCACGCCCTCGAGACCGCGCGACGCTGGGCCGCCAGCCACAACTTCGCCAACCTTCACGCCTTCAACGTCCGCACGACCAGCGCGGAAGAGGTGAAGACCGCCGTCGATGTCGTAACCGACGGGGAGGGGGTCGACGTGGTGTTGGAGATGTCGGGCGCACCGTCCGCCATCAATCTGGCCCTCGACATCGTACGCATGGGCGGTCTTCTTTCGCTCCTTGGGCTGCCGGCCGGCCATTCCGTCACGATCAACGACTACACGCGCAACGTCATCTTCAAAGGGGTGACGATGCAGGGAATCATCGGCCGGCGGATGTACGGTACCTGGCAGCGCATGCTGGCCCTGCTCAAGTCCGGCCTCGACGTCGAATGGATCGTGCAGGCGGCTTTCGATTCGCTGAACGATTTTCACGAAGGTGTTGCACGTTTCGACCGGCACGAAGCGCTGAAAGTGGTTTTCTTTCCCGAGGGAGAAGTTGCCACCAATGCGCGGATGAAGAGATGAAGAGGCAAAGGTTGTCGGTTGTCGGTTATCAGTTGTCGGTTGTCGGTTATCGACTTGCCCGGCTTTTAGTTAAGTTAAGTTAGGGTTAGGTAGCCTCGACAACTGATAACCGACAACCGACAACCGATAACCCAGCAACCGAGCAACTCCGCAACCGACCAACTCCGCAACCAGTCACCAACCACCATGTCCAAACGAATCGCCATCCTCACCGGCGGCGGTGATGTGCCCGGCCTCAATGCCGCCATCAAGGCGTTCGTCGGACGGCTGCTCGATCACGACGGTTACGAGATCCTCGGCCTTCGCCGCGGTTGGGCGTCGCTTCTGAACATCATTCCGGAGCCGGACGCCGATAACTCCGCGTGGATCACGCCCCTCGGCCGGATCAACACCCGTTCGATCGACCGCTTCGGCGGCACGATGCTGCACACTTCGCGCATCAATCCGTCGATCAGCAAGCTGGAGCACATCCCGGCCCATCTCCTTCCGCTGAAAGGCGAGCCGGATGAGCGCGGCCGGTACGATCTGACCGCTGCGGCACTACGCGTGATCAACTTCCTCAAGCTCGACGGCCTGGTAGCCCTCGGCGGCGACGGCACGCTGACCTTCGCGCGGCGCCTGCACCAGGAAGGCGTCGCTCTCGTGGCCATCCCCAAGACCATGGACAACGACGTCTTCGGCACCGACTACTGCCTCGGCTTCTCGACCGCGGTCACAAGGTCGGTGATGTTCATCAACGACCTCCGCACCGGCGCCGGTTCGCACGAGCGCTTTCTCGTGGTCGAGCTGTTCGGGCGCTACTCCGGCGAGACTTGCCTGCTGGCGTCGTATCTCGCCGGCGTCGATCGCGCGGTCATCGCCGAGGTGCCGTTCGACGTCGAAAAGCTCTACCACCTGCTCGATGCCGACCGGAATGACAACCCGAGCAACTACGCCGTCGTGGCTGTCTCCGAGGGGGCGCGACTCATCGGCGGCGGCACGATCGAGAGCGGCGAAGCGGACGCCTACGGCAACCGCAAGCTCGGCGGCATCGGAGGCATCGTCAGCGACTACCTCGAGAAGCGGACACGCGACAAAGTGATCTATCAGCGGCTGGCCTACCTCATGCGCTCCGGCGCCCCCGACTCCCTCGACCAGCTCGTAGCCAACAACTACGGCAGCCTGGCCGCCGACCTGCTGCGCCGAGGCGAGACCGGAAAGATGGTCGCCGTCGTCGACGGCCGCTACACCGCCGTCCCCATCGAAGTCGGCAGCACCGGCCGAAAGCGCGTTGACGTGGATCGCTTTTACGACGTGGCCAACTACCGGCCGAAAGTGGCGGATGTGATGGGCATGCCGATGTTCCTCCACTGACCGGAGCGGCTGCTGAGAGTCCTCGTCAAGCTACAATCACAACATGGACCAACCGCAGCCAGCTTCCGTGCGCCAGGAATGGCTGAAAGAATTCGAAGCGGCGGCAAGTCGCCCCCTTGGCTCAGCGTGTCAAGTACGCGTTCATCCGAACGTACAAACCGGTTCTTGACGATGCTCCTGCACCGAGAATCCTGCGACGAGTCTCCATCCTGTAGAGAAACTGGCCCGCCCGTGGAACCTTCAAGAGGCATTCCACTCATCAACCACACTTAACGCCTCGCTTCCGTCATATCTCCGAGGTAAGATCGGCTCATGGAAGAAAGAGATCTCGGTGCCCTGATCGAAAACGGCCTGAAGGATCTTGCAGGCCGGATCGATGAGTCTCGAACGGAGGCTCGTCAACGCTTCGAGCAACTCGAAAAGGACTTGGCAGGCCGGATCGATGAGTCTCGAGTGGAGTCTCGTCACCTCTTCGAGCAGCTCGAAGGTGAGATTCGTCAGACTCGGACTCAGCTCCAAGGCGAGATCCATCAGCTCGACGGCAAGATTCACACGCTCGACGGCAAGATTCACACGCTCGACGACAAGATTCATACGCTCGACGACAAGGTTCAAAAGCTCGACGACAAGGTTCACATTCAACTCGAATATGTGCGCGGCGACATCAGACTGGTGGCTGAGGGCGTCGCCAACGTGAACGAGAAGCTCGATCGGCACATCGGCGAGTCGGCGCGGGAGTTTGAAGAGGTCCGGTCTTTGACTCGAATCTCGTACGTTCAGCTCGAGAAGCGCGTCAGCGCGCTCGAGAGTCGTTCGACGATCTCCTGACGACGATCAGAGTTACATCATCTTCGGGCGCACCGGCCACACCCCGCCAGCCGGCCACGTCGCCGATGATCGTTCCTGCCAGTGCCTCGGCGGAGCTGTCGTGCGACACGATCGTCATCCGCAGCCGTTCGTCGCCCCACATCTCGCCGCTCCTGTTCACCGTTTCCGTCACGCCGTCGGTGTAGAGGACGAGCGTGTCGCCGGGGGTGAAGGAGCGCGTGACTTCTTCATAGCGCGCGTCGCGGAAGCGGCCCAGGACGACGCCCGCAACGATGATCTCCTCGGAGGTGCCACCGTGACGCAGAATCGGTGGCGGATGGCCGGCGGACGCGGCGACGAGCGTGCCGGCAGCGGGATCGATATGCACGTAGGCGGCGGTGATGAACTGACGTTCCAGCCGGCCGCAGAAGAGCGCGTTCAGCGCGGAAAGGATGCGGGCGGGCGATGATGCCTTCTCACCTTGCGTGGCCAGGGCGATCTTTAACATCGACGCGACGAGCGCTGCCGGTACGCCGTGCCCGGATACATCGGCGATGAAGACGCCGAGGCCGCCGTTTTCGAGTTCCAGAAAATCGTAGAAATCGCCGGCGACGTCGGAGGCGGGTGTGTAGACGGCCGCGACTTCGAGACCGGCCAGAGCCGGATTCGTGCGCGGCAATGCCGCCATCTGGATCTTGCGAGCCGTGGCTAACTCGCTGTCGACGGCCACAAGCCGCTGCTGCGCGCGCGTTCCCTCCCGCATCGTCGTGATGACGATCGCCAACATGAGGAAGAGGAAACCGGGCGGTTCGCGCGTCAGTCCGTACGGATCTCCGACGAAACGGAAGTGTTCGTTCATCACAAACGCGGCGAAGACGAGGGCGCCGATGCGGATGAGCCGCCAATCCGCAGTGGCCGTGCCTGGCGCGAGAAGATCGATGGTCAACACCACCATCAGTGCGACAGCCAGCGCGTCGATGACCGGTTTCAGCGCGTATGGCGAATGCGTGATGATCTCGTAGGGAATCGCCACCGCCGCGCAAACGATGAGCGCCCAGGTGATGATGCGATGCAGCGTCCGCCGCCGCTCCCCGCTGAAGGCCTCGAACAACGCAGCCGCCGGTATCGGCACGAGGTACTCGAACGCCGAGCGCACGTAATCGAGCCAGCGCGGATGTCCAAGTAACAGGACAAACGATGCCGTATTGAAGATCAGCCGTATGCCGTACGCGATTGCGAAGAGGCCGGTGTACAGAAACGAGACGCGCGCTTTGCGCTCACTCAGCGCCCCAAGGAGCAGCATCCCCGCGCCCATTGTGCAGAGAACCGCGGCAATGACGGCAACCATCATGTCGGCGCGAAACATGGCGATGACGTCCGAGGCCGTGTGCATCGGAAGCGATGATGACACGACGCGCGTGATGTAATCCCACCCCATGCCGGACTTTCGCAGGACGCTGGAGCGTGCCTTCCGACGCCGCATCGTCGTCAAAGACACCGCCGATGCGGTCGTCGCCAGCGGCACCAGCGCGCAGATCGAGGAAGAGGCGTTCGACGCACAGGCGGCCCCACCATCGGGAGCGGCGACGGTGGCCATCATGCTGGCCGGCATCGCCGCATTCCTGAATCTCTACGCGACGCAACCACTGCTGCCGATGCTGGTGCGGATCTTCTCGGCATCGAAGGCCGCCGTCGGGATGACGGTCAGCGCGGCCACGATCGGCGTAGCGCTCGCGGCGCCGTTCTGCGGAATGATCGCCGAGCGCGTTGGCCGGAAGCGCGTCATCGTCTCTGCCACGTTCCTGCTGGCGTTACCGACGCTTTTGGCGTCGACCGCGGCCTCGCTTCCGATGTTGATCCTCTGGCGCTTTCTGCAGGGCCTGGTGATGCCCGGGATCTTCGGGGTAGCGATCGCGTACATCGCCGAGGAGTGGCCGCCGGCGCGCGTGGCCGCGGCGATGTCGCTCTACGTCAGCGCCACCGTCCTCGGCGGCTTCCTCGGACGCGTCGTCGCCGGCTACCCGGCCACGCATCGCATCGTTTCTTCGATCGCGCCGAGCTGGCGCCTCGGCTTTCTTGTCATCGCCGCCTTCGATCTCGTCTTCGGCGCGGTGATCGCACGCTGGCTTCCGCGCGACCACAAGCCGGCACTCGCTCCGGTGCGTACTGACGCCGGCATGCTCCGGCATCTGCGCAACCCGCGGCTCGTGGCCACCTACGTGGTCGGATTCAATGTCCTCTTCTCGCTCGTGGCCGTCTTCACCTACATCACGTTCCATCTCGCGGCGGCGCCGTATTACCTGACACCGGCGCAACTCAGCTCGCTCTTTGTCGTCTATCTGGTCGGGTTGGTCGTGACGCCGCTGGCCGGAATCGGCATCGGACGGGCGGGCTCGCGTCCTGTGCTCATCGCTGCGGTGACCGCTTCGATGCTCGGCGTAGCGATGACCCTGTTTCACTCCCTGCCTCTGATCCTGGCAGGACTGGTGCTCTGCTCGTCCGGCGTCTTCGTTTGCCAGTCCGCCTCGACGAGCTACATCCAAACTGCCGCACCTGCAGGTGGCCGCTCCTCGGCAGCCGGTCTCTACGTCGCCTGCTACTACACCGGCGGCAGCCTGGCCGGCGTCCTTCCGGGATTCTTCTGGCGTTTCGGCGGCTGGCCGGCATGCGTGGCGCTCGTGCTGGTGGTGCAGGCAGTCACGATCGCGGTTTCGGCAATCGGCTGGCGGGAGTGAGCGTGATCGACGTCTGCTTTATCGATGTCAACGTACCGGGCGAAGTCGTCGAAGCGCTCGCCCTGTTGCTCGCCGACAGCGAGTTGGCGCGCGCGAACCGCTATCGCTTCGAAGACGACCGGCGACGCTCGATCATCGCCCGCGCGGCCACGCGCCGGCTGCTCGGCCGTTACCTCGACTCCGATCCGCGCGCGCTCGTCATCGTGGAGGAGGAGCACGGCAAACCGGTGCTGCTCGATCGCGAGATCGAGTTCAACGCCAGCCACTCCGGAGATCTGGTTGCCCTGGCCTTTGCCAACGGCACACCAGTCGGCATCGATGTCGAGCGCCGCCGCAAGCTCCACGATTGTCTGGCTTTGTCACGGCGCTATTTTTCCGCCGAGGAGGACGACATCGTCCGCTCCGCTGCAGATGCGCACGATGCCTTCTTCGTGATCTGGACGGCGAAGGAAGCGGTCGTGAAAGCGAGCGGCAAGGGGATCGGAGCGATCGACCTGCAAACCTTCACGGTTCCCCTTCGGGAGCGGCGGCTGCGGCCCGTCACCGGCGGATGGAGCGTCGCCGCCGTCGATCCGCCCCTGGACGGCTATTACGGCGCGGTTGCGGCACGCGCAGACCATCGCCGCATCACTTCACGCGCGATCACGGCGGCAGGTTTGCTTTAGACTTGGCGGTGGTGGCCGCCCAAATCGAGGAACGACGCAGATATCAGCGGGTAACGCTCGTCCGCCCGCTCGTGGGACGGATCGGCGCGGCCCGCGTCTTCCTGCTCGACGCCTCCCTATGCGGGGTGCGAATCGCCCATCAGGGCAATATCCCGCCCGAGGGATCGAGGTGCACGCTCATCTTCGAGTGGGAGTCGATGCCGGTGGCCCTGGATTGCCGCATCACCCGAAACACGCTCCAGAAAATGGCCCGGAACGCTCAGGAGAAGAGCGTCTACCACGCTGGGATGGAGATCGTCCGCGCCTCCGACGAGGCGATGAAGTCGCTCAAGGAGATGATCGCCTCGCTCGTGGCGCGCGCGCTCGACGAGCAGAAGGCGAACGCGCGCGGCATCCCGGCCGTGGTCGTTCAGACGTTTCAGACCGGAAAAGGAAGTCAATTCCTCCGCTGCGAACTGATCAACGAAAAATGGCGCCGCACGGAGACGACGCGCCCCGATCAGCCGATGAACGGCTTCACGATCTCTGCCGAAGAAGATGAGCCCCACATCGCCATGCTCTGCGAGACGTACCTTGCGTCCGACGCCGAGGGGCGGAAGCTGATCAAGCTGATGTCCGAGCTGAGCATCAGCAAAGCCGAAGGGATCCCGACGCGAAGGTACAGCCCATAGCTTCCAGAACGAAAGCACAACCACCTTTCCTGGTAGCAACACTACCGCTCGGAAGGCAGTTATTACGCTCCCAGAGGCAGTTAACACACTCCCGGAGTCCGTGAATACACTCCCGGAGTCCGTGAATACACTCCTGGAGTCCATGAATACACTCCCCGAGAGTCCGTGAATACACTCCCGGAGTCCATGAATACACTCCCGGAGCCAGCGATCTGCCGGTTTGGAGGCGCTAACCTGCTTTGGCTAGCTGCCCAGCGATCTCATCCACCACGGGCCAGGTCGCGGCGCGCCAGGCCTCGCCCATCAGAAGTCCGGCGGAGGCGAGATAGATGGCGACATCACGCGGAGGATAGGTGTCGAGCGCATGAACCGCGGCGCGCACCTGATCGGCCGAGGGGGCCTCGTAGTCGTCGACCTCGATCGATCCGTTCACGTGCGGGATCTTCCACTGGTCGAGAAACGCCGCCAGCAGCGCGCTCTGCTCGTGCGTGTGGTAGTGCATCAGCGCCGCTTCGAGCGGCTGCTCGAATTCCGGTCCCGTGGCACGCGCGGCGAAGAGATCGGCCTTCTTCTCCACCGGCATCTTGCGGATCGACTCCTCACGGAAGTGAAGTGCCTTGGCCAGCTGCGCGACAGCGATCATCTTGGCCGTATCCTCGCCGAAGCGCCAAAATGCTACCAGGATTCGGCGGCGGCGGTCAGGATCAGCGAGCTCTTTGACGATTCTGCGTGCGTTCCACATGGGAGCGGGATCGTATAACGGGTTATCGGTTGTCGGTTTTCGGTTGTCGGAGGAGATTGCACTACTTTCGTCCTGCCACCCCCTTCAAGGCATTCATTTCCTCCGCCGTCATCATCCTCGTCTTGCCTACCTCCAGCTCTCCGATCCCGATCGATCCGATGGCGATCCGTTTGAGGGTCACCACCGAGGCGTCGAGAGCCTCGACCATCCGGCGAACCTGCCGGTTGCGCCCCTCGGTGATGGTGATCTCGAACGCGCTGTCGTTCGCGCGCGTGACGTGGGCTGGCCGCGTCGGTCCGTCTCGCAGCTCGAGGCCGCGGCGGAGAAGGTCGAGCTCTTCGTCGGAGAGCGGACGGCTGGCATCGACGAGGTAGCTCTTCGGGACGTGGTACTCGGGATTCGTCAGCCGCTCGGCAAACTGCGCATCATTGGTCAGAATCAGGAGGCCGCTGGTATCGAGATCGAGCCGGCCGACGGGAAACAGGTAGCGCTCACGATCCGGCAGCAGATCGTAGATCGTCGGACGCCCGTGCGGATCGCGATAGGTGGTGATGTAGCCGGCCGGCTTGTGCAGCAGCAGATAGGCACGCTCTTCGCTGCGCAGCGGCTTGCCATCGAAGGCGACGCGGTCGCGTTCCATATCCACCCAGGCGTCCGGATCGCGCACGACCCGGCCGTTGACGCTCACGCGCCCCGCCCCGATCCAACTGCGCGCTTCGGTGCGCGATCCGAGGCCGGCCTTGGAGAGGACGCGTTCCAGGGTCTTCAGCGGGCGGTCGCCGGGCGGCGGTTTTGGGACGGAGGCTTTCATGAGGCAATGTTGAATGTTGCGTGTTGAATGTTCAATCTTGAATGTGAGGAGACGACAGCTATTCAACATTCAGCATTGAACATTCAACATTCAACATTCACAATGCCTCCAGGTGAAGCGTCTTCTGCCACTCCTCCTATTTCTCATCGCGGCGTCTGCATACGCGGATGACCCTCGTCCCGAATACCGTGCCTACTGGGTGGACACGTTCCGGACGCCGTTCGCCACCCGTGTAGACGTCGATCGCATCGTCGATGCGGCGGTCGAGAGCAATGCCAACGCGCTCTTCGTGCAGGTGCGCCGGAGGGGGGACGCCTGGTATCTCGACGCCGCGGAGCCGCTGGCTGAGGCGATGGATGGAACGTTCGACCCGCTGCGCGCTCTGCTCGATGCGGCGCACGCACGTGGCATCCAGGTCCACGCGTTCGTCATCGTCGGAGCCATTTTCCACGGCGATCCGAAGATCGACCCGCTTCCCCGCGATCCCCGCCACGTTTTTCTGCAGCATTTCTGGGACCCGGCCAGGCACCAGCCCTATCGCGGCCCGCGGCAGTGGGGAACGAAGACGAGCAAGGGCCGCTATCAGTTCGCCTCGGACTGGTACCTCGACCTCGGGCATCCCGAGGCGGCCGCCTACACGGCGGACGTGCTGCTTCACCTCGTCCGTGCCTACGACATCGACGGCATTCATCTCGATCGCATCCGTTATCCCGAGTCTCCTCACGCCGACTCCGGCTACAACGACACCAGCGTGGCGCGGTTTCGCGCGCGCTACGGAAGACTGCCGCACGCGAAGGATGCCCTCTGGAACGATTGGCGGCGCGAGCAGGTGACGAGTTTCGTGCGCCGCCTCTCCCTCGGCGCGAAGGCAACTCGCCCCTCGATCACCGTCTCCGCCGCGCTCATCTCGTGGGGATCCGGTCCCGGTGCGAGCGGCGGCTTCGCTAATACCGACGCCTATCGCGTCGCCTTTCAGGATTGGGAGGCGTGGCTGCGCGAAGGGATCATCGATCTGGCCAGTCCGATGCTCTACAAACGCGAGCACGCGCCGGCGGAACGGGCACAGTTCGACGACTGGCTGCACTTCGTCGTCACTACCGCGCACGCCAACGGCCGCGCGGCGGTGCCCGGTATCGGCGCTTACCTGAACTCGATCGAGGGAACGTTGCGGCAGGCGCGGCGCACGCGCGAGGCCGATGCCGACGGCATCCTCTTCTTCGCCATGGGAGATACGAAACCGTGGTCGATCCTCGCCAACAGCACCAACAACGCCGTGACGAAGAATCCGTACGCGCTTCCGGTGGCCGGCGTCTTCACGCCGAAACGGCCGAACGAAGAATTCTTCGCCGCGCTGCGTACGAGCACCGCCACCGATGGCCACACGGCATTCGAGCGCATCGCACAGCCGCTTTTCGCCGCGATGTCGCCTCCCCCGCGGAAAGCCGAAGAGAACACCGGCGCCATCATGGGCCAGGCCGATGGCGACGGCACGGTAGTAACGATCGAATCGCTGTCGACGCATGCGAAACGCATCACATACACCGATGGCAACGGATTCTTCGGCATGCTCGGGCTGGCACCCGGCCAGTACCGGGTGGTGGCCGGCGGGAAAGAGCGGACGGTGGACGTTGGCGCGGGCAAGGTGGCCATCGCGCCATGAACGACCTCGATCCGACCGTCCAGCGTGAGCTCGACGCGCTTGCCATCCCCCACGAGGTTCTCCCCTGCAACCCCGACTGGGCGGATACCGACGTCTTCTGCGCCAACTATGGGATTCCCCGCGACAACGCGGCCAACACGATCCTGGTCGCGGCCAAGACCGAGCCGAGGCAGTACGTCGCCTGTCTCGTCACCGCCACGATGAAGCTCGACGTCAACCATAAGATCAGCAAGTTGATCGGCATCAAACGGCTCTCGTTTGCATCCGCAGAGGAAACCAAGGAGCTGACTGGGCAACTGATCGGCGGCGTTACACTCTTCGGCCTGCCGGATTCCGTGCCGCTCTACATCGACGCGCGGGTCATGGAACGCGACTACGTCATCGTCGGCGGCGGCAACCGCTCCACGAAGATCAAGCTCGCCCCCGAACACCTGACCCGGCTGCAGCACGCCACGGTGGCCGACATCGCGGTGCCGCGGCAATAAACATCCAAACCATGGCGGACTCCGTAACTTCAACAACAAGGAGGAGAGAGGAATGAAGACACGCATCCTGGCAGTGGTTCTCTGTCTCATCACCGTGGCCGCGTTCGGCCAGACCAATCCCAAATTGAAGGAGCTGCAGTCGTTCATCGGAACGTTCCAGTGCACGGGGACAGGTTTCGCATCGCCCATTGGGCCGGAACATCCGACCAAGGCAACCGTTCGTGGCACATGGATCCTCGGCGGGGCGTGGCTGCAGGTTCATTACACCGAGACCAAGACAGCGAAGAACCCGCATCCCTACGACGTACTGGCGCTGTGGGGCTATGACGAAGAGCCGAAGGCGTTCGTATCCGGTACCCTCGACAACATGGGCGGATACAGCACGAGCCAATCCCCGGGATGGGAAGACGACAAGCTCGTTTTCAGCGGCCCGATGCACGGCGGCGGCATGACCTCGAAATCCCGCGACACCTTCACCAGGGTCGGCAAGAACGAGATCGACCACGAGGGGGAGATGGAAGTGAACGGGACGTGGAACAAGACCGATAAGGAAGTCTGCAAGCGGGTGATGTGATTTGCTCCGAATGTTCGGCTCAGCAGCGCTGGGCCGAACATTCGCGTTGTTAGCGTTGCACCGCACGTGAGCCCCTCCCCCTGCTGTTAGAATCCGCGTCATGGCCCTCGCGCCGCGCCAGACGCGGTTTCTCATCGTCTTTGCCGTCCTTCTCATCGCTTTTTACGCGATCATCACCATCAACGCCGTCGACAAGCGGGTGGTACTCCCCTTCACGGCCGTGCTGGCCCGTATCTCCGGCGCGGCCCTGAAACTCATCGGGGAGCGTGTAGCCGTGACCGGCACCGTGATCGCCGGCGCCCGGTTCGCCGTCGACATCCGCGGCGGCTGCAACGGTCTCGAAGCCGTCGTCTTCGTCTGCGCGGCCATGCTGGCCTTTCACGCGCCGCTGCAGAAGCGCATCCTCGGAGCGCTGGCCGCTGCCCTGATCCTCGAAGCGCTCAACGTGATCCGGATCGACTCGCTCTACCTCCTGGGCGTTTATCACCGCAACGTCTTCGAGATGTTCCATCTCGCGGTCTGGCAGACGCTGATGTTCGGCGCGGCGGTCTTCCTCTTCCTCATCTGGACCTCGATCGTGGCACCGCGCAATGCTCCTGCGAGCACTTAGATTTCTGGCCGGCCTCGCTCTCGGCGTCTGGATCTGGTGGGCGGCCACGCCGGCCTACAACTACCTGCTCGCTCCCGCCACGCAACTGCTGCTGCACGCCGACGGACGGCTGGCCGCCGCGGTGCTGTTGCCGCAGGAGCGCAAGGTCTTCGTGACGTCGGCGACACCGCTGCCGACGGCGACGATGCCCGCCGATCAGATCACCTACAACATCATTCTGCTGCTGGCTCTCTTCGCATCGAACGACAGACCATGGCGCCTGGCGAACGTGCGCGGACTGGCCATGGCCCTGCTGATCCTCTTCGTCTCACACTGCGTCGGGCTGTTGATCTCGATCGAATCCACTTACGCCATTCGTCAGGGAGCGTGGAGCGATCAGCACTACGGCGAGGCGGCGGCAAGCTTCTGGCTGACGACGGAGCTGGTCTTCCGTATCGTCGGCATGTTCGGTGTGGTCTTCGCCTCGTGGTGGGCGCTCAGTCACTCGAAGAGCGTGTCGACGTAAGCGGCCGGGTCGAAGGGGATGAGATCGTCCGCGCTCTCACCGACGCCGACGAATTTCACCGGAATCTCGAACTGACGCATGATCGAGAGAATCACGCCGCCTTTGGCTGTGCCGTCGAGCTTGGTCACGATCATCCCGGTCACCTGCACGGCCTCGAGAAACGCCGCTGCCTGACTGACGCCGTTCTGGCCCGTCGTGCCATCGATCACGAGAAGCGTTTCGTGCGGCGCTCCGGGCAGTTCCTTCTCGACGACGCGCCGTACCTTCGACAGTTCCTGCATCAGGTGCGACTTGTTGTGCAAACGCCCGGCGGTGTCGATGAGGACGACGTCGATGCCGCGCGCTTTCGCGGCCGTGACGGTGTCGTGGGCGACGGCGCCTGGGTCCGAGCCGGCTTTGTGCTTGACCATGTCGATGCCGATGCGGTCGGCCCACATTTGGAGCTGTTCGATGGCGGCCGCACGGAAGGTGTCCGCCGCCCCGAGGAGGACGGACTTACCGTCATTCTTGAAGCGGGTGGCCAGCTTGGCGATCGTGGTCGTCTTCCCGGTTCCGTTGACGCCGACGACGAGAATGACGAACGGTTTCGCGCGCGTGGTGTCGATCGGCGACAGGAGCCTCCGCGGAATGAGTGCGCGCGCCTCTTCGCGCAGCACCTCGGTGAATCGATCCATCTTCGTGATCCGCTCGGTGCGGATGCGCTGCTCGATCCGATTGACCAGCGAGGTGGTCAGCTCCGCGCCGACGTCCGCGCCGAGGAGCCCTTCTTCGAGACCGTCGATGGCCGACTGCTCGATCGGAAGGTCGGGAACCATCGATTCCCGGACCTTCTCGATGATCTCGGTGTGGGTCATGAAGAGCCCACGTTTCAGCTTGTCGAAGAGTGATTTTCTGGGTTGCTCGGCCATGGCGGCGGGCATTGTAGCCGCCGCCGATTCGATTGATGCCCATTTGCCAGGAGTCTGCGCGGCAGAACGATCGAGGTGAAATGGTGGCCGAGCCTGGGGCAACCAGCGCCTCCGGTCGTGCCGGCCTAGTGCCGTGACGCGCGCCGCCGGTCCGAACCGGCATCGGCATAGTCGACGTTCAGCAGCAAATAGGTGAAGGTGGCGCCGGAGATGATGAATCCGCCGCTCTCTGCCGGTGCCAGGGCCATGCGGCCCCAGTTCGTCATACTGTCCCCCTCCTCTTCGCGGAAGGCGAGCGCGTAGACGCCACGGTTGAGCTTCGGTCCGGCCACGTTGCCGAGCGACAACGTTAACGGCGACGATTCGGTCTCGACCGGCGGTGGCGTGGCGGTGCTGGTTTGGCTGGTCGGACGCATGCGTCTGACGAGAAGCGAGATACCGCTCGTGGCAGGCGCTTGAATGGTGAAGCTGAGCTGCCCGCTGACCGCGTCGGTATCGGGACGGCCGGCCACGGAGAAGAAACGGTAGCGGGATGGATCGTCAGGAGCGCGGTGAGAGACCGGGAAGAGCGCGTCGACGGCGATTCCGCCCGGCGCATTCTTGTGGCTGGCGGCACGCCCGGCACCGACGACGGAGACCCTGGCGCCGTTGCCGATGAAATGGGGATCGGGGCCGAGGATGGAGCTCGCGGCGGCCAGAGGAACCGAGTAGCCAGGCAGCGGGAGGAACGGTGAGTAGCCGATGTCCATCAGCGGGACGATGCCTGAGCTCTCGGCGGCAAAGAGATTCCGATCGCTCATGACGACGACCGCGACGCCGAGTGCGGCGACGGAGCTGATGCGAAGAAACTCGCGACGCGGGATTCCGTTGGACACAGCTGTAGCTTTCATGCGGATCTCCATACTGGTTTCATTGGGAATGTGCGCCTTTAAATAACGCGCAGGCAAACGGCGGCGGACTGGACTTATTCATACTAACACGCCGTCCGGCGAGCTGTGCAAGATCAGTGACAGTCCGGCCCGGCCACCACGGTCCCCTCGACAGCGGCCACCGCTCCGCCGTTCGCGGCGGCCACCATCGCCGCGATGGCCTTTCCGTCGGAGGAGGGGGGGCCGATCACACGCATCGAGGAGTGCGCTGCCGCGGCCAGATGGATCACGGTCCCCGGCATGTTGCTGAACCGGTTGGCGGTGAGGTCAGCGCAGGCGGTGGCCGCGTCGGAGGCGGCGACATCGACCCAGGCGCGGTCGGACACCAGCGCCACGACGGAGTTGCCCTTGAGCGTCAACTGGGCGTTCCCGTTCTGCCGCGCTCCGACCGTGACGACGCCGTGGCCGAAGTGCTGGATCGATGACTCGCTGGCGTCGACGGAAAGAGAGCTGTTTTCGCTGGCTACGGCATCGATGGCCGATCCGAGGTTGTCCTTGAGATCGGCGGTACGCAGTTCGACGCCGATTCGCGAGGCACCAAACGTGCGGACCTCCAGCAGGTGAGGAGCAACTTCCGGACGCCCCGTCGCCGCCAGCGTGCAACGATCGAGAACGATGCGTCCGTTGTTGTAACGCTGCTCGATGAGCATTTCGCTGCCGGCGTTGTCGACGAAGGACGAGCGGCTGAAGGTGATCGTGCCGCCCGCTTCCTGCAGCAGCACCCCGCTCTCGAATGTCTCGTCGCCGGCACCGTGAACGTCCAGCCCGCCGAAGGTGACGTCGCGGATGTTGTTGGCGTTGATCCCCATGGCGCTGCCGCCGTCGACGACGATGTTCTCAAAGGTGCAGTCACTGATGTGCCGCAGGTAGAGTGCGGCGCGGCAAACGGCGGTGGAGTTCTCCTGGAAATTGCCGGCACACTTGACGCCACGCGTCGGTTTGTTGACGCCGCTGTCGGTGATGGTGATCCCGTTGATGCGAACGTTGCTCGATTGGACGATGCGCATCCCGTTGCCGCGGGCGTGAAGAATCGCGCCGCCGGTTCCGCGCTTCCCCTCCACGCCGGTGATCGAAACCTTGCCGTGGACACCATCGAGAATGATCCCTTCGTCGAGCGTCCCCGGCGCGATCCCCTGCGCCGAGACCGACTCGAACGAGAGCTCGACGCCGGAGTAGTGCACCTCGAGCGCCGCACCGTTGGCGGTGCTAAGCGTCGACGCACCACCGATGACAAGCCTGGCCACCTTGTTGACCACCACTCCCCGCCTGCGCCCGCGCACGTCGATCGTGTCTTCGAAGACGACGGCGCCGGGCCGTTCGATGCCGGCGATGACGACTGCATCGTCGAAGGCGTCGCGGACGTGCAGCTTCGAGCCGCGGCGGAAGGTGACGCTCCCCGACTTGCGTCCCTGGATGCGAACGGCCGAGGTGAACTCGCCGGAGATCGGCATCCGGTCGATGACCACGACGCCGTAACCTCCGTCCATCCCAAACCCGCTTCCGCGGTCCGCGGCCTCGATCGATCCGCCGGAGATGTCCACATTCCCCTGCTGCTCCTGCAGGTAGATGCCAAACCCGGCTTTGGAGGTCTTGATGTAAACGTTGCGCACGGTCAGCTTGCCGATGGCGCCGCTCCCGACGATGCCGCTCATGGCCTCCGCGAAGATGGTGCAGCCGGCGATGACGTTATCGCCGGTCGTGACGATCGTTCCATGAATGGCGGGCCCGGGTCCCTGCTGCGCGGGAACGCCCGTGACGCCTGTGTCGAGCTTGAATTCGGTCCGCACCGCGTCGAGACCGAAGGCGGAGCCGATGAGCATCTGGCCCTTCTTCAAGGTCACGCTTTCGATGTAGGGATTGGGGGTTTCGGCCACGTAAACGACCGAGCCGCTGTTCGCGCTTTGGACACCCATACCGATGGTGGCGAACGGCGACTGGCGCGACCCATCACCTCCGGGCGTGGCGCGGTTGTCGACGAAGACGACTGTCCCCGATGCCGTGGTCGCGGCGGCCAGGGCCAGGATAATGACCAGAAACGCGGACCGGATCATCGCGGCCGAGGGGCTCCCTGTTCGCGGCCGGCGATCGTCTGCTTGACCATGGCCTCGTCGACGGTGATGACCTGCAAGCCGGCGCCTGCGGGATCGAATTCAAGACCGCCGATCACGCGGCGGAAGGTCTCGCGCAACGCGCGCGCGCCGAGGCGCTTCTGGCGTGCGGCATCCCAGGCGATGGCGATCAAGGCGCCACGCGTGATCTGCAGGTCGATGCCGAACCGCTGGAAGTAAGCGCGCGAGGTGCGGAAGATCGACGCCTCCGGCTCGACGAAGATACGCGCCAGGTCGGATTCGGCGAGATCGTTGAGCACGACCATCGATTCGAATCGGGAGACGAACTGCGGGGTCATGCCGTAGCGGAACAGATCCTCGTATTTGAGGTAGTCCCGAAGATGGAACGGCAGCTCTTCCCTCACCTCTCCGGACGCCGAGACGACGACGATCGGCTTCATCGGCGCCACATCCTGGCCGATGGTGGCCCGGCGGAAGACAGCCTCGTACAACTCCTCGAAGGCCCCGCCGACGATGAAGAGGACGTTGGAGGAGTTGACGGCGAAGCTCATGCCGTTCACTTCGAACTCGACGTTCTCGTTCTCCATGAGCGTGAGCAGCGCTTCCTGCGCCACGATGCCGCGTACGTTGGGCTGGCCGCTGACCTGAGCCCGGATCTTGTCGACCTCGTCGATGAAGACGATGCCGTGCTCGACGGAGCGCAGCAGATTGGGCAACGCCGCGTCCGCGCCGAGCAGGGTTCGGGCGTTGGCGAAGAGTCTCCCCAGCACGGCCCTCCCATATCCCTGATGTTCCTCGGCCAGCACATTGGCGTTGATGCGAATGACGTTCGCGGAATGACTGAGGTCGGCCCGGCTTGCCAGAAACTGCTCGACCGCGCGCATCAGCGTGGTTTTGCCGGATCCCGAGTTGCCGATCATCAGGATGTTCGGCGCCGGATGCCCGACCAGATGCTTGACGATGGCGACGGAGAGCTCGCGGATGGCCTCGTCCTGCCCGACCACGGTCGCGCTAAGCGCCTCGAAGACCTCGCGCGGACGAAGGGGGAAGGTGTCCATTCGGGGAGCTATTGTAGACGGGGCGGGATCAGACCAGAGGGTTCTCAATCCTGACGCTGATCACCGGACGTACAACTCTTCTCGCGTCCACCCTCGGCCATGCGAGTTTCCGGGATGAGCATCCATCAGCCGGAACACTTCGGCCACGGCGGCATGCCGGTCAGGCGACCGACCGATACCAATGTCTGGCTCGCTTCTGATGTTGCTTCCAGGCAAAAACTCCTGCCGCTAGTTTTGACTCCAGTCAAAAATACCCGTATCTTCGCGAACGGGTCATGGCCACGAAACCACGGTATCTCACCCGTTCTCCGTGGCCGAACAGCGGATCCGCGACCGTGACGGTTTCGATCAACTCCTCGGTCTCGGCGGCTTCCCCGAGCCGTTCCTCGGCGGGGACGAGGTCCAGACCAGACGATGGTCACGCGAATATCGCACGCGATTGATCCGCGAAGACGTCGTGTCGCTCGAGCGCATCCAGGACCTTGGCCACCTGGAGCTCCTCATGCTGCGTCTTCCCGATCTGGTCGGGTCTCCGCTTTCGATCAACGCTCTGCGCGAAGACCTTCAGATCAGCCACAAGGCTTTATCTTCCTGGATTCAGGCGCTGGAGAGGCTTTACGCCGTTTTCCGGCTGGCTCCCTTCGGTACACCCCGGATTCGCGCCGTGAAGAAGGAGCAGAAGCACTATCACTTCGACTGGTCCATCGTGGCTGATGACGCCGCGAGGTTCGAGAACCTCGTGGCCTTGCATCTCCTGAAGTGGGTTCACTTCGAACAGGACACGAAGGGCCGCGATCTCGATCTACGCTACTTCCGGGACGTCGACGGCCGCGAGGTTGATTTCGTCGTCACCGAACGGGCGAAACCGATACTCCTGGTCGAATGCAAGTGGGCGGATGCGGCCATCGACAAGAGCCTTCACTACCTGAAGGCGAAGTTCCCCGATGCGGCAGCGTGGCAGGTGTCGGCCACCGGAACGAAGGACTACCAGAGCGGCGAGGGGATACGCGTGTCGCACGCGCTGAATCTCCTGCAAACGCTGATCTGAGAGCTCCGCGCGCCGAGCTACGGTAAAATGAACTCCGACATGCTCGATCAGTTGACCATCGAATCGTTCGAACCTCACGTCGGTACCTCGTTCTGGCTGCGGAACAATGAGCAGAAGATCGAGTTGCGGCTCACGCGGGCAGCACGGGTGATGGAGAGCGAGGCAGCGCGGCTGCATCGCACCGCCTTCTCGCTCTACTTCCTCGGGCCTGTCCTCCTGCCCCAGCAGATCTACCGGCTGACGCATGACGGGTTCTCCGATCCGCTCGATCTCTTCCTGGTACCGATCGGGAAAGAGGCGGCCGGCTTCAACTACGAAGCCGTCTTCACCTAGTATCGGCACGGCCGGCGGCGCTGGTTGCCCAAGGCTCGGCCACCATCCGACCTGACCCCGAATCCGCTACCTTCGCGAACCGTCCCCGAAATCACCACTTCGAGCTGCCGGCGGTTGGCTTGCTCTCGGGCCAACCAGGTCGTGGACATCGACCGCACCCTCAGCTACGATCCTTTTTGCTATGACGGAGCCAATGGAGAACGATCGCTCCTACGCGGCATTGCTGGCTCGTCGCTATTTTCACGAGCAGTCGGTTGAGAAGAAACTGCTTCTCGGCTCGTTTTCCCGGACCACCGACCCGCTCATCGCCGAGCTGCTCGACCTTCTTGCTGATGAGCCATGGCGCGCTAAGGGCGCAGCCTATCCCAACAAGAAGTACATGCCGGACGTCGAAGCGCTTCTCGATCAACTGAACAAGGGGCCGCTGGGCCGCCTGCCTGAGCCAGGACGCTTTTCTGCGAAGGCAGCTCTTTGGCGCCCCGTCGGGAGCTTGCTTGCTGTGGTCTGCACAGTCATGGGCGCAGTGACCAGAGCATCGCTGGACATGTGGTTGGTGTTATCTCTTGTGGCCGCGCCGATTTTTGCCATCATCGAGCTCATCGGATTTCGAGACGCGATGGCCCGATACATTCGCTCTCGTGAGCGCCGAGATATGACAGTAACGAGAGCAGACTGTTTGAGCGAGTCGGAGGCATTGAACCTCCAAGAACCGGACGATTCGGCCACGGGAACCATGCTGGCGGCTGATAGGAGCTACGGTACGAACGGCATGCTGAACGCCAGCCGCCGGGCCTGAGGCTCTGGCGTCATGTCACGCCTCAACTCGGGGGTAGAGCTGTTTGAGGTGAATGCGGCCCACCAATTCCGGCAGATGCGACGCACCCTGGAGTGGAGTCTACTAGTGAGCTCGCGGAGGTCACTAAGTGGACTCGTGGAGGTCACTAGTGGACTCGTGGAGGTCACTAAGTGGACTCGTGGAGGCCACTAGTGGACTCGTGGAGGTCACTAAGTGGACTTGTGGAGGTCACTAAGTGGACTCGTGGAGGCCACTAGTGGACTCGTGGAGGCCACCTAGTGAGGTCGTGGAGTCAACTAGTGGACCCGTGGAGTTCACTAGTGAGCTCGTGGAGTCCGCCGACTTACCAGTTTTAGCCGTTCCCGTTCCTGCCAGGCCGCCGTTGGACCTGAAATGCGTCACTCGTGCCCCCGATCGTCTCGACTCAGCGTGCACGCCGAACAGCTCACGGTGTGATCCTGGTGGATTACCACGACGCGCTGCTCCCTCCCGGCTGCTGCACGCCCGCATTAGCCCGCATTTCTCACAGTATTGCTTCGATGTAGTAGCAACCGGCGGTTTTAACCTGGACAGGACACTAGCCCACCCGCGGCGCCCGCCGCATCAGGTAGTAAACGCCGTTCGTGTCGACCTGCTCGAATCCAAGGCGCTGGTAGAGGCGAAGGGCGGGATTGAATGCCTCGACGTGGATGGTGACCGGCTTGCCGGCAGCATCGCCGCGGTCGATCACCTGGTGAAGAAGCATCGATCCGATCCCTGAACCGCGGCACTCCACCGTCAGGGCGATGTCGACGATGCGGATCTGATCGCGCCACTCATCGATCCAGAACCGGCCGATGGGCTGGCCGTTCCGCTCGACGATGTTCCGCTCGCACGTCGGATAGTGGATGCCGTAGTGCTCGAACTGGGCGGCGAACTGCTGGTCGAGGAAGACCTTCTTCTGCGCCTCATCAAACGGAAAGCGCGTCATCTCCTCGGCGCGCGCCGACTCATACAGACGGCGCATGAAATCGTAGTCGGCGTCGGTAGCCGGGCGAAGGGTCACTGCGCCCGAACCAGGGGGAAGAAGAACGTCGCTCATGAGAATGACCTCGGAAACGCTGCGGTTGTCAGCCTGCGCACCAGAGACTCGCGGAAGTCGTCGATCTCCTTCGGCGACATACCGTGGTACTGCGCCTCTGCCGAAGGAATGGGGAAACTGGACAAAACCCACGCAAGCTGTGCAGCCGACATTCCTCCGTCTTTTTGAGAGGCGAGATGGAGTGCTTCAAGCAGATCGTGACCGGCTTCTTCAAGCCGGGCAACATCGACCAGGTCACGGACCTCGGTACGGGAAAGAAGTGCACAGAGTTTATTCGCGAGGATCTCGCCGGACGAGTCGACGATGATGCGACCAAAGAACATCGCGGTCAGCGATGACATTCAGCTCAGCAATCCCTGCTCCCGCCACCGGTCGAGAAGGAATCGCCAGAAACCGATTCGTCGCCCCAGATGACGTTCGAGCTGATCCCATCGCCGGTTGACCTCCTCGGGAGTGGTGAACAACCAGATGTCCTGTTCGCGAGCCTCGCGCAGAATCTTGCCCAGAAGCCGGATGCGATCATCCTCGGAGCGCCCGAGATGCTCCCGAAGGTCGCGTAAGGTCATCGGCTCGTCCCAAAGAAAATAAGGGATCGACTCCTCATCCGAGAAGTTCGTCGTCAGCCCCACACCCGAAGTAACTGCGTCGTTCACGCGTTCATTATCGAACAAAAAGAGCTGCGCATTCTCAGGCTTTGTCCACCGAGATCATGAGATACGAGAAAGGCACGGGCTCCAATCCGAGCAGGCCTCCTTGAACCAGGACTCCGGCCCCTGACGCGTCAAGGGCGCCGGGGGCGTGGGGGTCGCGCATCCGGACCGCAGACCAGTTCGGCGCCTTGTCGCGCGGGTCTTCCTGCAGAGCGACGAAGTAGACGCCGCGATTCAGCTTCATGGACGACGATCGCGCATCGAGAGCAAGCGAACAGGCCCCGCTCTTCTTCTGCGGATCGTTGCTGTCCTCGATCGAGAAAAAGCGTTTCACGCGCGCCAGGGCCGGCGGCGTGGAACCGGCCGGCAGGCGCATCTCGACATTGAGCTCGATCGGGTGACGCGAGTCGACCGGCACCACAAACCGGGGCGGCGGCGCATTCCTGGCCACGCCACGGTGCGTGGTATGGCTCCAGGCATGAAACGGAAGCCGTTCCTCGCCAACCGGAAACATGACGTTCAACGCCACGGAGACCGGCTTCCGGCGATGCTGCTCCGCCCGCCAGAAACCGTTGACGCTGACACGGGCGGAGCCGTTGAGCGCGCGATCTCCGGCACGGGGTGAGGAAGCGGCGGCAAGGCGGTGCAGAGAGTCGGAGGACGCGGTCCCGACTCTGGCCTTTTCGAAGGAACCGTCCCAGTACCCGAGCGAGACGATCGGGAGGCTGATCGGATCGGAGCCGGCCACGGCGCGCATGACCTGCTGCGGCAGCCCGGAGGCCGCCGCACCGGCGACGGCCACCGAGCTGAGAATCATGAATTCGCGCCGGTGAAGGAGCAGGCGGTCCTGGTCGTTGGTCGTGACGTAGTCGCGGATGTCGTCGTTCGTATCCATCGTCGTTCCTTTTCTGCCAGCGTTAGTTCACGGTGTTGGGCGGAGTCGCCGTAAGTGTGACGGAGCCCTGGGTGCAAGTCTTGCCCGCGGTGCCAGTGTTGTTGTTGGCGATCTCCGCGTTGACGGTCGCGCCACCGAAGGCATTGAACAACGTCGCCACCTGTGTACCGGTCGCTCCCGCCGCCTTCTCGTAAACGATCATTCCCGTTCCCGGTCCGCACAAGGTATCGCAAGCATCGGGTGATGCAGGAACCGTATTGCCGTGGATCTCGGCGTTGACGTTCGAGCCTGAAGTTCCCGTGCCCTGCGCGTCCGAGGAGACGTAGATCGCATAGAGCGGGAAGCCGGTGGTGTCCTGCGGGTTGACGTCATTGCCGGTGATCTTGACATCGAGACGCGTCTGACCATGAGCCGGCCCCGGGCGTCCCAGCTCCTCGACGTCGATCCCTCGGCCGAACGGAATCTGACGGATGGTGTTGTTGACGATCGTTACCGTGGCAGTTTGTTGACCCTGAAGGAAGAAACGCATGCCATTGCCGAATGCCGAGCCGGAGTTTGCTACGCCGGCATTTCCAATCACGTTTCCGGAGACGAATGCCTTGAACGTGCCTCCGCCGCTGTCGGAACCATTGGCGAAGTTGACCGCATCACTCTGGCTGCCGAGGATGTTGGTGTTGTTGACAAACCTGAAGTAGACGCTGCCGGTACCGTTCGTACCGCCACCACCCTCAAAGCTGGCCCCGACGTTGTTGTTCGTGAAGGTGCAGCCGGTAACGGTGATCGTTCCGGTCGTCGGTGCGCCTACGCCATTGCCGAGAACGGAGTTGTCATTCTGCTGGAGCTGAAGTCCCTTCGCAAAGTTGTTCGAGAAGGTCGCGCCGGTGAAGGTTGCGGTGTTGATGGATGCCGCATTTTTCAGTGAGACGAGGAATCCATCGTCATTCGCGCTGCTGCTGTATGTGCCGTTCGTGACCGTCAGCGATGTCATCACAGCCGTCGAACTGACTGAAGCATCGAGCCATACGTTGTTCAGGAAGGAGCCGGTCACCGTGTCGTTTGTGAACGTGGCGGCACCGCTGACATCCACCAGATGAACGCCATTGTCCACAAGCGTCGTGCCGTTGTTCAGGACCTGACAACCGAGCAAGGCGAAGTTGTTCAGGACAGTCCCGTGGATGCCGTCATGCGCGCTGGTCTTGATGATCATCGATGACAGGCTGACTCCGGCCCCAGTGATGTTGCTGAGGTTCACCGCGTTGCCGGTCGTCTTCTGGATCGTGCCACCCGAACCGTTGGAGGCGTTGCTGCCGTCACCGGTCACGGTGAAACCGCCCACGTAGTTGGTGAGTGAAATGGCGTTCAAGGGTCCGGCCGCCGAGGTGCCGGCGTTGATCTGCGTGAAGGTCATCGTGCCGGCACCATTGAGAATGGTCACGGGCGTACCGGTGGTTGTGGTCACGTTGCGTGCCGTCACGTTGATACCCGATACGCTGGTGCCGGTGATGGAGTTCGCCCCACCCGTGCTCATGTCGATCCCGTTGACCGTGACGTTCGTGGCCAGCGTGAGCGTACCGCTCAGCGTCGGCGTGTTAGCCCCGGCTCCCGGTACTGTCAGCACACCGCCCACTGTGAGCGTCGCGCCGGCGCCGATGAGCTGCTGGCTCGTCAGCATCGTGTACGCGCCGGTGGTCAGACCGGAGCCCTTCGATACGTAGATGAAGTCGCCCGACGCCGTGGCTGCCGCGCCGACCGCGGTCATCGTCTTGAACGGCGTGTTCGAGCGGCCGTCGTTCGTGCCGGAGACGGTGGCGTTGTCGACGTACCAGACCCTGCCGGTGAAGGTGATGGTGGCGGACCGCGTCACGGTGATGCCGTTCGAAGTGCCGGTGTAGGTAAACGAGTCGGAGGAGGTATTGCCGACATTCGGCGTGTAGAGGAAGGTTCCGTTCGGGTTGAAGGTGGTCAGCGTGCCGTTGAAGGGCGGGACGGACACGGCGTAGGTGATCGGGGCGTCGGAAGAATCACCGCTCGAGACCGCAACCGAAAGAACCGTCGGTGTAGCCGGCGCGGGGAGTCCGCCATCGAGTTGCGTGTTGCCGACGTCGACGTACGACTTGGTGGTCAGATTCGGAGCAATCGTGAGCGTGTAGGTGCTGCCGATCCCGGTGCAGCCGTTGGCGTCCGTCACCTTGACCG
This sequence comes from Thermoanaerobaculia bacterium, assembly GCA_035569395.1. Lineage (GTDB taxonomy): Bacteria > Acidobacteriota > Thermoanaerobaculia > Gp7-AA8 > Gp7-AA8 > JADGNZ01. The sequence goes on along the minus strand of DATMNC010000029.1, from coordinate 33,793 downwards.
TAACCGAGAAGACGCCTGTCTGCGTAGGAGTGCCGGAGAGAACGCCGCCCGACGAGAGCGAGACACCCGTCGGCAGCGAGCCGCTGTTGATGGAGAAGACGGCCGGGGTGTGCGTCCCGACGCCGGTCTGGGTGAAGGTGAAGCTGCCGCTCAGCGGCGCGCCGAACGTTCCGCTGTTCGAGCTCGGGTTCGTGACTGTGATGGTCTGGCAGGCGACGACCAGCGTGTAGGTCGGTCCTGTTCCGGTGCAGCCGTTGGAGTCAGTGACCTTTACCGTGATCGAGAAGCTGCCCGGCGCCTGCGGCGTGCCGGAGAGAACGCCACTCGAGGAGAGCGTCAGGCCCGCCGGCAGCGAGCCGCTGGCGATCGTGAAGGTGGCCGTGCCGATAGCGCCGCTCTGGGTGAAGGTGGCGCTGAACGGCGCGTCCACGGTACCGGTCGTGGTGGCCGGGTTGGTGACGGTGATGGTCTGGCAGACGATGACCAGCGTGTAGGTCGGTCCGGTGCCGGTGCAGCCGTTGGAGTCGGTGACCGTAACCGTGATCGGGAATGTGCCGGGCTGCGTCGGAGTGCCGGAGAGCACGCCTGAGGCCGAGAGGCTCAAGCCGGTCGGGAGCGTGCTGGAGGTGCTGAAGGTAACCGCCCCGATCCCGCCACTCTGTGCAAACGCCTGACTGAACGCGGTTCCGACCGTCCCGGTGGTGGTGGCCGGATTCGTGACGGTAATGGTCTGGCAGGCGATGACCAGCGTATAGGTCGGTCCTGTTCCGGTGCAGCCGTTGGAGTCGGTGACCTTGACGGTAATCGGGAAGGAGCCGGTCTGGGTCGGGGTGCCGGAGAGGACTCCCGAGGCTGAGAGGCTCAGTCCTGCCGGGAGCGTACCGCTGGCCAGCGAGAAGGTGGCCGTGCCGTTGGCGCCGCTCTGCGTGAAGGTCTGGCTGAACGGTGCTCCGGCGGTACCGGTCGATACGGCTGGGTTGGTGACCGTGATGGTCTGGCAGCCGATGGTGAGGGTGAAGGTATCCGAGCCGGTGCAGCCGTTGGAGTCGGTGGCCGTGACGGTGATCGGGAAGGAGCCGCTCTGGGTCGGGGTGCCGGAGAGCGTGCCGTCGGCGGCCAGGGTCATGCCGGTCGGCAGCGTGCTGACGGTTGAGAAGACGACGGTGCCGATACCACCGCTCTGGGTGTACTGCTCGCTGAAGGCCACGCCGACGGTTCCGGACATGTTGGCCGGATGCGTGACGGTGATGGTCTGGCAGTTGATGGTCAGGTTGTAGGTCGCGCTCGTCCCGGTGCAACCGTTCGCATCGGTCACAGTGACCGTGATCGGGAAGGTGCCCGTCTGCAGCGGGATGCCCGACAGCGTACCGTTCGCGGCGAGACTCAGACCGGACGGCAGCGTGCCGCTGGCCAGCGTGAAGGTCGTCGTACCGATGCCACCGCTCTGCGTGAACGATTGGCTGAAGGCCTGTCCGGCGATGCCGATGTTCGTCGACGGATTGGTGACGGTGATGGTCTGGCAGGCGATGGTCAGGTTGTAGGTCGGTCCGACACCGCTGCAGCCGTTCGCATCAGTCACGGCAACGGTGATCGGGAACGAACCGGTCTGCGTCGGCGTGCCGGAGAGGGCCCCGGAGGCCGACAGGCTCAGACCGGTGGGGAGTGAACCGCCGGCAAGCGAGAACGTGGCCGTGCCGATGGCGCCGCTCTGCGTGAAGGTCTGGCTGAACGGCGAGCCCGCCACACCGCTATTCACCGCGGGATTGGTGACGGTGATGACCTGGCAGGCGATGGTCAGCGTGTAATTCGTCGTCCCGGTGCAGCCGTTCGCGTCGGTCACCTTGACGGTGATCGGGAAGGTGCCGGTCTGCATCGGCGTACCGGAGAGCCCGCCGTTGATCGCGAGGGTGATGCCGGACGGCAGGGTTCCGGCGGCGAGTGAGAAGGTCGCCGAACCGATGGCGCCGCTCTGGGTGAAGGTCTGACTGAACGGACTACCCGCCACACCGCTGTTCACGGCCGGAGCCGTGACGGTGATGGTCTGACAGTTGATGACCAGGTTGTAGGTCGGGCCGGTTCCCGTGCAGCCGTTCGCGTCCGTGACGGTGACGGTGATCGGGAAGGTGCCGGTAACCATCGGCGTGCCCGATAGCGTCCCGTTCGCGGCGAGGGTAAGACCCGAGGGGAGCGTGCCGCTGGCCAGCGAGAAGGTCGTCGTGCCGATGCCACCGCTCTGCGTGAACGTCTGGCTGAAGGGGCTGCCGGCCACGCCCGTATTCACGGCCGGATTCGTGACCGTGATGGTCTGGCAGGCGATCGTCAGCGTGTAGGTCGCGCCGGTGCCGTTGCAGCCGTTCGAATCCGTCGCCTTGACGGTGATGGGGAACGTGCCGGTCTGCGTTGGCGTACCGGAAAGCGTTCCGTTCGCGGCCAGCGTGAGGCCGGCAGGCAGAGTGCCGCTGGCCAGCGAGAACGTGGTCGTGCCGATGCCGCCGCTCTGGGTGAAGGTCTGGCTGAACGGCGCGCCGGCCACGCCGCTGTTCACGGCCGGATTGGTGACCGTGATGGTCTGGCAGGTGATCGTCAGCGTGTAGGTGGGGCCTGTGCCGGTGCAACCGTTCGCATCCGTGGCCTTGACTGTGATGGCGAACGTACCGGTCTGCGTGGGCGATCCCGACAGCGTTCCGTTCGCGGCCAGCGTGAGACCGGCCGGCAGTGTGCCGCTGGCCAGCGAGAACGTGGTCGTACCGATGCCGCCGCTCTGGGTGAAGGTCTGGCTGAACGGCGCGCCTGCGACTCCGCTGTTCACAGCCGGATTCGTGACCGTGATGGTTTGGCAGGTGATCGTCAGCGTGTACGTCGGACCGGTGCCGGTGCAGCCGTTCGCGTCGGTCGCTTTGACCGTGATCGGGAAGGATCCGGTTTGTGTCGGCGTGCCGGAGAGGACACCGTTGGATGCGAGCGTCAACCCCGCCGGCAGCGCGCCGCTGGCCAGCGAGAACGTCGTCGTCCCTACCCCGCCGCTCTGCGTGAAGGTCTGACTGAACGGCGACGAGGCCACGCCGCTGTTTACCGCGGGATTCGTGACCGTGATCGTCGGACAGACGATCTGCAGAGGATACGTCGGACCGACGCCCGTGCAACCCTGCGAGTCGGTGACCATGACCGTGATTGGGAAGCTGCCCGTGACCGTCGGCGTACCGGAGAGCGTTCCGTTCGTTGCCAGCGTGAGGCCGGTGGGCAGCGTGCCGGTGGCCAGGGTGAATGTGGCTGTACCGATCGCGCCGGTCTGGGTGAAGGTCTGGCTGAAAGGCACGCCGGCCGGGCCGCTGGTCACAGCGGGATTGGTGACGGTGATGACGTTGCAGCAGACCGGGAGAACCGGCTCACCGGCAGGCAGCGACGGAGCGGAAGGCGAGCACGAACCGGTGGTGATGGTCGGGAAGACGCCGACAGCCGGGCCGTTGGTCGGGAAGGTCGTGCCGGAGATGGTGACGGTTCCGCAGGCGGTGAGCGCGATCGTTCCCTGGCTCGCTACGCCCGAGGCATCAGCACCGACCGGACGGACGTCGCCCAGCCCGAGGGTCCACGACACGTTGCCGGAGTACGAGCGGGCCGTGATGTGGCCACCCGCGGCATCCTTCTTCATCTTTCCGAAGTCGCCGACGGCTTCCAGATAGCCGTGATCGAGATTGACTGTCCCCTGGCTGGAGATATCGATCGACCCACCGATATTGCTGTCCTCATTCGTACCGGCCAGAAAGACTCTGCCGCTGCCGGTCACCGTTCCGCGCAGAGAAATGGCGCGGATCTTTCCACCTTCGACCTTGTGGTCGTTGGCGGGAGCGCTCGATGCCGCGTACAGCGTGCTGAGCGACGGGTCCGGACCGGTGATCTGAATAGCCTCGGCGGCGAAGAGGTCGAGGCGCTTGGCGGCGGCACCACCGCTGGTGGCATCGGCGCGCAGGTGTCCGAGGCGTGTCCCGCTGGAGTTGATACCGAGATCGGTGGCGTCGATGGTGATGCCCTTACCCGACCGGATTGCCACACGGGTGGCCGCGTCATCGTTCACGATGGAGGCGACCAGTCCGCGGATGATGACGCCACAACCTTCGATGGTGACCGGTCCAGCAGCCTCGGTCTTGCCTTGAGAGGCGATGGTGGCGGTGGAGGTGATGGTGATCGCCGGCTCGAAGACCGATGTCGATTGCACGCGGATCTCACCACCGTGCTGATGCGCCACGCCGCCGTCGAGAATGTCACCGGTCTGGCGGGTGGCCAGCAGTGTGGAGCTGGCACCAGCGGCGAGCAGGCCGGAGACGGTCATGCTGCCACCGGCCGTGAGCAGGATCTTTCCGGCGTCGCTTCCCTTGCTGCCGGAGTTGATGACGGTGCCGGCTTCCAGCGTGGTGGCGCCGCCGCTGTTGATCGTGATCGTGCCACCGTTACCGTTGGCCGAGCCAAACGCCGCGCCCGACATCACCGCCCCCGACAGGTTCGAGGCCGGGCCATGAAGGGTCACGCTGCCGCCGGCGTTGATGGTGATGTTGCCGCCGTTTCCGTTGCCATGGCGGTTCTCGGCGAACATCCCGCTGCCGGCGTTCATGATGACGTTGCCGGTGACGTTGAAGCGCATGGAGCAGGCCGCGCTGTTCCCCGGGCTGTCGTCATTGCAGTTGATCGTGCCGTTGACGATCAGGTCTCCGTTCACGGTGAAGATGCCGTTGACGACGTGATCCTGATCGTCAACCGAGCCGTCAAGGGAGCTGAAGTTGGTGGTTCCATTGACGGTGACGTTGCTGGCAAGCGCGGGCAGCGCAAAGGCGAACAACGAGACCACGAAAACGGGCAGCAGCTTGCGACCGAATCGACCCATGACGACACCCCTCCTGTTGTTGGACATCTCTCCGCGGAGAGACGCTCTGCGAACCTGTGGCGTGAACGATTGGCTGAAACTGTTTGGAACGGACAAGCAGAAAGATAGCGACGCCGGGCGTAGTTGTCGACCGGAGTTCCCGAAGGAAGTCACGGAAAAGCGTCATCTGACGCAAAAAGAGCCGCGCGGAAGTCCGCGCGGCTCTCGATTTCTACGACAGGTAGGAGAGTTACGTCCGTGGCGGGTAGACGCCCTGCAACGCGATGCAGAAGTTGAGCGTGAGGTACGGCTGCATGTTGTTGTGGGGCTGATCGCCGCCGGCGGGGGCGATGGAACTGTCGCTCATCGGGACCAGCGCCGGCGTTGGGCTGCCGGCAACGAACGGCGTCGAGCCGGTCACGCGCGAGATGGCGTTCGCGGCGGGCGTGGTCCGATTGCCGACCGCGGCGAAGGCCATGGTGGTATGGGAGTGGCCTGGCATCTCGGACTCGAGCAGAGTCACGGTTTCGGAACCACCGGTCTCACCGAGGTCGTGCAACGAGAGGCCGGGGCCCTGTCCTGGGTGCATAGGAGCGTTTCCCTGCATGTCAGGAAGGGCGAAGTTCGACTTGCCGTCGCCGCCGTAGGTTGTGCCGAGCAGAGAAAAAAGCGCGGTGTTCTGCGAAAGTGGAAGAATCTGGCCATCGCAGAATGCCCACCCTTTCGGGGCGAAGTTGAACGGGAAGATGCGGATTTCAGCTACGAATGGATCCATGTTTTTCTCTCCTCCCTAGGTCTGGCTCGGGAAGATCCCGAACAGCGAGATGATGAAGTCGATGCAGAGATACGGCTGGAAGTTGTTGTGGGGCTGGCTGCCGCCGGTGGAGCCGCCGGTTCCGGCGGCCATGGCAGCGTTAGGCGTGCCCGAGTTGTAGAACGAGACCGTCAACGACTGCGCATAGACGTCGCTGGCAGGCGAGGGGGCTGTGGCGTTGCTGGAGGTGCCTAGCAACGCATGGCTATGAGCCGGAATCTGCGAAACGGTGAGGGTGACGGTCTCCACTCCTCCCGTCTCTGCCAGCGTGAACCCGTTGCCGAAGTGAAGAGGTATCCGGCCACGCAGATCGGGGAGTGCGAACGTCGACTGACCGTCGCCGCCGTAGGTCGTGCCTATGAGGTTGAACAACGTCTCGTACTCGGAGATGGGGAGCAACTGTCCTTCGCAGAACATCCATCCCGCGGGAGCGAAGTTGCCGGCGAACATGCGAATTTCTCCAACGTAAGGTTGTGCCATGTCTTCGTCCTCCTTTCTATGTCTGACTCGGGAAAATGCCCTGCAGCGCGATGCTGAAGTTCAACACCAGAAACGGCTGCATGTTCAGGTGAGCCTGACTGCCGCCGATGGTGGCGATGGACGCAGCATTCAATGCCACCAGGTTGTTGTCGGGCGCCAGATAGGGCTGCTCGGCAGCCACACCGGAGTAGGCACCAACCGGAACGGGCTGCGCACCGGTCGCGCTCGTGCCGTTCAGAGTGTGTACGTGGGTCGGGATCTCGGAGATGGAAAGCGTGTGTCCCTGCTCCCCTCCCCGCTCGCCGAGGGTGTGTCCGCTGCCCATGTGGATGGGCGTCCTCGACTGCAAGTTGGGCAACCCGAAGTTGACTCGGCCATCGCCGCCGTACGTCGTCCCGAGAAGTGAGAACAACGCCTGATTCTGATTGATGGGCAGGAGCTGCCCGTCGCAGGTCGCCCAACCTTTGGGCGGGAAGCCGAAACTCATGATCCTGATCTCACTTAGAAATGGTTCTGCCATTGTTCCTCCGTTTGAAATCTGACGTGCATTAACCAAGGGCTCATTGACGGACCGAACTTACCGGGGAATGTGTGCGCCGAGCTGGCCGGAAAACCGGCAGGCTCCTCTCTCTACCTGGGCAACCTAATTGTCTTTGTCGTGAACGAGGGACCGATTGGGAATCTTCGCCCTTTCTGGAACTGGTGTCCAGAACATCTTTGCAATACCGGTGGACGTCAGGCCCGGAAGCGACAAATAGTCGCTCCCGGGCCATCGAGACAATCGAAGGATCAATTCACCGTGGGAGGCGCCACTCCGACGAGGGTCAGAGTGCCGCCGTTGACGTAGGCGCAGTTCTTTCCGGCGGTACCAGTGTTGGTTGCGGCAATGTCCGCACTTACCGAGCCACCGGGACCGGTCTGGAAGAGCGTTCCGGTATGGGTGCCCGTCGCGCCAGACACCGTCTCATAGGCAATCATGGCGGTAGCCGGCGTGCCGGTGCACTGCGTGTCGCACGCGCCGTTTGCCGGCGTCGGCACGGTGTTGCCGTGAATCTCCGCGGCGACGCTGGAGCCGGACGTTCCCGTCCCCTGGGCGTCGGCACCGACATAGATGGCGTAGAGCGGGAAGCCGGTCGAGTCCATCGGATTGACGGTGTTGCCTGTGAGCTTGATGTTGAGCTGTGTCTGTCCGAAGCCCCCTCCCGGCCGGCCCAGCTCGGAGACCTCGATTCCTCGGCCGATCGGGCAGTTCAGCACGGAGTTGTTCACGACCGTGACGGTAGAGGACTGCTGCCCCTGCATGAAGATGCGCATGCCGTTGCCTTTTCCGGACGCGACCTGCGTCGCGCTGCCGAGGAAGTTGCCGGAGATGAACGCCTTGTACGATCCGCCACCACTATCCGAACCGTTGGCGAAGACAAGGCAGTGGCTGCTGCCCGTTCCTGGTGTTGTGATCGGAATGCCGACGATGGGATTGAGAGCGGTGCCGTTGTTGACGAACCGGTAGTAGGTGCTGCCGGCTGCACCGGCGGCGCCGGTCCCACCGTCGAGCTCCGCGGCGACGTTGTTTCCGACAAACGTGCAACCGGTAACGGTGATGGAACCGTTGGGCGGACCACCCCAACCTGCAAGAGGAGCCGTCGCGCTGTCTCCCAGGACGGAGTTGTCGTTCTGGGCCATCTGCAGGCCCTTCGAGAAGTTGTTATTGAACGTCACGCCGCTGAAGAAGGCCGCTCCGACCTTCGATGTGTTCTTGGCGTCGATCAGGAACCCGCCGTTCTGAGCACTGTTGCTGTACGAGCCTCCGGTTACGGTGAGCGTCGTGATTGCTGCAGACGATGCGGCACTTGCATGGAGCTCGACGTTGAAGCCATTGACGCCGGTGGTACCGGTGACCGTATCGCTCACGAAGGAAACTGCGTTGGTCGTGTCCGTGAGGATGACGGCGGCCGTCTGGCCGTCGTTGATGCCGCCGACGTTTCCAGTGATGGAGCAACTGGTGAGCGAGAAGCCGTTCACGCCCGTGCCGCTGATCGCGCCCGCCGAACTGTTCTGAATGTTCATGAACGACAGGTCGACGTTCTTCGTACTGGTGAGCTGGATGGAGTTGCTGGTCGTCTTCTGAATCGTGCCGCCGCTCCCGGCGCTGCCGGTACCGGAGATGATCAGCCCGCCCGAGGCGCCGGTGGTATTGAGGATGATGGCGTTGGCCGGACCGCTGGCACCGGTACCGGCGGTGACCGACTTGAACTTCAGGTTGGAGGCACCAATGTTGGTGTTGGCGACGTTGATCGCTGCACCGGTCGTGGTGGTGATCGTGCTGCTGGTGTCGCTCGCGCTCACCGTACCGCCGCCGGTTGCCGTAAAGGCATCGCTGCCACCGGTGGAGAGAATAATCGTGCCGGAGAAGTTGATCGTCGCACCGGTGTTGTTCGTGAGCGAAATGCCGGTGCCGCCGTTATTGGTGATCGCCCCGGTGAACGACTTGGTCCCGCCGGTGGTGCTGGCGATGGACACGGCGCGGCCAGAGGCGTCGGTGATCGTACCGTCGTAGGTCACCGTGGCATTGCTGCCGCTGATATTGAAATCAGTGCTGGTAGCGTTGCTGATCGAGCTGCCAGCGCCCGCCGTGAACGTGCCGGGAACGGTGACCAGTGACACGCCCGTCGAGACGCTGTTGGCGCTCTTGATGGTGCTCCACGGCAGGTTCGCCGTGACCGTATTCAGGTCGGCCGCCGGACCGTTGGTGGCGTCGATCGTGCTCGCGCCGGCGGCCACTGCGATCTGGAAGCCGGCGGAACCGGTGTAGGGAGTCGTGCCGCTGGCGGAAAGACCCGCGCCGTTGCTGCTGACGATGGCCAGATTGGTGAAACTGAGATCACCGGCGACGTTCGTGAGGACCAGGCCTGCAGCGCCGACGCCGTTGCCGGCGCTACCAATGGTCGTCGTGCCGCCGGAGACCGTCTGGAAGGCACCACCCGGCGTGGCATCGAAGGTCGCGGTGGTGATTGTGATGCCGCTGCCGCCGGTGTTGCCGCTGATGGCGTTGCTGGCGAAGTTGGTGATAGTGGTGCTGGTGCTGCCTGTGCCTACGACATTGATACCTGTTCCCGTCGCTACGATGGCGTTGTTGTTGATATTGAGCACCAGGTTGCCGGCCGTTGTCTGCTGCGCGTCGATGCCGTTCTGCCCCGCACTGTTGATCGTGCTGTTCTGCACGGTCACGGTGGAGGTCAGCGTTCCGGCGGCACCGACCTTGACGCCGTTGTTGGCGGTGGCTGCGGTGATGTTGACGTTGTCGACCGTCGCCGTGAGCGTCTGCGCGTTGGCGGAGCTGATATCGACAGCGTTTGTGGTTCCGGCGATGGAAAGGCCTTTGATGAAGATGCCGGTACGGTCACCGTTGGCGGTGCTGGCTGCGACGGTAACGCCAGCGCCACCAGAGTTGCCGATGGTCGGCCTGCTGCCGACCGCTACGAGCGTCTGGGCGTTGACGATCAGGCCGTTCACCTCGCCGAGGAGCTGCTGGCCGTTCTTGAGTGCGATGCCGGCGTTCTGGCCGCTGTTCGTGCCGTCGCCGTTGTAGACGAAGATGATGTCGTTGGCCGTCGACGCCCCGGCTGCCGCGGCGAGCGTGGTGAATGGCGACTGCGACTGGCCGTTGGTTCCGCCGCCGTTGTTCTTCACGTACCAGACGCGGTTGGCGAGATTCAGAGTGACCGTGGCCGTGGCTGTCGTCGGTGTGGCCGTGCCGCCGGTGTTGCTACTGCCGGTGTATGTGAATGTGTCGAGCGTAGTGACCGCACCGCTGGGATTGGCCTTCGGCGTATAGATAAAGGTGCCGTCGGAGGCGATGGTCACGCTGCCGCCCGCGGATGTCGCGAACGCGCCGGTCGGGCTGACGGTGACGCCACCTGCAGGAAGATCATTCGCCAGAACCGAGCCTGTGAGAGTGACGAACGGCGTTCCCGGGCTGGCGGTGGCGCCGCCGGTGACGACCGCCTGGGTGTTGTCGACCAGATTGCTGTACGTGTCAGGGCCGAGGCTCGGGGTGATGGCCAGGTTGTAGGTCGGGCCGATGCCGGTGCAGCCGTTCGCATCGGTCACTTTGACCGTGATCGGGAAGGTACCGGTCTGGCTCGGCGTACCGGAGAGGACGCCCGCCGCGGAGAGCGAGAGGCCGGTCGGCAGCGTGCCGCTGTTGATCGTGAACGTCGCCGGCGTATGCGTGCCGACGCCGCTCTGCGTGAAGGTTTGGCTGAAGGCCGTGTTGAAGACCCCCGAGGTCGTGAGCGGGTTGGTCACGGTGATGGTCTGGCAGGCGATGACCAGCGTGTAGGTGGCGCTGATGCCCGTGCAGCCGTTGGCATCGGTGACCTTGACGGTGATCGGGAAGCTGCCCGGCTGACCCGGCGTGCCGGAGAGAACGCCCGCCGTTGATAGCGAGAGACCCGACGGCAGCGATCCGCTGTTGATGACGAACGTTGCCGGCGTGTGCGTGCCGACGCCGCTCTGTGTGAAGGTCTGGCTGAACGGTGCGTCGACCGTGCCGGTGGTCACGCCCGGGTTGTTGACGGTGATGGTCTGGCAGGCGATGACCAGCGTGTACGTTGCGCCTGTGCCCTGGCAGCCATTCGAATCGGTCGCGGTGACCGTGATCGGGAAGCCGCCCGGCGCGCCCGGCGTACCGTCGAGAACACCGGTGGCGGTGTGGAAGGTCATGCCGGCGGGAATCGCTCCCGTCTTCGACCAGGTGATGGTGCCGTTGCCGCCGCTCTGCGTGAAGGTCTGGCTGAAGGCCGCGTCGACCGTGCCGGTGGTAACACCCGGGTTGGTCACCGTGATGACGTTGCAAGCGATGGTAAGGGTGTAGGTCGCGCCGGTGCCGGTGCAACCGTTGCCGTCGGTGACGGTAACGACGATCGGGAACGAGCCGGACTGCAGCGGAGTACCGGAGAGCAGGCCGGCGCTATCGAGCGAGAGGCCGTTCGGCAGCGTGCTGGCGGTCGAGAAGGTCGATCCGCCGAGCGCACCGGTCTCCGTGAACTGTTGGCTGAACGGCGTACCGACCGTGCCGGTGTTCACGCCCGGGTTGGTGACGGTGATGGTCTGGCAGTTGATGACCAGGTTGTAGGTCGCGCCGGTTCCCGTGCAACCGTTCGCGTCGGTCACGGTGACCACGATCGGGAACGTACCGTGCTGGTTCGTCGTACCCGAGAGAACGCCGGCCGTGGAGAGCGAGAAACCAGTCGGCAGGGTCGAGGCAGTGCTGAAGTTGGCCGGTGTGTGTGTACCGACGCCGCTCTGCGTGAAGGTCTGGCTGAAGGCGACGGCTACGGTGCCGGTGGTCGTGGCCGGGTTCGTGACGGTGATGGTTTGGCAGGCGATGTTCAGGTTGTACGTCGTGCTGGTGCCGAAGCAGCCGTTCACGTCTGTGGCTTTGACTGTGATCGGGAAGAGGCCCTGCTGGCCGGGGGTGCCGGAGAGGACACCGGCGGCCGAGAGCGAGAGACCCGACGGCAGCGAGCCGCTGGCGAGCGTGAACGTCGCCGGCGTGTGGGTGCCGACGCCGCTCTGCGTGAACGTCTGGCTGAACGGCGTGTCGACCGTCCCGGTCGTGACAACCGGTTTAGTGACCGTGATCGTCTGGCAGCCGATGTTCAAGTTGTATGGCGTCGACGAGTTGGTGCCGGTGCAGCCGGCGGTATCGGTCACCACCACGACGATCGGGAAGAGGCCCGGAGCTCCCGGCGTGCCGGAGAGCACGCCTGCTGTCGAGAGTGTCAGGCCGGGCGGGAGCGTCGAGGAGGTAGTAAACGTGGCCGTACCGAACGCGCCGGTCTGCGTGAACGTCTGACTGAAGGGAGTGTCGACGGTGCCGGTCGTTGTGGCCGGGTTGGTCACGGTGATGGTCGGGCAGGAGATAACGAGGTTATAGGTCGAACCGGTGCCGAAGCAACCGCTCGAATCGGTGGCTTTGACAGTGATCGGGAACGTACCGAATTGCGATGGTGTCCCGTCCAGCACGCCCGTAGCGGCATGGAATGTCAAACCTGTCGGAAGCGTGCCGGTCTCGCTGAATGTAATCGTCCCGATACCGCCCGATTGCGTGAAGGTCTGACTGAAAGCCACGCCGACCGTGCCTGTGGTCGTGGCCGGATTAGTGACCGTAATCGTCGGGCAGCTTGTGACGAGCGTATAGATCGGACCGGTACCGGTGCAGCCGTTCGAATCGGTTGCTGTGACCGTGATCGGGAACGAACCGGCCTGTGTCGGCGTGCCGTCGAGGACGCCCGTAGCGGTATGGAACGTCAAACCTGTCGGCAACGCACCGCTCTTGCTGAATGTAATCGTCCCGATGCCGCCCGATTGAGTGAAGGTCTGGCTGAAGGCCACGCCGACCGTGCCGGTCGTGGTGGCTGGGTTGGTGACCGTGATGGTCGGGCAGATGATGGTGAGGTTGTACGTCGCCCCCGTGCCGAAGCAGCCGTTCGAATCGGTGGCGGTGACCGTGATCGGGAACGTGCCGCCCTGCGTTGGCGTGCCGTCGAGGATGCCGGTGGCGGTATGGAACGTCAGACCGGTCGGCAACGCGCCGGACTCGCTCCACGTGATCGTACCGATTCCGCCGATCTCGGTGAACGTCTGGCTGAACGGTGTGCCGGCCGGACCGCTGCTGGTGGCCGGATTGGTCACGGTGATGGTCTGGCAACTGATGATGAGCGTGTAGGTCGGGCCGGTGCCGGTGCAGCCGTTCGAATCGGTCACCGTAACCACGATCGGGAACGTGCCCGGCTGCGTCGGTGTGCCCGAGAGGGTGCCGTCGGTGGCCAGCGAGAGGCCGGCCGGCAGCGTGCTGGCGGTGGTGAACGTGGCCGTGCCGTTGGCGCCGCTCTGCGTAAAGGTCTGCGTGAACGGAGCGGACACCGTGCCGGTGGTGGTGGCCGGGTTGGTTACGGTGATGGTCTGGCAGTTGATGACCAGGTTGTACCCCGCACTGACACCGGTGCAGCCATTGCCGTCGGTCACCTTGACAGTGATCGGGAACGAGCCCGTTACTGTCGGCGTCCCAGAGAGAACGCCGGCCGAGGAGAGCGTCAGACCGGCCGGCAGCGTGCCGCTGTTGATCGAGAAGGTCGCTCCGCCGATCGCGCCGCTCTGGCTAAACGTCTGGCTGAAGGCAACCTGAATCGTGCCGGTGGTCGTAACCGGGTTGGTGACCGTAATGGTCTGGCAGCCGATGACCAGCGTGTAGGTCGAGCCGACGCCGGTGCAGCCGTTGCCGTCGGTCACCTTAACGGTGATCGGGAACGAGCCGGTTACCGTCGGCGTGCCCGAGAGGACGCCGGCGGCGGAAAGCGAGAGACCGGCCGGAAGCGAGCCGCTGTTGAGCGAGAACGTCGCCCCGCCGATGGCACTGGTCTGTGTGAAGGTCTGGCTGAAGGCCGCTCCGGCAGTGCCGGTCGTGGTGGCCGGGTTGGTGACCGTGATGGTCTGGCAGCCGATGACGAGCGTGTAGGTCGCGCCGATACCGGTGCAACCATTGCCGTCAGTGACCTTGACGGTGATCGGGAACGAGCCGGTCTGCGTCGGAGTGCCGGAAAGGACGCCGCCCGCGGAAAGCGAGAGGCCTGTCGGGAGCGAGCCGCTGTTGATCGTGAAGGTCGACGCGCCGATCGCGCCGCTCTGCGTGAAGGTCTGGCTGAAGGCCGTACCGGCTGTTCCGGTCGTAGTAAGCGGGTTCGTGACCGTGATGGTCTGGCAGGCGATGACCAGCGTGTAGGTGGCACCGCTGCCGGTGCAGCCGTTGGCATCCGTGGCCGTGACCACGATCGGGAAGGTGCCCGTCTGCGTCGGCGTGCCGGAGAGGACGCCACCGGACGAAAGCGACAACCCGGTCGGAAGCGTCGAGGCCGTCGAGAACGTCGTCGCGCCGAAGCCTCCCGTCTGCGTGAAGGTCTGGCTGAAGGGCGTTCCCGCGACGCCGGTTGTAGTGGCCGGGTTGGTCACGGTGATGACCTGACAGTTGATGGTCAACGTGTAGGTCGCGCCGATGCCGGTGCAGCCATTGGCGTCGGTGGCTTTGACGGTGATCGGGAACGAGCCGGTCTGCGTCGGCGTGCCGGAGAGGACACCGCCGGACGAAAGCGAAAGGCCTGTCGGCAGGGTGCCGCTATTGAGCGTGAACGTCACCGCGCCGATGGTGTTGCCGGCGGTGAAGGTCTGGCTGAACGCCGCGTTGACCGTGCCGCTGTTCGTGCCCGGGTTGTTGACGGTGATGACCTGGCAACCGATGGTCAGCGTGTAGGTCGCGCCGATGCCGAAGCAGCCGTTCGCGTCGGTGGCCTTGATCGTGATCGGGAACGAGCCGGTCTGCGTCGGCGTGCCGGAGAGGACGCCGGTCGCGGGGTTGAGGGTGATACCGGCCGGCAGCGAGCCGCTGTTGATCGAGAACGTCACCGGTGCGATGGCATTGCCGGCGGTGAAGGTCTGGCTGAAGGCGACGTTGACCGTGCCGCTGTTCGTGCCCGGGTTGTTGACGGTGATGATCTGGCAGCTGATGGTCAGCGTGTAGGTTGCGCCGATGCCGAAGCAGCCGTTTGCATCGGTAGCCTTGATCGTGATCGGGAACGAGCCGGTCTGCGTCGGCGTGCCGGAGAGGACGCCAGTCGAGGAGTTGAGGGTGATACCGGCCGGCAGCGTGCCGCTGTTGACCGAGAACACCACCGGTGCGATGCCGTTGCCGGAGGTGAAGGTCTGACTGAAGGCCACGTTCACCGTGCCGGTGTTGGTGGCGGGATTGGTCACGCTGATGACCTGGCAACCGATGTTCAGCGGGAACGTCGGACCGTCGCCGGCGCAGCCGTGCGAGTCGGTGGCCCGGACGACGATCGGGAACGAGCCCTTCTGCGTCGGAGTGCCGGAGAGAACGCCGGTCGAGGGGTTGAGCGTGAGCCCTGCCGGCAGCGTACCGCTGGCGAGCGAGAAGGTCGTCGTGCCGACTCCTCCCGCCTGCGTGAAGGTCTGGCTGAAAGCGACGTTCACCGTACCGGAGGTCGTGTTGGGGTTGGTGACCGTGATGCTGTTACAAACGATGGTCAGCGTATAGGGTGCGGAACCGGTGCAGCCGCTCGCGTCGGTGGCGGTGACGACAATTGAGAACGTGCCTCCCTGAGTCGGAGTTCCGCTGAGAACGCCGGTGGACGGGTTGAAGGTGATACCGGCTGGCAGCGCACCGCTCTCAGACCATGTGATCGGAGCGGCGCCGCCACTCTGCGTGAACGTCTGCGAGAAGAACGTATTGATCGTGCCCATGTGGACGATCGGAACCGTGACCGTGATGGCCGAGCAGACCACCGTCAGCGTGAAGTTCTGGTCGGTCTGGTGCGGCTTGTTCTTCTCGGCGTGGAAAACGATCGGGTAGGTTCCCACCGTGCCCGCCGCCGGCGTACCTGACAACGTGCCGGTGCCATCGCCGTTGTCGGTAAAGGTGATCCCGGACGGCAGTACTCCATCCTCGGTCAGAGCCGGTGTCGGATTGCCCGTAACAATCACATGGAAGGTGTTGAGCTGGCCGGCTGTGAACGTGACGTGATCGGCACTGGTGAAGGTGTACGGGTGGGAGCCCGGCAGGCTGATCGTCACCGTGGCCAGATTCGACTCGAGAGTGCCGTTCGTGACGCGGTAGCGGAAATGGTCTTCGAAGAAGTGCGAACCGTCGTGGGCGTATGTGAATCCGCCGTTTGCGTTCAGCGTCAGGGTGCCGTGCTCCGGCCCCTCGACGACGAACGCGGTGAGCGACAGGTGGTTCGGATCGCTGTCGTTGTTCAGGACGCCGAGCGTGCTGACGCTGAGCGTGCCGCCGATCGTCCCGAGTGCGTAGAAGTCATCCAGCGCCGTCGGAGCGTTCACATTGGTCTGGATGCGGAAGTTGAAAAAGAGATCTGACAGGTCGGCGTATGCCGAAGCGTCCAGGAAGCGGAGCGCCGGAGAGGCCGCATCGCCGCTTGCCAGAGTGTCCACGCCGGCCCAATCGGTGTCGATACCGTCGAGACGGATCGTCCGCAAGGCACCGGTGGAAACCGCGCGACGGCGGCTTGGACGTACCGGGTAGAGGATGTCATCGCCGAAGTCGGTGGTCATCGCGTCCGTCAGGCCGCCCGAGGTGACCGTGAACGCCAGCCGCATCGTCCCGATGTTCGTCATGGTCATGACGTTCGCGCCGACATGCGTTTCGATGAAGAGGTTTCCCGTCGGCGAGACCCCGACATTCCACCCGCCGTTGACCGGAACCGGATCGCCAAAGAACAGGCCGTTGACGCAGAGCTGCCGGGTCACTCCGGTGACCGTGCCCACCCCACCGTTAACGGTGACTGAGGTCGTGAGCACCTGCTCGACACCCGCTACCGGACCGTTTGGTGTGGGGATCGTGCAACCGGTGGCGCGGTTGGAATCGGTGTCGAAGAACACCCTGACGTCGTAATTCGCCGCATACGCGCTGAGCGGAGCGGTGAATACGAGGGCGAAGAAGATGCAGCGAAGTGCGTTGCGCAAGGAGCTCATCGTAGATCGTCCTTAAGGCGGAAGTCGGGCTGATGTTGCTAAACCGGCAGAGTCAGCAGACGCTGCACCTGGCGGCGGTGGAGTGCAATGGACAAGTGGAATGATAGCAGCTAAGCAGAAGCGTCCAATCATTTTTATTCAGTGGAGCGAACCGGCGGACGATGGAAACGCCACCGACCCTTAGTTTGCGGCACCCTGTTCCATTTTTCAAGGTTGGCGGTCCCGAAAACTTCCTTCGATAGGTTACATTGCCTGATTCCGATGCCCGATGTTCCCCATCTGCTTCAACTGGTCGGCGGGGGCCGAGACGACGCCACGGCCGCGGAGAGGGAGTTGCAGCGTCTCCGGGCGGAGATCGAGGCGCGCAACCGTCAGGAGGTGGCGATCGCGGAACTGGGGCAGGCAGCCCTCACCGGCGTCGACCCGATCATGCTTCTCGGCCAGGCTTGCGCGCTGGTGGAAATGACGCTCGAAGTCGATCACGCGCGCGCTCTCGATATCGTGCATGGACGCGTTACCTTGCTGGCATCGATCGGCTCGAATGCGACGTTCGCTCGTTGCGCTCACGATGATGAAGAGAACGAGTCGATCGCGATGTACGTTTCTCTCGCCGGGGCGCCGGTCGTATTCGACGACATCGACAACGAGACGCGCTTCAAGTGCTCGCACCTCCGCAACTACCACGGCGTGCGTGGCGGTGCCGGCGTGGTCATCCCCTCGGCCTCGGGAATCTTCGGGGTGCTCCTGGCCTACTCCAGCCGGCAGCGGACGTTCGCCGACTACGAGATCGCGTTCCTCAAGTCGGCCGCCAGTCTTCTCGGCGAAGCCGTTGAGCGCTCGCGCACGGAAGCGGCGCGGCGCAAGTCGGAGTCGCGGCTCAAGCAGCTCATCGCCTCGACCCTTGACGCGGTCTTCAGCGTCGACCGCGCCGGCATCGTCATCGAGTGGAATCCGCAAGCCGAGGCCACGTTCGGCCTGCGGGCGCGAGACGTGGTGGGCCAGCCGGTGCCGCCGAAGATCGCTGAGCTCTTCGACGCCATCCGCGACAACACGCTGTCAAAGCGACGTATCGAGACGACCGCGCGGCGGGCGGACGGCGAGGAGTTCCCGATCGAGCTGACGGTCGAGCCGGTCGGAAGCGGTACCGATCAGACCTTCACGGCATTTCTGCGCGACATCTCCGAGCGCAAGAGCTCCCAGGCGGAGCTCGAGAAACGCGAGCAGCGCTTCCGTGCGCTGGTGGAGAAGAGCTGGAGCGGCGTGGCCCTGCTGGGCAGCGACCTGGCCTTCCATTACAGCGGCGCCTCGACCGAGCGCCTGCTCGGCTACAACGAAGACGATCTGCTCGGCACGAGCTTCCTTTCGTATGTCCACCCACGCGAGCGCGAGACGATGCGCGAGATGCTGGGATCACTCGCCTCCGGGGTATCGCAGGAGTCGCAGAGCGAGCTGCGCTTTCGCCACAGGAACGGGATGTGGATCTGGCTGGAGGCGTTCGCGCAGAACATGCTGTCTGACCCGAGCGTCGGCGCGATCGTCCTCAACTATCGCGACGTCACGCAGCGGAAGGCAACCGAAAAACAGCTCGAGTATCAGGCCTACTACGACGCCCTCACCGGTCTGCCGAACCGGCTGCTCTTCCGCGACCGCGTGATCTACGCCATCGCGCAGGCGCGCCGCAACCGCCGCGGCGTGGCGGTGCTGTATCTCGATCTCGATCACTTCAAGCTGGTCAACGACAGCCTCGGCCACTCGCTGGGCGACGCACTGCTGTCGGAGGTGGCGGCCCGGCTGCAGAGTTGCGTCCGCGCGTCCGATACGATCTCGCGGCTCGGCGGCGATGAGTTCACCATCCTGCTCATCGATACATCGAGCAGCGAGGCCATCGCCGGCGTGGCAAGAAAGCTCCTGCAGGCGCTGGCGCATCCGTTCCGCGTGGAAGGACACGAGCTTTTCGTGACCGCCTCGATCGGCATCAGCATCTTCCCCAGCGACGGTGACGAGGTCGAGACGCTGCTCAAGTCCGCCGACAGCGCCATGTACCGCGCCAAGGAGCTGGGCCGCAATCAGGCGCAGATGTTCACTTCCAGCATGAACGAGCGCTACGGCCGGCGGCTGGCACTCGAGCAGAGCCTGCACCACGCCCTCGAGCACGATGAGCTGGTCGTTCACTACCAACCGATCTTCGACCGCAACCGGAAGAAAATCGTCTCGCTCGAAGCGTTGGTCCGCTGGAACCATCCCACGCGTGGACTGATCCCGCCGGTCGACTTCATCGGCCTGGCCGAGGAGACCGGGCTCATCGTCCCGATCGGCGAATGGGTTCTGCGCCGCGTCTGCAACGACATGCGCGGCTGGCGCCACGCGGGATTGCCAGCGATCCGCGTCGGGGTCAACATCTCCGCGCCGCAATTCCAGCAACTCAGTTTCGCCAGGGTGGTCGACGGCATCATGCGCGAATACTCCTGCGACCCCACCTGTATCGAATTCGAGATTACCGAGACCGTGGCCGTGCAGAACATCGAGACGACCATGAATGCCATGCGCGAGCTCAAGGAGATCGGCATTCGCATCGCCATCGACGACTTCGGCACCGGCCAGTCGTCGCTGGTCTACCTCAAACGGTTCCCCATCGACACGGTAAAAATCGACCGCGCCTTCGTGCACGATGTGACGACAGACGAATCGGCCGCGGCGATCGTTTCATACGTGATCAACCTCGCCCACACGCTGCGGCTGGCCGTCGTGGCCGAGGGGGTGGAGACGGAGGAACAGTGGTCGTTCCTCAAGCTCAACGCCTGCGATCACATGCAGGGCTTCCTGTTCTGTCACCCGTTACCGGTGGATGAGGCCGAGGTGTTCATGCGGGCGGAGATGGGGAGGTAGGTGTTCGCGGTTGCGGGGTCTCGCGGTTACGAGGTCTCGCGGTTGTCGGGGTTGTCGGTTGTCGGTTGTCGAAGCTATCGGTCCTGGCAACTCGACACCCCGAGGCTGACAGGACCACTGATCGGCGCAACGACCTGGGTTGAATCATTCCTCTGGCTCGGGATCCGGAGGTATTGGCGGGATCAGCCGGACGAGCAGGTCGATCAGTTCGGGTACTTGCACCTTGACGATGGAAAAGATCCTGTCGTCCTCAATCCATTCGTACTCATGGATGATCCGGTTCCGAAGTCCGACGATCGCCGGGATGGCAATGTTCGGGTTCTCGTTCCGTGCTGCCTGACTCAGCCGGTTGAGCGCTTCGCCGATTACTGTCAGTTCCCGCTCAACGGCTGCGCGTTTGAGATCGCTGGCTCTGTAATCCTCAAGCGACATCCCCTCGACGTATGTGACGATGCGCTTCGCCGCTTCGAGAGCATCGAGGAACGATGCCGCGTCACGATCTTCAGGCCGCATAGATCACGCGGCGCGTCGTCAGGATGTGGTGACGCCGGAACGGATTCCGAACGAGTTTCTTCTCGACCAGATCCACCCTTCGCCCGAAAAGAGCCTGCAGCTCCTCACGCATCGTTTCCCATGCGCCGCCCCACGGACCGAGATCAGGCTTCGGTTCCTCGAATGCGATCAGCACATCGACGTCGCTGTCGGGATTGAATTCATCGGTCAGAACAGACCCAAAGAGTGCGAACTCTTTGATCCGCCACTTCCGACAGAACTCTTCGACCGCATCGCGGTCGAATTCGATCGCGAACGAGCGATCACGCATACCAGCTCCTTTCGTTCGAGCTCATTCTGCCGTAAGACGGAGGAAATGGGTGCCGGGCGTCACGGTTGCGGGGTCTCGCGATTGTCGAGAATATCGATTTGACAACTCGGTAACCGCGAAACCGCGTAACCCGGCAACGAGACCCTCGCAACCCCGACACACGTTATCCTTGCGCCCCTCATGCGCCGAATCGCTTTTATCGTCCTTCTCTGCGCCGCCTCCGTCGCGTATGCACAGCAACGCGATGACGCGTTTCTCGATGACGTCGAGAACGCGCGAACGTTCAATGCCGTGGCCATCTCGCCGGACGGGAGATACATCGCCTGGTCGGTGCAGGGAATCGGCGTGACGACGGCGACGACGGCAGGCAGGGATATCCATCTCCTCCCCGGCGATGGCGATGATCACTTCCTGGCCTGGTCGCCGGACTCGACGTCGCTGGCCACCGTCAGCGACGGCGGCAAGGAGCAGCGGCAGATCTTCGTGACGCACATCGGCGCCTCGCCGATCCGCGTGACGAACGTGCACGGCTACCTCGCCGAGCCGCGCTGGTCGCCGGATGGAAAATCGATCGCCTTTCTCTTCATCGAGGATGCAAAGCGCGCCGCCGGCCCGCTCGTGGCGATGTCGCGCGCGGTCGGCCCGATCGAAGAGCATATCGACGAGCAGCGCGTGGCCGTGGTCGACGTGGCCACGAAGAAGCTGCGCATCGTCACGCCGGCCGATATGTACGTCTACCACTTCGACTGGTCGCCCGACAGCAGGCAACTGGTGACGATGGCCGCCCCCGGCTCCGGCGACAACAATTACTGGATCGCGAAACTGCACGTCGTCGACGTCGATGCCGCGACGATGCATCCGATCTATACGCCACAACTGCAAGTGGCCGCGCCGCGCTGGTCGCCGGACGGGAAGTCGATCGCCTTCATCGAAGGGTTGATGAGCGACGAGGGATCGACCGGCGGCGATCTGTTCGTGATCCCCGCCGCGGGCGGCTCCGCGCGCAATGTGACGCCGGAGATCAAAGCGTCGGTGACGTCGCTCGCATGGACGGCGCCCGATCGCATCACATTCGGCGAGGATGTCGCCGGCGAGTCGGCACTCGTGCGCGTCGATACGGCCAGCGGCGCTGCCGAGACGCTCTGGCGCGGCCAGGAATTCATCACCGGGGATGGCGTCATCGGGGCCTCACTGGCGCGCGACGGCGTGACCTCAGCGGTCATCCGCAGCGGGTTTCGCAACGCGGCCGAGGTCTGGGCAGGACCGATCGGCGAATGGAAGAGGATCACCACGACCAACCGCTCCTCCTCGGCGGCGTGGGGCGAGGCGCGCTCGATCCGCTGGAAGAGCGATGCGTTCGACGTACAGGGCTGGCTGCTCGCTCCCGCCCAGGTGGAGGCGGGGCGCAAGTACCCGATGGTGGTCTGGATCCATGGCGGCCCGGCGGCGGCGTCGCTGGCCCGCTGGCCCGATCCGCGTGCCGCCCTTCTCTCGCGCCGCGGCTACTTCGTCTTCTTCCCGAATCCGCGTGGCAGTTATGGCCAGGGAGAGGCCTTCACGCGCGCGAATGTGAAGGATTTCGGCTACGGCGATCTTCGCGACGTGATGACCGGCATCGACGCGGCCGCCGCTTCGAATCCGATCGATACCAGCCGGCTCGGCATCTGGGGCTGGAGCTACGGCGGCTATATGACCATGTGGACGGTGACGCAGACGACGCGCTTCAAGGCAGCCGTCGCCGGCGCCGGAATCGCCAACTGGCAGAGCTACTACGGCGAGAACGACATCGACGCCTGGATGATCCCGTATTTCGGAGCGTCCGTTTACGACGATCCGGCCGTCTACGCCCGCAGCGCGCCGATCACGTTCATCACGAAAGTGACGACGCCGACGCTGGTTGTGGTCGGCGAGCGCGACGGCGAGTGTCCCGCTCCGCAGTCGTTCGAGTTCTGGCACGCACTCAAGACCGCCGGCGTGGAGACGCAGCTCGTCGTCTATCCCGACGAAGGACACCGCATCGCCAAAAAGGAGCACCAGCGCGATATCGCGCGCCGTCTGATGGGATGGTTCGATACGCATTTGAAGTGAGCGGAGCCCTGGGAGCCCCGTCGGCTCGATGCCGGGCAGTGCCGTTCCTATGCCGGGCAGTGCCGTCCCGATGCCGGGCAATGCCGTCCTAATGCCGGGTAGTACCGTCTCATTACCGGGCAATGCCGTCTCATTACCGGGCAATGCCGTCTCATTGCCGGGCAATGCCGTCTCATTACCGGGCAATACCGTCCTAATGCCGGGCAGTGCCGTCTCAATGCCGGGCAGTGCCGTCTCGATGCCGGGCAGTACCGTCTCGATGCCGGGCAGTGCCGTCTCAATGCTGGGCAGTGCCGTCCTGATGCCGGGCAGTGCCGGTTCAATGCCGGACAGCACCGGCTTGATGCCGAACGGTCCCGGCTTGATGCCGAACGGTCCCGGCTCGATGCCGGACGGCCCCGGCTCGATGCCGGACGGCGCGAACCGCCGGCTGGCGACCGCTGCTCGTTGCATTTCTCTCACAGTCCTGAACCACTTGCGACGAGTAACCAGGGTGCCGATCCCAAGAAATGCTTGCAAGCCTGAACGGACGTAAGATTGCGCGGATGACTACCGCGCGCCCGAATCCCTACCCGCTGTTGCTCCTCGGCGCAGGCGGGCTCGCGTTGTTCGCGGCGATCATCGTCCGGACACAGACCTTCGCCGCCCACCCCGATGTGCTGGCGTGGGCATTCACCTGCGACCTGACGATCTCGCTGCCGCTGCTCTGGTGGCTCTTCGCCGTACGGACCGGCCGGGCGGGGGCGGTGACACTCATCCCGCTCTTCATCATCGGCGTCGGTGTCGCGGCGCGGATCGTACCGGCGGCGCAGAATACGTTCGTCGATCAGCTTCGCTACGTCGCCGCGCCGCTCGACCTCGTCACGATTGCCCTGGTCATCCGCCGCGTGGCGCGCATCCGGCGCATCGAGGGAGGCGGCGACCCTGTCGATCGCATCGAACGGGCGTGCGCTGAAGTCTTCGGGAGCGGGTACGCCGCACGGGCGGTCGCGTTCGAAGTCTCCGTGTTCTATTACGCGTTCTCCGGCTGGCGCAAACGCGCAGCGGCCGGCTTCACCGTACACCAGCGCAGCGGATGGGCGGCCGTAATCGGCGTTTTCGTCTTCCTGATCGGCGTCGAGTCAATCGGCGCGCATCTCGTCGTGCAGATGTGGAGCGTGAAGGCGGCCTGGATTGTCACCACGCTCGACCTTTACGGCGTCCTCTGGCTCCTCGGCGATTACCAGGCGCTGCGCCTGCGGCCGACGCGCATCGAGGGCGGCACGCTCATGTTGAGCTACGGTCTCCGCTGGCGTGCGGCGATTCCGCTGACCGCCATCGCCGCGATCGAGTCGCTGCATCACGAGGCCGAATGGAAGCGCAAGGGCGTACTGAAGGTAGCGATGCTCGACGAGCCTCGCCTCCTCATTCGCTTTGCCACGCCGCAGACAGCGCACGGCCTGGCGGGGATGACGCGAACGATCGATGCGATCGCCATCCTCGCTGACGACGACACCGGCTTCGAATCGGCCTTGCGGGCCGTTACGCCCGCATCGTGTCCGGCCGCCACGTCTTGATGCTCTTCTTGATTTCATCGCGGCCTGTCAGTTGGCCGCCCAGCACCGAGCGCGTCAACCCGGCCAGCTCGGCTTCGTCGCCGCAGAAGCGGAGCGCGATCAGTTGCCCGCTGGAGAGCTCCCCAACCCGGCCGCGCAGATCGTCGGGCAGGCATCGTTGCAGACGCAGAGTCTCTTCGAGCCGGATCAGGCGATCCTGAACCATGAGCACCATCCGCCGCGCGGAGAGGGTCAGACAGATCAGCGCGAAGGCGACGACGATCTCCCACAACGGCAACCGCGAGCCCCAGTGACGATAGGCGTAAATGATGCGGATGATCAGATTGATGACCAGCAGCGGAATGGCGATGAAGTGAAACAGCGGAAAGAACCGGCGGTGGGTGGCGTAGGACTGCGTTGCGTCTGCCATAGGAGCCCTCCTCTTTCGGGGAAAGGATCGCACAGCCGTCAAATGAGTGGAACGTCAGAAGACGTATTTGGCCGTGGCGTGGACCGCTTGCAGCTTGGCGCTGAGCGCGGCGCCCGGCTGGACGCGGAAGTGCTGGTTGACCTTCAGGCGCACCTCGCCGCGGTTGGCGCTGTCGGCGAGCAGTTGCGGGAGCTCGACGATCGTAACCGTCAGCGGCACCTCCCCCTGATGCTCTTCGACGATCTCGCGGATCCGGCGCACCGTCTCCTCCGACATCCGCGGGTATGGCACCTCCAGCGCAATCTCCTTCACCTTCTTGTCCCGGATCCCTTCCAGCGGAATGATCTCGAGGGCGTTGAGCTCCGGTGTGATGGGAGCCTCGTGGAAGGCAGCCGAGTGAGAGGCGAATGAGGGTTCGTCCTCGGGGGTCGGGAGTAGGGGGTCGGCGGTCGGAGAGAGATCCTCGTCGGACGCGGCGTCATCGGAGACCACTCCTGCTCCGACCCCCGCGAACAGACCGAGGTTGTTGCTCCGATCCCCGTACTTCTCCTTCTCGATCTCTTTCGGATCGCGGTCGTCGCCGGCATCGTCCTCACTCACGTCGTACCCGGATACACGCGCGTACTCGTCGTCTTCGCGCTGCGCATGCTGCTCGGCTGACTGCAGCGCGGCGCTCCGGCCGGTCTGCATCCCGCCCGTGTCTTTCACCGCGGCGGTCAGCAGTACGGCGATTCCGTTCTCGAGCCACTTCGTGTACTTCGCATAGAGGTCCGAGAAGACGACAACGTCGACGGAGCCGCGCTGATCGTCGAGGATGAACTTCGCCATCAGCTTCCCTTCGTTCGGTCCCTTCTTGATCTTCGACTTCTTGAGCTGCGAGACGATGCCGCCGATGTTCACGATTTCGTCGATGTGCTGATGAAGGCTGTCGGTCGTGGCATTGGCGAAGAGGCGCAGTTCGTCGTTGTACCGATTCAGCGGATGGCCGGTGATGTAAAAGCCGAGGGTCTCCTTCTCGAAGCGGAGCTTCTCGTCGTCGGGCCATTCGGCGGCCTGATAGAGCGCCGCGGCCCTCGCCGGCGAGGCCACCGGCGCGGCGGTGGCCATCATTCCCCCGAACAGGGACGACTGCCCGCGCTCTTTCTCCTCGCGGGCCCGTTGCGCCGAGTCGGCCGTGTTCTCCAGCGTCTCGAACAGCACCCGGCGCGGGATGCCGAGGAAATCGAACGAGCCCGACTTGATCAGCGCCTCGATCACCTTCTTGTTGCAGGCGCGGAGGTCGACTGCTTCGCAGAAATCGAGGAGCGAGGTATATCTCCCCTTCTTCTGCCGCGCCTCCAGGATCGACTCGATGGCACCTTCGCCGACCCCCTTCACCGCGCCGAGGCCGAAGCGGATGTTCGGGCCGACGACCGTGAAGGCGTAGTTCGATTCGTTGATGTCGGGCGGCAGAATGGTGATGCCCATCTGCGACGATTCGTTGATGAACTTCACCACGAAGTCGGTGCGATCCATTTCCGAGGTCATGAGCGCGGCCATGAAGTGCCTCGGGTAGTGCACCTTGAGCCACGCCGTCTGGTACGCCACCAGCGCGTAAGCCACCGAGTGCGACTTATTGAATCCGTAGCGGGCGAACGGCTCGATGTAGTCGAAGATCTCGTTGGCCTTCTTCTTGTCGTAGCCGTTCGCGGCGGCGCCGTCGACGAACTTGCCGCGCTCGGCGGCCATGACCGCGGCGTCCTTCTTGCCCATCGCTTTTCGTAGCAGATCGGCCTGCCCGAGCGTGTAGCCGGCAACGCGCTGCGCGATCTGCATGACCTGCTCCTGGTAGACGATGACGCCGTAGGTTTCCTCGAGCAGCTCCTTCATCAGCGGCACCAGGTATCGCGGCTTTTGCGAGCCGGTCTTGACCTTGACGTAGACATCGACCATGCCGGCGTCGAGCGCGCCCGGCCGGTAGAGCGCGTTGAGCGCGGCCAGATCCTCGAACTGCGTCGGCCGCGACTTGCGCAGAATGTCCACCATCCCGCCCGATTCAAACTGGAACACCCCCTTGGTGCGCCCTTCCTGAAACAGCCGGAAGACCTCGGGATCGTCGAGCGGCAGGTTCTCGATGTCGATCGAAACGCCCTCCACGGCCTTTGCCGACTTGATGGCGTCGTCGATTACCGTCAGCGTGCGCAGGCCGAGGAAGTCCATCTTGAGAAGACCCATCTTCTCGACGATGCGCATGTCGTACTGCGTCACGATTTCATCCCGGTTGGTGCGATAGAGCGGGACGTAGTTCGTGACCGGCTCCGGCGTGATCACCACACCGGCTGCGTGCATGCCGGCGTGGCGCGAGAGTCCTTCGAGCTTCGAGCCGATCTCGATCATCCGCTCGACTTCATGGTCGTTCTTCATGGCGTCGATCAGCGCCGGCGAGTCCTTGGCCGCCGACAGCAACGTGACGTCCGGCCCCGCCGGAATGGTCTTGGCCACCTTGTCGACGAGGCTGTAGGGCAGGCCGAGCACGCGGCCGACGTCGCGCACGACCGACTTCGCCGCCATCGTCCCGAAGGTGATGATCTGCGCGACCTTGTCCGCGCCGTACTTGCGGCGGACGTACTCGATCACTTCGCCGCGCCGGTTCATGCAGAAGTCGATGTCGATGTCGGGCATCGAGATGCGCTCGGGATTCAGGAAGCGCTCGAAGAGAAGGTCGTAATCGAGCGGATCGACGTCGGTAATTCCCATCGAATAGGCCACCAGCGATCCCGCGCCCGAGCCGCGGCCGGGGCCGACCGGGATGCCGTTGTCCCTGGCGTACTTGATGAAGTCCCAGACCACCAGGAAGTAGCCGGGAAATCCCATCGACATGATGATGTCGATCTCGGTCTGCAGCCGGTCGAGGTACTCCTGCGGCTCGTGCTTTTTCTTCTTCGCCGCGAAGAGCGGCGCGAAGGCCTTGAGCCGCCGTTCCAGCCCCGCCCGCGCCACCTCGGCGAAGTAGCCGGCCAGGTCCTTTCCCGGCGGCACCGGAAAATTCGGCAGGTGATGGCCCTCGACGGCCAGCGAGACATTGCACCGCTCGGCGATCTTCACGGTGTTGTCGAGCGCCTCGCCGTAGCCGCTAAAAATTCGGCGCATCTCGTCGGGACTCTTGACGTAGAAATCGTCGCTGTAGAACTTCATCCGCTTCTCGTCGCCGAGCGTCTTGCCGGTGCCGATGCAGAGCAGGACTTCGTGCGCGAAGGCATCGTCCTTGGAGAGGTAATGCGAGTCGTTGGTGGCAACGAGGCGGAGGCCGACCTCCTCGCCGAGCTTGGCCATCATCGGCACGATCTTCTGCTGGTCGGGGATGCCGTGGTCCTGGATCTCGAGGAAGAAGTTGTCCGCGCCGAGGATGTCTTTGTACTGGAGAGCGGCCTCTCTGGCCTTCGTCGGATTACCGCCGGCGAGCGCCTGGGAGACTTCGCCCTTCAAACAGGAGGAGAGAACGATCAGCCCTTCGCGGTGCTCCCGCAGCAGTTCCTTGTCAATCCTGGGCTTGTAATAGAAGCCTTCCGTGTACCCGGCCGAGACGAGCTTGACGAGGTTCTTGTACCCCTCGTTGTTCGCGGCCAGGACGATGAGGTGATTGTTCGCCCCGGCGTCGGCCTGGCCATCCTCGACACCTGCCTTGTCGTGGCGTGAGCCGTAGGCGACATACATCTCGCAGCCGATGATCGGCTTCACCTTCTCCTGCTTCATGGCGTTGTAAAACTCGACTGCCCCGAACATGTTGCCGTGGTCGGTGATGGCGCAGGCCGGCATGCCGAGCTTGGCCACACGCTTGGCCAGCTCTTCGGGCCGGCTGGCCCCGTCGAGGAGGGAGTATTCGGTGTGGAGGTGGAGGTGAGCGAACGACATCAGGGCGCCACCCGAAGTTTAGCGGCACCGCTGCCGCAATTGGCAACGAGGTCTGTGCACTTCCCCGGGAAACCCGATCTTTCTACCGCTGGTAGATCTCGTTGACCCTACTGCGGCATGGCCAGACCCCAGTAATACTGGTCAAGGAACGGCTTTCCCTACGAGTCGAAAGCCACGCTGCCGATGGGACGCGACGAACGGTCGACGCGGGTGTCGAGCAGCTCGCGGAGGTTCGTCGTCTCGATGAACATGTGGCGGTGCCGGATGCAATGCACGGCGATGGCGAAGAAGAGCACCGCAACCACACCGAAGAAGACGAGCGCGGCGGGTGATGCCGAGGGCAACGGCGAGAGCCGGGTCGAGACGAAGAGCTCCTGCGTCAGGATCAGGCAGTAGAGCGGAAACGGGAAGAAGACCAGCGCGGAGAGCACGCGGCTGGCCTGCACAGAAAAGTACGGACGCAGCGCCAGGAAGGTGAGCGAAACGAAACAGCCGAGCATCATCAACGCGGCGAAGTGAAGTTGCGCGATCTCGCCGTAAACGGCACCAGTCCTGACCAGCATCAGCATCCGCGTTTGCAGCAGAAGCGTCCAGGCGAGGGAAACGACGCCGGCCGTCGTCGACAGCAGCGCGAAGAGTGCGCCGAAGACGTTCCGCGCCGCCAGCAGCGCCGCCATCCGGACCAGGATCGCGGAGGTGGCAATCCCGGCGATGAGCGCGACCACGATCGCCCACCCGGCCGCCCCCCGCGCCGACACGATCGCACCATGCACAGCCACGAACGCCAGAGGCCCCCCTTCCGCCTGCGACACCAGCCCGGCCGCCGCGCAAAGCGCAACAAAAAGACAGAAGCCGGTGCCTGCGTAGAAGAAAAACTTGGGCATGACGGATGTAGGGTAGCACTTCAGAGAAGACGTAGGTCGGACTCTCCAGTCCGACCGGTACTTGGGCGGGCGGCGACTCGAGTACGGATCTCCCAATCTCCGGTCGGACTGAAGAGTCCGACCTACGTATTTCTCATCCCTTGCGCAAAGAACGTTCCAGAGCACTCCGGACGTCGCCGCCGAATGCCACGAAGAGGACGCGGTCGAGATCATCGCCATCCGCCAGCACGCGCTTCGTCTCACCGATGGCGATGTCCGCGGCGGCATCGATGGGATAACCGTACACGCCGCAACTGATGGCCGGAAACGCGATCGTGCGGACGTTGTTCTTGATGGCCAGCTCGAGGCTGAGCCGGTAGCACGACGCCAGAAGCTCCGGCTCCCCGCTCGCGCCGCCGCGCCAGACGGGACCGACGGTGTGGATGACGTACTTCGCAGGCAGACGAAAGCCGGGGGTGATCTTCGCATCGCCGGTGGCGCAGCCGCCGAGGAGCCTGCAGGCGGCGACCAGATCGGGGCCGGCCGCCCGGTGGATGGCACCGTCGACGCCTCCGCCGCCGAGGAGAGATGAGTTTGCGGCGTTGACGATGGCGTCGACGTCGAGCCTCGTGATGTCGCCGGAAACGACTTCGAAGAGGGTCACCTCCCGCGGCCCAGTTTCACGACGATATCGAACTCGCCCTTCGTCACCGGCTGGATCGAAAGGCGGGAGCCTTTCTTTGTGACCACCATCTCCTCAAGACCCTTCGCCGACTTGAGCGTGTCGAGGGGCACGATGTGCGGAAACGTCTCGACGTAACCGATGTCGACCAAGTACCAGATCGGATTCTCGGCGGTGGCCTTCTCGTCGTAATACTTGTGCCCTTTCTTGCGCGCGAACTGGTCGGGATAGGCCTCGCGACTGATCTCGGCCACACCGGTGACGCCGGAAGGGTCGGCATTCGATGCGTAGAACAGCACGCGGTCTCCGCGTTTCATCTCGTCGCGCATGAAGTTGCGCGCCTGGTAGTTGCGCACTCCTTCCCAACTGGTCGTACCGTCGCGTTTGAGATTGTCGATCGTGTATGCAGCCGGCTCGCATTTCATCAGCCAGAATTTCATGAGTGCGATTGTAAAGCGTGGATTAGGAAGCCGCGGCGGCAGGTTCTGCCGATGACAATGTCCTATCGTCAAGTCGCCCTCACCGCCGCCGCCTGTCTCATCGCCGCCGCCCTTTTCGCCGAGGAGCCCGAGTGCGCGGCCAACTACCGCTCCGACGGCAAGTCGGCGGAGACGTTTGTCCTGACCAGCCTGACTCCTCAAGCGGTGATCGAGCGCCTCCCGTCGATGTTGATTGCCGCCGGAGCCTCGATGCAGTCGAGCGAACCCAATAAGGGCGTGCTCAAAGCGGAAGGGCTCGACGTCAAAGCAGAACAGTCCGGCAACGCCACCCGCGTAACGTTCCGGCTCGCAAACAGAACGGACAAGTCCGCGCTCTGTCGTTACGCTTCTCTCGTCGGGAATCCGCCGGCGCCACAAGTCCCGCAGGATCCCGCACTCATCGCGCGGATGAAGAACGATCTCGTCAAGAAACATCAGATCGTTCAGCCGTTAGCCAATGGCATGGCCAACGACGCCACCTTCGCCTCGTTGACCGATTTTCTCGAGCTCACAATCAAGAGCGCAAAAGACCTTCCCGGCGACAAGCGTCAGTATGAGCTTTCGATGCTTCTGCCCCGATCGGCATGCACCGTAGCCGGGGAAGACGCCGCGGATATAACCACGGGCTTTGGCGGCCAGGTGGCAGCGCCGAGGACGAAGCCGGTCCGCGTGGAGGCGACGCTCGTCTACGAAAACCTGCACCTCACCGAGGCGACGATCTCGAACCTCGAAAGCACGAAGTAGCCGTTCCCGTGCGCGTTCTCCTCACCATCCAATACCTCGGCACGCGCTACGCCGGATGGCAGTCGCAGACGAATGCCACCGGGATTCAGAACGTCATCGAGGCCGCTCTGGCCACGATTTTCGGCAGTCCCATCCGCATCGAAGGAGCCGGACGCACTGACGCCGGCGTCCACGCGCGCGCGCAACGGGCACATGCCGACATCCCGTTCACCATCGAACCGCGCGGCTTCCGCCAGGGGCTCAACAACCTCCTGCCCCACGACATCCGTGTCGCCGGCGTCGAGACTGTCGCCGGCGATTTTCACTGCCGCTTCGCGGCGAAGTCGAAGAGCTACGTCTATCGGATCTGGAACGCGGAGGTCGCCGACGTCTTTGCCGCCGAGACGCACGCCTTCGTCCCTCAACCGCTCGACGTGAACCGGATGCAAACCGCCGCGCGGAGGCTGGCAGGGCATCATGACTTCGCCCTCTTCACCGTCGCCGGTCCCGAGGTCAGCTCTACGGAGCGGAGAATCATGTCAATCGACGTCATGCGCGACGGAAACGCCATCACCATCCCCGTCACCGCTGACGGCTTCCTCCGCTACATGGTGCGCCGCATCGCCGGCTCTCTCATCGAGATCGGCCGCGGCAAGCTGGAGCCGGAGTCGCTATGGAACGTCGCACGATGGACCGCGCCGGCGAAGGGGCTGACGTTGTGGGACGTGGAGTATTAACGAATTATCGACCGAGGTACGATATCCGGCGATGGACGACGATCTGAAGCAGGTACTGCACGCGATTCGGGAGGAAAACGCGGCCGCACACGCCGAAACGCGACGGCGTGCCGAAACCGCACAGGCGGAAACGCTGGCTAAGTTCGAAGCAGCACAAGTCGAAAACGCGGCCGCACACGCCGAAACACGACAGATGTTCGAAACGGCGCAGTTAAAAAACGAGGCTGCCCACGCCGAGACGCGCCGGCAGATGGGGGTTCTCGCCGAAGCGCAGCAATACAAATTGGACCTCGTCATCGAACGGGTGCTGAGCAATGGCGAGAAAATCGATCAACTCGATGCGAAGTTCAGCCAGATCACTTCTGACCTCGATACCCGGGTGACACGCCTGGAAGTGGCGTCTTCTCGGCGAAGGCGGATCTGAACCGCGCAGCACGCGCCCGAGGATCCCTGGACGCATAACGCGCCTTCGGCGCAGTCTGCGATAACATCCCTCGCGTCAGATGATCGACCTCCGCAAACTCGCTGAACCGGGCTCGATCGAGGAAACGCTCCTCGACCGTGTCGACTTCAAGAGGATGCCGCGGCATATCGCCGTGATCATGGATGGAAACGGCCGCTGGGCCCGCGCGCGCAACCTGCCGCGCGTGGAAGGACACCGTGCCGGCATCGCCTCGGTGCGCGAGATCGTCGAGACCGCGGCACGCCTCGAGCTCGGCGTGATGACCCTCTATGCCTTCTCCGTGGAGAACTGGAAGCGCCCCCGGTACGAAGTGGCCACGCTCATGATGCTGCTCAAGGAGTATCTGCGGAAAGAGCTGGCCACGCTGATGGACAACAACATCCGCTTCACCGCCATCGGCCGCGTCGACGGGCTCGATCCCTCGGTGCAGCGCGAACTGAAGTATGCGGAAGACCAGACGGCCAGGAACAGCGGACTGCTCTTCCAGATCGCCCTCAATTATGGCGGCCGCGCCGAGATCGTCGACACCGTCAACCGCATCATGGCCGTCCTGCGCGAGCGGGAGATGAGCGATGCTTTGATCGACGAACAGTTCTTCGCCGATCATCTCTACACCGCCAACATCGACGACCCCGACCTCCTCATCCGCACCAGCGGCGAGCTGCGCGTCTCCAACTTCCTGCTCTGGCAGATCGCCTACGCGGAGATCCACGTTACGAAAGTTCTCTGGCCCGATTTCCGGCGGCGCCATCTCTTCGAAGCCATCATCGACTTCCAATCGCGCGACCGGCGCTACGGCGGGGTCGATGAATCCGACGCGCAGATGTTCATCGAGGCGGATGGAAACCAAGGCTGAAAGCAGAAGGCAGAAGGCAGAAGGCAGAAGGTTGGATGCCTTCGGCTCTGCTCTCCGGCCTGCCTTCGGGTTTCGAAAGACCGGAGACCTTCACTTCTGCCTTCTGCCTTCTGCCTTCTGACCTCATGAAGCGTGAGCTGACTGCACTCGTCGCCGCACCGCTGGCCATCTGGATGATCGGCTGGGCGAACCCGTACGTCTTCGACGCCGCGATGGCCCTCGTGGCCGCACTCGCGCTCTACGAATTCCTCGACCTCGGCAGGCACAAGGGCTACCACCTCCCCATCACGCTCTGCATCGTGGTGATGCTCTTCATCATCGCCGCCTTCATCCTCGAGCCGATCTCGGTGGAGATGGGCGTCTTCGTGACGCTCCTGGTGATCCCAGGCTCATACGTCGTCTCGGGCGGAAACCTCGAACAAGCCCTGCCGTCGAGCGCCATTGCCGTCCTGGCCACGCTTTACGTCGGCATGCTCGGCGGATCGCTGATCCGTCTGCACGACGACTTCGCCGATGGCCCGAAACTGGTCTTCTTCCTCCTGCTCGTGGTCTGGCTCGGCGACAGCGGCGCCTACTACTTCGGCCGCACCTTCGGCCGGCACAAGCTCTCGCCGCGCATCAGCCC
>DATMNC010000028.1:0-3122 GCA_035569395.1 Thermoanaerobaculia bacterium | reverse complement strand
AGCGAGCGCCTCGCGCGAATGCAGCTCTTGTGAGGGTGTCGGATCTTTGGCGTCCATGTACACCACAAAGCGGGTGTCGGCGGTAAAGAGAGACATCTGGCCTTTCGAATCGCGACGATCGGCGCAGTGTGCGTAGGCCTCGACGAGCTCCCGGATAGCGAGGCGATCCGCCGCTTCAGTCGGGGAGAGGGCGACGTGCTTGCTCACTCGAGGATGGCCCGTGTTTCGAGGAACGCCTCAATCCCGAACGTACCGAATTCGCGGCCAACGCCTGAGTGCTTGAATCCGCCGAAAGGCGCCTGCGGATCGTCAAGCATGCCGTTGATCGCTACACGGCCGGCGAGGATCTGAGAGGCCACGCGGCGCGCGCGCTCAACGTCGGTCCCGCTCACGAAGCCGTGGAGGCCGAAGCTCGTGTCATTGGCGATCCTGATGGCCTCTTCCTCTGTTTCGTAGGTGATGACACATAGAACGGGGCCAAAAATCTCCTCTCGCGCGATCGTCATGTCGTTTCTCACATTCACAAATATCGTCGGCTTCACGAAGTGACCTGCCTCGAGACCTGCAGGATGGCCCTCGCCGCCGACGAGCACTTCCGCGCCTTCTGCGATGCCTTTGCGGATATAGGATTGCACCCGTTCGTACTGTTTCTGCGTCACCATAGGTCCGACGGCGGTCTTCTGATCGGCCGGATCGCCGACTGGAAAGGCGGGCATGGTGTCCACGATCTCTCGCTTGACTGCCTCGAGCCGGGTTTTCGGCACGAGCAGCCGCGTCCCAGCCACACACGCTTGGCCGCTGTTTACAAACGCGATGCCGAGCGCCCTCGGGATCGCCATGTTGAGATCAGCATCGTCGAGCAGTATGTTGGGCGACTTGCCGCCCAGCTCGAGCGTGACGCGCTTCATCGTCGCCGCGCCGTCGCGCATGATCTGTTCGCCGACGCCAGCCGAGCCCGTGAACGAGATCTTAGCCACGTCGGGATTGCGGACGAGTTCGGCTCCGACGACATTCCCGCGGCCGGTGACGACGTTATAAACACCTTGCGGGAGCCCGGCCTGGTGCAGACACTCGAGCAAAACCTGCGTCTGCAGAGGGCTCAGCTCGCTTGGCTTGATGACTACCGTGCAGCCGGCGGCAACTGCCGAGGCGAGTTTCATGCAGACGAACAGCGCATTCGCGTTCCAGGGCGTAATCAGGCCGGAAACCCCGACGGGCACAAACGAAACCGTCGTTTTGTTCCAGGCCCGAACCAACGGCAGTTGCTGGAGTGCCGTCTCAGCCTGCAGGAATGAGTCGGCAGCCGCCCTTACAATCAGCGCGGAGAAGCGGACCGTGCCGCCATATTCCTCGACCATGGCGGCCGTGAGATCGTCGACGCGCGCCGCGACTACCTCGTGCAACCGGCGCAGGACGCTCGCGCGCTCCTGCTTCGTCGTCCGTGCGAAGCTTGCGAATGCGCGCTTCGCGGCGGCGATGGCTCGTCGCGCATCCTCCTCGTCGCCCAACAGTGTACGGCCGATCACTTTGCCGTTACTTGGATTGATGCTCTCCATGAGCTCGCGCCCGTGGGATTCAACGAAGGCTCCATCAATGTAGTGCTTGGTGATTGTCTTCATCGCGCCTTTCCTTGTACGAGGAATTGACTGTGTGGGAAATAGGAAACCACGCCGGCGCGGCATAGAACCATTGTATGTACGTATGCAGAATCACACGCGAGGAGGCTATGGATCTGGGATCGTTGGGGAGGGATGTACGTCGGTATAGTTCGCCACGGCCAAGAGTCGGGGCTGGATAGCCTCGTTCAAGAGGACACTCGATCAATCGAGGCGGGGTGTCGTTCGCGGGGCGCGGGGGTCGTCTATGCCGTTCCGGCGGGCGCGCCCAGCCGGTCGGCCATACGCACGAGCTCCGGCAGTGACCGCGCTCCCATCTTTCGCATGACTTGGCCGCGGTGAACCTTCACGGTGATCTCGCTCAAGTTGAGGTCCGCCGCGATCTGCTTGTTTGCTCGCCCGACCACCACGAGCGTCATGATGTGGCGCTCGCGCTCGGTCAGGGTGGCGTGCCGCTTCCGCAGATCCGTGATGAGCACCGTCTCTCGACGCGAACTCCGATCGCGCTCAATCGCCGCGTGTATCGCATCGAGCAACTCCTGGTGGTGGAACGGCTTTGTGAGGAACTCGAACGCGCCGGCCTTCATGGCGCGCGCGCACATCGGAATGTCTCCATGGCCCGTGATGAAGATGACGGGAAGCGTGAATCCCTCCTTCTTAAGCTCCTTCTGAAAGGTCAAGCCGCTCATTCCCGGCAATCTGACGTCCAGCACCATACAGCCCGGGGCATCGGGCTCGTTGTTCTCCAGGAACTCCTGAGGAGAGGTGAACGCTCGCACCTGCAGCCGGATCGAGCGAACGAGATCTTCTACCGCCGCGCGCATCGATGGATCGTCTTCGACGACAAAGACGGTGGGCGGCATCTCGGTCATGAGGCCCTCCGGACATCGCAAACCATTCCCATGTACCTGATCGTAAACCAATCTCATGCGCCTATGCGACGGATTCGTTGACCGGCAGAGAGAACCGGAACACTGCCCCGTAGGGCGAGTTCGGCCCGGCCGACAGTCGCCCGCCATGCGCCTCGATGATGGAGCGGCTGATCGACAATCCGATGCCGATCCCCTCACTCTTCGTCGTATAGAAGGGTTCGAACAGGTGATCTGCATGCTCCGGGTACAGACCCGTGCCCGAGTCGCTCACGTCGACCCGCACGGCGTCCGGGCCCTCCGGCGAGGATGCGATTACCAATTCGTGCCTTCGATCGTCGATTCCGCTCATCGCCTCGATCGCGTTGACGATGAGGTTGAGAAGCACCTGCTGAAGTTGAACCCTGTCCCCCTGAATCCGCGGCAGGTTCTGCGAGAGCTGCGTCTCGAGCAGGACGTCGTTGCAACGCAATTCGTGGTGCGCGAGCGCAATCACGTCCAGGATCACATCGTTGATGCCCAGCGAGCTCTTGCGCGGCGCTTGACGCTTCATCATGGTCCGGATTCTCTTGATGACCTCGCCCGCCCTCCTGCCATCGTTGACGATTCGTTCGAGCGCCCGCTGGGCTTTCTCAAT
>DATMNC010000027.1:0-55932 GCA_035569395.1 Thermoanaerobaculia bacterium | reverse complement strand
GACCCCACAACCCCGAGACCGCGCAACCGCGATACGATCCCGTCAATGATCCGCTTCGAAGACATCCTCGACAAGGTCGAAAGCTACAAGCCCGACTTCGATGAGGAGCTCCTCGACCGCGCGTTTGTCTTCTCGGCGCGCGAGCATCGCGGACAGGTGCGCAGCTCGGGCGAGCCGTATCTCGTGCATCCCCTCAACGTCGCCTACATCCTGACCGAGATGCGGCTCGATGAAACCTCGATCGCCGTCGGGCTCCTTCACGACGTGCTCGAAGACACGCTGACGACGAAAGAGACGCTGCAGGAGATCTTCGGCGACGACGTGGCCGAACTGGTCGATGGAGTCACGAAAATCTCCCGTTACGCCTACGTCTCGCGGGAAGAGCAGCAGGCCGAGACCTTCCGCAAGATGCTCCTGGCGATGGTGAGCGACCTGCGCGTCGTCCTGGTCAAGCTCGCCGACCGTCTCCACAATATGCGCACCCTCCAGTTTCTCCCCGAGGAGCGGAGGCTGGCCATCGCCAAGGAGACGATGGAGATCTATGCGCCGATCGCCAACCGCCTCGGCATGGGTCGCATCAAGAGCGAGCTCGAAGACCTCGCCTTCCGTCACATGCACCCGCGCGAGTTCGAGGAGTTGCAGCGCGCAGTCAACGAGAAGCTGGCCGTATCCGGCGAGATCGTCGAACGCATCAAAGGAACGCTGACGGCCAAGCTTCAGGAGAACGACCTCAACGGCGACGTCTTCGGCCGCGTGAAGTCGATGTATTCCATCTGGTCCAAGCTGCGGCGCCAGGAGATCGACGTCGGGCAGGTCTACGACTACCTCGCCTTCCGCATCGTCACCGCGAACATCAAAGACACCTACGCCTGCCTCGGCATCATTCATCAGATGTGGCGCCCGGTCCCCGGGCGGATCAAGGATTACATCGCCATGCCCAAGCCCAACTTCTACCAGTCGCTTCACACGACGGTAGTGGCGGAGAAAGGGCAGCCGTTCGAGGTGCAGATCCGGACGCGGGAGATGGACCTGATCGCCGAGCAGGGGATCGCCGCGCACTGGAAGTACAAGGAAGGGCGCGTCGGCGCGCAACCGGACGACACCAACTTCCTCTGGCTGCGGCAGCTCGTGGAGTGGCAGCACGAGATCACCGATCCGCGCGACTTCATGCACTCGTTGAAGATCGACCTCTATCCTGATGAGGTCTATACGTTCACCCCGAAAGGAGACGTCTTCGCCTTTCCACGCGGCGCCACGCCGCTCGATTTCGCCTACCGCATCCACACCGACGTCGGTCACCACTGCGTCGGCGCGCGGGTGAACGGGAAACTGATGCCGCTCCGGACGACTCTCAAGAACGGCGACATCATCGACGTGCTCACGGCCCCGACGCAGTCGCCCTCACGCGAGTGGATCAACATGGTCGTGACCTCGCGGGCGCGCCACAAGATCCGGCACTGGCTCAATACCGAGCAGAAACACCGCTCCATCGATCTCGGCCGCAAACTGATCGAGAAAGAGGCCCGGCGCTACCGCGTGCAGTGGCGCAAACTCGTCGCCGAGAACGCGCTCGATGCCGTCCTGGCCGAGTATGGGCTGCCGAAGCTCGATGATCTTTATGCCGACGTCGGCTACGGCAAGATCTCCTCGCGCTCGATCGTCGAGCGTTTCGCCAAAGAGGATCAGCCGGCCGTCGATGAAGGCGTCATCACGCGCGCCGTGCGCAGGATCTTTCCCTTCACCGGCAGTTCGCCGGCCATCAAGGTGCGTGGCTATGACGACCTGATGACCTACCTGGCCGGCTGCTGCAAGCCGCTGCCGGGAGAGCCGATCGTCGGCTACATCTCGCGTGGCAAAGGGGTGGGCGTGCACAGTCTGAATTGCCCCAACGTCCGCAATCTGATGTTCAACGCCGACCGCCAGATTACAGTCGAGTGGGCCGACCAGCGTCACGCGCAGTTCCAGATCGAGCTGGAGGTGGTGATGGAGGACCGTCAGGGCATCCTGGCGCGCGTCGTCTCGACCGTGGCGAACATGAAAACCAACATCCGCCAGATGGACAGCCGCACCGCGGATGGAAAGGCCACCGCCGAGCTGACTCTCGAAATCGCCGATCTCAAACACCTCGAGCGGGTCATCCGCTCCATCGCCGACATCGAAGGCGTGGTGCATGTCGAACGGAAGTTCAACGTGCGGCATGCGACGGGATGAGGGTTGCGGTTTCGGGGTCGCGGGGTTTCGCGGTCTCAGGGTTGCTGGGTTTCCCAGGTTTGTAAAGCCAGTAACCGCGAGACCCCGAGACCGCGAAACCGCGAGACCCCTTCTGCACTAACATCCTTCAATGTCGCCATTCCAGCGTTACGTCGCCATCGGCGACAGCACGGTCGAGGGACTCGACGATCCTGATGGGAAGGGTGGCTATCGGGGATGGGCCGACCGTCTGGCGCAGAAGCTCGCCGCGGAGCAGGGGAGCGTGCTCTACGCCAACCTTGCCATTCGCGGAAGGACGACGCGGCAGATCCGCCGCGAGCAGCTCGACGCGGCGGTAGCCATGCAGCCGGACCTGGTGGCTGTCGTCTCCGGAACGAATGATCTTCTGCGGCCGCGCTTCGATCCTAACGCGCTCCGCGACGACGTCGAGGCGATGCAGGATGCACTGGCCGGTACCGGCGCGACCGTGATCACCTTCACCCTTCCCGACCTCGGCGACATCATGCCGCTCGCGCGCATGGTGCGCAGCCGGTTGTTGCGGATGAACGACATCATCCGCGAGGCCGCCGCGCGGAGCGGCACGATCGTCTGCGACTTCGCCGCGCATCCGGTGGCCTCCGATCCGCGTCTCTGGTCCGGCGACCGCCTCCACGCCAATACCGCCGGACACGCGCGGATCGCCGATGCCCTTGCCGATCACCTCGGGTTGCCGGGTGCGAACAGATCGTGGTCAGAGCCGCTGCCGCATGCGCCACCCCCTCGGTGGACAGAAACGCTTGGAGCCGAGGTCGCCTGGATGCGCCACCACATGTTCCCGTGGCTCTGGCGGCATCTGCAAGGACGCTCGTCCGGCGACGGCATCACACCGAAGGTGCCACTCCTTACGTTGGTCGAAGGGTAGGGATTTCTCCTTTTGCGAACTCTCCTTCCCCAAGAGAGAGGTGATTGCATGACTCGATCGCGGCGGCTGAAGGACAACCCACACTTCATCATCTATTCGGAGGCTTTCCTCGACGTTCTCGGACCCGATCCTGGATACGAGACTCTGCCGAACGTGAACGCCCACGAGGGGCCGGTATACGTTCGTCACGAGAATGCTCTCTACTTCACCACCGTGCCGGTGACGACGAACATCCCGGCGTTCGGCGACAAGAACGTGGCCATCGGGCGGCTGGACGTCGCTTCGGGCGAGGTCAGCACGTTCGTCGCCGAGGCGAACATGGCCAACGGGATGACCCTCGATCGCGAAGGGAGGCTCCTGATCTGCGAGCAGGGGTCGCTGGAGACCGATGCCCGTATCTCGCGCATGAACCTGAAGACGAAGAAGGTCGAGACGGTGGTCGATCACTGGTTCGGGCTACCGTTCAATTCACCGAACGACATCGTCGAGAAGAGCGACGGCACGATCTGGTTTACGGACCCGGCCTACGGATCGCTGCAGGGTTTTCGTCCGAAGCCGCTCATCGGCGATTTCGTCTACCGCTACGCCCCGGCCGACGATTCGGTGACCGTGGTGGTCGATACGTTCAAGAAACCGAACGGCCTCTGCTTCTCGCCCGATGAGTCGATCCTCTACGTGAACGACTCCGGCGCCATCGAGGGGCCGAACACCTACTACGTCGATCTCCCGCACCACATCCGCGTCTTCGACGTCGCCGACAACTCTCATCTCGTCAACGAGCGGCTCTTCGCTGTCGTCACGCCGATCATTCCGGATGGCCTGAAGGTCGACAGCCAGGGGCGCGTCTACAGCTCCTCCGGCACGGGCGTGCAGGTCTTCGACGCCACCGGCAGGATCCTCGGCGAGATTCTCGCCGGCGGCGTCGCAAACTTCTGCTTCGGAGGCATCGGCAACAACATGCTCTTCATGATGTGCGACACCGCCATCAACATCGCCACGCTGGCAGCGACAGGAGTTTGAAGTTGGGCGCCCCAAGGAATGACACGCCAGCGGATTTTGCGTAGCACGCAACGATTCCGGCCTGGCGTGATGTAGCTCACGTCGGAGGTGGGTCTAGCAGGCACATCTTGACCTCC
This sequence comes from Thermoanaerobaculia bacterium, assembly GCA_035569395.1. GTDB lineage: Bacteria > Acidobacteriota > Thermoanaerobaculia > Gp7-AA8 > Gp7-AA8 > JADGNZ01. The sequence goes on along the minus strand of DATMNC010000027.1, from coordinate 51,684 downwards.
TGTCGCTGTGAACATCCTGCGCATTGGCCGTTACCGTGTCCTGCATCACCTCGGCGGGGGAGGGTCGGCGGAGGTGTATTCGGCCGAAGATACGCTGCTTCACCGCAAAGTGGCGCTGAAAGTCCTCCACGTTCGCGAAGCCGACAGCAGCCAATCGCGGCGCTTCGAGCGCGAGGCACGGAGGGCATCGCTGCTCAACCACCCGAATGTGGTCACGATCTACGACTTCGGCCGGCAGGATGACGTGCAGTACATCGCCGCGGAGCTCGTCGACGGCGAAACGCTACGCGAGCGTCTCGAGCGCGGGCCGCTCACGATCATGGAAGCGATCGACATCGCTTCGGCCGCCGCCGCCGGGCTTGCCGCCGCCCACGAAGCGTGGCTCGTCCATCGCGATGTCAAGCCCGAGAACATTGCCATCCGCAAGGACGGACTGGTGAAGGTCCTGGATTTCGGCGTCTCCGCGCTCCGCGGTGACGGCGATGCCACGGATCCGCTCCGCCGGGCCGGCTCGCTCGTCGGGACGCTTCACTACCTCTCGCCCGAGCAGGTGCGCGGTGAACCGATCATCGACAACCGCTCCGACGTGTACAGCCTTGGCGTGGTCATGTACGAGATGCTGTCAGGCCACGTCCCGTTCCGAGGTCCGGATGTCATAGACACGCTGGCTCAGATCGTCGAGCGTGAGGCAGACCCGCTCCCGGCACTCGTCCACTGGAAGCTTCGCGATCTGGTTATGACCTCGCTGCGCAAGAATCTCTACGACCGCCCCCAGACGATGTCCGACATCGTCGCGACGCTGACCGATGTCCGCCTCGATCTCCAGATTCGGGAGCGCGGCAGGACGGCGTAGCGGGCGCGGTCTCGCGGTTACGCAGTCTCGCGGTTGCGCAGTCTCGCGGTTGCGCAGTCTCCATCCCCACTGACAGCCAGGTTCCTGGCGGTTGCGTGATTGCAGAACTTCGTTGCCGCGAAGCCCCGTAACCGCGAGACCGCGAGACCGTGTTTACTCCGTGATCCGCTGCAATGCTGCCAGCAACTCTTTGATCTCATACGGCTTACGCAGCAGTTCCACCCGTTCTCTCTTCAGCTCGGCCGTCAGATCCGCGCTGCTGCCGTAACCGGTGGAGAACACCACCGGCAGATCCGGCCAGCGTTTACGCAGCCGGCGAAACACCTCGATTCCGTCGACGTCAGGCAGGGTCAGATCGAGGATCACCACGTGCGGCTTGAAACTCTTGATGGCTTCGACGACGGCAAGTCCCCGATCGATCGTGAGCACGGTGAAGCGTTCGAGCTCGAGAATCGCGGTTAGTCCGGCGGCCACGAGATCATCGTCCTCGACGAGGAGAAGGCGGAAGCGCTCCTCGGAGCCTTTTCCCCGGGCACGAGTACCGGAGATCGTACGTTTTGTTGTGGTCATGTCTACGGCGAAGGCGGCCTCGGTTCCACCTCGGACGTTAGAGCGATTATTATGGCAATTAAGGGTCGTTGTCCAGAGGCTCCGCCATCTCGGACGGGTAACCAGCGATCGGGGGAGCCGTTCTGAAAGGGAAGGGGTGCCGCGCGGAAGTTACCGCGCGGCTTTTGCGATCTTGCCTGTCCGGATGCAGCGGGTGCAGACGTTCATCCGCTTCACCGCCGAGCCGACCATGACGCGGACGCGCTGCAGGTTCGGCAGCCAGCGCCGGCTTGAAACGTTGTGGGCGTGGCTGACCCGGTTACCGAACACGGGGGCCTTGCCGCAGACTTCGCACATCTTTGCCATCGATAGACTCCTCAAATAACGCGAAAGGGATGGGATTGTAGCCGGTGAGCGTGTCCGGCGCAAACCGGGCCCCCCCAAAACGGCCCAACTTGGCGTAATCGTCTGATAAATCTAAATGCTGTAGAGTTGACACTCACCTTTAAACGTTGTAATTTCGACCGACTTTCCACATCTGGAGCCAGCGAGAAGTGAGTGGTGTGATGGACGGGGTGAGCGGTGTTCTTCTCAAAGAGCAAAAATGTAGTCGGCCTCGATATCGGCTCTTCAGCCGTAAAGTTAGTTGAGCTGAAGGAGAAGAAGGGCGGCGCGTTCCAGCTTGTGAAGCTCGGAATCGAGCACCTTTCTCCTGAGGCGATCGTCGACGGGTCGATCATGGACTCGTCGCTGGTCGTGGAAACGATCTCGCGGCTCAACAGCAGCAAAAACATCAAGAATTCCAACTACGCCACCTCTCTCTCCGGGCACTCGGTCATCATCAAGAAGATCACCCTCCCGGCCATGTCGCCGGAGGAGCTCGCCGAGTCGATTCAGTGGGAGGCCGAGCAGTACATCCCCTTTGATATCAACGATGTAAACCTCGACTACGTCCCGCTGAACACACCCGGCTCCGGCGACAACATCGACGTCATCCTCGTCGCCGTGAAGAAGGAAAAGATCAACGACTACACCTCGGTGATCAGCCAGACCGGCAAGGTTCCGGTCCTCGTCGACGTCGATGCCTTCGCTCTCCAGAACGCGTACGAGATGAACTACGCCATCGATGAGAACAAAGTGCTGGCGCTGGTGAACGTCGGGGCCTCGGTGACCAACGTGAATGTCCTCTCTGGCCCCACCTCACTCTTCTGGCGCGACATCACCTTCGGCGGAAACCAGTACACGGACGCCATCCAGCGCGAGCTGAGCCTCTCGTTCGAGCAGGCCGAGGATCTGAAGAAGGGCCACCAGACAGGCGATTACAGCATCCAGCAGGTCATTCCCATCCTCAACTCCGTGAGCGAGGACTTCGCCGGAGAGTTGCGGAAGACGCTCGACTTCTTCACCGCCACCTCGGGAGCCGACCGTGTCGACGAGATCGTCCTGGCTGGCGGTGGCTCAGGTGTTCTGAACCTCGACGCCATCCTTCGCGACAAGTTCGGGATCCCGGTCTCGATCATGGATCCTTTCCAGAAGATCGCGGTAGATGAAAAAGAATTCAACCCCGAGGAACTGGCCGAGATCGGGCCAAGCATGGCCATCGCCGTCGGTCTGGCTATCCGGAAGCTGGGGGATGCTTGATTAAGATCAATTTAGTGCGGGAGGGGAGGGCGGTCCGGGGAACCGGAGCAGTTACCGGCATGGCTGCTGCCGCCGCTGGCCCTACCAATCTCAGCAACGTCTGTCTTGCCGGTGGTCTGATCCTCGGCGTCGTGGTCGCCGGCGGTTGGTGGTTCATCGAGAACCGGAAACTGGCCGATCGCAAGGAAGCCGTGGCCAGGGAACAGGTCGAAGCAAAGCAACTGGACCAAATCATCAAAGAGGTGGCGGAGTACCAGACGCAGAAGGAAAGTCTGCAGAAACGGATCGACCTGATCAATCAGCTCAAGCAGAACCAGAAGGGACCGGTCCGGCTGATGGATCGCATCAGTCAGGATCTGCCGGACCTGGTCTGGCTCGACAAGATGACCGTCAGCGGCGGTCTGGTGACGATCGATGGCCGGGGACTGAACCCGAATGCGATCGCCAATTTCGTCGAGAGCATCAAAAACGATCCGATGTTCGAAGAGCCGGATCTCGGCAACGTCACGCAGCTTTCGGCGGTGCCGCTGGTCTACGGATACACGATGAACTTCCACTTCAGCTATGTGCCGAAGGGTGATGCGGGAGCGGGCGGTACGGCAGCCACGGGGACTGCCACCGGCACCGCGCCGGCGTCGGGGACGGCGGCAGTGCCGCCGGCGACGTCGACGGTAACGAAGCAGTAGGAGGGGTAATGGCTGGGCTTTCGCTCGAAGGAAAACCTTGGTACTTCGGCCTGATCATCGGGCTGGTGCTGGCCATTCTCATCGTTGGTGTAGTTCTCTACATGTTCATCAACCCGACGGACGATGACATCCGCGCCGCCGATGCCCAGCTCAAGGATCTCGATACGAAGATCGAACAGGGCCGCACCGCGCAGCGGAAGCTGCCCCAGTTCCGCGAGGAAGTAAACCGCCTAAAAGTCGAGCTGAAGAAGCTGCGCAGCATTCTTCCGTCGACGCGCAACACCGAGGAGATCATCAAGAAGATCAAAGCCCTCGTCGACGCCGGGAACTTCACCCTGCGCAAGCTGACCTTCCCGAAACTGGCCGCGGCGCAGGGGAGCGATCCGTACGCGGAGTGGCCGATCTCGGTCTCCGTCGACGGGCGCTACCACAACCTGGCGACGCTCTTCAATCACCTGAGCAACTTCACGCGCATCATCAATGTCGAGCAGATCTCGATCGCCGCTCTTCCGCAGCAGACTGACCGGACGATTACGGCGGATTTCGTGGCCAAGACGTTCGTCTATGTCGAGCCGAAGGAGCCGGAAGCCACGCCGGCGAAGGGCGCCAAGAAATGAGAGTGAGCCGATTCGCGCTGTCACTACTGATCGTCGCCGCGGCGATGGCGACGCTTTTCGCGCAGGCACCCGGCAAGCGTACCGCCCCCGCGGCACAGGCCACATCGACCGCTTCCACGGCTACGGCCACGACGGCGACGCAGAATCCTGAACAGTCGATGCAGCAGAGTCTTCAGGAGATCCTCGAGGAGCCGAGCGCTCCCGACGCCTATCACTACGATCCGCAGGGGCGGCGCGATCCGTTCCAGTCGCTCATCGGTCCCGCACCGAAGCTGCTGCCGGGCCAGCGTCCGCCCGGCCCGCCGGGGTTCCTCATCGACGAGATCAAGATCCAGGGAGTGGTGAAGACACGGCAGCAGGGGCTGGTAGCCATGATCAATGGCCCCGACAACAAAGGGTATCTCATGAAGCTTGGGGACAAGGTCCTCGACGGTGAAGTCATTCGGATCACCGGAAATTCGATCGTGTTCCGGCAGGAGGTCAACGACCCCACCCGGATCGAGCGATTCCGTGAAGTGGTGAAGGAACTCTCCTCCGAAGTTCCGAGGAAGTAGCTTTCGCGTGCTGGGTTGTGCAGGCCATGTGTGTGGAGGGCTGTGAGATGGTGAATGTGAGAAGTAAGACAAGAGCCAAGCTGATCCTGCTGATCACAGGCATGCTGTTGGCGGGCGTCACCAGCGCGCACGCATCATTCTGGAAGCGCAATGCTGCGGCCAAAGCTCCGTCAGAGGCTGCTGTTTCCGGTGCTGCCGCCGGAATGTCGCTTACAGCGGTCGAATTCGAGACCTCTCCGGCGCCGCGTCTCGTCCTGCGCACGACATCCAGCCCGGTTTACACCTCCTACAGCCCGATGCCCGACCTTTTCGTAATCGACCTTACCGGCGCATCGAAGGCTGCATCGCTGGCGATCCCGACCACCCTTCCCGCATCCGTTGGTTCGGTCTCCGTCGATGACGTGACCGAGATGGGCTCGCGCCTTACGCGCGTTTCCGTGCACCTGACCCAGACAGCCTCCCTCGAAGCCTCTGCCGAGGGAAACAACGTCGTCGTCAATCTGCCGCCATCCGGCGTGGCGGCAGTCGCCGCGGATGCTGCTCCGGCGCCGGCCGTACCGCAGCACATTGAGCCGGTTGCGGCCGCCGAAGTGAAAACGGAGCCGTTGCCGGAGCCTGTCAAGAGTGAGCCGATGGCCGAGGCCGGCAAACCCGCTCTGGAACCAACCGTGGTGACAGAGTCGCTGCCGCCGGCGAACAAGGCCAAAACGCTGAAGAAGATTGAGACCAGTGGAGCCGGCGCGGCCATAGAAGTCCGTCTGGCCACGGACGGCGACGTTGTTTACAACGCGTTCAAGCTCGAGAAGCCGTCCCGTGTGGTCATCGATCTCAACGGCGTGAACGACAAGCTGGTCAAGAACGTCATCAATGTCTCCGACCCGGTGGTGAAACGAATCCGCGTGTCGCAGTTCAAGGGCGCGCCCGACGCGGTAACGCGTGTCGTACTCGACATCGATGAGAAGACCGGATATCACGTGACGAAGTCCGGCGATGCCCTTCGCATTACGTTCGGAGAGGCCCCGGCCATGGCGGCAGCGCCAACGCCGCCGCCGCCGACTTCCACGCCGATGCCGAAGCAGGAAGAGCCGCGAGTAGCGGCCACCCCGGCCGTCTCTCCGGCGGTAAACGGAGTTGCTCCTACGAAGACGGCGATTGCCGCGGATATCCCGGCACAGGTGCCGGCGATCGCCGAGAGCTCCACCTGGAAGATGCCTGAGGAGCGCAAACCGGTTACGGCCGTCATCAACGCGCCGCAGACCCAGACTCCGCCGACCTCGAAGAAGCGTGGCAAGACGAGCACTGCTAACTCGTCATCGCCTCCCGCGCTCGAACCTGCTCCCGAGAACGTCTTCTCGGATCCGCAGGCCGCGACGCCGGCACCGCAGCCGGCAACCAGCGCGCCGGGCGGCACGTTGCTGTCGGGCACCGGGGCCGGCCCCGGAGGCCGGACGCTCAACAACGGGGAGAAGGTCTACACCGGTGAGCCACTTTCGCTCAATCTCAAAGATGCCGACATCAAGGATGTCCTTCGGACGTTCCACGAGCTCACCGGACTGAACATCGCCATCGACCCGTCGGTCACCGGCTCGGTCACGGTCGATTTCGTGGACGTGCCGTGGGATCAGGCCCTCGAGGTCATCCTGCGCCAGAACTCACTCGCATACGTGCTCGAGGGAAACGTCATGCGCGTCGGATCGGCCGCCCGCCTGTCGGACGAGGCCGAAGCGAATCGCCGTCTGAACGACCAGGAGAGGCTGAATGTGCCTCTGAGCACGGTCGGTTTCAAACTCTCGTACGCCCGGGCCACGGATGTCGCGGTTCTGCTGAAGGAGATGGCTTCGCCGCGCGCCCGGATCATCGTCGACCAGCGGACGAACCAGCTCATCATCAGCGAGATCCCCGGCTATCTGCAGACGATGAGAAACCTCATCGACTCGGTCGATGTGCCGACGCGCCAGGTTGTCATCGAGGCGCGCATCGTCGAAACCACGAAGCTGTTCATTCAGCAGTACGGATTCAACTGGGGTTTCAAGGGGTCGATGGATCCCTCCCTCGGCACCGGCACCGGTCTGGTCTTCCCGAACCGCGTCGATACGGTCGGTGGTCCGTTCGAGTTCGGAGCAGGCAATCCGGTCGTTTCCTTCTCCCTCCAGAACGTCCTGGGAACCTTCACTCTGGATCTGGCGTTGCTGGCTGCCGAGACCGAGGGTCTGGTCCGCGTCATCTCCGCGCCGCGCGTGACAACACAGGACAACACACAGGCGGAAATTCAGAGCGGTTTCCAGATCCCTTACCAGACGCGCATCAACTTGACGACGACCGTGGCGTACGTCGACGCCACACTGCGGCTGCAGGTGACGCCGCAGATCACCGAGGCCGGCACCGTGATCATGGACATCCAGGTGCAGAAGAACGAGCCGGCCACCGGTCTCAACATCGTGAACGGCGCGGGTACGCCGCTATCAACGCGGCGAGCCCAAACCAAGTTGATGGTGCGCGACGGCGGAACGTCCGTCATCGCCGGCATCTATCAGGTCAAGGAAAACAACTCCCAGACACGGCTTCCGTTCGTTTATCAGATTCCGATCCTGGGAGCATTGTTCAAGCAGCGGAACTACAACACGGAACATGACGAGTTGTTGATCTTCATCACGCCCCGTATCGTCAGGGCGTCGTAATAACTTGTAAAACGTCTTTTTGCAGCGGATGATCCAGAAGAGTTGGAGGGGTGGTATGAGGATGAAGAAACTCGCATTGATCGTTGCGATTGCGCTGCCGAGCGTGGCGATCCTTTCGTGCAACTCCGTTGCGCGCGAGTCGGGGTCGGTGGAGCTGGTCGTCGCGGGAACGCAGATCATCAATCAGATCGACCTGCAGGGTGGTGCCTTCGGATGCGCGACGTCGCTCGGTACCGTGAATATTCGGATCCAACCACTGCAGCCCCAGACCGATCCGACGCATCCGGTGTCAAACCAGCTCCTGGACGTGAAGCTCGATCGTTACCAGATCAGCTATCAGCGAACCGACGGCGGCAAGCTTGTTCCGCCGGCCTTTGTCCGCTCCACCGCGCAGGTGATCAGCTTTACCGGTGGGAATCAGGCTCTCAGCGATTTCATCGCCTTCGAGACGAATGCCTTGAATCAGGCGCCATTCGCGGCACTGCTGCCGCAGAACGGCGGCAAGGACGCGGAGACAGGCCTCGGCTACGTGAAGCTGAACATCATTCTGACGGTTTTTGGCCAGACGCTGGCCGGCGATCGTGTTCAGGGCACGGCCACATTTCCAATTAACTTCTGCTACAACTGCGGTGGCTGTTTCTAGCCTCCCGCACCGGCTGCCGAGCCGGATGATCCGCGTGGGTGTGACGAGGAGTTGACGGGGGTAGACATGAAGCAGACAAAACAGCGATTCATCTTCCTGACGCTTACAGCGTTATTGGTGCTTTTCGCGGGTTGCAAAGGCGAATCGCCGACCGCGCCTCCTCCGGTCACCGGCACGAGCGGCGGAACGGGCAGCGGTTCAGGAACGCCGCCGCCGGTTGGTGCGAGCGTCACGCTCACCGCAACGAGCACTGCGCCCTTCACCAGCTCCACGTCGACGCTCACGGCCACGGTTACGCAGAACAACGCGCCGGTGCCAAACGGTACGGCCGTCGAGTTCGTGACGCCGACACCCAGTGCGAACTTCACGGATACGGCCGACAACCCGACCACGATCATCAGGACGACCACGGCAGGTGTCGCCAAGGCTACCGTGACCTCATCGGTGGCCGGGCCGGTCGTCGTTACCGCCACGGTCAACAACGTGACGAAGAGCATTACCCTGAATTTTCAGGATCCCGTCACGAACCCGGTGCCCCCATCGACGGCGCCGACCATCTCCAGCGTAAATCCGGCCACGGGTCTCCCGACCGGAAACCAGTCCGTCGTCATCAGCGGCACGAACTTCCGCGCTCCGGTGCGCGTCCTCTTCGATCCGGGCAGCGGCCAGGCGGCCAAAGAGGCATTCTCCACAAGCGTCACACCGACGTCGATCACCGTGATCAGCCCAGCCTTCGACCTCGGCGTCAGCCAGCAACTCGTGGTCAGCGTCACCGTGATCGTCGAAGCGGGTGCTCCAACCGAGCAGCGGGTCACAAAAGCGACTGCATTCACGTACACCGCGCCGGTGCTCACGCCGGTCTTCCGCGCGCTCAGTCCGACCTCGGGCCCGATCGACGGCGGCACGCGCGTCACCATCACAGGCGATGCGTTCGAGGCTCCGCTCCAGGTCTTCTTCGGTTCGGCGCAGGCGCAGGTGCTCAGCGTGACTTTCCACTCGATCGACGTGATGTCGCCCACCGCGCGCGATACGAACCCGAACGGCTCCGGAGTGGTCACCGGACCGGTGGACATCAAGATCGTCGACGTCAACTCCGGCAAATCGGTCGTCGCGCCCGGCGCTTTCCGATACGTGAACAAGGCACAGATCACGGCCATCACACCGGATCAGGGTCCATTCACCGGCGGCACGCGCTTCACGATCGACGGCACTGGCTTCGTTGCGCCGACAACGGTCTATCTCGACGGCATCGCCGCTTCGGTCATCAAGGTGACGGCGACGGAGATCACCGGTATCTCCAATGGGATTGCCATAAGTTCCTGCGCTGATTCCCATGGTCCGGTCGTGGTGACGAACGTCGACAACGGCGACTCCGCGACCGGTCCCGTCGATTGGATCTATCGCGTGCTCAAACCCGCCATCGTCGGCGTGACCGCTGGCCCCGTTCAGTTGGGTGGCAACGCCCAGGTCACCGTGGCGAACGCCGTCGGCATCCCCCGCATCTCGATTGGAGGGATTGGCGCCAACATCACGGCTCAGGTCGACAATGGAAACGGCACAACCACCTTCACCATCCAGGTGCCATCCACGTTGGTATTGACCCCGCTGGCATGTTCGAGCGCCGGAGCGATTGCGCAACAACCGACCGCCTTCGATGTGACCTACCTCAGCCTGACGACGACGTGCACCGATACGCTGACCAAGGGGTTGACCGTTGTTCCGCCGGCGACGCCGACGCTGTTCCTTTCTCCGAACGGCTTCTCGCCGTTCAGCGCAACGATTACGCCGGGGACGGTCGGTCCGCCAGCCACCCCGCCGACCGTCGCCAATCCACCCGCGCAGACGGTGTCGATCGTGAATACGGGAGCCGGACCTCTGGTCGTGAACAGTGTGACCACAACGTGCGCCCTGGTTCCGGCGCCTGGTCAGATTTCAGTGGTGCTGCCGAGTAGTCCTCAAACGCTGAATACGTGCGATTTCGCGCCGGTGATCGCCAGCTATAGCGGAACGACGGCGCCGTCGAGTGCCTCGTGTTCGGTCACCATCAATACCAACGCCGGAACAAAGATTCTGCAACTAGTCGGATCGTCGCAGTAGCTCCAACATAACCAAATGTACCGAACCGCCCCCTTCATCGGGGGCGGTTCGTTTCTGCGGCCGAGGTTGCGCCGCTCCAGTTTGTTAAGCAGAATTCGAAGTTCAGCAGATGGCTCAACCCGGTATCAGCGCCAAAATCGAAGAGCTTCAATTCCGGATCAAGACTGATCCCAGGAGCAGACTGTTCTTTCCGCTCGCCGAGGAATTGCGCAGGAATGGCAAGCTCCCGGAAGCGGAGCAGGTCCTTCGTACCGGTCTCGGCGTTCATGCCACGTACCTCTCGGCATGGGTCAGCCTCGGGCGTGTGCTTCGCGAGCAGCACAAGAATGCCGAGGCCGTCGACGCTCTGAACACGGCGCTGCAGGTCGATCCGGGCAACGTGGTCGCTGCCCGTTTGCTGGCCGATGCCTATTTCGACCTCGGTGAGAAAGTCGAAGCGATCAAGAAATACAAGCTTGTTCACGCGCTGATGCCATCGGATGAGGAGCTCAAGGCGAAGATCGAACAGATTGACCGCGACCTTCAGGCCGCCGCCCCGGCGCCATTCGCACCGGTCGAGGAAGTGCCGGAGTCGCCCTTCGCCGGACCGGAGTCGGGCGTTCCGGAGCCCCAGCCAACCTTCGCTGCCACGGCCGATGCGCCGTTCGCAACATCCGACACGCCATTCGACGAAACGATGCCGATCACGCGGACGGTCGAGTCGCCGTTCGGTACCGGTGACGAAATCCCGATGTCGGCGCAGCACGCGGAGAGCCCTTTCGAGGAACCGTCCGGCTATACCGCGGCGGCGCTCGAGGTGGAGCAGCCGGCAAGGATGCACATCGAGGAAGCACCGCTCATCGCCGAGGGCTCCTCGGTGTGGCTGGAGGAGCCTCAGGCAAGTGAGCCTGCCGCAGACGTTTTTGCTCCGTCGGAGCCGGAAGCGGTTCCACAGGATGACGACGTCACCGCCACGACGACGATGGCCGATCTCTACGTGCGCCAGGGTCTGATCGACGAGGCGCGGAAAATCTACGAGCATCTGTTGCAACGCGATCCGTACGACGAGGATGTACGCACGAAGCTCGATGCGCTGGACCGGAAAGTTGCCGAGTTACCAAGTGACGAGGTTGCCGAGACGATCGAGCAGCCCAGCAACCGGGCCCCCGAGCCCGAAGAGGCAGTCTGGCCACTCGGTAGCCCGGCAACCGATTCCGAGCCTCCCCAGCCCGGCGATCCGGCAACGCTGCATCGCCATGCCCAGGTGGTCGTGCTCCGGCAGTGGCTGGCGAGAGTCTCGCGGCGGGAGACGACGGATGCGTAACAGCGTCTTTCGCGATGTTCTCGAGTCGTTGCGCGACCGTATCGAGGGGACGCTTGCCGTCACTCTCATCGCTCTCGACGGCATCGCCATTGAGACGATCAACGATGGCTCGGTGTCACTGGACGTCATGGGCGCCGAGTTCGGAGGCTTCATCAAGTCGGTGCGGCTGTCCAACACCGACCTCAATACGGGCGACGTTTTGCAGCTCTCGCTCGTCACCGAGAAGTACATTACCTTGCTCTCGGCGGTCACGCCGGAGTACTTTCTCCTGCTCGTGATGCGGCCGGATGGCAATTACGGCCGTGCGCGGCACGAACTGGCGAAAGCGAAGTACGCGCTTCGCGAAGAGCTGGTCTGAGGTAGAGCGAATTGAATTTCAAAGAGATACTCGAACTGATCGACAAAGTTGCGGACCGCGGCATCGCCGGCGTTGAGATCGAGCAGGCCGGACTGAAAGTCCGAATCGACGGCAAGTCGTCGGAGCCTCAGGTCATCCACTCCTACGCCGGGGACCGGCCCGCCGCCCCTCCCGTCTACATGCCGCCGGCTGCTCCGCCGCTACCACCCACGGCAGCGGAGAAGGCCGCCACGGCGAAGGCGGAAGAAGACGCGGCCGAGGTGGGGCTTCACGTCATCACCTCACCGATCGTCGGCACGTTCTATCGGTCGGCGAATCCTGAGTCAGAGCCATTTGTCAACATCGGCGATCGCATCGTCAAAGGGCAGGTTCTCTGCATCATCGAGGCGATGAAGCTGATGAACGAGATCGAGTCGGACGTCGACGGCGTCGTGACCAGGATCTACCCCCAGAACGGACAGCCCATCGAGTATGGGGAGAAGCTCTTCGCCGTGAAGCTTTCTTCGTAGCCTATGCCCGAAATCACGAAAGTCCTGATCGCCAACCGCGGCGAGATCGCGCTGCGCGTCATTCTGGCCTGCAAAGAGATGGGTCTGAAGACGGTGGCCGTCCATTCGGAGGCTGACCGCGATGCGCTTCACGTCCGCTACGCCGACGACGACGTCTGCATCGGTCCGGCGGCGTCACGGCAGAGTTACCTGAACATCTCTTCGATCATCGCCGCCGCGGAGATCACCGGAGCTGATGCCATTCATCCCGGCTATGGTTTCCTCGCCGAGAACGCGCACTTCGCTGAGATCGCCGGCGAGTGCGGGCTGACCTTCATCGGGCCGACACCGGAGTCGATCCGCCTCATGGGCAACAAGGCCGTGGCGCGCGACACGGCAAAGAAGGCTGGTGTTCCGATCCTTCCCGGCAGCGACGGACCGGTACGGACGCCCGACGAGGCGCGCGAGATCGCCCAGACCATCGGGTTCCCGGTAATCCTCAAAGCATCTGCCGGCGGCGGCGGACGGGGTATGCGCATCTGCGGTGATGAAAGCCAGTTGCAGAGCGCGTTTGAAACGGCCCGGAATGAGGCAGAGCGCGCTTTCGGATCGGCCGATGTCTACATCGAGAAGTACCTCGAGCATCCTCGACACATCGAGATCCAGGTCTTCGGCGACACGTTTGGACGCGTCGTGCACCTCGGCGAGCGCGAATGCTCGATCCAGCGCCGGCATCAGAAGCTGATCGAAGAGTCGCCCTCACCGGTGCTGACGAAGGACCTCCGTGAGGCCATGGGGGACGCGGCGATCAAGTTGTGCAAGTCGGTCGACTACGTGAACGCCGGCACGATCGAGTTCCTCTTTCAGGATGGCGAGTTTTACTTCATGGAGATGAACACGCGCATCCAGGTCGAGCACGCGGTCACCGAGGAAGTGACGGGTATCGATCTGGTGAAGGAACAGATTCGCGTCGCCGCCGGGCTGCCGTTGTCCGTGCCTCTCGGCGACTTCTATCTGCGCGGACATGCCATGGAGTTCCGCATCAACGCCGAAGACCCGGTCACCTTCGCGCCGAACCCGGGAAAGATCCGCGAGTTCCACCTTCCGGGCGGGCCGGGTGTGCGTGTGGATACCGCGGCGTATCGCGACTATGTGATCCCGCCGCACTACGACTCGCTCATCGCCAAGCTGGTCATCCGCGGGAAAGATCGCGCCGAGGTCCTGGCGCGCGCCCGCCGGGCGCTCGAGCAGTTCATCATCGAGGGCGTGAAGACGTCCATTCCGCTTCATCGTGCCATCGTCAACAACGAGCGCTTCATCCGTGGCGACTTCTCCACGAGGTTCATGGAGGAGTTCGAGTGGGGAAGGACAGCGGATTAGGCGATCGGCGGTCAGTGAATTAGTGGATCAGGATCATCAGTGGTCGCTGAACCCGAAGCGACTAATCCACGAATCGACTAATCTATTCAATTACTCACCATGAAAATCTTCCTGGTCGGCTTCATGGGTGCCGGCAAGACGACGATGGGCCGCGAGCTGGCGGCGCGGATCGGTGCCCCGTTTTTTGACCTCGATGAACTGATCGAGTCGGCGGAGAAGGGCTCCATCAAGGAGGTTTTCGCGCAGCATGGCGAGCCGTACTTTCGCAAGCGCGAGCGCGATGTACTCCGTTCGACGCGCCACCTCGAAAGCGCCGTCGTGGCCACCGGCGGGGGAACATTCACGTTTGAGGAGAACATTCAGTTCATCCAATCCGAGGGGCTTTCCGTATATCTTTCGGCACCGTACTCGCTGTTGCGCAGCCGCATCGGAGACAGAGCCGCCGAGCGGCCGCTCTTCCGCGATGACGTTGCCGCCCACGAGCTCTACAACAGCCGCATCCGATACTACCGAATGGCCGACATTACGATCGAGGTCCGCGAAGAGGAGACGACGAACGAGATCGTCGAGCGTCTCCTTTTGGAACTGCCAAAGGGTTTCCTCGACCCGGTGAATCGCGCACCGTGGAGAGGGGCACGCTCGTGAGAGCACTCGTCGTCAGCGACCTGCATTCGAACGCCGAGGCGCTGCGTGTGGTCATGAACCGCGTCCGCCGCAAGAAGTTCGATCAGGTCATCTGCCTGGGCGATTTCGTCGGATACGGCGCGCAGCCGAATCAGGTGCTAGACACCATGCGCACGATAAAGGCGCCGAAGCTCTACATCCGCGGCAACCACGACCGCGTCGCGGCGGGCCTCGATCACGCGGACGGCTTCAACAACGCCGCCAAGGCCGCGGCGCTTTGGACGCGCGACCACCTCTCTGCACGCAACCGGCATTTCCTGGAGAAGCTCCCCCTCGGTCCGCTGGAACGGGAAGGGGTGCTGATCTGTCACGGCGCCCCGCATAACGAAGACGAGTATGTCTTTCACGAGGGCCACGCCCGCGAGATCTTCGATTCCAGCAAGGCACCGATCATTCTCTACGGGCACACACATCTGCCGGTGATCTTCTCCATCGATCGCCAGCACCGCGTCCACGGCGTCGCCGTGCGCGGTGATGTCGTCGTCCGCCTCGACAGCGAGCACCGCTACCTGATCAACCCAGGCTCGGTCGGCCAGCCACGCGACCGCAATCCGGCGTCGTCGTTCATCATCTTCGATTCGCAGCGGCTGACCGTGCAGTTCTTCCGCGTCGCCTATGACGTGGGAAAGACGCAGGCCTCGATTCTGAAAGCCGGGCTGCCGGAGATCCTCGCGCAGCGCCTGCAGTATGGGACGTGAGAGGTCTTGCCGGGCGGCGACGAGACGACTGCGCTCCGTCGCGCTGAGGCTATTGACTGACCTGCCAACGGGACGTGGTGTCCTCACGTGAGGAGAGGCCGTGCCCCCGTACAGCAGGCGGTCGAATCTAAATCACTGAAAACAAGCATGGAATGCTCTACCGTTCCGTGGCATGCCGGACGCACTCCAACCGCTTGGAGAAAAATCGAGAGGAACCCGCCATGCGCAAGCCCACCATCCTTCTTCTTGCAGCAATCGCAGCCGTGGCGTTGCCGTCGTATGCGCGCGACCGTAGCCACTCCTACATCACGTATGACGACGGCGATTCGTCCATTCGCCAGTCCGAAGATGGGC
This sequence comes from Thermoanaerobaculia bacterium, assembly GCA_035569395.1. Classification (GTDB taxonomy): domain Bacteria; phylum Acidobacteriota; class Thermoanaerobaculia; order Gp7-AA8; family Gp7-AA8; genus JADGNZ01. The sequence continues at coordinate 36,101 of DATMNC010000027.1, read as the reverse complement.
GCGACGTTGATACGCGCCTGAACATGCCTGTCTTTCCGGGCGACCAGGTGACCACGGGACGCCGTGGCAGGATCGAGATCCGCATGGCCGACGGCAACGTCATCGCCCTCGACCGCTCCACGTCGGTCGAGTTCAAGTCGATCCTCGATTCGTATGACGGAGACTCCGATCAGACTGTCGTCGAGCTTCACTACGGGCATGTTGCTATCCAGCGCGATGACGACACGCGCCAGCTCCTCCGGCTCGATACCGCGAACGCCAGCTATGCCGCCAGCGACATCGCCATCTACGCCGTCGAAGCCGATACGAAGGGCCACGACCGCGTAACCGTGTTCGACGGGACGATGGAAGTCCGCACGCCTGCGCGCACGACGCGCCTGCGCGAAGGCGAAGAGGCGCATATCGATGACGCCGGGATCTATGACCTCATCGCCTCCCACAACACGGCCGACGAGTTCGAGCGCTGGTTCAACCAGCGTGCAACGAAGTACAGCACGGCCAGCGGCCGCTATCTCGATCGCTCCCTTGCGTACTCCGAGGCCGACCTCGGATCGAACGGCGCGTGGTTCTTCGCCGCCAACTACGGCGGCTGGTGCTGGCGCCCGCACGTCGCCGCCGGCTGGCGCCCCTACAACAACGGCTACTGGCGTCACAGCCCGGGCGGCGTCCTCGTGTGGGTCTCGTACGATCCGTGGGGATGGGTGCCCTACCACTACGGCCGATGGGCGTATGACCCGTCCTATGGGTGGGTGTGGCTGCCGGGTGCGGCCTATGCGCCGGCCTGGGTCTATTGGATGTACGGGCCGAGCTACATCGGCTGGGCGCCGATGGGCTGGTACGACTGCTATCGCCCCTACTACGACTGGGCCTACCGGCCATATCAGCGGGCCGGCTTCAATTACGGGGGCGGTTGGTCGGGATGGGTCAACCCCGGCGTCGTCGACCTCCGTCCATGGACGTTCGTTACCCCGAATCAGCTCCTGAACCGTCATGTCGATCAGGCGTCGCTCGCGGCGGATGCAATCCGCGACCGGCTGCGCCGCGACGGCAGCAGGGGCCTCGTCAGCAGCGCGCCTGCCCGCTTCACCCGAAACGAAATCAAAGATCCGAACGCGGCGGTCGGCAATGTCTTCCGCCGCGGTATCGGTAGTGGTACCGGCAGAGAAGGTTCCGGGTCCGCGACGGATATGACACCGTTCTTCCGTCGCGACCCGGAGCTTTCCAATGCGATCCGCGAGCGCGTGGTCCGCGCTCAGCCTGGGCAGGGCGGTGGGATCATCCTCGCCAATCCTCCCCGCACCGGTGCGCCCTCGGGCGTTCCCACACCGGGCACGAGCGGTACGCTCGAAGGTCGGGTGAATCGTGGCGCGGATGGCAGCGTGCCGCACACCGAGTCGCCGTTCATCAGCCGCGACGGCCGCTCCGCACAGCCGGGCGACTCTACAGGTGTTCTCCGCCGCGGCGATGCCGCTAGCGGTACGAACAATACGAACGGTACGAGCGGCACTGCCAATGACTGGCGCCGCGGGCGGCCGGTCGACCCCTCCCAGACTTCCGCCGCCGACGCTGCGCACCGCGATGCTGCCGCCCCCTCGGTTGACGTTATCCCCAAGCCGGCCGGTGGCGACGACTGGCGCGGCCGCGCCGTTGGACGTCATGAGGACAGCGGCCCGTCATCCTCGCCGGCTCCGTCCGGAGGATCGAGCCGCGACGTACCGCGCCGCATCATCGACGGCACCGGCGGTGCGCACATTTCCCGCGGCGACACGCCGTCGGGCGGATCGTCCAGTGGGTCGGTGCCGCGCGATCATTCATCCTCGGGCAGCAGCGGCAGAGACCGCTCGTCATCGCCGCAGCCGTCCTCACCGCCTCCGTCGTCACATTCGTCGCCGCAGCCCTCGTCGCCTCCGCCGTCGCACGACAGCGGATCGCATGAATCGCACAACGATGGCGGACACTCGAAGAAAGACTGATCCGGGCAACACACATCGATGCGCGAGGAGCCCTTCAGCGATGGAGGGCTCTTCGTGTATCTGCCCTTCCGCTACAATCCGCCCCGAATGTCCGTTTCCCTCTTCTTCGCCCTCTATTGTCTCGAGGCTGGACTCTTTTTCATCGTCGTCCCCTGGACGCGCGTCTGGGGCATGAATCCGATTCTGCACGCTACGCCGGCGCTGCTGCTGTTCTCCGTCAATCCGTTCGTGCGTGGCTTTATCTCGGGATTCGGTGTGGCGCACCTTCTCATCGGCATCAAAGACGTGATGCGCATCGCCGCGGCGCGAAACGGTCAGGCGGAGTGACGTGAGCGCTGGCCGCAGGAGGGTGGTCTCGTACTTTGTCCCGCTGATCATGAGCGCCGTTTTCTTTGCGCTCATGTTTGTTCTGGACCACTACGACAAGGCGCTGCGCAACTATGACTCGGTCCATTTCATTCTCGGCAAGGATAATGATTATCTTCATCTCCTCGCCTGGATAGCGCTGATCGTCTTCGTGGTGCGCGTCGTCGATGCCTTCATCTTCGATCTGGTCATGTCGCGGCGGCGCAACGTCAACGCGCCGCAGTTGTTACGCCAGATCGTTTCGATCTTTCTGTATCTGTTCCTGTTTGCCGTGGCCCTGAAGCGAGTACTCGACTACGACGTCAAGACCGCGCTCACCGGTGGCGCCGTCCTTGCCGCCGTCATCGGTCTGGCCCTTCAGGACACGCTCGGCAATCTGTTCAGCGGCCTTGCCCTGCATACGGAAGGCGCGTTCGACATCGGCGACGTCGTCCACTCGGGCGACTACATCGGTGTCGTGGAAAGCGTGAGCTGGCGATCCACGCGCATACGCGGCTTCAATAACCAGATGATCATCCTGCCGAACTCGGTCATCGCCCGCGAACGGCTGGAGGTTTTTCCTAACGCAAACCTCAATGCCCGCGTCCTGCAACTGGGTGTCGACTACAACATCCCGCCGGCGACGGTGATCGGGATCGTCAGCCAGGCGGCCGCGCATGTCGACGGGGTGGCCCGTGACCTGCCGTGTTTCGCGCGCGTGGCGACGTTCGCCGATTCCTCGGTCATCTACGAGATCAAGTACCACACCCGGAACTACGCGCAGCGCGACCGCATCGATGCCGATATCCGCAAGGCTGTCTGGTACGCGCTGCATCGCAACAAGATCGCCTTCGCCACGCCGGTGCGCGCGTTTCAGACATATACGCCGCCGGAAGTTCGTCATGACGTCTCCGCCGAGGAGGTGCTGGCGCGCCTCGGTCAGGTCGACATCCTCTCTCCGCTGACTGACGCGGCGCGCCAGACCATCGCCGCGGTCACGCGCGTCCATTTCTACTCGAAGGGGGAGTCCATCCTGCGCCACGGCGCGGCCGGCGACTCCATGTTCGTTGTCCACGCCGGCACCGCCTCGGTGCGTTTGTCCGATGACTCGGATCAGGGCTGGCACGAGGTGGCGCAGCTCGGCCCGGGCTCTCTCTTCGGCGAGATGGCCCTCCTCACCGGCGAGACCCGCACCGCCGATGTCGTCGCCTTCACCGACGTGACGGCGCTGGAGATCGGCAAAGACTCCCTCCAGCCCATCCTCTCCAACCACCCCGATCTGGCGGAAGCAATCACCGCGAAGGTCGTCCAGCGAAAAGGCCACCTCGACGCTATCCGCATCGGCGAGCCCGAGGAGGAGGAGACCTCGATCGTTTCGCGGGTGAGGGCGTGGTTCGGATTATGAGGACCCCATGAAGCGCCTTCTCATCGTCGAAGACAAGGAATCGCTCGCGCTGATGTTACGGGAGACGGTGGAGTCCGAGGGGCTCGAGGCCGATCTTGCGCGGGACGGGAAAGAGGCGGTGCGTAAGCTGGCGTCGGGGCAGCGCTACTTCGCCGTGCTCACCGATCTGCGCATGCCTGGAGCGGACGGCATCGCCGTGCTGCGGCAGGTGAAAGAGAGCGATCCTGACTGTCCGGTGATCGTGATGACGGCGTTCGGGACCATCGAGAATGCGGTCGAGGCCATGAAGCTCGGCGCGTTTGACTTCGTGCAGAAGCCGGTCGACGTCGACTACCTCCTTCTCCTGCTGCGCCGCTGCCGCGAGAACCGCGAGCTGCGATACGAGAACATCCTGCTCAAGGAGGAGTTCCGACAGCGATACCGGCTACCGGCCATCGTCGGCGAGTCGCCGCGCATCGTCGAAGTGTCGAACGCCATCCAGCGCGTGGCGCCGACCGACTCGACGGTGCTGTTGCAGGGCGAGTCGGGCACCGGCAAAGAGCTCTTCGCCCGCGCCATCCATCAGCTTTCACCGCGCCGCGACCGGCCGTTCGTGGCCATCAACTGCGCGGCCATTCCGGAGACGCTCATCGAGAACGAGCTGTTCGGACACGAGAAGGGCTCGTTCACCGGCGCGACCGGGCGGCAGCTCGGCAAGTTCGAGCTAGCCGACAGCGGGACGATTTTCCTCGACGAGATCGGCGAGCTCGGACTCGGCGTGCAGTCGAAGATCCTCCGAGTGATCCAGGAGCGGCGCTTCGACCGCATCGGCGGCGCCTCGACGCACGAAGTCGACGTGCGCATCATCTGCGCCACGAATCGGGCTCTCGCCGACGAGGTGAAGGCGGGACGCTTCCGCGACGATCTCTTCTTCCGCATCAACGTCTTCCCCGTCACGGTTCCGCCGCTGCGTGCGCGGCGCGAGGACATCGACGCCCTGAGCGACTTCTTTCTTCAGAGGTTCGCCCGGGAGTTGAAAAAGCCATCGCTCCGAATTGGAGACGAGGCGCGGGAAGCGCTTCGCGCGTATGACTGGCCGGGCAACATCCGCGAGTTGGAGAACTGTATCGAGCGGGCGGCGATCCTCTGCGACGACGCCACGATCGAGCGCCGCGACCTCCACCTCGGCGACGCCTCGACCGACGGGCTCCGCGATGCCCTCGATCTCTCCGGCACCCTGGCCGAGGCTGCCGAACGGGCGACGAACGTCGTTGAAAGGCTGAAGATAGCCGATGCCCTGCACCAGGCAGCCACCCGCACGGAAGCGGCCGAGGCGCTTGGTATCTCCCTACGCACGCTCGCGGCCAAGATGAAGGAGTACGGGATCGAGGAGTAGCCAAACCTCATAAACTTCCACCGTGAAGATTCCCACCGCACGCGACGTCATCGATCATCTCAACGAACGGCTCGCCGCCCGCGGACTTCCGTATCGGCTCGACCGGATCGACGTCCTCCCGTACGTTTCGCCGCTGTGGCTCGCCAACTGGTCGGTGCCGCAGCTCGACGATGCGCCGGAACGCGATGTCATTGACGAAGAGATCGCCGAGGCACGCTGGAAGTTTCCGCAAGTATTGGACGAGGAGTGGGAGAGAAATCCTCCAACCGCTACCTGATCACATCCACTTCGCCAGCCAGGCCCAGAGCTCGTTGTACCAGTAGCGGCTGTTCTCGGGATTGAGGATCCAGTGGTTCTCGTCCGGCCAGACCAGCAGCTTGCTGGGGATACGGCGGCGCTGCAGGATCGACCAATTCTCCAGCGTCTCGTTCATCGGAACGCGGTAATCGTGTTCGCCCACCGAGAGGAGCATCGGTGTCTGAAACTTAGCCGCGTAGCGGATGGGATTCTGTTCGCGCCACACCTTGCCCTGTTCCCAGACCGGCCCGAGGTTCGCCAGTTCGCGGTGATAGATCCCGTCGCTCGTTCCCCATTGCGACTCGAGGTTGATCTCGCCCGCGTGTGCGACCAGGCACTTGTAGCGCGTTGTCGTCGCCTCCAGCCAGTTCGCCAGGTGGCCGCCGTAACTCGCGCCGGCCGCGGCCATGCGCGCGCCGTCGATGAAAGCGAAGCGCTTGACCGCTTCGTCGGCCGCCTCATTGAGCTCCTCGCCGGGCCCTTTGAGCGGATCGCCCTGGATCTCCTGCGCGAACTTCTCGCCGAATCCGGTCGAGCCGGTGTAGTTCGTGAGCAGGACCACGTATCCCGGTTTGGCCAGCAGGTGATAGTTCCAGCGCAGCGAGATCTCGTCGCGCCACATGCTGGCGGCACCGCCATGAATGACGACAAAGAGTGGATATTTCTTCGACTCGTCGAACGCGGGCGGCAACACGATCATGTTGTGGATCTTCTTGCCGCGCTTACTTGTGAACCAGAAGTGCCGCGGCGATTGCCAGTCGATCTGCTGCGCATTGCCAGCGTTGATCCTGGTCAGATTGACGTGACCCTTCGCCGCGGGATCGATGCGCACGACCTCGGGCGGTTCGATCGAGCTTCCCCAGCGTGCCACCATCACCGGGGCGTACTGCGCGGAAGCCAGGCCCGTGTAGACGCCGCGCGGCGGATCGACGACGAGGGAGACGTTGCCGCCGTCCGTGCCGACGGAGTAGATCTTCTCCAGCCCCGCATCCTCGGCCGTGAAAAAGACGGATTTCGAGTCGGAGGTGACGGCGTACGAACCGACGCTGCGATCGAACGGCGGGGCGGTAACGACGATGCGGTTCTGCATCGACGGCCAGTCGAAACGTATCAGGCGATCGAGGTTGTAGCTCTTCCCGTTGTTCGCGGAGAAACTGGCAAACAGCGCTTTCCCGTCCGGACTGAAGCGCGGACGCACGTAGCTGCCTTCGCCATGCGCCACGACCTGCGGTTCACCGGCTTCCGTGGCGGAGATCCGATAGATGTCGGTGCCGTACTCCGCGTATGCCGAAGTGTTGCGGGCGGTGGTCGCCGCGAAGATGATCGCGGTACCGTCGGGCGACCAGGTTGCGTCCAGCTCGTCGCGCGAGCCTTCCGTCGTTCGGCCGGCGAAGCCTGGCTGCTTCACGAGCTGCGTCGGCGCCAGCAAGTCGTGCGGTTTCGCTCCCGGCTCGAGGTTTTGGACGAAGACGTGGATCTGCATGTCGTCCAGCCAGCGGTCCCAGCTCCGCACCGGAAACGACTCGAACGTGCGCACTTTGTACTTCTGCTCCTTACGTTCTTTGGCGATCCTGCGGTTCGCCTCGTCGTCAAGAGCGCCCGGATAGACGACGCTGGTGAAGAGAATGGCCTTGCCGTCGGAACGAAACTGCGGTGAACGCGCGCCGGTCGAGATCGACGTGACGCGCTCCGCCTCGCCGCCGCCGGCCATGTCGAGGATATAGATCTGCGACGCGTCATCGCCTTCTCGTTTCGCCGCGAATGCAATACGCCGGCTATCGGAAGACCACGTCGGGTCGTTCTCGGCGGACTTCGAGAAGGTGATGCGGCGCGGTGTCCCATTCTCAGCCGTTGATACGATCCAAAGGTCGGAGGAGACATCCTTCTCGTCGTACGCCGGCTCGGTGACGGGATAAACGACCCACTTCCCGTCCGGGCTCGGAACCGGCGTTCCAACCCGTTTCATCATCCAAAGCGCCTCGTGGGTAGGCGCCTTCTTCGCAGGGACTGGCTGCGCGATGAGCGGCGTGGCGACAAGTGCGGCGATGACAAAGCGGACGATCAATTGCAGCATGCGTGGAGATTACCGCACCTGGGACCGCGGGCGGTCTCGCCCGCGTGAATGCCGGCGAAGTTCGCGAGAGACGTGCGGCTTCGCCGCACGGCACAGACAAGAGTGTCTGTGCCACATTACCCGTCGGTATTTGCTGAAAGTGTGGAGTCTTCGCGGATCCGATGTGGCACAGACACTCTTGTCTGTGCCTGGCGGCGAAGCCGCGCATTCGCCGGCTGAACCGAGGATTGCCAAGAGCGGCGCGTGCGAGACGCTCGCGGTCCCAGGGAACTACTTCGCTGCTACCTTCTTCGGCTCGGTTACCGTCTCGGCCTTCATCAGCGATGCGCTCGTGCCGGGGGTGAAGGCGGCGAGCAGATCGAGACCCTTTGCGATTTTCGCGAAGCCGGTGCAGCCTTTGTCGAAGGGCCGCGAATTGTCAGTGTCGATCACGATCGTCGGCTCTGCGAATCCGGGTCCCATCCGGCAATACGACACCGTTCCGGCATGCTGCGCAACGCCTGCCTCGGCCCGGGTGGGTTGCAGTAACGGTCCGACCTTGTAAGCCGGAAGGGGGATCGATACCGCGTTCTTATGTCCCAGCAGGTGAGTGGCGTCGAAAACACCGCCGAGCGTGAATCGAGCCACCTGAATCACCGTTTCCGGGGCCAGGTCGCGGTCGAGCGTGGCCGTGATGTTCCCGATGTTTGTATGCATGACCAGTGTCTTGCTGTCGAACAACGCCGCGGACGTATGCGCGAGCGCTTCTGGGGTCGGCAGCTCGATCTCGGGATCGTCCAGGCCGAGGAACACCGACGCCATCGAATCCGCATTTGCGTTCGTCGGATTGTCGTAGGTGCTGATGAGCGAGTACTTGTGCTTGTGATCGAGTGGTACACCGGAAGCACTCGTGAATTCATCGACGTGCGTCAGGCCGATGCCGGCCGGCGGATTCTCCGCATTCGCCAGGAAGACGGTCTTTCCCGTGGTCATGTCGCGAATCTCCAGCGACTTTGCGAAGGGATGGAGATGGACGGCGGCGTAGCGGAGGCGCGTATCGAACTGCAGGTTCATGAACCAGGTGATGTCGCTGTGGTTCACCTGCTTGCCCGGCGGGACGATCCAGTGGCCGGTCATTTTGCGGCCCTGCGGATCGACGTAGTCAGCGGAACCGCTGCTCGCCTGCGGCGCGCGTGCGCCGACGAGGCAGCTCATGGTCGACGCGCCGTCATGTCCGGCCTCTGTGGCGATACTCGATGTGGACGGCATCGACATCATCGAATGCTGCAGCGCCAGCGGATTGTCGTCGAGCTGCACCATCCCCGAGGCGCCGACGTTGAAGAGCGGCCTGATCGGCGTGCCGGCGATATCGCGGTCGCGCACATAGTCGATCGTGACCAGATGGCGCACCTTGAGATTCTGCGGATGCTCGATGTTCAGATTGAGCACCTGCGTGAAGAGTAGCAGCGGCTCGTTGGAGGCCATCGGAAAGCCGAAGCCGGCGGGAAGTTTCGCGGTGAGCATCCCCTGCGACAGCGTCATCAATCGCGAGGCCGTGGCGCGGCGGAAGCCGAAGATGGCCTGATGCCGGGCAGGATCGAGGTCGACGTTGACATGGCACATCAGCTCGGGAAGCTGCGGGGTCTTGCCGTCGGCGTCGACCATCTCCGTGCGGATGCCGGTCACCCAAAGAAGCTCCGCTGGAGCGCTCGGATCGCCGAGGAAGATCCGCTCCATGCTGGAAGGGCCTTCCATCGAGTGATAGATCTTGTCGATGTTGTAGACCGGAGAGAGGAACTGCTTCGACTGCCCGGAGAGGGTGCTGGCAGCGGTCACGATCGCGATGATGGCGAGCAGGGTGCGTTTCATGATGCACGAAAGAGTAGCACCTGCGCGACCCGGATGAGGATCTGGGCCACGGTAGCGCCTGCCGCATCGAGGACGACGTCGTGCCACGTCCCGGTTCTGGACGGGACGAATGTCTGATGGATTTCGTCGATCGAGGCTAGGCAGGCCGCGAGCAGGATGGCCCCGCCAGCCCAGCGGGGCTTCCACGATTCCTGCTGACCTCGGAGGGCGCGGAACGTGAGGGCGCTGAAGATTCCGTACTCCGTCAGATGCGCGCTCTTGCGGATGACGAAATTCATCGTATCGAGCGTCGACGGCAAAACCGAATGACCGAGGAGCCAAACGACCACGTGCCCTAGCACGCTCCCCGTATTCGCCCCGGAAAACAGATCGGTCGACGCGGACATGACGACCGCGGACCAGAGGATCGGGGGGAGCCAGTAGTTGAGGGTTTGGCGCATTGTGAGTTGCTGGGTTGCTGGGTTGCTTGGTCTCGCGGTTTCGGGGTCTCGCGGTCTCGCGGTGAAGGGGAGCGACTGGAGAAGCCCCTCACCATGCAACCAAGCAACTTAGCAACCCAACCACCGCGAGACCGCGCAACCGCGAGACGGCGAGACCCTGTCACCCCCGCGACTTATAATGCACTATCCTCCCGGAGACCTCATTGCACGACACCCGCGTCCGGTTCACTGTTTACCAGCCAGGACTCTCGCCGCAGCAGTTGACACTGCCGGCGGAGAACATCACGCTCGGGCGCGCCTCGGACTGTACGATTCCGATCAAGGACCGGTTTCTTTCCCGACGCCACGCGGAGATCATCAACGAGCGCGGCACCTGGTACGTGCGCGACTGCGGCAGCGTGAACGGCACGATGCTCAACGGCGTGAAGCTGGTCGAGCCTTCGCCCCTCCATCCCGGCGACCGCATCGTCCTCGGCGACAGCGAAGTGGTGTTCCATTCCGACGAGACCACCTCCCAGTTCATCGCTATCGACACCGACTCGCACGCCACGAACCTGGCCATCTCCATCGCGGACGATGAGAAGGAGCGCAGTAGCGAGAAGACGCAGATCCTCTCGACGCTCGCTCTGGAGTTCCTGGCCGACCGGCCGATGTCCGAGCTGTTCGACTTCATCCTCGACCGCGTGATTTTCCTTCTCCGGCCGACGCGTGCCGCCATCGCCATCCTCGGCGACGACCGGGTCTCGTTTGCCAACGTCAAGTTGCGCCGCCTCGACGCTTCGGAATCGAACGATCTGACCATCAGCCGCACCCTGCTGCGCGACGTCGTGGAGGGGCGCAAGGTCGTCTCCTATTTCGATGCCGATCAGGGCGACGGCCAGCACGACAAGTTCGCCCGCGCTCAGTCGATCATCGCCCAGAGCATCCGCTCGGCCGTCTGCGCGCCGCTCCTCGTCGCCGATGCCGTTCTCGGCGTCCTCTACATCGACTTCACCTCCGCGCGCGGCGTCGTGGTCGAAGACGACGTGCGCCTGCTCGCACAGATCGCCCGTTTCGCTGCCGTCACGCTCGAGCGCACGCGCCTGCGCGAGGAGGCCTTCGCCAAAGCAAAGATCGACGAAGAGCTGCGCACCGCTTACACCATCCAGCGCCGTCTGCTGCCGGATGCGCTGCCGGAGATCGAAGGCTACCGCTTCGCCGGCGCGAACCGGCCGTGCAAGACCGTCAGCGGCGACTACTACGACGTCGTCGTCCGTCCCGACGGCAGGATCTATTTCGTCATCGCCGACGTCAGCGGCAAGGGGATCACCGCCGCGCTGGTAATGTCGAGCGTGGCCACTGCCTTCGCCATCTTCACCCGCACCGATCCGACGCCGGCCGACCTGCTGCGCGACATGAATGCCACGCTGGCCCCGAAGACGTCGCCGTCGAAATTCGTGACCATGGTGGCGGGCGTGCTCGATCCGGCCACCGGAGTCGTCGATTTCGCCAACGCCGGCCACGTCCCGCCGCTGGTTGTATCGAAGAGCGGCGTCGAAGCGCTGCGCTCGACCGACATCGTCGTCGGCGTCCTCCCTGACGCGCGGTACCGCAACCAGACCCTCACCCTCGCTCCCGGCGACTCGCTGGTCCTCTTCACCGATGGCGTCACCGAGGCCGAGAACATCGCCGAGGAACAGCTCGGCCTCGACCCGATCTCCGAAATGCTGCTCTCGATGCACAGCAGCGAAGCCTCAGCCATCCTCGACCGGATCGACACTTACGTTGCCGAATACATCGGCGAGGTCCCGGCCGGCGACGATGTGACAATGCTGGCGATGACGCGGCTGGGGTGAGGTACAGGCACGGACAAGAGTGTCTGTGCCGTCATCCGTTGTCGGTTGATTGCGCTTCGCCGGTGGTCCGAGACACGAAACAGGTCGTCGCGCGGACAACCGATAACCGACAACCGACAACGCGCGCAGCGCCATCCGCTGAGACCTCCCCTTACAATGTCCCGTGCCTTTCCACTTCCGCCTTGCTGCCGTTCCGTGGGCGGTGATGTGCGTCGTGCTCGTGACGATGGCCAGCGTGATCCTGCGACGCCAGCGCGCGTCGCGCGTGGCCCGGCTGTTCTGCCTGATGATTTTTCTCGTGGCAGGATGGTTCCTCGGATTTGCGGCGATGTTCTCGACCGCGTCCGTATCGCTGGCGGCCATGTTCGGGCGCCTGGCCATCGCCTCGGTGGCCTTTCTGCCGGCCGCGGTTTATGACTTCACCGCCACGTCGATCCGGTCGTACGTGCGCCACCGCGCCATCGTCCTGAGCGCCTGGCTCGCGGCGGCGCTTTTCGCCGTTCTCATTCTGGCCACCGACGTCATCCTGGACGGAACGAGGCAGTTTTCGTGGGGAATCTACCCGCGCGCCGGACGGGGTAGTCCGTTCTTCTTCCTCTACTTCTTCGCGGTCCTGGCAATGCAGATGTTCGCGTATGTGGCCGAATACCGCCGAACGCACGACGAGCGCCGCCGCCGGCGCATCCTCAATCTGATCGCCAGCTTCGCCATCGTCTATCTCTCCGTCGTCGACTTCATCCCGATGACCGGCGTCGATCACCGGCCGATCGGCTACGTGCCGGTCTTCGCGTTCGTCGCCTTCGCATGGCGCTCGATCCGAAGCCATCGTTTCCAGAACATCACCGCGGCGCGGGCGGCGGGCGATATCCTCGACACGATGGCCGACGCGCTCTTCGTCATCGACGCCGAGGCCAGGGTGCGGATCACCAACGAGGCCGTGCGCAAACTGTTCGGTTACGCGGAGTCCGAGATTCTCGGCAAGACCATCGATACATTTGAATATGTCGAACCCGAGGCCAGCTTTTCGAAGACGCTGGGAGACATGCTTCTCCGCGCGCCGATCCGGGACGAAGAGCGCGTCTTCCGCACGAAGCAAGGCGACCGGATCGACGTCAGCATCTCGGTCTCCTCGCTGCACGAGCGTGAGCTCGAAGGCGGCGCTGTCGTCATCGTCCGCGACATCCGGGAGCGCAAGCTCGTCGAGCAGGAAATGCGCGACTTCACCATCCAACTGCAGCAGAGCAACCGTGAGCTCGAAGACTTCGCCTACGTCGCCTCGCACGACCTGCAGGAGCCGTTGCGAAAGATCCAGGCCTTCGGCGACCGGTTGAAAGTGAAGTACGCCGAGACCCTGGAGGGGGACGGACTCGACTACCTCGACCGGATGCAGAAGGCGGCCGGCCGGATGCAGGCGCTGATCAACGACCTCCTCGTCTTCTCGCGCATCACCACGAAAGCGCAGCCATTCTCTGTGGTCGACCTGAAAGAGATCGCCCACGAGGTCGTCCACGATCTCGAGGTTCGCATCCACCAGGCCGGCGGCGACGTCATCGTCGGCCCGCTGCCGGCCATCGACGCCGACTCCCTGCAGATGCGCCAGCTCCTGCAGAACCTCGTCGGCAACGGACTGAAGTTTCATCGGCCCGATCTTCCTCCGCGCGTCGAGATCTCCGGTAAGGTGTTCAATAACACCGCGGAGATTACCGTTTCCGACAACGGCATCGGCTTCGACGAAAAGTATGCCGACCGCATTTTCACGATGTTCGAGCGGCTCCACGGACGAGCCGCCTACGAAGGAACCGGCATCGGTCTGGCGATTTGCCGCAAAATAGCGCACCGTCACGGCGGCGAGATCAAGGCGAACAGCGTGCCGGGGGCAGGGGCACGGTTTGTGGTTACGTTGCCGGTGAGGCACAAGGTGGATCAGTAGATCAGTGGATCATGGATCAATGAGCTGCGGGTCCTGATCCACTAATCTACTCATCCACGCGCAGACGAATTCACGAGCAAAGCAAAGGAACTCATGGCCGCACACGCAAAACCGATCGTTATTCTTCTCGCGGACGACGACGAAGAAGACCGCATGTTGTCGTCCGACGCCCTTGCCGAGAGCCGGGTGGTCAACGATCTCCGCTTCGTCGAGGACGGAGAGGAGTTGCTCGACTACCTCTACCAACGTGGCCGGTACGCCGATCCTGCCTCGGCACCGGCGCCCGGTCTCATCCTGCTCGATCTCAACATGCCGAAGAAAGACGGACGCGAGGCGCTGCGCGAGATCAAGGCCGATCCGCAGCTCCGCCGCATCCCGGTCATCGTCCTGACGACGTCAAAGGCCGAGGAGGACATCTACCGGACGTACGACCTCGGCGCGAATTCATTCATCACCAAGCCGGTCCACTTCAACGATCTGGTCGAGGTGATGAAAGAAATCGGCCGCTACTGGATCGAGATCGTCGAGCTACCCCCGGGAGTGCCCCCGCGTTGATCGGCACCCGGGAGATCCGGCTTCTGCTGGTCGAAGACGACGAAGACGATTACGTCCTTACCCGCGACCTTCTCACCGACAGCCGCAGAACCCGCTTCGCCCTCGATTGGGTCACCTCGTTCGACGAGGCACTCGATGCGATGGGCAAGGGGCAGCATGATGTCTATCTCGTCGATTACCGCCTCGGCGAGCACGATGGCCTGGAAGTTCTGCGCGAGGCGCGCGCCGCCGGCTGCCTCCGCCCGATCATCCTGCTCACCGGTCAGGGCGACGGCGACGTCGACATCGCCGCGATGCAGGCCGGCGCGGCCGACTATCTGGTCAAAGGCCAGATCGATTCCCAGATTCTGGAGCGGTCGATCCGCTATTCTCTCGAGCAGAACCGTACGCTGGAAGCGCTTCGCGAGAGCGAGGAACGCTACGCCCTCTCCGCCCGCGGCGCCAACGACGGACTCTGGGTATGGGACCTCGGCGCCGACACCGTCTACTACTCCGGCCGCTGGAAAGAGATGCTGGGATTCCCGGAGAGTGAGATCAGCGATTCGCCTGACGAATGGTTCTCGCGCGTGCACCCGGACGATGTGGGCCAGCTCCGCGCCGACATCGATGCCCACCGCCACGGTGCCACGCCGAGCATCGAGCACGAGCACCGTATGCGCTGCAACGGCGGCGAGTATCGCTGGATGCTGGCGCGCGGCGTAGCCGTCCGCGACGCCTCCGGCGCCGCGACGCGTATCGCCGGATCGCAGACCGACATCACCGACCGTAAGGTGGCCATCGACCGGCTCACGCACGATGCCTTTCACGACGCGCTCACCGGCCTGCCGAACCGCGCCCTATTCATGGACCGCCTCGGCCGGCAGATGGAGCGCACGCGCCGCCATTCGGGACACCAGTTCGCTGTCCTCTTTCTCGACCTCGATCGCTTCAAGGTCGTGAACGACAGCCTCGGACATGCGCCCGGCGATCTGCTACTCATCAGCGTCGCCGAACGGCTGCGCATTGCCTTGCGCGCGACCGATACGGTAGCCCGCCTCGGCGGCGACGAATTCACCATCCTTCTCGAGATCGATCACCTCGCCGACGCTGTACGCACGGCCGAGCGCATCCAGGAAGCGCTGCGCGTTCCCTTCCGCGTCGGCGAGAACGAGATCTTCACCACCGCCAGCATCGGCATCGCGCTGAGCGTCACAGGCTACGAACGGCCGCACGACGTCCTTCGCGATGCCGACATCGCCATGTACCGCGCCAAATCACGCGGCCGCGGAATCCATGAGGTCTTCGACAAGACCATGCACGACCGCGCCGTCAAACTGCTGAAGTTCGAGACGGAGCTGCGGCGGTCGATCGAGCGCGGGGAGCTGCGCGTTCACTACCAGCCGATCGTGTCGCTCCTCACCGCGAAGGTGATGGGATTCGAGGCGCTGCTCCGCTGGCAGAGGGGCGACGAGCTCGTGGCCGCGGATGAAATCGTTCCCATCGCCGAGGAGACGGGGTTGATTCTGCCGATCGGCCAGTGGGTCCTGCGCGAAGCGCTGCGCCAGCTCGCGGAATGGCAGAAGCGCTATCCCGACAACGAATCGCTGCACATGCACGTCAACCTCTCCGCGAAGCAATTCCTGCAACCCAACCTGCTCGAGCACATCGCCGTGGCGCTGGACGAGAGCGGTGTCGATCCCGGTCGGCTGCATCTCGAAGTGACCGAGAGTGTGGTCATCGAGAACCCCGAGGCCGCGGCGGAACTGCTGGAACGGCTGCGCGCGACCGGCGTCGGCATCAGTCTCGACGACTTCGGCACCGGCTACTCGTCGCTCAGCTCTCTCCGCCAGTTTCCCTTCGACACCCTCAAGATCGACCGCTCCTTCATCTCCACGAACGGCGATCGACGCAGTCATGAGATCGATGATGAGATCGTCCGCACGATCAGTACGCTTGCCCGCATCCTCGGTATGGACGTGACCGTGGAAGGTCTGGAAAGCGCCGACCAGGTCCAGCGCATGCGCGACCTCGGCATCGACTACGCGCAGGGCTTCTACTTTTCGCCGCCCGTCGACGCGGGGGAAGCGGTGGAGTTGCTTACAGGGTTGCTGGGTTTCTGAGTTTCTGAGTTGCTGGGTCTCGCGGTTGCGCGGTCTCGGGGTCGCGCGGTCTCGGGGTCGCAACTTGCTCAGACCTTAGTTGAGTTTCCCACCGCGAGACCGCGCAACCGTGAGACCGCGCAACCCAGCAACTCAGCAACCCAGCAACCAACGCAACCTCTTACGAACTCCTTCGTATCACTCCCGCAACATGCGAACGAAGGCTAACTTTCCTCCATCCGCTGCGTCTCAAGGCTCCGTGTACCGCTTCGTTGCCACCCTCCTTTTCGTCTTCGTCGCCGCCTCCTCCGTTTACGCCGAGGATGCGGCGCCGGCGCGGACGATCCACCGTGCCGCAGGGCCGATCACCATCGACGGCGATCTCTCCGATCCCGGGTGGCAGGGCGCGCTCACGTCCGAGACGTGGTACGAGACCAATCCCGGCGACAACACAGAGCCGAAGGTGAAGACGGTCGGCTACATCACCTACGACGACCGTTTCTTTTACGCGGCCATCCATTCGTTCGACAACCCCGCGGACATCCGGGCGCAGCTCGGCGACCACGACGGCATCAGCGGCAACAGCGACGACTTCGCCGGCGTCATCCTCGACACGCGCAACGACGGCAAGACGGCCATGGAGTTCTTCGTCAACGCCGCCGGTACGCAGTACGACGCCAGCCAGGACGACGCCAGCGGCAATGAGGACTCGTCGCCCGACCTTTTCTGGGACTCGGCGGTGAAGCGAACGCCCGACGGCTGGATCCTCGAGCTGCGAATCCCCTTCTCATCGCTTCGATACCAGCAGAAGACCCCGCAGGTGTGGGGGATCATTCTCTACCGCAACATGCCGCGCGAGCGGCGCTACCAGATCTTCGACCACAAATTGCCGCGCGGCGCGAATTGCTTCGTTTGCAATTTCAACAAGGTCAGCGGCTTCGAGGGTCTGCCGACCGGCGGCCACATCGTGGTTGCGCCGTACGTGTCGGCGAAAGAAGAGGGGACTCTGCGTGGCAACGGCAGCACCCTTCTCAATCGTCCGGCCAAAGGCGACGGCGGCCTCGACGTGAAGTACACGCCGAACGAGCACACCGCCATCGATGCCACCGTCAATCCTGACTTCTCGCAGGTCGAATCGGATACCGCGGCGATCTCCACCAACCAGCGCTTCGCCATCTTCTTCCCCGAGAAACGGCCCTTCTTCCTCGAGCGCGTCGAGCTCTTCTCCACGCCGATTCAGGCCGTCTACACCCGCACCATCACCTCGCCGCGATGGGGTCTGCGCGACTCCGGCAACAACGGCCACGACAGCTACACCCTGCTCGTGGCGCAGGACCGCGGCGGCGGGTCGGTCATCATCCCGTCGCCTACCGGCTCGACGTTCGCCAACCAGGACTTCGGCGCGACCGACGCCATCGGCCGCTGGCGTCACGATTTCGGCGGCAAGTCGTTCGCCAGCTTCCTATTCACCGACCGCGAATACGAAGGAGGCGCCCACAACCGCGTCTTCGGCCCCGACTTCCAGTGGAAGCCGAACGAGACCGAGACCCTCACCGGCCAGTTCCTCGTCAGCCAGAGCCTCACCCCCAACCGTCCTGACCTGGCCAGCGAGTGGGACGGGCGCAAGATGTCGTCGTTCGGTTCCGATCTCTGGTGGTCGCATTCGACCCCGAAGCTCGATCTCTATTCCGAGTTCAAGGACTACGGCAACGACTTCCGCGCCGATCAGGGTTTCGTTCCCCAGGTCGGCTACCGCGCCAACTACGGCGAGGCCGGCTACACCATCCACCCGAAGGGCTTCTTCAGCCGCGAGCGGACGTTCGCCATGGCGGAGTACGACTCCGAGCAGGATGGCTCGATGCTCTACCGTCTCCGCGGGGCCGGGTTCGGCGCCGACGGCAAGTTCCGCTCCTTCACGCAGATCAAGTTCTGGAACGAGAGTTTCCGCAACGATGGGAAGGTCCTGACCCGCAATCAGCTCAACTACACCTTTCAGTTCTCCGTGAGCCGCCTCATTCCCCAGGTTTCATTTCAGGGCTGGGTCGGTCAGGACATCGATTTCACCAACAACCGCCTCGGCCACGGCGCGTTGATCAATTTCAGCGCGCAGCTCCGGCCGACCTCTCGCCTGACCGTGACGACCACCGACATCCTGCAGTGGCTGAATGAAACTGCCCAGACGGGCGCGGAAGGCCGCCTCTTCACCGCGCAGGTCGAGCGCCTGCGCGCGCAGTACATGATCTCCCCGCAGATGTTCATCCGTGCCGTCGTGCAGAATCAGCGCACGAGCCAGAACCCGCTGATCTACGGCATCGACCTTCCGCTGCGCAGTGGCAACCTCTCTTCACAGTTTCTCTTCGCCTACAAGGTGAACTGGCAGAGCGTCCTCTACCTCGGCTATGGCGACATCCGCGACGTGAACGAGGAGGTCGACAATACCAATCCCGCCAACCGCATCTACCGCCGCAGTTTCCTCCTCTCCGACCGGCAGTTGTTTTTCAAGTTGAGTTACGCGTTTCAGAGGTAGCAACGGAACGCTGGAGACTGGACGTTTGTACGTGCGCTACGCGACAACCTCTGGGGCTTGCGATCTCGATTCGTGACGAACCGGCACAGACAAGAGTGTCTGTGCCTGTCTGTGCCACATCGGCCGTCGGTAGTTGCTGAAGTATGGAGTCTCCGCCGGATCCAATGTGGCACAGACAGACACTCTTGTCTGTGCCGGTGCTTGGCAGGACCAATGTTTGGACGCGTGACTAAGTTCTCAGCTGGCTCTCCAGCTCTTCGGGCCGTGCCGAGCGAATCCGGGCATCGTCCAGCGTGATGACGCCTTTCCGCACAAGTCTCGCCAGCGAATCCTCGATGGAGATCATCCCCTGCCGCTTACCGAGGGTGATCTCGCTGATGAGGTTCTCCATCTTGTCGCGGCGGATGTGATTACGAACGGCGGCGTTGGCCAGCAACAGCTCCACGGCCACGGCGCGTCCGTTGCCCACCGAGGCGGGGAGGAGCTGCTGGACGGCGATGGCGTTCAGGCTCAACGAAAGCTGCTGGCGGATCTGCGTCTGCTGGCCGGGCGGAAAGACATCGACGATGCGGTGGATGGCCTGCGCCACATCGCTCGTGTGCAGCGTGGAGAGGATGAGGTGCCCGGTCTCGGCGGCCGTCAGGGCCGTGGCCACCGTCTCCAGATCGCGCATCTCGCCGACCAGGACGACATCGGGATCCTGGCGCAGCGCCGAGCGCAGTGCCGAGGCGAAGGAAGGAGCGTCGCGGCCAACCTCCACCTGCTCGATGACCGACTGGGCATTGCGATGCTCATATTCGATCGGATCTTCGATGGTGATGACGTGCCGGGACTCGGCGCGATTGATGGCCCCGATCATCGCCGCCAGAGTCGTGGTCTTCCCCGCTCCGGTCGGGCCGCAGATGAGGACCAGACCGCGGGTCGGCTTGACCAGCTCACCGAGGATTGGTGGGAGATTCAGCTCGGCGATCGTCGGGACCGTCAGCGGCAAGGCGCGGATGGCGGCGGCAAACGTCCCGCGCTGGCGGTGGATATTGACGCGGAAGCGCCAGGTGCGCTCAACGACCTCCGCCGGTGCGGCCAGCCGCAGCGAAAAGTCGACCGCGCCGTCGTTGACGATCCGTTCGCGGACGCGCGGCGTAAGGAATGTGTCGAGCAGCGCGGCCACGTCATCGCCCGAGAGCGGTGCCCCCGCGCCGCGCAGGAGGTGGCCTCCGACGCGGAACACCGGCGGCGCGCCGGCGATGATGAGCAGATCGCTCGCCCCGCGCCGCGCGACGTCGATCAGCAATGCCTCCAGCGGATTACCGCTCGGCACCTGCGCCGCCGGCCACGGCGAGCGACTAACGGCCTCGGCTGCCGCCTCGTGCTCATTGAGCTCACGAACCAACCGGTCGAGCTCGGGATCAGGAAGAAGTCGCGTCATATCGTGCAGAGTACGAACGAAGTGTGCCAGAAGTAACGCGGTTGCGGGTGTCGCGGTCTCGCGGTCGCGGGGTTGCGCGGTTTCGCGGTGTAAGAAAGAGACACCCCGCCGAGACCCGGAAACCCAATCGTTGATCATCAAACCTTGTCGTGCGAACAGCGTCTCATGTGAAGCTACTCACAGAAGGGAGACGTCATGACAATCCGATTCCGGCATGCGCTCGGGAGCTTGGGGTGTGCGGTATCCGTGCTTCTATTCGCCGCAAGCGCGGCGGGGCAATCGGTCGGGAGCACCGTCCTCAGTCAGGGAATGATTCTGGAACGGTCACTCGATCCGCCGGACGAGCATGTCTATATCGCGGACCTCGACAGCGGCGCGGCGATCATTGGTGAGATCGATCAGGACGGCGTCGATCTGGTCATCGACGTTTTTGGGCCGGACCGGCAGCAGATCGCGCACCTCGACAGTGCGAATGGCGAGAAAGGCGCCGAGCCGATCGATGTGACGGCGTCGCACGGTGGCACCTACCGGTTCGTCGTTCATGCCGCGGACAGGAACGCCAGGCCGGGACGGTACGCCGTGAAGATCGAGCAGGTGGTTTCACCCGCGGCCAACGCCAGGCGGCAGGCCCGGCAGGCGTACCCGGTGAAAGCTCTTTTCGATCTGTGGGAGGAATCGATCACCGACCCCACCGCCGCCGACCGATTCGTCGCCGCACGCAAGGGGAAGACGCCGGTGATCGACGCAACTCCCGCCGGCGCATCGGAAACGCGTATCACGTACGTCTGCCCGGGCGACCGCGACACGGAGAGAGTCGTTCTGTACGGCGGGCCGGACTTCGGCGTGGTCATGCGGCGGCTGGGAAGGACGAATCTCTTTCTCGGGACGCAGTTGGTTGCGAACGATGCACGGTTTGAATACTCGTTCACCCTTCGCGAGGTGCACCGTTCGGGACCGAACGGTGAAGTGGAGATCGCCGAGGCCGTTCAGAGCGGTCCATGGCTGCTCGAGATGCCGGATGCACCAAAGCAGCCGGACATCGTGGCCAGAGAAGGTGTTCCGAAAGGGAACACGGCTCAGGCCACGATCAAGAGCACGATCCTATCCGAGGAGCGCACGGTGAGTGTTTATACGCCCGCGGGATACGACGGAAAGGTGCCATGCAACCTGCTGATCATTTTCGACGGCGTCACGTATGGCGGAAAGCCCGGTGGTGAAGATTCGGCGATTCCGGCGCCGGTCATCCTCGACAATCTGATCGCGACGAAGAGAATCGGTCCGACGGTGGCGGTGCTGATCTGGACGATGGGGAAGCGGAATCGCGACCTCACCGGAAGCAAGCCGTTCGCCGATTTCGTCGCCGGCGAAGTCGTGCCGTGGGCGCGCGCGCACTATGCGATCCTGCCCGGAGCCGGCAGCGTCGTCGTCGCCGGATCGAGCCTGGGAGGCTTTTCCGCGGGCTGGTGCGCCTTCAACCATCCCGAGGCCATCGGCAACGTTCTCTCGCAATCGGGCGCGTATTGGGTCACGAGCGACTGGCAAAACGTCAGGCCGCCCTATCCACGCGAGACGGGGATGCTGATCGAGATGTTCAAACGGGAGAAGCAACTGCCGATCCGTTTCTACCTCAGCATCGGCCGTTACGACCTCGGCGCCGCCATGCTGGGATCGAATCGCGAGCTGCGCGACGTCCTTCAGATGAAGGGATACGACGTCGACTACCGCGAGCTTGACGGCGGACACGACTACCAACAGTGGCGCGGCACGCTGTCGGACGGGCTGATCTCGCTGCTGGGGAAGAAGGGGGGATCGCCCTAGAAGAAGCACAGACAAGAGTGTCTGTGCCACATCGGCCGTCAGTATTGGCAGAAGTGCTGGGTCTCGCAGGGTCGAATGTGGCACAGACACTCCTGTCTGTGCCCCCCGTGCCTAACCCATACAGTGGCGTGTGCTTCTGGCCTGGGGATTCACGCGGAGGCGCGGAGCTCGCTGAGAAAGACGTTTTTCGTCATCTCCTCCGCGTCTCCGCGTGAGCTCAAGTCGTTCGTTCCACCCAGCAACACTTCGACCGTCGACGAAGCAAGGTTGCGCGGCGGCTGCGAGAATTGTACCTGCGCAAACATTCAGGAGGACCTGTGACCATCACCTGCTTCATCCGCTATCAGATCGATCCTTTTCAACGCGAGAGCTTCCGGGAGTACGCCGGGAACTGGGGCCGTATCATTCCGCGATGCGGAGGCCATCTCATCGGCTACTTCCTTCCCCACGAGGGGACGAACGACATCGCCTGGGGCTTGATCGCGTTCGACAGCCTCGCGTCCTATGAGGCCTATCGGAACCGGCTGCGGTCGGATCCCGAATCGCGCGAGAATTTCGCCATGGCCCAGACGAAACGGTTCATCCTTCGTGAGGAGCGGACCTTCGCCGAAGTGGTCGGCGGAACGTTCGGCATTCCAGCAGGAGGAACATCATGAGTGTCACGCAGGCCGACAAGGGAAGAATCTTCCGTGCACTCCACGAGCGCGATGGCGCGTTCATCATCCCCAATCCGTTCGATGCCGGTACCGCCCGTCTGCTGGCCCACCTCGGCTTCGAGGCGCTGGCGACGACCAGCGCCGGCTATGCATTTTCACTCGGCCAGCGGGACAACACCGTCGGCCGCGAGCAGATGATGGTGCACGCCGCGGCCATCGTGGTCGCCACCCCGCTTCCGGTCAGCGCCGATCTCGAGAGCGGCTTCGGCGATGATCCTGAGACAGTGGCCGAGACTATCCGGCTGGCCGCGGCAACCGGCCTCGCGGGCTGTTCAATCGAAGACTCGACGGGACGTCCTGGCGATCCGATTTACGAGCATGTCCACGCCGTCGAGCGAATCCGCGCCGCGGCCGAGGTTGCGCACGCGCTGCCGTTTCCATTCACGCTGACCGGGCGCGCCGAGAACTTTCTCGTCGGAAGAGCGGACATCCACGACACCATCCGCCGCCTGCAGGCCTACCAGGAAGCCGGCGCCGACGTCCTCTACGCCCCCGGGCTCCGAAGCCGCGACGACATCGCCGCGGTTGTCCGTGCCGTCGACCGTCCTGTGAATGTGGTGATGGGACTGCAGGGCGTCCCCCTGAGTCTGGCCGATCTGACGTCCCTCGGAGTCAAGCGGATCAGCGTCGGCAGCGCCCTCTCCCGCGCCGCCCTCGGCGCGTTCCTCCGCGCCGCAAAGGAGATGAAGGAGCAGGGCACGTTCTCCTTCGCCGAGGAGGCGGTCAGCTACCGCGACCTCAGCGCGATGTTCGGAGAATGAACACATTCGAAGACTCCCGTCATCGATGTCCAGATTGAAGCCATCGATGACACTGATCTTGTCATCAGTGACACTAATCTTGTCGTCTGTGACGCCGATCTTGTCATAGGTGACTCTTATCTTGACATCGATGACACCGATCTCGTCATAAGTGACTCTTATTTTGTCATAAGTGACTCTCATCTTGTCATTGATGACGCCGCGCTTGTCATTGATGACACTTATCTTGTCATAAGTGACGCAGATCTTGTCATCGATGACACGGTGCTTGTCATCAATGACACCGATCTTGCCATCGATGACACCGGTCATCGCACCCTCCGGACCGGTCACGAACAACTAATAACTGACAACCTACAACCGACAACCCCTCACCCCGGCGGCCGCACCAACTTGTCGAACAAGCTCTCCAGCACCCCCTCCAGGTCGTGACTCACCCCCGAGTGCACCGGCGAGGGCTGGATGATCGTGCTGCGCGGGGCCACGAGCCAGTGGAAGCGAGCGCGTTGGGGGAGGGCGCCGATCGAGCCGGCTTCGGGGCCGCCGGCGCACACTTTGGGGATGGTATCGAGGTAACTGTCGACGAGGGCGATGTCGATGTCCGGCGCGAGCGCCCTCAGGCGGTGGTGATCGCAGCCGACGCGGGCGCCGAGGAAGGCGGCGGTCGAGGAGAAGAGGATGACGCCGGCGTTGAGGAACTCGCCGCGGTCGACGCGCGGGACGACGCGGACGATGGCGTAGTCAAACGGATAGCGCTTGCGCATCAGCGGCATCCTCCATCCAGTGTCGCGGCGATTCCAGGCGATGAAGCAGGTAGTCACGATACGCGTCGCGGTGCTCTTTCACGTTGGCAAAACGCGGCTCGTCACCAAGCCAGTCGTCAGGAATGGCGTCGAGAATCCGGCCGATGACCTCAGGCGTCAGCATGGCCGCCAGCTCAGAATCGACGTGACGAATCTCCGACGCCCAGCGCAGCAGAACGTGATGCTTGATCTGCGGGAACGGCTTTCGGCTGCGCTTGAGAACGTCATCGCTCCAGTTGTGATGAAAGATCAGCGTCGCGCCGTGATCGATCATCCAGAGATTGCGGTGCCAGACCAGCAGGTTCGTGTTCTTCGGCGTGCGGTCGACGTTCGTCACCAGCGAGTCGAACCAGACGATCGAAGATGCCAGTCGTGCCTTGCCTTGCATCGGCCGGTCGATGAGCGGGTCGAAGGTGATCGAGCCGGGGAGATAGTCGAGGCCGATGTTCAGCCCTTCGCTTTTTTCCAGCAGCTCCTGGATCTCGGCATCGGGCTCCGTCCTGGCCATCCGTCCGTCGAGTTGCACGAAGACGATCTCAGGCACCGGCAGGCCGGCCGCCCGCGCGATCTCGCCGGAGACCAGCTCGGCCACGAGCGCGCGCACGCCCTGCCCCGCGCCGCGGAACTTGACGACGTACGTGCCGTCATCGTCGCCGTTGACGATCGCGGGCAACGAGCCCCCTTCGCGTAGAGGCGTTACGTATTCGGTGGCAGTGATGGTTCGTATCATTCGGCTCGAATCATGCACTATCTGGTTGACTCGGATCGCAAGACACCGAAGAAAGGCGATACTTCGTACTTATGATTCCGGTTGCGCTGTTGCTGATGGTGCCGTGCCGATGACTCTGTCCCGTGGCGATACGGAAGACTCCGACCCCCAGCCCGAAGAGGGGATGCATCGCAAGAGTGAAGAGGAGCTCCGGCAGAGCGCCGAGATTTTTCAGCTGCTTGTGTCCGCTGTCCGCGACTACGCCATCTTCATGCTCGATCCTGAGGGAAACATCGCCACATGGAACGAGGGGGCTCAGAGAATCAAGGGATATGCCCCTTCCGAGATCATCGGCCGCCATTTCTCCACGTTCTACACCGAGGAAGACAAGAGGAGCCGGAAGCCGGAGCATGAGCTGGCCATCGCCCGCGAGCACGGGAGCGTGGAAGACGAGGGGTGGCGGGTGCGCAAGGACGGCAGCCGGTTCTGGGCGAACGTTGTCATCACCGCCGTTCACGATGCCGGAGGAGAGCTGCGCGGCTTCGCGAAAGTGACCCGCGACATCACCGACCGCAAAGAGGCCGAGGAGATACAACGTGCTCTGCTCGAACAACGGGAGGCCCGGGTTCAGGCGGAAGAAGAACGCCGTCATGCCGAGGCTTCGTATCGCGTGGCGCAGGAATCCAACCGCGCCAAGGACGAGTTCCTGATGACGCTCTCTCACGAGCTCCGCACGCCGATGACGTCGATTCTCGGCTGGTCGCGGATCCTGCCGGCGCTGGACCCCGGTGATTCGATGTTCCAGGAGGCCATCGCCTCGATCGCCGCCGGTGCCCAGCTTCAGGCGCGCCTGATCGACGACATCCTCGACGTTTCGCGGATCGTTTCCGGCAAGCTGCGTCTGACCCCGGAGGCAATTGATATCGGGCAGGTGATCAAGGATGCGGCCGACGCCGCCAATCCAACGGCGCAGGCGAAACAGATCAGCATCACCACATCGCTCCCGCCGAACCTGGGCCGGTTGGTCGCCGATGCCACCCGGCTCCAGCAGGTGATCTGGAACCTGCTCTCCAACGCGGTGAAATTCACGCCGCGGGGAGGGGCCGTGAAGGTTTCGGCGCAGCGCACGGCGTCGCACATCCAGATCTCCGTCGCCGACAATGGCGAGGGGATCGATCTGCAGTTTCTGCCGCACATCTTCGAGCCGTTCCGTCAGGCCGAGTCGCCGCGGACGCGGGTCCACGGCGGCCTCGGGCTCGGCCTTTCCATCGTCCGCTACATCACCGAGGCGCATGGAGGAACGGTTCAGGCGGAGAGCGAGGGGCTCGGCAAAGGGACGACGTTCATCGTGACGCTGCCGGTTCATGCCGTGAGCGGCAGTGAGGGGGCAGTCCGGAGCTCATTCGGTGACACGTTCCTGCATCGCGACCGGTTGCGAGGCATCGAGATCGACCTGGTCGAGGATGAGGAGGAATCGCGCAAGATGATCATGACCGTACTCCGCGCGGCCGGTGCGACGGTCACCGCGTTTGATTCCGCGAGCGCCGCGCTCGAGGCGATCGACCGGCACAGACCCGATGTGGTGATTACCGATATCGCCATGCCGGTAATGGACGGCTATGCCTTCACCCGCGCCCTGCGGGAACGAGACTACGGCCCCAAGCTCAAGATCGTGGCCCTCTCGGCATTCACGCCGAACCCCAGCGAGCGGCGCACGTTCGAGGCCTACCTCTCGAAACCGATCGATCCCTTCCAGCTCGTCGATGAGATCGCGCGGATCGCGATGCCGGCGACGGCGTGAGATTTTGCCGAGAGCCGGCACAGACAAGAGTGTCTGTGCCATAGTGTCCCACGGCTCAGGCCTCGTGGTTCGGCAGAGACTGTTGGCCAATAAGCAGCGGCTAATGTGGCACAGACACTCTTGTCTGTGCCCAGCGGCGCAGCCGCGCGTGGCCATCATCACGCGCCAAGAACCTCCCACACTCCCCGCGCGATCTCCAGCTCCTCATTCGTTGGAATCACCCAGACGGCTACGCTGCCGGAGCTGATGCGTCGCTCCTCCTTCGACGGCGCATCGTTCGCGGCTTCGTCGAGTACGACTCCTAGAAACGCCAGACGGCCGCAGATGCGTTTGCGCATCGAGGCGGAATGCTCGCCAATGCCGGCGGTGAAGGCGATTGCGTCGACGCCGTCGATCGCCGCGCAGTACGACGCGATGTACCCGGCGGCGCGATAAGCGAAGAGATCGAGGGCCAGCGAGGCTCTGGTATCGCCCGCGGCAGCGGCGCTTTCCAGCTCACGGACGTCGCCGCTGGTCTCCGATACGCCGCGAAGCCCGCAGCGGTGATTGAGAAGATCGTCGAGATCGGCCTCCGTCCTTCCCTTTCGCAACAGATAGAGGATGACGCCGGGGTCGAGATCGCCGGCGCGCGTTCCCATCACCAATCCTTCCATCGGCGTGAAGCCCATGCTGGTGTCGACGCTGCGTCCGTCGCGGATGGCGCAGACGCTGGCGCCGTTGCCGAGGTGGGCGACGATGAGACGGGAGCCCCCGTTGAGGGCCACGTTGAGGGCGTGGAGGCGCTTCGAGACGTACGAGTACGAGATGCCGTGAAACCCGAAGCGGCGCACGCCCAGCTCGGAAGGGACGGCATACGTGAATGCCACCGGCGGCAGGGTCTGATGAAAAGCAGTATCGAACACGGCCACGATCGGAACGCCGCGCAGTGCGCCGCGCACCTCTTCGATCACGCCGGCCGCCAGCGGATTGTGCAGCGGCGCAAGCTCGGCCAGGTTGCGGATCTCCGCCAGGACGTCGTCATCAACGATGGTGGGACTCTCGTAGCGCGATCCGCCGTGGACCACGCGTACGCCGACGGCATCGATGGGGTCCGGAGCTGTGGCGAGTAGCCCTGCGACCGTCGGTGCCGTACCGGGAATCGCGAGCTCTTCCGGCATGCGAAAGAAGCCCGATTTCAGCGATGAGCTGCCGGGGTTGAGGACGAGGATGTTCATGCTGAAGGTTCCATCCTGCGGCGAAGCGCGCAGGATCTTCGGTGGCAAGGCACGGTGTCAATCAAGGACGCGGTCCCTTACGTTACCTCAGCGCGGTGCCGCCGGAGATCCTGCGCGCTGCGCCGCAGGATGGAACCTATGCCCACGTCCAATCCTTCACCTCCGGCATATCGTCCCCATGCTCGCAAACGTACTGCCGGTGCTCGACCAGTTTGTCGCGCATGTCCTGCTTCACATGCTCGCAGCGCGCGGCCAGCCCGGGGACGCGGTCGATGACGTCGATGACGAGGTGGAAGCGGTCGAGGTCGTTCAGCACCGTCATGTCGAACGGTGTCGTCGTCGTCCCTTCCTCCTTGTATCCGCGCACGTGCAGGTTGTCGTGGTTGCTCCGCCGGTAGGTGAGCCGGTGAATGAGCCAGGGGTAGCCGTGGTAGGCGAAGATGACCGGTTTGCCGGTGGTGAAGAGTGAATCGAAGTCGCGGTCCGACAGCCCGTGCGGATGTTCGCTTGGCGGCTGCAGGGTCATGAGATCGACGACATTGACGACGCGGATCTTCAGCTCCGGAATGCGCCCGCGCAGGATCGATACGGCGGCCAGCGTCTCCAGCGTCGGCACGTCGCCGGCGCAGGCCATCACCACGTCGGGCTCGGAGTCGCCGTCGTTGCTGGCCCAGTCCCACATCCCGATCCCGGCGCTGCAATGCTTCACCGCGGCGTCCATGCCGAGGTACTGAAGGGCCGGCTGCTTGCCGGCGATGATCACGTTCACGTAGTTGCGGCTGCGCAAACAGTGGTCGACGACGGAGAGCAGCGTGTTCGCGTCGGGCGGCAGATAGACGCGCACCACTTCCGCCTTCTTGTTGGCGACATGATCGATGAAGCCGGGGTCCTGGTGGCTGAAGCCGTTGTGGTCCTGCCGCCAGACGTGCGACGTCAGCAGGTAGTTGAGCGAGGCGATGGGCCGGCGCCACGGAATGTGCCGCGTGGTCTTCAGCCACTTCGCGTGCTGATTGAACATCGAGTCGATGATGTGGATGAAGGCCTCGTAGCAGGAGAAGAAGCCGTGCCGACCGGTGAGCAGGTAGCCTTCCAGCCAGCCCTGGCACAAGTGCTCGGAGAGCACCTCCATCACCCGGCCTTCGCGCGCGATGTGGTCGTCGGTCGGCAGGATCGTTCCGGTGAAGACGCGGTCGGTAATCTCGAAGACGGCGTCGAGCCGGTTCGAGGCCGTCTCGTCCGGTCCGACGATGCGGAAGTTCTTGGGATTCGCCTTGATGATGTCGCGCAGGAAGCCGCCGGTGATCCGCGTCGCTTCCGCCAGCTCCGTTCCAGGTGCGTTCACCTCGATGGCGTAGTCGCGAAAGTCGGGCATGCGCAAGTCTCGCAGGAGCAGGCCGCCGTTCGCATGCGGATTCGCACTCATCCTCCGCTCACCTCTCGGCGCCAGCTCGGCGATCTCCTCGCGCAGCGTTCCCTTCTCATCGAAGAGCTCCTCGGCTTTGTAGCTCTTCATCCAGTCGGAGAGAAGGGTCACGTGTTCCGGCTTCTTCGCCAGGTCGGCGAAGGGGACCTGGTGCGATCGCCAGGAGCCTTCGGTCTGCTTGCCGTCGACCGTTTTCGGCCCCGTCCACCCCTTCGGAGACCGCAGGACGATCATTGGCCAGGCCGGCCGCGCCGTGAAGCCGCTCGTGCGCGCAGTGGTCTGGATGCTGGCGATCTCGTCGAACACCGTATCGAGCGTCGATGCCATCAACTGATGCATGGTCTCGGGCTGATCGCCTTCGACGAAGTAGGGTTTGTATCCGTATCCGATGAGCAGGTCGCGCAACTCGTCGCCGGGGATGCGAGCAAGGACGGTCGGATTGGCGATCTTGTAGCCGTTCAGGTGAAGGATCGGCAGCACCGCGCCGTCGTCGACCGGATTGAGGAACTTGTTCGAGTGCCAGCTCGCCGCGAGCGGCCCCGTCTCTGCCTCGCCGTCGCCGACGACGCACGCGGCGATCAGATCGGGATTATCGAAGACGGCGCCGTAGGCATGAACGAGCGAGTATCCAAGTTCACCCCCTTCGTGAATCGATCCCGGCGTCTCCGGCGCCACGTGGCTGGGGATCCCTCCCGGAAACGAGAATTGTTTGAACAGCTTCTGCATCCCCTCGGCATCGTTGGAGATGTGCGGATACATCTCGCTGTAGGTGCCTTCGAGATACGTGTTGGCGACGAGCCCCGGCCCGCCGTGACCTGGCCCGGCGATGTAGATCATGTTCACGTCGCGCGCGTTGATGATGCGATTGAGATGGACGTAGATGAAGTTCAGTCCCGGCGTCGTCCCCCAATGCCCAAGCAGCCGAGGCTTGGTGTGCTCGAGCGTGAGAGGTTCGCGGAGCAGAGGGTTGTCGAGCAGATAGATCTGCCCAACCGACAGATAGTTCGCCGCGCGCCACCAGTCGTTCATGCGGCGCAGGAGGTCGGAAGTGAGGGGCTGGTCGTTCACCGCGGCGATTCTATTGCGTAGAGTGTGCCGACGCCTTGAACGGGAGCTGCTCGCGATGTCAATAAGCCGCGGAGCGGCGAAATCTACGTAGCCCAGCGCGTGAGCGCTGGGACATCGAATCCCGGAATTTGAGCCGCGTAGCGGCGACATTTCGGATTGACGTGTTTTCTATAGAATCGTGACGCGTCATGCGACCTCGAGAAACTCGGGCAGAGCCACGAGATTTCGCTTGCGGAGCGCGTCCGGTCCGTTTGCCATCGCGCGTGCAAACGAGCGAGGCATGCGCTCGAGCCCGGGATCGAGAATCAGCATCTCGTGCACAGCGCCGATCTTGCTCGTCCACTCCGGTGCCGTTGCTCCGCTTCTTTCCGCGAACAGCTCCACCATTCCGGCTGCAATCGCGGCGTGCCTCTCGTTCAAATCCGCGGGCTCGGGAATCGTTTCCCAATCGAGATTCAGCCGATGCGCGTCCGTGACCCATTGACGGGCCGTCAACAGGTCTCCAAGCACCAGAGCGTGTACGAGATCACGGATGTCCATGCAACGTCTCCCAGAGATCTTCAAATGCGTAGGAAGCCTTGTCTAGCAGATGGGGTGGAACGAAAGGCCGCAACGCTGCCCAGATCTCCTCGGCCGAGCCGGCGATGTGCGCGAGCAACAGCTCTGCATCCGAACGATCGATCGCATCGCGCCAGGCCGCCAGCTTCATCGCCAACAGCTGCGGCAGGGCGGCGGATCGTACCGTCAGCGAAGTCGAGTGAAAGAGGACAGCGCCTTCGGAGATACCGACGAGGTAACCCTTCGCGCCGTCATTCAGCCAATCGTCGGGCAGCGCCAGCCGGGCCGAAACGACGGTGGCCGCACTCCGGATGAGAGACGCCTCAGGTCGAAGAAAATACGCATCGACGTCCTTAGTGCTTTCACGAGCACGAAACAGCAGGACCAGCGCAGCCCCGCCGACGACGGCAATGTCGGCACGCTCTCCCTGGCGTCCGAGCTCGTCGCTCAGCGCGCGAAACGCTGCCAGAATTCCGTCGGCGGTCAGTGGCACCTGCTCACGTTAGCGGCACTCGATGCAGGAGTCGAGGAGTTCGTATCCACGGGGAACTCGCGGCAATCCGATGTGGCATGGCTGACGAGTATCACGCGTCCCCGCTCGACCAGCAACTGCACGGAGACGCCAGCGCTCCGTTCGCTACGCGTCCCCTACGCCTTCCACTTGATCGTGCAGCCGAACGCCCGCGTGGTCTGGTTCGCCACCGCTTTGCCGGCGAGCAGGTCGTCGAGGGCGTTGGCCAGGCCGGTGGTGCGGCGCTCCTCCGGTTTGGCGCTGTCGTCGACGTAGCCGCGGTAGCGGAGCGTTCCGCTGCCGTCGATTACGTAGACGTGCGGCGTGACGCGCGCGCCGTAGGCGTGGGCGATGCTGCTGTCGCCATCCTTCAGGTAGGGGAAAGGGTAGCCCTCCGCCGTCGCGCGCGCCTTCATCTCCGCGAGGGATTCGACGGCGTACTGCGATTCGTCGTTCGGATCGATGGCGTAGAACACCACCCCCTTGGCCTGATACTGCCTGGCCAACTCGATGATGCGCGGCTCGAACGCCTTCGCGTACGGGCACTGGTTGCAGGTGAAGACCACCACCGACACTTTGCCGTCGCCAGGGTGAAAGGCGACGGTCTTGCCGTCGACGGCGTTTACCAGCGAGAACTTCGGCGCCGCCGCGCCGATGGACAGCTCGTCGGCGTTCATGCAGGCAGCCGCGGAAACGAGCAGCAGGAGTGAAACGAACAGCTTCTTCATGGCATCCTCCTCAGTAGATTGCGCAATTCGGGAATCGTGCTCGCACTCTTGATGACCCCCTGATGCCGCCACACCTCGCGGCCAGCGGCATCGAAGGCGATCGTGACGGGAATCTCTCCCTGGAAACGGTAATAGTCGGAGAGGTCGTCTGCGTTGCCGTTGTAGTAAACATTCACGTAACGGATCTTCTGCCGGTCGAGAAAAGCGGCTACGTTCTCGCGCTTCGCACCGGGGATCATGTCGTCCATCGACACGCCCGCCAGCGCCACCTCCGGACCGAAGGCCGCGCCGACCGCGCGCAGCTCCGGCATCTCCGCCACGCATGGGACGCACCAGGTTGCCCAGATGTTAACGATGCGGAGCTTCGCAGTGCGCGGGAAGAGGTCTTTGATCTTCGCGGGATCTTTGACGTCGCGGAGATCGGCGGCCGAGGCCGTCATGGTCACAAAGAGAAGCGCGAGAAGGATTCGGGGTTTCATTAGAAATCGCGTCGCGCGATGTTTACCATCGAACCATACTGCAAGGCCACTGACAACGCGGCGCTTGCCAGCAGTCCCGCCCATGGCAACGCACCGTGCCGGAAATAGCTTTCCCCGTGCATCACGTGAAAGATGCCGAACGGGACCTGCGGTGCCTGCTCGATGAGCGAGATCACGATCGCTGCGCCGAGGGCGATCAGCAGCGGCCGCCAGATGTCGGTGAACATCGTCGAAAGCAGCGCCGCCAGACTGAAGAAGACGGAGCCGGCGATGAAGAGACAGGCACTCTGGACCACCGCGCTTCCGATGCCGTAGTGTTGTCCGATCGCCGGCGCGAACAGCGGGATGAGCAGCGACGGAACGAACGCCAGCACGAACAATTCGATGAGTCCGGTGGCGTTCCGAATACCAAGCAGCCGCTTGCGGGACACCGGCATGGAGAGGGTGAAGAGCGTTCCGCCGGATGAATGGGCCAGCAATCCGCCCGTTCCGATCAATACCGCGAAGAGCGTCCACTTCTCCGGCAGGTTCTGGCGGAACCAGTCGGACCAGACGTAGCCGCGAAAGTCGCGCGCCAGCTCCGCCGCTTCGCGGATGCGGCGTCCGATCTCCCCGTTAAGCTGAGACGGCACCATCGGCAGAAGCTTCAACACCTGCGGATAGGTGAAGACGGTGGAGAGGGCGGAGAAGATCAGCAGAATCAGGCCGATCAGGAAACGCCACCGGGTCTCGAGCCACGATTTGTACCAGAGCATGTTCATTCCTCCCCGGCGACGGTTTCGAGAAAGATCTCTTTCAGCGTGACGGGGATGACCTCCACCGACAGCGGACGCAGTGCCCGCGCTTCCTCGACGATCTCCTCCGTCCCTCCGCTCGACATCACCGTGAGCATGCGGCCCTTGCGGCGCACCCGCACGACGCCCGGCGCGCCAAACGTCGCCGGCGGTGCGTCGCCGTCGAAAACGAGCTGGATTTGTCTGTAGCTCTCGCGCAGATCGTCGAGCGCTCCCGTCACAACCGCCTGTCCGCGGTCGATGAGGGCCACATGATCCGCGATCTGGTCGACCTCGGCGATCTGATGCGAGGAGAAGAAGACGGTGGTCTCCTCTCCGGCGACATGCGCCACCAGCGCCTGCAGCACCTCCTCGGTCATGGCAGGATCGAGCCCCGAGGTCGGCTCGTCGAGGATGAGAAGATCCGCGCCGCGGCAGAGTGCCAGCAGCAATGCCAGCTTCGTGCGCGTACCGCGCGAGAGCGCTTTGATCTTCCGATTCGACGGCAACTCGAACCTGCGGAAATAGCGTTGCTGCAGGTCGGCGCGCCAGCGCGGAAAGAACGGCGCGGTAAATCGGATCATCTCGTCGACGGTCATGTAGTCGTAGAGATCCTTCTCCTCGCTGACGAAGCCGGTGCGGCGCCTTATCTCAGGGTTATCGACATTCAAACCGAACACGCGGGCCTGACCGCTCGATGGCCGGGCCATACCCAGCAGGACCTTGATCGTGGTGGTCTTGCCGGCGCCGTTGCGTCCCAGAAATCCGTAGATGGAGCCGGCGGGGACGCCGAGGGTCAGGCCGCGCAACGCCTCGACGCCGTCGTAGCTCTTGTGAAGGTCCGCCGTTTCGATGATCAACGACTCAGCCACGCCGGCCTCCTGTCCTCATCCCCGCCAGCTCCGCTTCAAACAGACGGCGGATCTCCTCGTCGGTCAGTCCGTGCGCGCGAAGGCGCTTCACGGTGGCCGCCACCACCGGCTGGGCATCGCGCACGGCCTCGGCCAGTTTCTTCGTCCGCGGCTGCGCGGAGACAAACGCGCCCGCGCCGTGGCGCAGCTCGATCACTCCCTCGTGCTCGAGCTCGCGGTAGGCCTTGGCAACGGTATTCGGGTTCATCACGAGCTCCTCCGCAAGCGGACGGATGCCGGGCAACTGCTCTCCCGGTCTCAGCGCGCCGGTCTCGATGGCGTGTTTGACCTGCTCCATCAACTGAAGATAGATGGGGACGCCTAACGATGGATTGGGACGAAACAGCATCGTTGCTCCGTGCTAAGCCGGCACGGCCGGCGGCGTTGGTTGCCCAAGGCTCCGCCGACAGTGTCGCAAGACCTTCTACCGCGCAGGCTCCTCGCTCGCGGTGGGCCGAAGCATGCCGGATATTGCCTCTCCCGTCGATGTTCGCGTGAGAGCGCGGAACGCCAGCGCGCTCAACCCCGCCAGCACCAGGAACGCGATCGCCGGCCGAACCGCGATTGCGCCCGTTGCCGGGCTGATGGCTCCTTCACGCGCGGCGATGTACCGCAACGTGAGCAGCACGACATCACCGGCGAAATGCAGCGTCATCGACGGAAGGATCGATCCGGTGACGATCGTCAGCAGGCCGTAGATCACCGCCGCCGCCATGAAAAACGGCAGAAACGGCAGGATGGCCGGTCCGTGTGTCAGATGGATGAGCGTGAAGATCACGCTGGTCGTGGCCAGCGCAATGACCGGGCCGTAGGCGCGTTCGAGCGGCAACTGCATGAACCCGCGAAAGCCTGCCTCCTCCGTTACGCCGGCGACCGCGGAGCCCATGACCAGCGCCGCAAGGATCGTCCACACGGGAAACTGCGAGAGGTCGTCCGGCGCATTGGCGATGTGCAGAAACCCGCGCAGCGCCGCGAACAGCGCCCACACCGCGGCGATCGCCGATCCACCGGACAGCAGCGACCATCGCCACACGCGCGGACTCAGCTCCACCGCGCGCAGGTGCTCCTTGCGAAAGGCCGCCAGGCGAGGCTGCGGTCCCTCCCCGCGAAGGTAGCGCCAGTAGAGCCAGAGGACGCCCGTCATCGCCGGCACGGACCAGGGTATCCGCGGCGTGAGCTTCAGGTTCACCGCGGCGAGCATGGCCCAGATGATCGTCGGCACACCGGTGACGAGGAGTCCGAGAAGGATTGCGCGAAGCCAGAGAGGGAGTTTGCGCCACATACGTTGCCTCCTGTTGAGCTGTACTACAGAGCTATCACAGTGGCAATGTGGGTTGTGGGGGCGGGTTTGTCAAGGGGGCCACCCGAACGCCCATCCTGACGTGGAGCGCAGCGACGCGGTCAGGATCTCCGGTTCGACCGCGCAGACCTTGCCGATATGCAACTCCCGCGCGGCCTGACCGGAGATCCTGACAGTGTCGCTGCGCTCCACGTCAGGATGGGGTCGACCGGCGCACGAACAGCAGCAGGACGCCCGCGGCGATCGCGGCCAGGCCGGTCCAGAGCGGGATGTTGACGGTCTTCTTTTCCTTCACCGACAGCTCCAGGGGGCCGAGCTTGGCCTCATGCGTTGCCTGCGTATAGGTGAACTTTCCGTAAACCAGTCCGGCGATGCCGGCCACGATCAGAAGGATTGCCACAATCTTGAGTGCGCTCATGA
>DATMNC010000026.1:0-15961 GCA_035569395.1 Thermoanaerobaculia bacterium | reverse complement strand
ACACCGTCATCGGCTCGCTGACGACATTCGCCGTTGGTGCGCTCATCCCGGAGAAAGAACATGCGCTGGCTTAGCGTCGCCTTCCTCGTTCTCCTCGCCGGTTGCGGCACGACGCAAACGTCAGACGCCTTCGACGCCGTTCGTCTGCGTGAAATCGACCGGACCATCGAGACGGCCATCGCCGAGCACAAGCTCCCCGGCGGCGTCTTCCATCTCGAGCGCGG
Organism: Thermoanaerobaculia bacterium; assembly: GCA_035569395.1. Lineage (GTDB taxonomy): Bacteria > Acidobacteriota > Thermoanaerobaculia > Gp7-AA8 > Gp7-AA8 > JADGNZ01. Next base: position 15,737 of record DATMNC010000026.1, on the reverse strand, counting down.
AGGCGCGGTTTACGAGAAGACCTACGGCAATCGCGCGCTCGTTCCCGCGGTCGAGCCGATGACGGCCGACACGATCTTCGATGCCGCCTCGATCACGAAAGTCGTGGCGACGACTCCGTCGGTCTGGCTGCTGATCGAGCGGGGAACGATCGAGCTCGATGCCCCGGTGAGCCGATACATCCCCGAGTTTCGCGGCGGCTGGCGCGACGAGATGACGATCCGCCATCTCCTCACCCACACCTCGGGGCTACGGCCCGACCTCGACCTTTCGCCGCCATGGAGCGGCTACGACACCGCCATCCGCATGGCCATCGCCGAGGAGCCAAGGCAAAGGCCGGGGTACACGTTCCGGTACAGCGACATCAACTTCGAGTTGCTGGGCGAGATCGTAAGACGCGTGTCGGGCGTAGACCTCGATGTGTTCGCGAAGCGGGAGATCTTTGCGCCGCTGGGGATGAACGACACCGGGTTTCGGAGGTCGGGAGTCGGGGGTGGGGAGTCGGAGAAAAACCCGAGCGCATCACCTCCGACCCCCGACACCCGAATCCCGGCTCCCGAAACCCGCATCGCCCCAACGGAACAAACCCCCGAAGGCATGCTCCGAGGTGTTGTCCACGATCCCACCGCGCGACGAATGGGCGGCGTGGCCGGACACGCGGGGATGTTCACCACGGTCCACGACCTGACGCTCTACGCCCACATGCTGCTCCGCGGCGGCTCGCCGATCCTGAAGACGGAGACCGTCGGCAGGATGACTGCCGTCACCTCGCCGGCGAACGTCGCGGTGCGGCGGGCGGGCGGCTTCGATCTCGACTCCTCTTTCAGCCGTCCGCGCGGCGAGATCTTTCCGCTCGGTTCATTCGGGCACACCGGCTTCACAGGCGGCATGATGTGGATCGATCCATTCTCGAAAACGTTCTTCGTTTTCCTGTCAAACCGCGTGCACCCTAACGGCACCGGCGATGTCCTTCACCTCCAGATGGCCCTCGGCACGCTCGCCGCCGCGGCCGCGCGCGTGCCGAGGGAAACACCGGCCGGGGCGTTGCCCGTTAGGGACGGCGGACAGGTTCGCGTCACCTACGGCGGCGCCGATACGAACAACGGCATTGATCATCTCGAGACGGAGCGGTACGCGTCCCTGCGCGGAATGCGCGTCGGCCTGATCACGAATCACACAGGGATCGACCGCAATTGGAACCCGACCATCGATTCGCTGCGCAGCGCGCCGGGTGTCACGCTCGTAGCCCTCTTCTCGCCGGAGCACGGCATCCGAGGAACCGTGGATGCGAAGGTCGGTGATTCGCTGGATCCTGTGAGCGGCCTTCCCGTCTACAGCCTCTACGCTGAAACCCGCAAGCCGAAGCCGGAGCAGTTGGCGGGACTCGATGCACTCGTCTTCGACATTCAGGACGTCGGCGCGCGCTTCTACACCTACATCGCAACGATGGGACTGGCGATGGAGGAGGCGGCGGCGGCGCATGTCAAGTTCATCGTCCTCGACCGCATCAATCCGATCGGCGGCGTACGAGTCGAAGGGCCGATGCTGCATGGCGAGGAGAGCTTCATCGCCTGGCACGCGCTGCCGATCCGCCACGGGATGACCGTCGGCGAGCTGGCTCGGATGTTCAACGACGAACGGCACATCGGCGCCGACCTCACCGTGATCCCGCTGCAACGCTGGCGGCGGGCGCTGTGGATGGACGAGGCCGGCCTGCCATGGATCAACACCTCACCCAATATGCGCAGCCTCACCGAGGCCACGCTCTATCCGGGGATCGGCATCATCGAGACCGCGGTGTCGGTCGGACGCGGGACGGAGACGCCGTTCGAGATCGCCGGCGCGCCGTACGTGGACGGCGCAATGCTCGCGCGCGAGCTGACGGCGATGTCGCTCCCCGGCATCCGCTTCGAGGCGACGGAGTTCACGCCGACGTCGAGCAACTTCGCCGGAAAGCGCTGCGGCGGTGTGCGCCTCATCATCACCGACCGCAACGCGCTGCGGCCGGTGATGACCGGCGTGGCCATCGCCCTGGTACTGCACCGGCTGTATCCATCCGAATTCGCCCTCGACAAGGTAGGGCCGCTGTTAAAGGATCCCGCGACACTCGAGGCCATCCGCGCGGACAAACCGCTGTCCGAAATCGTGACCATGTGGCGCGCGGACGAAGCGGCGTTCGAAGCGCGAAGGGCAAAGTACCTGTTGTATTAGCCTCCCTGGATAGGCGGGCACTCCTAATGCTTCACCGAACGCCGCTTCGGCGGTGGGTTCTGCCAGGAGAACCCGTTCGTCAGCGTCGCGCTCGTGGCGCCGGCCGTGACCACGACGTCTCCTCTGCCGGCGGGATGTGACGGCAACGTCGCTTGTATCGTGACGGGGTCGATGACCTGCACGTTCGTCGCGGCTACGCCCGCCACCGTCACCGACGGCGCCACAACCGAGGTGAAACCAGCGCCGAAGATGGCGATGGTGACCGGCGCGTTGGGCACGGCAAGATTCGGCGTCACACTGACCACCGTCAAGGCCGGTACGGTGTAGGTGAAGCCGTTGTTCGCCGTCGCCGTCGTTGAGTCGGGGTTCGTCACCACGACATTCACCGCCAGTTGCGCACCGGTCGGGCCGAGCGGCGTCCGTGCCGTGATCGACGTCGCGCTCACCACCGTCACATCGGTCGCCGGGCGTGTGCCGAACGTGACCGTCGCACCGCTCTGGAAGTTGGTGCCGGTGATCGTCACCGGTGTCAGGCCGGACGTCGGACCTGTAGCCGGCGATACCACGCTGATCGTCGGTGCGGGAAGCGCGTACGTAAAGGACTGCGCCAGCGTCGCCGACTGGCTATCGCTATTGGTCACGACGACGTCGACCTTCCCCCCCGCGTGGGCGGGAGTCGTGGCCGTGATCGAAGTTGCACTCACCACGGAGACGTTCGTCGCCAAGGTTCCGCCGAACTTGACCGTGGCTCCCGTGAGGAAACCGGTGCCGGTGATGGTCACCGCCGTTCCGCCGCTCGGGCTGCCGGTGGTGGGAGCGATGCTGGTGACGGTCGGGGCGGGATTGGCCGCCTTGACCACCGTGAAGTTCCCAGACATGAGGGAATGACCAGTTCCGCAGTCGGGGATGTCGCATATGAAGGCGAACGTCCCGGCCGTGGTCGCCGTAAACTGGATTTGCTTGCTCTGCCCCTTCGGACAGTCGACGCCGTTTTCGACGTAGGTCTCCATCAGGATTCCGTGCCCGACCGTCGAAGGGTCGTTCGACGGCACCGTGAGCGTTATGGTGACGGCGTCCCCCTGGTTGACCGTAAACGGCGACGGCGAGATGGTGAAATCGAAGCTCCTGGCGGTGACCGTGAAGCTCTTGGCCGCGGCCGCGCTGACGCTGTCGGGCTGCGGGATGACCGGCCCGTGAGACGACCGCTCGGCCAGAAGCTCCCGCAGATGAGCGAGGTGCTCTTCCTGCGCGATCGGCGTCATCGTCATCGATTGATCGTGTTCCTGGGCAACCGCGCCGATGGCCACGAACAGAAGGGCCACGGCTGTGAAAATCGCTCTACGCATTAAGGTCTTCTCCCCGGAAAATTAGTTTCTCAAGCAAACGCTTGAAGAATACAAGTATTCGACCGGCGACCCCGCCTTCTGTTTACAACTTCACAACGATGTCACGCTTGTAGAGCACCCAGAGAATCGCAAGCCAGAGCCCGACGAAGGCGAGACCCCACAGCAGAGAGGCGAACTTGTCGGGGAAGTACGGAGCGAAGAAGAGATCGAAGCTGGCCTGATGAAGCGAGACTTTCGTCCCGTTGATGGTTATCTTGAAGAGTGAATCGATGCAGCGCGCCATGACGCCGGAGCCGACGAAGGCGACCAGCGGGTTGACGCCGTAGATGACGAACGGCCTGGCCCATCCGCGCATCTGGTGCACGTCGAGAATCCAGAGACAGGTGGCCAGGGCCACGCAGGCGAAGCCGGCGCAGAAGACGACGTAGCTCGACGTCCAGAGATTTTTGTTGATCGGAAAGACCCAGCTCCACAGCTCGCCGGCCACCATCCCCAGACATCCGGCGCCGAAGAGACCGGCGATCCGTTCGAGCAGCGAACGCTGTTTGTCCGCCACCCAGCGGCCGGCGAAGACCCCCAGCATGGCCGTGGCGATGGCAGGCAGCGTCGAGAGCGGCCCCTCCGGATCCCAAGTCTTCGTCGATACCCAGATGTGATTCGTGCCGAGGATCAGGCGGTCGGTCCAGGCGGCCAGCGTCTTCTCCGGCTGATCGAGGAGAAAGTAGCCGATCGTGCCGGTGCCCGGGACCGGGACGATCGTCATCACGATCCAGTAGCCGAGGAGAATGCCCACGATGATGGCGATCTGCTGCTTACGGGAAGTGCGCAGCGTCAGCAGCGCCGCGCCGATGTACGCGAGACCGATCCGCTGCAGCACGCCCATGAAGCGGAGATGCTGCGCGCGCCAGAGCACGCGCTGAAGAAACGTCGGATCAGGAATCCCGGCCATCTTCCCCCACCAGAAGAAAGGGAAGGCGTTCAGCAGTACGCCGGCCAGCACGATGAGCAACCCGCGCCGGATGATCTTCCCGGTGACTGTGTTGGGATCGCGCTTGCTGAGCGAGAGATGCGTCGTCACGCCGACGATGAAGAGAAAGAACGGGAAGATGAGATCGGTCGGCGTCCACCCGTTCCACGGCGCATGCTCGAGCGGCGGATAGATCGCGTTCCAACTCCCCGGATTGTTGACCAGCAACATCCCGGCGATGGTGATTCCGCGAAACACATCGAGCGCCATGAGACGGGTGGGCGGCGGCGGTGCGACGGTGGACATTGGGCGCATAGCGTAACAGTTGCGTGGGCTGGCGCTATCGCGCGTTGTCGGTTGTCGGTTATCGGTTGTGTAGGCGTTCGCGCCGCGTGTCAGATTGAGAACGAGGCGCGACGCAGACAAACTGACAACCGACAACCGACAACGCGAAGCGCAGTTCAACCGACAACCGACAACGCGCGATAGCGCAGCTGTTAACCACCCCCCATCCCCCACGTATCCCCCGGCAGAGGACAAAACCATGCCCAGAAAACTGATCGCCTTCCTTTTTGCTGCCGCTGTTGCCGTGAGTGCGGCGGCACAGGCTCCGGCTACCACGACCTCCACCTCCGCAGACACCAGCACCGTCGTCACCGAAGCCGACAGTCACGACACGCGCGAGGCCTTCTATTCGGTGCTTAGCCGCTACCCCTCGGAGGTCGGCCGGGTTCTCAAGCTCGACCCCTCTCTTCTCTCCAATCAGAGCTACCTCGCCAACTACCCGGCGCTGGCTTCGTTTCTGTCGAAGCACCCCGAGGTCGCGCACAGCCCGGCCTACTATCTCGTCAGCATTACCCTTCCCGAGGAGGGCGTGCGGGAGAGCGGCCCCGAGCGCGTGTGGCGCTCAACGATGGAAGGATTGGCGATCTTCGGCGTCTTCGCCCTCGCCACCAGCGTTCTGATCTGGCTCGTGCGCACGATCATCGATCACCGCCGCTGGAGCCGCGTGTCGAAGGTGCAGGCCGAGGTCCATAACAAACTGATGGATCGCTTCACGGCGAACGACGACCTGCTTGCCTACATCCAGACGCCGGCCGGAAAACGGTTCCTCGAATCGGCTCCGGTCTCGCTCGACGCCGGACCGCGCGCCGTCAGCGCACCAGTCGGACGCATCCTCTGGTCGGTGCAGGTGGGGCTGGTCCTGGCCGCGGCCGGCTTCGGGCTGCAATACGTCAGCCGCAGCATCGAGAAGACCGTCGCCCAGCCGCTCTTCGCCATGGGCATCCTGGGGGTCTCGATCGGCGCCGGCTTCGTCCTGTCGGCGATCGTGTCCTACGTCCTGTCGCGCAAGCTCGGCCTTTGGGAGTCGCCTCCGTCACCGGCACAATCGACTTCGGCGGCTGATTAGGCAGAACGATGGAGCGAAGACGGTGGCCGAGCCTTGGGCAACCAGCGCAGCCGGCCGTGCCGGCCGGAACATGGGATCATTAGAGAAATGGACTTCACCGGCGTGATGAACGATGCATTGCTTGCGGTCGCCGGCGCCCGGTCAAAAGCCGAGGCTGGGGCGCTGATGGACGAGGAAACGTTCCGGGCCTTCTACGACAGGACGTCGCGCGCCGTGTGGGTCTATCTGGCGCGCGTTACCGGCGACCGCCACCTGGCCGACGATCTGCTGCAGGAAACGTACTACCGGTTCTACAAAGCGGGCGCCGCGCATCACGACGAAGGGCACCGCCGCAATTCGCTCTTCTGCATCGCCACAAACATCGCCCGCGATACGCACCGCCGCAACCTGCGCCATCCCGTCGAGCCTCTCGAGGTCAACGAAGCCGACGAGGAGACGGTGGCCATCGACACGCGCATCGCCGAGCGCTTCGAGGAGAGCACCGATCTCTGGCGGGCCATGGCCCAGCTCAAACCGGTCCAGCGCGAGATGCTCTGGCTGGCCTACGCCCTCGGGTCGACCCACGCTGAGATCGCGGAGATCGTCGGCGTCAAGAGCGGCAGCGTGAAGATCCTCCTCTTTCGGGCGCGCCGCAAACTGGCCGCGCTCCTCGGGAGGCCGGCATGAGCCGCGTCGAGTGTCCGCTCGAGCAACAAACGCTGGCGATGGTGCAGTCCGGACGCTGGCCGCACGGTTGCGACGAGACCAGCCGCGCCCACATCGAGGCCTGCACCATCTGCGGCGACGTCGTCCGCGTGGCCGTGCTGGTGTCGAATGACTATCAGGCCGCCCTCCACACCGCCCGCGTCCCTAACTCCGGCCTGATCTGGTGGCGCATGCAGCGCCGCACCCGGCAGGAAGCGGTCCGCACCGCCTCGCGCGTGATCACCATCGTCCAGGCCATCGCCGTCGCCGCCGGCGTGGCGGTGGCGATCGGAATCATCATCGCAACGAGCCGGGCATTCTCGGTAACCCCATCCGACCTCTCCCAAACGATCGTCGCGCAATGGGGCATCCCACTCCTGATCACCCTCGCCGCCTGGCTGGCGCTTGCGCCGGTGGCGGTGTATCTGGCGGTCGGGAAGGACTGAGGTTACGCGGTCTCGCGGTTGCGCGGTCTCGCGGTTACGGGGTCTCGCGGGGTTGGATTGCTGGGTTGCATAGTTGCTGGGTTGCATAGTTGCTGGGTTGCATGGTTGCTGGGTTGCATGGTTGCGTAGTTGTGCAACTCTGATAAGCCCCACCGCGAGACCGCGAGACCACGCAACCTCGTAACCCAGCAACTCAGCGACCCAGTAACCCAGCAACCCTCCAACTACCTCCCGACCTCCGCCTCCCGCACCGGCGCGTTCTTCACGTACTTGTCGAACCAGTTGAGCCGTTCCGCAAGCACGTCCAGCAGCGTTTCGCGCGCGGCGTAGCCGTGGGCCTCGTTCGGCAGCGTGACATAGCGGACCGTCGCGCCGTAGCCTTTCAGGGCCATGTAGAAACGCTCCGACTGGATCGGGAAGGTGCCGGAGTTGTCGTCGGCCTCGCCGTGCATCAGAAGGATCGGATCCTTCACCTTGTCGGCATACCAGAAGGGCGACATCTTCGCGTAGAGGTCGGGCACTTCCCAGAACGTCCGCCGCTCGCTCTGAAAACCGAACGGCGTGAGCGTGCGGTTGTAGGCGCCGCTCTCGGCGAAACCGGCCCGGAACAGCCGCGAGTGCGCCAGCAGGTTGGCGGTCATGAAGGCGCCGTAGCTGTGACCGCCGACGCCGATGTGATCGCGGTCGGCGACTCCCATCTCCACCACCTTATCAATAGCCGCCTCGGCGCTGGCGACGAGCTGGTCGACGTAATGATCGTTGGCCGTTTCTCCCGGCCCGACGATGGGCATGGTGGGGTTGTCGAAGATGGCGTAGCCCGAGAGGAGCAGGAAGAGATGCGAGTATCCGTTGACGATGGTGAAGCGGTTTGGTGAGCCGGTGACCTGGCTGGCGGAATCGGCGTCGCCGAACTCGCGCGGATAGGCCCACATGATCACCGGGACATGCTCCCCTTTCTTGTAACCCGGCGGCAGATAGAGCGTGGCCGACAGCTTGACGCCGTCCTTGCGCTGATAGGTGACGTACTGATGCTCGACGCCGCGAAGCTGCGGCTGCGGATCGTTGAAGGCGGTGACGGCGCGGCGCTCATCGACCCCGAGCGTGCGGACGAAGTAGTTCGGCGGATCCTTCGGCGTCTCGTAACGCGTCAGGATGGTTTTCATGTCGGCACTCAGCGGCGCCACGACGGTCTCGTACACGTCGGAGGCACTGCGGAACAGCCGCTCGCTCTCGAGGGTCTTCAAATTCAAACGATCGAGGAACGGCCGGTCGCCTTCCTTCGACGCTCCCTGTCCGACGAGGTAGATCGAATCGCCGATCTGGATGATGGGACTGGAGGAGCCGCGGCCGCCGAAACCGGCGAACGCACGCGACCCGCTGTCACGCGTCAGCGGTATGCCGGGATTGTCATACGCCGCATCCTGCTTGCGGTCCCATAACTTCTTCGGCGCCGCCCCCGTTTCCAGAATCCAGGTCCGCGTCTTCCGCGACACGCGATCGGATTCGGTGAGCAGGGCGATGCCTTTCTCGGTGTACGAGATTCCGGCGGATCGCCACTCCGTCTTCGCGATCTCCGACGGCTCCTCGGTGAATGGCGCGGCAAGCGTCATCACACGGTCGCGGAACGGGACCTTGGCCTTCGGATCGCCGCCGTCGAGCGCCTCCGTCCAGATGACCGTCGCCGGTTGATCGTCGCGCCAGTGATGTCCGCGCGGCCCGGCCTCGACTCCCGCGATCGGAACTCCTTCACGGCTCGGGCGGTCGGCGAGCTTCTTCACCGTCGCCCCTTTCCGATCCCACACTTCCACATCTTCCGGAAAACCATTGATCGGGATGAGATGGGAGAACGGCCGCTTGATCTTCGTCACCAGGAGGAAGCGATCGTTCGGCGATGGCGAGACGTCGCCGAGGATGGCCGGCTTGCCGACGTTGACGATAGTTCCGGCGGAGGAGTCGATCGCCGCGAGCTGGCTGGTGAAGTAGTAGGCGAAGAGATCCTCGTCGTGCGCGGTCTTGATCATGTCCTCGTACGTTGCGGCCTGCGCGGCTTTCCCCTCGTTCTCCTGCACATTCGGCCCGCTCGGTACGTTTGTATCGGCCGGCGCCGGACCGCGTCCCATCGGAACGACCTTGCAGACGAGCGTCTTGTTGTCGCTCAGCCAATCGCACGGATCGCCCGCCGCGGCATTCAGCCGCGCCGTCCCGCTGACCTTCTTGGCCCCGCCGCTCGACGCGCTGGCCACCCACAGCTCGATGCCGTCATCGCGCGTATTCAGAAAGGCCAGCTTCGCCCCATCCGGCGAGAACTTCAGATTGGAAAGGTTCGCATTCGCCGGAACGGTCACCTTGGTCTCTCCCCCACCCGCCACCTTCTGCAAATGGATGGCATAGATGAGCGCCGTCCGATGCGGCCCATTCGTCCGCGGATTCACCCTCTCCCCCGCAATCCGCAACACCGGCCGCGACAGCATCGCAATCGTCGGCTGCGCCTTCCGATACGCCAACGCCATCACCTTCTTCGAAGGACTGAGCAACGCCTCAGGCAACGGCGCCGCGTCAAACGCCGCGACGACCTCGGGTGGGGGAAGCAGATACTTCGGTGCTTGCGCCGCCAGCGGCAGCGCGAGGAGAAGGGGCAGCAAAAGTGGAAAGCGTAGGGTTCGCATTGAAGGCATCAGTCGCTCCTGTTTGCGGATTGTATCGAAGAGGGAGAGCGAAGCCTCCCGCGGAAATGTCACCTTGACTTCGGCCGCTGGCTCGATGCTTCATGTCCAGATGGCAGGCGAGCAATCGATCACCATACTGCATCTTTCCGACCTTCAGTTCGGGCCTGCTCATCGGTTCGGACAACTGGCGCTACCACCACCCGACGATCAATTCGACACCCTCTTCACCCGGCTGACGGACGACCTCGGGCATCTCCGTGCGTCTCACCATCTGGCCCCTCAACTCGTGGTCGTCACGGGTGATATCGCGGAACGCGGCAAAGCAAAAGAATTCGATGACGCCTTGCGGTTCCTCGACAACCTTGGCGAGTTCCTTGGACTCCAGCGCCATCGCATCATCGTCATCCCCGGCAACCACGACATTAATCGCATGATGTGCGAGTCGTACTTCAACCGATGTGCGGCGGATGACGAGAAGCCCGTGCCTCCCTATTGGCCGAAGTGGGAGCAATACAGCGCCTTCTTCCAGAAGCTTTACGCCGGCAAGGCGGACTTCACCTTCGCGCCGGACCAACCGAGGACTTTGTTTCCCATTCCGGAGCTGAAGGTCGTCGTTGCCGGTCTCAACTCCACTATGGCGGAGAGCCACATCACGCACCACGGTCACGTCGGCGAAGCGCAACTGCGGTGGTTTGCTGAACGCCTCGATTCATTTCGTGCGCAAGGCTGGCTTCGCATCGGCGCCGTTCATCACAACGTCCAGCGCAAATGCACGGACGACGATGAAAACCTCCACGACGCCAAAGATCTGGAGCGCATTCTCGGGCCGTCGCTGAACCTTGTCTTGCACGGTCACACACATGAAAACGGCCTCGGTTGGCTTAACCCGCGAACTCCGATCATTTCCACCGGCAGCGCGGCAGTCATAGTGGCTGCCCGTCCCGAAGAGGTTCCGAACCAGTACCAAGTCCTTCAACTTTCCGCATACGGTGTTAACCGATGGACGCGCCGCTTCGATCCGCCAAAGAAACAATGGATCGCCGACACAAGCAGTTCCGAGAGTGGCGATGAATGGATCACCGAGCATGACGTTTCCTTCGCGAAGGTTGACGCCACCTTTCCCAAGCCACGCTCATCCGCCGCCGAGAGGGACCTCGAACGCAACGATCGTCGCCCGGAATCGGAGATCCGCCGATCCCCGGAGGAGATCTTCCTCGACCTTGTTCGCGAAACTTGCCAACACCGTTACCCCGGAGCTGCGGTAACACCTGTAGCCCGGCCAACCGACGATCTGTTCTACCTTCGCGTCCTATCGTCGGCCAACGGCATCCAGCAGCACTTTCCTGTGGCTGCATTCAACCGTGCGCCCGAGCCTGCACAACTCGACAGATTCATCAACGAGATCGTGGCTCAGTTCCGGGCTCACGATCCCGGCTTGCGTGCGGAAGTCGTCTACGGTGGAATCGACCATGTGTCCTTCACTTCTGCCCATGCCGCCGCAAACCTAAACCTTCGACTGTTCAGCCTCCTCGAATACCGCGGCCTGATCGACTTCCGCCGATATCTCGAAAAGCAGACCGCGGAGCTGGACGCTAACCCAGCCTACCCGGACAGCCTTTACGTGCCTCAGGCAATGGAGTTCGAGGAGCACGGCGAGGTTCACCATACTTCCAATGCCTTCGACCAGGCGCGCGAGTGGCTCACCGGAACCTACGGCCGGTTTGTGTTGATCCTGGGCGATTTCGGCACAGGCAAGACCTTCCTGATGCGTCAGCTGGCGCGCGATCTTGCCCAACCCGCGAGCGGCGTCACTCCCCTCCTTGTCGAGCTACGTCCGCTGGAGAAGGCACGGTCTCTCGATGAGCTCATGGCCGCACATCTCACACGCATGGGCATCGAGGAACTTCGCCTGCCGGCGTTTCGGCACATGCTGGCAACGGGGCGCGTCGTACTTCTTTTCGACGGATTCGACGAGCTTGCCGGCCGGGTCAGTTATGACCGCGCTCTCGAACACTTCGACACGCTACTGGAAGCTACAGGAGGCGAAGCCAGGATCGTCGTCACAAGCCGCACAAGCCATTTCGAGAACGAGAATCAGGTCCGGAAGAAGCTCGGAGAAAAAGCAACTGAGGTGGCGGCGCTTCGGTACTGTCGCGTACAGCGCTTCGATGAAGACAAGATCTGCCATTTCCTGAAAAATCGCTTTGGCAACCAGCCGGAAGCCGACCGCTGGTTCGAGCTACTACATGACGTCAACGATCTGCTGGGCCTCTCCGAATACCCGCGAATGTTGAGCTTCATCACGGATCTCGACCGGCAGGAGTTGGAAAAGGCGCGGAACCACGAAGGGAAGATCACAGCGGCGACGCTCTACAGAAAAGTAGTCGTGGACAAGTGGCTCGACCATGAATACCGGCGGCTCAGTCCCAAGGGAGCAGAACCTCTTCTCGACCCGAAGCAACGCCTCGACGCCCTAACACACTTCGCAATGCTTCTCTGGACGCGCACCGACCGGTGGATTACTGTGGCGGAGCTGAGCCAGCAGACCACTGGTTTGCTCCAGACTCTGGCACCGGAAAAAGCTGCCGAGGCCGCGATCGCGGCGCACCAGATCGGCTCGGGCACTCTGCTCGTCCGCGACGATGAGGGCCGCTTCGCCTTCTCCCACCAGTCCATCATGGAATGGCTGGTCGCTAATCAGGCTGCCAACGAGCTGGCAGAAAAGGGAGAGTCCCCGACGTTGGCACAGGCGGAGCTCTCGTTACTGATGGCGGAATTCCTGGTCGGACTGCAGCCTGAGCTGGCGCAGGACTGGGCCGGCAAAGCGTTGGCAAAAGCTGAGGGTGAGAGTCCGCGGATCAAAGCCAATGCTCTTCGCATCCTCGAAAGACTTGCGCGTAACAAGATACCGCCCGCTCACGACGAACCCCCAAGACTGAACCTCTCCGAACAGGACTTGCGGCAAGAGGATCTGTCACACGTCGATCTCCGAAGCGCGGACCTTCGCCGTGCGAATCTTGCTGATCAGCGCCTCGCGGATAAGAACCTCACAGTAGCGCGGCTCGACGGCGCCTCATTTGTACGCGCCGACTTGACCAGAGCCCTTCTCACGCACGCGTCGTTGGAAGGGACCGACTTTTCGGAAGCGCGGTTGCTCGGCGCGGACCTGCGTGGAGCGCGCATGACGGCCAGTGTCTGGCGACGCGCCAAACTTATCGGCGCACTGCTCGATGACAGCGCGCTAGTGGGGCTGGACACCTGGGGCGCCGCATTGCCTGATGCAACGGAGGCCTCGCCTGCGAGCGCATCATCGACCTCCAGCTGCACGTCTCTCGTCTGGAGTCCGGAGGGAAGCCTAGTAGCAACCGGCCATAGGGACGGCATCATCCGGCTGTGGGCCGCCGACAGCGGCAAAGAATTGCGCCAATTCACGGGGCACAGGGGCTCTGTCACCGGCGTGGCCTTCAGCTCGGACGGGAACGCATTAGCCAGCACCAGCGACGACAAAACGGTGCGGCTCTGGGAAGCTGGCAGCGGTAGAGAGTTCCGCCAGTTAACCAGCTATCGAGCCTTGGTCTCAAGCGTAGCCTTCAGCCCGGTTGGGAGATTGGTCGCGACCGGTCACGGTTTTGGAATCATCCGACTTTGGGAAATGGACAGTGGCAGAGAACTGCACCAGTTCACGGGACACCGAGATTATGTGAGAAGTGTGGCCTTCACCACGGACGGCAACTTGTTGGCTAGCGGTGGCGCAGACAACATGGTGCGACTGTGGGAGGCGGGCAGCGGCAGAGAGCTACGCCAGTTCACGGGCCACGAGGGCTCGGTCTCAAGTGTGGCCTTCAGCCCCGACGGGACCTGCTTGGCCAGCTGCGGCGCCGACAAAACGGTGCGGCTGTGGGAGGCGAGCAGCGGCAGAGAGCTACGCCAGTTCAGGGGCCACGAGGGCTCGGTCTCGAGTGTGGCCTTCAGCCCCGATGGGACCTGGTTGGCCAGCGGTAGCGCCGACGAAACGGTGCGGCTGTGGGAGGCGGCAAGCGGCAGAGAGCTGCGCCAGTTCAAGGGACACAAGGGCTCAGTCTCAAGTGTGGCCTTCAGCCCCGACGGGAGTTGGTTGGCCAGCGGCGGCGACATCACAGGTGTGCGGCTGTGGGAAGCGGGCAGCGGCAGAGAGCTGCGCCAGTTCACGAGCCACCAAGATGCCTATGTCTGGAGCGTGGCCTTCAGCCCCGACGGGAGTTGGTTGGCCAGCGGCAGCGGCAACCAATCGGTGCGGCTGTGGGAAGTGGGCGGCGGCAGAGAGCTGCGCCAATTCACGGGCCACGAAGACTTTGTCAGGAGCGTGGCCTTCAGCCCCGACGGGACCCGGTTGGCAAGTGGCAGCGACGACAAAACGATGCGGCTGTGGGAGGCGAAAAGCGGCAGAGAGTTGCTCCAGTTCACGGGACACCAGAACTCCGTCAGGAGCGTGACCTTCAGCCCCAGCGGCGCCTGGTTGGCAAGCGGCAGCGACGACAAAACGGTACGGCTGTGGGAGGCGGGAAGCGGTAAAGAGTTGCGCAAGTTCACGGGACACCAGGACTGGGTCAGAAGCGTGGCCTTCAGCCCCGACGGGACCTGGTTGGCAAGCGGCAGCGACGACAAAACCGTGCGGCTGTGGGAGGCCGGCAGCGGTAGGGAGCTGCGCCAGTTCACGGGACACAAAGATTCTGTCTGGAGCGTAGCCTTCAGCCCCGATGGGACCTGGTTAGCAAGCGGCAGCGACGACAAAACGATGCGGCTATGGGAGACGGCCAGCGGCAGAGAGCTACGCCAGTTCACAGGCCACGAAGACTGGGTCTGGAGCGTGGCTTTCAGCCCCGACGGAACCTGGTTGGCAAGCGGCAGCGCCGACAAAACGGTGCGGCTGTGGGAGGCGGGCAGCGGCAGAGAGAGGCGCCAGTTCACAGGCCACCAAGGCTGGGTCAGGAGCGTGGCCTTCAGCCCGGACGGGAATTGCTTGGCAAGCGGCAGCGACGACAACACGGTGAGGCTGTGGAACACAGCGACCGGCGCGATGGAACTCGTCCTGATGCCTTCCGCCGAGGGGTGGGTCGCATTCGCGCCGGATGGCCGCTACAAGCACGCTGGCCATCCAGCTGGCGGCTTCTGGTTCATGGTCAACCTCTGCCGCTTCGAGCTGGGCGAGCTCGATCCGTTCCTGCCCAACGTCCGACGCCTTCCGCTGGACGAACCGTTCCGGTCGGTTTCGTAGATGTCGAATGCGCCAGCCAGCGGCCTGCTGACGCTCAATACCGTCGGCTCAAGCAGGAGGTGTTCAACCTCTCGCGCGTTAATAAGCCTCTCCACGGTGTCGCCAGCCGACTTCACCTGTGAAAACGGTTCTCCCTGTATCGCCAGCCGACGCGCGCACGTGAAAATGCCTCCCCACCGTGTCCTCAGCCGACCTCCACACGTGAGAATGCCTCATTAGGTGTCGCAGGGGCGTCCTTCACCCGTGAAAATGCCTCCCCAGAGTGTCGCGGGCCGACTCCCACACGTGAAAAAGCCTCCTCAATATCTAATTTTCAGACCTTCGAACCGGAAAAAAACTCCTCAAGATCTAATTTTCAGACCTTCGAGCCGGAAAAAGCCTCTTCAAGGTCTGAATTTCAGACCTTCACACCGGAAAAAGCCTCCTCGAGATCTGAATTTCAGAGCTGAATGGATGAAATCGCGCGACGACGTGTCGCGATCGCTGGTGGATGTGTGAACGGACGTGGCGAAGAGGTGATTCGAGCGAACGATGAGCTCGAAGTGCTCACGCGCAGTCATTCGAGCCTCATGCGGAGCACTTTGCGCCCGACCACTGCCGATACAGCCACCATGGCACTCATCAGGAAGAACTTGGGGATGCCGCGGGTCGATGGGGAGACCTGATCGGGGCGGAGTCGGGCGATTTCGGCCGGCGGAGGGGCGTGCTCGATGCGGCGGCCGTCGCGTTGGATGATGGTTACGTCGCCGGCGGG
>DATMNC010000025.1:0-42834 GCA_035569395.1 Thermoanaerobaculia bacterium | reverse complement strand
GTTAACTGACTCCGGGAGTGTGTTAACTGACTCCGGGAGTGTGTTAACTGACTCCGGGAGTGTGTTAACTGACTCCGGGAGCGCGTGAACCAGTCGCCGGACCCCGAACATGGGTTTCCGTTCGGTGCAGCCTGTAACCTCAGCACCCTATAGGTGTCTAAGTAAAGAGGGGGGTAGGGATATACCTCGGTCGCGACACTCCTCTTTGAAGGGAGACCTTTGCGCATGGAAGGACCGCCGACCCGGCTGCAGAAGTTCATCGAGGATCTCGGGCTCAGGGCGCTGGACATCATCCGCGAAGCCGAGCGGATTGCTTCCGAAGAGGGCGTCGAATCGATCAGCAGAAGCCACTTCCACAAGTTGCGGCAGGGTCGCGTATCTGCCACGGCCGAAAAGATTTACATTGTCGTCGCCGCCATCCGCTCGGCGACCGGCATGCTCGTCCAGGCCACCGACCTCTTCGTCCTGCAGCCGGCCACCCCTCGGGCCGCTGCCTTTTCGTTTGACCTTTCCTGGCCGCGGCCGGAGCCTGGTTCGGTATCCTTTCCCCGCGGGACTTCCGGTGGCCTCCGCGATACGGTGAGAAGCGTGACCGATCCATCCCATCCGACCAACGCCAAGGAATTCGAGGCGCTCTACATCGAATACGGCGTCCTCCTGCGCGCCATCGCCATTCGCCGTTACAACATCCCCCCTGACGACGCCGAGGCCCTGGTCCACGACATCTTTACCGCCTACCTCCAGCGCCGCGAGTACGTGCGCGAGCTCAAAGGATGGCTGATCGGCGCCATCGGCAACGCCTCGAAGGACTATCTGCGCCGACGGAAGCGGGAGGAACCGCTGCTGCCGGAGCATGATCAGAAACCTGATCAGGCGGCCGAGGAGCGCTGGATGCTCAATATAACCATGGCCTGGGTGATGGCCCGCCTCGGCGAGAAGTGCCGGGAGACGATCCGCCGCTATTACTTCCACGAGGAGTCGAAGGAATCGATCGCCGAGCAACTGGCCACCTCTCCCGGCTACGTGCTCTCCTGCCGCCGCCGCGTCCGTGAGCTCTATGACGCCATGAGGACTACGCCGTCTTCAGAGCGAAATTTTTTTTGACCCCCACTCCTCGCTCCGACTGCGCGAAAAAGGAACATTTTCGGCAAGCAGCCACCCCTCCGTAGAGAGCGAAATGCCTCGTAAGTAGCTTATAAGCTACTGTTTTTTTCTGGGTAGGGATTCTCGCTCCTCACGCCTCTCCTCCTGCGTGACGGACGCAACCAGCCTCAGACGCCAATCGCCGCGGAACGGCTTCGAGCCCGTGCGGCTCCTTTGTGGAACGCGTTTCTGCAAGGCTGCGCCGCTCCCGTCACACCCGATCGGCACGCGTACGAGTGCCGCATGCCTGGAGGCTCCCGATCAGTGCCGTCCGGGTAACCCGGCTGTGCGTCCGCGCGTGTGGCGCGCCGCGTGGCCTTCAACAGGAGGAGAGATGTCCAAAACCAAAGCAGCGGGAGATGTGCCGCAGGTACCGGTCGATCCGGTGCCCCCTGTACAGACCCCAACCATCACGCATTACCAGCAGATCGCCGAGAACCTGTCCAAAGCCATCGACGACATGCTGGTGCTCATCCCCAGTCTCGTGGAGCCCCACCCTTCGACGACGGGATTCGTCCGCACGCACCAGAACGTGCCGCTCGAGTTCATCGCCACGGCCATCGCTGCCGTCGAGGCAAACCCCGAGCTGCAGGGACCGGGCAGTTTCAATGTCACGGAAGCGCGCGACACGCTGCAATTCATCGACGCCTTCCGCCCCATGAAGGACCGGCTGAACGCGGCGGCCAGGAACCTCTCGTTCAGTATCGACACACGCCGGGCAAACGCCGCAACCGGCGCGCTGCAGGTCTACGCCGTGGCAAAAGGGATCGCCCGTGCTCCGCAAAGCACGACCGTGGCCTCGCACGTCAGCAATCTGAAGCGCGACCTCGGCAGGGCGGGCAGAGGCGGACGGAAGAAGACCCCGACACCGGGCACGCCCGCTCCGACGCCAGCACCGGCCCCCGTTCCAACCAACCCCATCCCGGCAGTCATCGGAGGGCTCACCGCAGACGAGCAGGCATGACCGCGTTGGCGCGCGGTCATGCCCTGACACTCACCCCATCCTGAGAGAAAGGAGTTCCATGTCACATACGAAAGTACAACATCCGGCATGCTCTGTCATCCCGCTGCACATGCAGCGGCACATGGCCGAGCATGGGGACGACGACGTCCGCGAGCGCATCGCCTCGACGCTGTATCACAGCCGGCTGATCACCGCCGGCCGTGCCAACGCGCTGATGGCGCCCGCCCCGCCGGCGCCGCCGCTCCTCAGAGGGAAGAACCGGAGCGTCTATGACGCCGGCCATTCGCGCCGCCTCCCCGGCAAGCTGGTCATGGCAGACCACCGTGCCGTCAGCAGCGACGTCGAGGCCGTCGAAGCCTTCGCCGGCTCCGGCGCCACCTACGATTTCTTCGCCCGGGTGTTCCTGAGAAACTCGATCGACGGCAAGGGCATGCCGCTCATCTCCACCATCCACTACGGCACGAAGTTCGACAACGCCATGTGGAACGGCAAGCAGGCGACGGCGACGGTACGCTGTTCAACCGCTTCACCGAAGCCCTCGACGTCATCGGGCACGAGCTGACGCACGGGGTTACGCAGTACACCGCGGCTCTCGAGTATCACGACCAGAGCGGTGCTCTCAACGAGCACATCTCCGATGCTTTCGGCATCATGGTCAAGCAGTACACCCTCGGCATCACCGCGTTGCAATCCGACTGGCTGATCGGCGCCGGTCTCCTCGGCCCGACCGTGCGGGGCATGGCCATCCGCTCGATGAAGGCCCCGGGGACCGCCTACGACGATCCGTTGCTCGGGAAGGACCCGCAGCCCGACCACATGCGCGGCTACGTGACCGGTTCCGACGACGCAGGCGGAGTGCACATCAACTCGGGGATCCCGAACCGTGCCTTCTACCTTGCGGCCGTGGCGCTGGGCGGTTTCACCTGGGTGGTGCTGGGACGCATCTGGTACCGCGTGCTGACGGCGAAGCTGTCGCCGACCGCGCAGTTCAACGACTTCGCCCTGGCCACGGTGGCCACGGCCGGTGAGCTGTACGGCATCGGCGGGCAGGTGCAGACGACGATCGCCGATGCGTGGTCGGCGGTCGGCCTCCCTCTCCCGCCGAGGGTGACCAAACGCGTGGCAGTCAAACCGCCCCGTCCCGCGGATCGGGTACGCCGGCTCCGCGGCCAATGGCGGGAGCGCAAGGCTGCCTGATGTAGCACAGACACTCTTGTCTGTGCTGCTGGAAGGAAAGGAAACCTGTCAACCGACGCGCGGGCGTTCCGATCACGCCCGCGCAATGTATCCGAAAGGAAAGGAAACCATGAGCACTGGACAGCAACACGAGAACAAAGCCCCCGATCTCTCCTTCGAGAGCATCGACGACCAGATCAACGACTACGTGAACGACTTCATCGACGAGTTCGAGTCGCTGGACCTCGGCGGAGAAGGAGCCGTGGCCACGCCGCAGACGCCGGCCGACCGCGCCCAGCGTCTGATGACCACCTACGCCGGAGTCCGTCCGATCCTGCTGGCGCTGGCGTCCGTCCCGCTGGTCCCCGAGACCTGGCGCGCCGCCATCACGGTCTTCGTGGCCTCGCTGGACGGCGTAACCGCCACCTTCAAGGCCGGCAAGGACCTCGCCGTCGGCAACGGCGGAACGTCCACAGTCGAAATGGAGCCCAAGCTCCCGACCGACTGACGCAGTACCGCCGGGGCCCGCGCGACGCGGGCCCCGGCATTTTGAAAGAAAGGATATGTGATGAAAACACTCGACAACGAGGAAGTCACCTTCGAAAGCATCGACGACCACTTCTACAAATTCGACGGAGCAGAGGTGAAACCGAACCCGGAGCTGGAGTTCGTCAGCCGCACCGAGCTTCTCACCACCGCCTTCACCCTCGCCCGCCCGATCCTGGTGGCGATGATCGCCACCCCCCTGATCCCCGAGCGCTGGCAGGAGGCCGTCGACACCCTCGTCTCCGCGCTGGACGGAGTAGCGGCGGATGCGAAGGATTCAGAGGGGGAGTGGGAGGGGGAGTTGCCGGTTTGCTGAGGTACTGCCGGTGTTCACGAAGGGCCGGAGCCCGCCGAAGGCGGGCTCCGATATTCTTGCAACCGCCTTCCCAGTGAGGGTCACCGAGCGGGTCAGAGTACGGACGGACCGCTGAACTTAACCGTGTGAATGACTGTCCCTGTCCCTGGATATCCTAGGATGTACGTGGTTCAGTAGTTTACGAGCGTCTGTGGACGTCCCGGGATAGCCTCTGATCGTTTAGGGCGACCCGTTGAACACTCTGTGAACACTACATGGTTTCGGAAGGTCGCACTGAGGCGTCTCCGCGGGCGATCGCCCGGCTCGAACCAGCCGCACCAGCTCCTGCTGCAAACTCCGCTGGATGCCGTTTTCGCTTTCCCATCGTGGACTCTTCCCAACATCCTCAGGTGTCCACGAAACCGCGTCAACTCCACCCTCGTCGGGAGAGGAAAGAAAACACACTGGCTGAGGACACCCGGGTAGGGGAAGTGCCTGCTTCCGTCACTCCTACAGCAGGGAAGGACGATCGTGCATCTACCCTGCTGGTTATGCGGGGGCCCACGGCGATCGCAGGCATCGACCAATGACACCGGAACGAGCATCCTCCGCAGAGGGAACGGCTGACGTGCTCAAGGCGGCGCTCGTCGCCGCCAGCGCGATTGGCTCTACTGTGCTCAATGCGATCCTCGGCTTTGCAGAACTCGGCAACCGCCTCCACCCGGGCGAACGGTACCTCTGCATCACGGTATGCGCGAGCGCGTTTGCACTCGTTGTCATCTACTGGGCACTGACGCCGCCCAGTCGCGTGCGGGAACGCGTTGCCATCCAGCTCCTCCTCATGGTGACGATCATCGCCGTCACGATCATCTGGTTCTCTGCGACGTACCACAACATCACCGCCGAGCGACAAGGCGCAACGTACATCCTTCATGGCGCACGAACCTCGGTAAATCTGGCGATCACCGCCACGACCACGCCACCTGCAACGATCGCCATCGAGACGTACGCGCTCGATCCGGGAAACGAGTTACCGCCGTCACCGGACGCACTCCAAGAGGTAAACGACACCCTCGTCCTCACCGGATTCACACGACCCCAAACGCTCACGATCCACTACACCGTAAATCCGGCAACTGCCCCGATTACGTTCGTGCCCGGCGGCGACGCCGCCAGTCTCATCTGGATGACCAGCGTGTACGCGCTTCGCCTGCGCACACTACTCCTTGGAGGATTCGTATGGCTACTCCTCGTCGCCACGCTCCACTGGTGCTCACGTTCCTCATACTTCACGCCGCAAGCTCCTCCTTCTGCAGGCTTTCGGCCGCCACCAAGTACGCCCACCCAGGACGAGTCACCGAGGCAAGCACCGACAACGGCCTCACCGCGGAAGTAAGCGCGTACGGGTCAGACAAGAAACTCGACACCGAGGCAGGATGTCCACGCTTCGACGCGCTCCTGGATCGGCGGGTCGCGGACCCAACCGGCGCCTTCACGATGGCGATCGCGTCCGACCACACCAACTATCGCATGCAGTACTGCAAAGACGGGTACTTCCCACGGACCTTCACGACGAACGACAACCATGCCGACAAAATCCCCGTCACGCGCGGCCGCATACGACTCATCAGAGCAAGCGGAACCCATCCCCAAGCCACGCGGCTCCTTCACGATGATACGAAAAGGGCGGTACTGTTCCTCGCGTCGACCAATGTCGAGGCGTTCATCGCCGCAACAAACGCGCTCCCTGCACCGGAGCAGCACCTCATCAAAACGCTCGCGATCATTTTTCCCGCCCAGCAGCGTCCTCCAATCACCGAAGCGGAAGTGCGCAATGGCCTAGACCAACTCATTGCGGCGTTACAGTCAGATCTGCACTACTTCTGGATGGCCAATCCTAAAGAGTTCGCCGCCGCGATCAATGCGTATCCCGACTTCACCCAGTACCTCAAGGAGCGCCCGTTCAAGACAGCAGGTGACGACGCCGCAAACAACCCAACCCTTGCGTATGTCTCGGTCTCTGCGCCGGGACCATGGACCTGCGAGCAGCCACCCCCATTCAAACAGGAAAGGCAGAGTTTTGCACCCACGGACACGGCCCTCGAGCTCTGGGGCAAGATTAACAACCCCGCGCCAGGACAGCACGTTCTGCTGCAGTGGACTGAAGAGGCATTCATTCCCGCTCTGGTCACTAGTGCGCCGACCGAGGCATCGGCTTCCTCCTGTCTCTGGGCTCGCCTGCCGATCGCCGGGACCGCGCTAGCGACGCACACCGCCGATTATCGGCTCGAAGTGCGGCTCAGTTCGGGTACGCAACCGGCAGCGACATGGATCGAACCCATCGCGGTCATCTACTTCTCGATCATCCTGCCCGGTACGCGATGACGCGTCCAGGTCATCGCCTATCCCTCTCGGTGCGATTCTTCCGGCATCCATCGCGGATCGCGACGCGATGCGCTCGTCGTGCAGCCGCGTGCATGAGCGCCGCAGACATCGCACGGTATGAGCGAGGCAAAACAAAGGGTCGCACCTTCGTTTCGCATGTTCCGCGACCTATTGCGGCCACCCAAGCGCGGCGGTGAACCCCTGAATCGCCGTGGCTAGCTAGGCCGAGTTCGCGGAGAACGACATCCAGCAGCTCGCGGGCGAGGACGGTGTGTCGGACCGACTTGCCGTCGCGATCGGCGAAGCGTTCCAGAGCCAGGGGTCCCCTACCGATGGCTCGAATCAATCAGTGCCAAGTGAATCTCCTCCCACCCATCGACCCGAACAACGCCTGCATCGGGCATCGCTGCATTTCGGCCACGTAGATTGCTGGGATGATCGAGCCATATCGCTCTCGCGCCGAGTGCTACCGCTGGTGCAATGTCATGCTGCAGACTATTGCCAATAACCAACGTTTCATGGGTGGCGCCTCCAACTTTGCGGAGCGCCGCTCTTAACGCTTGCGTGTCCTTCTTGCTCACGACGACCACATCATCGAAAACTGTACGCAAGCCTGACCTTTCCAGCTTATTGGTTTGTTCCTTAGGAGTACCCTTGGTCCACAGAATGCGAACGCTCTGCGTGAAGAGTGGCAAGGTCTCACGAACCATCGGTAGAACATCAATGGGATGGTCGATAAACTTGGCGATCTCCAGGTCCAGTTCCGCCCACTAAGGGCGTTCAGCGCAAGCGCGGATCCGATGCCCTCGAACTCCGCTTGCCTGCAGAACGCAGCCTCCAAGTCTCGAAAATAGCGGGTGTCGCTCCACAAAGTGTCATCCGCGTCGACACAAAGCCATCGCGGCGCTGGCTCTGTCAGAAAATTTCTCAGCTCCCACATGCCTTTAGATCTCGAACGCGGAGGATGGTCGCGCGCCCCTTGAGTACAGTGAGACATACTGAGAGCGCGGCAGAATAAGCACATCGGTCAATATCTCTGTTGTGGGGCACAATTGTTGGCATCGTTCTATAAAAAGTCTTCGCGCGTAGGCGGCGGTCAAGATAGACCATTTTGGACCGAAAGGTGCCACTAGAAATGCGTGTGTGCGAGCCTGGCGTTCCCGGCAGATCGCGACCGCGCGCTCAACGACATCCTCGGCCAAGCGACTGGCGTCCATCTCGGAAAAATAAAACTGAACGCCAACGGAGCCCTCGAGTACATCGGCTAGCAAAGACTGATTCGCAATCAAAGTCTTGAACGACTCCGGGAACGATGGGTCACGACAGCTCATGGCGATAACGCTCGTCGGTTCGTATCGACCTAGAATATCAATAGCAAGTTGTGCCTCGAAGCCTTCATAGCCTGGAAACACGAGCGCCGTGATACTCATGGGCGCCAACGGTCGCTGGAGAAGTCCCGGGCTATATACGCAGCGCGGCGCGCCAACCGAAAACGGCCCAAGTCCGTCACGACTGGTGACGCGTTGAGGGGGTGTGTGGACGGCGAACATTCGCGGAAACGAACCACGTAGATCGCGTCGTGCGAGGCCAAATAGCGCATCCACAAAAAAGATACCCAATTCACGAGGAAGCGAGGATATGTCGATTACGATGTTTGTCGGTCTCCCGTCCGACCGCCGAATGCTCGCCAGAAAGTCTAGGGCGATCTCCTCGGATGTAGGATATTCGATTTCGCGAATAGGAAACGGCATGCCCTTTGTGTCGGCTAGTGAAGCTAACGCTTGTGCGAACTCTTCTTTGACTAACTCCAGAGCGCTCCAAGGGCTCGCTCGGCGGGAAACGAGTCGAAACGGTGAAAACTCAACACGTCCGCTTCGATAGGGTAGCGTTTCGAGAAGGTTCTGCGTCAGTTGCATGCAACACTCCTCAAAGTTGATCGCAGTCACAACCGACCAATGGTCGTTTCCATTTGCGATCTCAGTGAGGAGCTCGGGATAATCGACTAGCTTCATCGCAGTGCTCTCCAACGCCCGCCGCTTACCCTATGCCCATCGCTTTGCGCAAGCGGTTGGCGCGATCTTCATCGGCACGGAGAGCTGTCACCCATTCACCGCGACCGGGCCATGCCCGCCCGATGCGTGAGTCGATGCGCTCAAACGGTGGTCGATAGCTATCACCGGGTGGTCGAAACCATAGCAGCGGCAGCGAGTTGTTCGGTGCAGTCTTCCAAGTGACTACGCTCCAGCCTTTGCTGCCGAAGCCAAATCGCGCGATGTCGACATTATTCGCTTCGCGACTCATCCTAGCGATGCGATACTCCGTGGGTAGGACGTGGGTTGACGCAAACCAGTCACAAGCGCGCCGCATCTCTCCGACCAGTCGCGCGTTGGCGATTAAGCTGTAGGCGTCGCTGTTAAGTGCACAAGTCAAGGGGATCGTGATTGCGCAGCGGTGAGCGCGACCCTCCTGGCGCAAACGATCTAGTGCCTCCTCGGTGGCAAGCTGAATGAGAGCGATGATCGTCGGCGGGTCGCCAGGCCGCAAGAAGCGCGCTATCCCATCGAGGCGTTCGAGATCGGATGCTGCGGAGGTGCCACTCACGCAAAAATCTGTGAGCAAGAGCCACGTGGGACGCCGAAGTAGGTTAGCTAGACTTTCGCGTATGGGAAGTGGCACTTGTCCGCCCTCGACGTTCATCAGGCCGTCGACTAAGTCATTCGTCGAACGCCAGGGCAGATTATCCTGCAGGCGGCCTGCGAGAGCATTCACACGAAAGAACTCATCGCGTAACAAATCACGATCGAGCTCCAATATGAAGAGATCAGTCTGGCCACTGACGGTGCGCTTCTGGCGGTCAAGCGATGCCCAAAGGAAGCGCCAGCCATCGTCTAGCATCTGTTTAGTAACGTATAGTGTCGATGCGAAGACGGCCAGGACCGCTTCTTGAAACTCAGACGGGATCTGTTGCAGGGCCTGCGAGAATCGGCGCTCCACCCGTTCCGGAAGATCACGATAGGGGCTAAGCTTTTCCAGGAGTTCTATGAGCTTCAGGCGTCCGACGAGATGCTCGCCCTCTAGAAAGTCCAGGTTCAGCTTCGGAAGACTCATCGGTTCGGCCTTCATTCTACGCTAAGCCGGAGCAACGGTGACAAGGGCGAGCTTTGAGCGTTCGGCGTCTAGCGCTTCGGCGACCACAGGATCACCGCATTTTGGAAAGTACTGCCGGTAAGAGGGTTACGATATTCGGCAGCCGGAGCAAATTGACCTGCTTTCGATATCGATATCGACCTGTCGGTGTGCGCGGTTAGCGTCGTCGCGGTTCGCCACGCCTCGAGTGCCAGCGATCACGTCGAAGTCCCGGTGATACATGCCGCCGCGAGCGCCTACGTACGCGCAGTTCCATGCGGCCAAGATCTGACCACGACGCAAGGCCTCGTCGAGGTATCGCATACGCTCAGATGGACTTCTCGCTTTTCGCTGGGCAAAGAGGGCGTGTAGCGCGCCCGCTGTCAGCCAGTCACCGCAACCGGCAACATCAACTACCTTCTCGACAGGCGCGGGAATCTGCGATATCCAGTTGTGAGGGGCAACGCGAAACCGGAGGCCAGCTGCACCTCTCGTATGGATCGCGATAGTACCGTTCGGTAAAATAACGTTACCGAATGTGTCGAATGAGTCATCGGCATACTTAAGAATGTCCGCCAGCGAAATCATCGTTTGCATCAAATCGTTGATCACCGGGACCGCGCCAGGTTCGTACATGATCGTCGCTCCGCTGCGCTTCGCCTCTGCGGTCCATTTCACTATGTCGACAGAAACCCGGTCGGCGAATATGACATCTGCTGATGTGTGCGCTGCGCGATTAAGAAGCTGGGTTGATGGGGGCGTGAAGGATGGCAGTCGCGCTCGACAAAGGGGGCATGTTCGGCTATAGAAATGTGATGGCCTCCCGTCGGTCACCTGGCGATCGAGATATTCGACCCATATCGGTGTCTCGATGGCGGGGTCAAGCTCGATGTACTCGTTCTTAACGCCAAAGGACTGCAGGTCCTTGCTTACGGAACGCCCGGCATAGTCGTCGCCGATTGTGGCTATCGGGGTGGCTGTCCAGCCCAATGTCGAAAGGATCGTCAAGACGTTTCCCATTGTTCCGCCGGCAGTTGGGAAACGCACCTTCTCTTCGCCACGCTCGTAAAGCACATCTAGCGACAGTAGACCTAACCCCAGGATTCTCATTCAATTTCCTACCGATGGTGTCCGCGATGCATGTTGCCAACTGATTGCCGTGAGTAGCGAGCGATTGGTTCGGCGGTGCCTATATTATGCGGCGGTGCAGAGCTCCGGTGACGCGAAAAGTTCCCCGTCCACGGCGTGAGCGCCCCCATATGGAGCGAGAGCGGAAAACGAAGGGTCGGACCTTAGTTTCGCATGCCCGGTGCGACCTACTGCGTCCACCGAAGCGCGGCGGTGAATCCCGGTATCGCCGTTGTCAGGTACTCCGAGTGGGCGGATACGACATCCAGCAGCTCGCGGGCGAGGACGGCGTCGACCGACTTGCCGTCGCGGTCGGCGAGGCGTTCCAGGGCCAGGATCTCGAGGCGGGGGATGCGCACTTCCAAGTCGGCCAGGCGGAGGAGCTCGGGGATGGCGTCGGCGAGGTCTGCGCCGAGGCGGCAGCGATCGCTTTCGTAAGCGCTTCCTGCGACCAGAAATCCATGCCGAAGGAGGCCAGCTCTCCCCACGGCAGCATCACGCCATGAGCGGTGTCCACCCCTTCCAGCTCACCGACTTCCATCCATCCGAGGACGTCCGGAAGCGGCATGCAGAGGATCTCGGCAGCGTCGCGGACGGAGTAGCTCTCCTTCGGCTTGAGGAAGAGGCGGCGGATGTGCGTGGCGGTGTCGGTCATGGCATGATCCTCTTACGCACCGTCCCAAATCATTGTTCGTTGCAACAACTGGCGCTCGGCTTGCGTTATCATTTCCCCAGATGAACCAAACCTAGAGGAACGATAACCCATGGCACAGGAATCCCTGCAACTCAGCCGGCCCGAAGCGTCGGTCCTCACAACCGTCGAACCCCAGCGGGAGCTCTCGCTATCAGACATCGCCGTGGCAACAAAGCTTGCGCCAAGCGAAGTGCGGCAAATCGTCGCGCGTCTCGAAGAAGCAGAGCTCGTGAAGAGCGGGCCGCGTGGGCCCCGGCTCACGCGGGAAGGCATGAGAGTGCGGCAGGATTTTGATGGGCGCTGGTTGCGTCCTCGCGCTCTGGAGAATGAAAGCTACGAGAACGTTTCGGCGGAGCTCGACGCCGAACTTGCCAAGCTCGGCGAGCCGTGATCATCATGACGGCGCCGCCACCGGTCCTTGGCAGCGGTAGCGTCATTGCGGGAGTGGTAGCGGCCAGTCTGACGTAGTTCGAGCTCGATCGCACGTTCCGGGTCCCGCCCTCAACAACGAAGAAGATCGCGCTGTACGCTCTCTGGTGGGGCTTCGTTTTTCTCAATGGCGCGCTTGCACTCTTCCTGTACACCCAGGTATACGATTTATCCCTCTTTGCAAACTGGCCGGTATGGTTGCGCGGCGTCGTCGTTGGCGGGACGTACCTTTCCGTCGTTCGCCAGAAGTTCTTTACCACGCAACGGTCTGGCAAGGACGACAAGACACCAATCGGGATCGAACTGCTGTATG
The DNA here is from genome assembly GCA_035569395.1 of Thermoanaerobaculia bacterium. Classification (GTDB taxonomy): domain Bacteria; phylum Acidobacteriota; class Thermoanaerobaculia; order Gp7-AA8; family Gp7-AA8; genus JADGNZ01. Next base: position 30,635 of record DATMNC010000025.1, on the reverse strand, counting down.
AAAATGTGAAGGAAGCGGTGTTTCGCCGCATCAACGATATTGCAGGCGCTGCTCGGCAGCGAGAGGTTCGCGAGCTCTCAGACAATTCACAGCTCGCCACCTTGGCTCGTGACGCAAAATTGCGCGTCAACAACGATACCTTGCTCTCGAGACAGCGCAAGACCGAGCTTCTTGCGTGGATCCTAACGGTGCTCAAAGACCCACAGGCGTCAGAACCCGATAAGAAAGATGCTCTCGCCACATTCGTGCTCTACGGTGATCAAACATAGAAGGCATGAGGCGAATGAAGGGTCGGACCTTCGTTTCGCATGCGAGAGGCCACCTATTGCGGCCACCTCAGCGCGGCGGTGAAGCCCGGGATCGCCGTGGCCAGGTACTCCGAGTTCGCGGAGACGACATCCAGCAGCTCGCGGGCGAGGACGGCGTCGACGGACTTGCCGTCGCGGTCGGCGAGGCGTTCCAGGGCCAGGATCTCAAGGCGGGGGATGCGCACTTCCAGGCCGGCGAGGCGGAGGAGCTCGGGGATGGCGTCGGCGAGGCCGGCGCCGAGGGCGGCAGCGATCGCTTTCGTAAGCGCTTCCTGCGGCCAGAAGTCCATGCCGAAGGAGGCCAGCTCTCCCCACGACAGCATGACGCCATGAGGAGTGTCGACACCTTCCAGTTCGCCCACTTCCATCCAGCCGCGCACGTCGTCGAGCCTCATGTTCAGGATGCGGCCGCGACAGGATACGGCTCGTCACTCTTGCGCGCTTCGCGGATGGGTAGCGATGTGGTCGATCTTGACGGCGAGACGCTTGGAGGAAGGTCAGCAGAGGGTGGCACCGGGCATGGCCGCGTCTCCGCGGCCGTGCCCCAACACGCACTCCAACCCGCTAAGAAAGGAGATTCATGTCTGGCAGAAAATACATCATTCCGCGTGCTTGTCATACCGCAGCACGTCCCGCGGCATCCGGCACTTTCTGGCATCGATGTTGCCCTACGAAGCGCGAACACCCCAACGAATTCTTCGAAAGGAACTCGCCCATGACCTTCACGTTGCCAGGGCTCATCCTCTTCATCATCATCGCCATCGTCTGCGGCGCCATCGGCAAGGCCCTCGGCGGCGGGGTACGGGGCGGGCTTGTCGTCTCGGCTGCCCTCGGCTTCATCGGAGCCCTCCTCGGGCCGTGGATCGCGCACAAACTGAAGCTGCCGGAGCCCTTCATGATTCAGATCAGCGGACACTCCTTTCCGATCCTCTGGTCGATCATCGGCGCCGCCCTCTTCGTAGCGATCCTCCATCTGTTTTCCCGTCGGAGGTAACCCGCGGCAGGCCAAACGGCTCGGTCCAACGAAGACGCGCAGCCAATTCGTTGCTCTCAGGTTGTGCGAGCTGGTGGTTCAACCTTACGCCGAGTACGGAAGGCAGACCACCAGACGAGCGCCCCAAGGATGGCGAGGTCGAATGCAATATAGATGGTGTACGCGGTGCCACGTTGAAAACCCGCGAACCCCTCAGCAAACGGGTTAATGATGCCCCAACGTGGCACCGTGAATGTGAGCCCGAGCGCAAGCAGGCAGCTCACAACGACCATGAAAACTCCGAGGATGCGAACTACCAGAAAGCGCAAGGACAACAGCCACAAAGAAAACGCCACGGCAGCGGCGATGCCAATGAGGTAGCCGATTACGGAACCGAGCGTTACCGGACAATCCCAGCAGTTCGTAAGGCTCATGTCCATGTTCGTCGGCCCTCGAGAGAAACGCTCTACTCACGTGGATCTGTGAAGTCGATTTTACAGCTGACGCAACGTCACATACGCGATCGCAGCCATCGTGAGGAGGATGAAGGCGCCGTAGATCGTCAGGATGGCGACGGTCTTTACAACCGTTAGCCAGCGGCGGCCGGCGTAGACGCGTTGCAGGGCCATGCCGAGGTAGGGGAAGAGCGTCAGAAACAGCAGAAGGCGGACGACTCCGGCGGCGCGGAGGTGGAGCAGGCTGAGAGCCTCGAACAGGGCCAGCATCACGAAGGCGAAGGCGTGGTAATGGACGGCGAAGTAGAAGTGAGGGACGTACATCCGTTCCGCGCGGAAGTAGAAGGCGAAGACGACCAGCGCGAAGAGCGGCATCAGGATGAACATCGCCTTCGGAAATGCCGACTCCATGGCGTGCGCGATGATCGATGGGTCTTTGTTGGCGCGTTCGACGGCCTTGAGCAGTTGCGCGTCGCCCCCCTTCGTGACCGATAAGCGCCACTGCTTCGCGGGGAGGAGACTGATGATCCCGAAAAAGAGGACGCTGCAGAGGAGATAGACGCGCACCGGCGTCACGGAGCGGACCCGTTGCCCGGCCAGGAACTCGCGCGTCAACGCTCCCGGCTTGAACAGCAGCAGGCCGGCGGTGCGAATGAGCTTCCCATCGACGTGGGCGATCTCATGCACGGCCTCGTGCAGCAACTCGTGCAGCGTCGGACGGACGGGAGCGACATGCTGCCCGCATTGCGCGCACCAGCGCCCGGTGAGCCCGGCGCCGCAGTTCAGGCATGCGCCGGATACTGAGACTTCATGCATGGACGGGCGGATGATATCGTCCGAGCGCCGCGCGGGACAGTCCTTGCCTGTCACGCGCGCTCATGCCTCAGTGCCAGACGCTGCCGGCGTTGAAGGTTACAGAACCATTCTCGGGAGGTTCAGCGAGGACACAATGGCGATTGCCAGGGCTCTGGCGGCAGCCACGGCATCGGGAACCGCGTCGTCGACCACCCCGCGCAGAACCTTCACAGTCTTCAGCGAGATCTCCACCTGCTCGCCGCTATGCAGCGCGAGCGGGAGGGTCTTGACGATCACCGGATCGGCGAACAGACGATGGGCGAATGCACTGTCGTCACCCCACACATCAAACGTTCTACTCAGCGCGCCTGCGTCGATTCGCGGAAGAGAGCGTTCGCCGAGACGAAACAGAGAGCGCCGCCGAATGAATAGAGAGCGCCGCCGAATGAACAGACGTGCCGGCGAGACGACACCAATCTCAGCGGACGCGGCAACCGGACGTCCGTCTTCGCCGTCATACGTAGCGTTGATCCAGACAGGATAGCCGCGCCACACCTCGTCCGGCCGCTCAAATACTCGAGGGGCGAGCTGCGACTGCGTATTGCGCCGCCACCACGCAACGATGGATTTACCTGGATTCAGCAATCCGATCACCTCAGCCGATGATCTTCGGTGAAGTCGATTTTACAGGATCACCCGCCGGATGCCGTCCATGCGAGACGCGCAATATGCCAACTCCTGTGCGGGCTGTGGCCGTACTTCACATCCCGACAGATGCCCCGCGCTCGCGCTGCGCCGAGCGCGGGGCTGAATTGTGTCGGTGCGCGCCTCCGCGCGCGCCTTACTCAATGCCACACGATGCCGGCGCTGAACGTGATGTTCTGCGCGGTCTTTCCCTTCACGCGCTGGTCGAAGAAACCCTGGACCGGGGTGTGCCTGTCCTTGGCGAAGATCGGCTCGTAGTCGATCTCGATGACGCGCAGGTCGAATCGGGGGGAGAGGCGCACGTCGATGCCGCCGCCCGCCTTCAGGGTCAGGCTGGTGGGGCGGTCGTGGAGCGCAAATGCGAAATCGCCGGTGGATGTCTGCACATCTTCCTGCGTCTGCCGCGCCACGCCGGCCATGACATGGCCATACGGGCGCCAGCTTCCGAAGTCGTGGCGAGCCTCCAGGCCTGTGACCAGGACGTACGTCCGCTCGCGGAAGGTGTTCGTGTCGGTGTGCGCGTCGGCGCCGCTGCCGAAGGAGTCGACGGTCCGGTCTTTGTTGAAGTAGGCGGAGAAGTCGGTGCGGATGCCGAGGGTGGGGGAGAGGTTGTAACTCGCGCCGAGGTTGAAACCGTGGAAATCGCGGCGGTCGCAGTAGATGTGGTTGAGATGAGGGCCGAGGGCATCGATGCCGTCGGAAGTACACGGCTGGATCTCGAAGGCCTCGCCGTCCTCCGTTCCCAGCAACGTGCCGGAGTTGGGCTTCTGCAGCGAATGCGACAGACTGAGGTTGAAATCCCACTTTGGCGCCGTCTGTGCGGCGGCTTGCGATACACAGGCGATGGTGAGCAGGGTGGTGAGCCATAATTTACGCATCTTCGTCTCCTTGTCGATTCGGTTGATGTTCCGGTTTGGCGACCCTACGGCCACTCGACGGAGGCGGATGCCCGGCTTCCGGTAATTCGGTCCACGTTTTCCCTAAGAGAACTTCAGGCGATTCCTAAGATGGAAGCGAAAGCCTTCGAATTCGGCGACTTCCGGCTCGATCCGGGCGATTGCACGTTGCGGTGCGGAGGGGAACCGGTGGCCCTGACGCCAAAGGCGTTCGACCTTTTGCTGCTCCTGATCGAGAACCGCGGACGGTTGATCGAGAAGGAGACGCTGATGAAGCGCCTCTGGCCGGACGCTTTCGTCGACGAGGCCAATCTCGCCAACAACATCTCGCTGCTGCGTAAGGCCCTCGGCGACTGCGCGAACATGATCCAGACCGTTCCGCGCCGAGGCTACCGCTTCGTCGGCGACGTCCGGGAGGAAGGGGCGCCGCAACCGGAGGAGGTCCCCCGGTCGTGGCGGCCGTTCGCCATCGCGGCGATGCTCGCGGTGTCCTCGCTCGCCGCCGGCATGTTCCTCGGCCGCGCGATCTGGCATCGCGACCTGCCGCGATTCACGCAGATCACCTTTCGCCGCGGCGTAGTCTGGGGGGCGCGCTTCGCGCCGGACGGGCAGACCGTCGTCTACAGCGCGGCGTACGAGGGGAAGCCGAGCGAGTTGTTCCTCACTCGCGCCGACCAGGCTGTTTCACGCCCCCTCGGTATCACTGGCTCGCACCTTCTGGCCATCTCCTCCCGAGGGGAGCTGGCGCTGATGACCAAACCGAACGAGATGGCCTACGTTTCCCTCGGCACGCTGGCACGCGTGCCGCTGGCCGGCGGCGCGCCCCGCGAGATCGCCACCGACGTGCAGGAAGCGGATTGGTCGCCGGACGGAAACCAACTGGCGCTCATCCGGTGGAATGACGCGGTCATCCAGGCCGAGTATCCGGCCGGCCGGGTTCTCTACAAGACGCAGCCGCCGATGTGGATGAGCGGCATCCGCGTCTCGCCGGGAGGCGATCAGGTGGCGTTCCTGCTCCATGAGTCGGCCCGCTTCGATGACCGCGGCCGCGTGGTCGTCCTCGATTCCGCGGGAAACGTGGTCCGGCGCTCCCGCGAGTTCGCCAGCGCGAACGGGCTGGCGTGGCGAGGGGACGAGATCGTCCTCAGCGCCTCGACGAGCGATACGAACAACGACATCTACATCGTCGACAGCCGCGGAGGCGAACGGCTCGCCGCTAGAGGTGCCGGACGTTTCGTCTTCTTCGATGCCGCTCCTTCCGGCGCGTTGCTGGTAACGCGCGAGGACAGCCGCAACGGCATCATCGTCCGGGCGCCCGGCGAGAGTGCCGAGCGCGAGTTGTCGTGGCTCGACGGCTCCTGGGTGCGCGACATCTCCGGCGACGGACGCACGATCCTCTTCGACGAGGAGGGAGCGGGCGGCGGATCGACGGCGCGCGTCCTGACCCGCACGGTCGACGGCGCCCCCGCCATCGACCTGGGCCCGGGCAATGCCGTTGCGCTCTCTCCCGACGGCAAATGGGCGCTGGCCCGCCAGCGCTTCACGCATCCGCCGCGACTCATGCTGATTCCCACCGGCGCCGGCCAGCCGCGCGTCGTACGCACGGGAAACATCGAGCCGGGCGAGCGCGTGTCCTTCACTCCCGACGGCCGGCAACTCCTCATCGTCGGCAATCCCCCGGGACGCCCGCAGCGAACATATCTTTGCGATCTGACGACCGGTCAACTGCGGCCGGTCACCGCCGAGGGAGTGATGGGGACGTTGAACGACGGCGTGTCGCTGATCGCCAGGCGGAAACTCTTTCCGCTCAACGGCGGCCCACCCCGGCCGATCCCCGGATTGCTGTCGACGGAGCGGATCGTCCGTTTCGACGGCAGGAGCGTCTGGACCGCTGGCGAGAAAGAGGTCGTCCGCATCGATCTGGCAACCGGGCATCGCGAGACGATCACCGAGTACGGCTCCGGGCGTCCGCAACAGATCGTCTTCAGCGGGCCGCCGTATCTCTCGGCGGATGGCCGCGCGTATGCGTACACATATGGGACGATTTCCTCCGATCTGTACGTCGTCGAGGGGACGCGATAGAAGCTGTGGCTAAGAAGATCGCGCTCACACGTTGGAAGGGGAACGACTACCGCAGCGTTGTCCGCTCCGCAAATGCTCTATCGCTTCGACAACATCGAGAAGTCGTACGGCCCGCACGACATCGTCAAGGGGGCGACATGGCAGCACAACCCGGGGGAGAAGGTTGGGCTGGTCGGCCGTAACGGGGCCGGGAAGACCACCCTCTTCCGGCTGCTGCTGAAGCAGGAAGACACCGACCACGGTCAGGTCCTGCGCGCCTCGGGACTGACCATCGGCCACGTCGGGCAGCATCTCGACGCCGAGCCGGGGATGTCGCTCTTCGACTACGTCGAGACGGCCTTCGCCGACGTGCTGACGATCGAGCGGAAGATGCGGGCGATCGAACATGACCTTGCCGACGCCACGAAGAGCGCCGCCGATCACGAGAAGCTGCTCCAGAAATACGCCATTCTGCAACACGACTACGAGCATGCAGACGGCTACACGCTTCACGCCGAGGTCGAGAGGGTGCTGACCGGCGTCGGCTTTGTGAAGAGTGAGTGGGAGCGGCCCATCGCGGCCTTCAGCGGCGGCCAGCAGAACCGGGCCATGCTGGCGCGGGTGCTTCTGACGGACGTCGATCTCTTGCTCCTCGACGAGCCGACCAACCATCTCGACCTGGCCGGCATCGAGTTCCTCGAGGAGTTCCTGCAGTCGTTCAAGGGGAGCTATCTCCTCATCTCCCACGACCGGACCTTTCTCAACCGCACCGTCGGGAAGATCGTCGAGCTGGCGCACGGCAAGCTGATCGAGTATCCCGGCAACTATGAGCGCTTTCTCGAGCTGCGAACCGAGCGGATGGAGAAGATGGCCGCCGACTATGAGCAGCAGCAGGAGCTGATCGACAAGACCAAGGACTTCATCCGCCGCAATCTGGCTGGACAGAAGACCAAGCAGGCCAAGTCGCGCCGCAAAATGCTGGCGAAACTCGATGAGGTGGAGCGCCCGGAGACCGACGAGACGCTGGCGAACTTCAAGCTCGAAGCCGGTCCGCGATCGGGGGCCGTGGCGCTGACCGCCGATCACGTCACCGCCGGATACGGTGAGAAGGCCATCGTCCACGATCTGACGATGACCATCCGCCGGGGCGAGCGCTACGCCATCATCGGTCCGAACGGATCCGGGAAGTCGACACTGCTGAAGACATTTGCCGGACGTCTGGCACCGCTGGCCGGCGCGGTTACCTACGGACACAACGTGCAGGTCGGCTACTACGATCAGACCCTCGGCGATCTGAATCCGGCCGGCAACGTCATCGACGAGGTGTGGAACCTCGATCATTCGCAGACGGAAGAGCAGGTGCGCGGCTACCTGGCCCAGTTCTCGTTCTTCGACGACGACGTCTTCAAGAAGACGCGAGACCTCTCCGGCGGCGAGAAGGGGCGGCTGGCGCTGGCGAAGATCATCTACACCGGCGGAAACGTCATGCTGCTCGACGAGCCGACGAACCACCTCGACGTCTACACGCGCGAGGCGCTGGAGGAGGCGCTGGAGCGCTTCACCGGCGCGCTGATCGTCGTCTCGCACGACCGCTACTTCATCGACCGCGTGGTCGAGCATGTGATCCTCGTCGAGGATGGAACGGCCGATGTCTTCGACGGCAACTACAGCGATTACGCGGAGCGGCTGAGAGTGGGAGCGGCGATCCCGCGCAAGATGGAGGCCGTTCCTATTGCCCCTCCGCGTTCGGCCCCGACGTCCTCTCCCGCATCACCGGTCGATGACAAACTCGCGCGCGCCGAGCAGAAGAAGCGCGACAAGCGCTTGCGCAAGATCGATGAAGAGATTGCCGATCTGGAGTCGCGCATCGCCTCCGCCGAACGCGAGCGCGAGCGCAACGATCTCCTGCTCTGTTCCGAAGAGGTGTTCCGCGACGGCGAGCGCAGCCGGAAGATCCAGTCGCAGAACGCCGACCTCAAGGCGATGGTCGATCTGCTCTACGGCAAGTGGGAAGTGCTGGCGAAGGAGCGGGAGGGTGTGGTGGCGTAGTCTTGCGGTCTCGGGGTTGCTAGGTTGCAGGGTTGCTGGGTACGCTGCGCGGAAATGAACTCTGAGGATCGCCGACCCAACCCTGGAACCCAGCAACCCAGCAACCCAGCAACCCAGACCAGCAACCCAGCGACCCACCGAGCCTCCATCATCGCCATCGGCTCCGAAATGCTCGGGCCGACACGTGTCGATACCAATTCCTTGAAAGTCACGGCCGCGTTCGAGTCGTTCGGGATCGGGGTCATCCGCAAGAGCGTCGTGGGCGACACGCGCGGCGAATTGGTCGATGAGATCCGCTACTCGCTCGCCCACGCGGACATCCTCGTCACGTCGGGCGGACTGGGGCCGACCGAGGACGACATGACGCGGGAAGCGCTGGCGGAGGCGCTCGGGCTGGAGATGGAAGTCGACCCGGAGATCATCGACCGGCTGGAGAAACGCTTCGCCGCCCGCGGCTGGAAAATGCCGGAGGTCAACAAGCGGCAGGCCAACGTCTTCATCGGCCAGACCACGCTTACCAATGAGCGCGGGACGGCTCCCGGCTTTCACATCGAGCAGGGAGGCAAACACGTCTGGGTCTTCCCCGGAGTGCCGCACGAGTTGGAGTGGATGGTGGCGGCCTATCTGACACCGTGGTTGGCGTCGATCACGGCCGGCCAGTCTCGCTTCCGGCGCGTTCTGAAGATCGCCGGGATGACGGAATCGGGGGTGGAGGAGCGGCTCAAGCCGTATTACACGGCCCACCCCGAGCCGTTGACGATCCTGGCAACCAGCGGTCAGACCGAGCTGCACCTCGCGGCCGACGGCGCCGAAGCGGAGGCGCTGGCGATGATCGCCGCACTCGAAGCCGAGCTGCGCGAGATCTTCGGCGACAAGATCTTCGGCGCCGATGACGACACGCTGGAGGGGATCGTCGGCCGGATCCTGACGGAGCGCGGCGAGACCGTCGCCACCGCCGAGTCGTGCACCGGCGGCCTGCTGGCCTCACGCATCACCGACGTTGCCGGAAGCTCGGCCTACTTCATGGGGGGCGCCGTCTGCTACACCGCCGCGGCGAAGACGGCGCTGGCCGGCGTCGATCCGGGACTCATCGCCGAGCACGGCGAGGTCTCCGAGCCGGTGGCGATCGCGTTGGCCCGCGGCGCGCGCGAGCGTTTCGGGACGACGTACGGCATCGGCGTCACCGGCATCGCCGGACCGGGCGGGGGGACGGCGGAGAAGCCGGTCGGCACCGTTCACATCGCCGTCGCCGGTCCCGCGACTAACAAACATCGCAAGATGCTCTGGCCGATGGAGCGCAGCCTGTTCAAACGGATTACGACGCAGTCGGCGCTCGATCTGCTGCGATTGTTCATCGTGCGCGGGTGACGTACACTTTGTGTGCATGAAGCGGATGCATGTGACCCTCGACGAAGAGGCGCTGGAACAAGCGCGGCGGCTGACCGGAAAGAAGAGCTATTCCGAGACGATCAACCACGCCATCGCGCAGATCGTGAAGCAGGATCGATTGGGTAAGGCCATCGATGCCCTGGCGAAAGACCCGAACCCGTGGTGGCCCGGATACGTCGAGGAAATGGCGCCGGATGTTGCTGAATATCTGAAGAAGAAAGAGAAGCCGCGCCGCAGAACAGCCGCGAGCACCGTCCGAGCGCCGCGCGTCAAGCAAGCGAAACTCCGTGGTTCTCGTTGACACGAGCGTCTGGATCCAGAAGCGGTCTGCCGACGAGCTTTTCGCGTTGGCCAACGATGAGTTGCTGGCGATCTGTCCACCGATTCTTCAGGAACTGCTGCAGGGTGCGTGGGATCAGGTGCGACGGAACCGAGTGCACACGATTGCGGACAATTCGGGCATGCTCGACTCGCCGGTTCCGATAGAGCGCTTCGAAGTCGCCGGTGCGATGTACTGTACCGCTCGCGCTCGATCTTTTACAATTCGTTCGTCGAACGACTGCCTCATCGCTGCGATCGCCATGCATCACGACGTTCTGCTGCTGCACGGTGATCGGGACTTCGATTACATCGCCCAGCTTTTCCCGCTGCGGGCGCGCAACATCAACCTTTCCGCTTGAACACGTTTGTGAAGCCTACCGGAGTAATCGCGCCGCTCGATCCGTTACCGTGCCGCATGATCGAAAGCTTCGCCCACCTTCAGCAAATTGCCCTCGACCTCGACCTTGCCGACGTCTTTCTGGAAAGCGACGAGCAAGAGCACGCCATCCCCGGCGATCAGATCCTCGAAGCGCTGCGGCGCCGCCGCGCCGTGATGCGCGATTGCATCGAGCGAGGCAAGGGGGGCGGCACGTCGATGGGGAAGCTGGTCGGCAACGAGGCCAAGTTGCTCAATGACGCCTTCCTGGCCGGGCGCACGTTCCTCGATCCGCTGACGGTCAAGGCCGAGATCTACGCGCTGTCGGTGATGGGGGAGAACTCGCGGATGGGGGTCATCGTCGCCGCGCCGACGGCTGGTGCGGGGGGCGTCGTCCCCGGCATGCTGCTGGCGCTGGAGGAAGAGCGCAACATCGATACCGAAAAGACCGTCCGCGCGCTCGTCGTCGCCGGCGGAGTGGGATCGATCATCGCCCTCTCGGCGAACATCTCCGGCGCCGCCGGCGGTTGTCAGAACGAGGTCGGCGTCGCCGCGGCGATGGGTGCGGCTGCCGTGGCCTACATGATGGGCGGAACACCTCGTCAATCCATTCACGCCGCCGCGATCGCTCTCAAGAACACCCTCGGCCTGGTCTGCGATCCCGTCGGCGGCCTGGTGGAAGTGCCGTGCGTGAAGCGCAACGCCATCTTCGCCGTCCACGGCCTCACCGCGGCGCAGCTCGCCCTCGCCGGTGTCGAGTCAGTCATCCCGATGGACGAGGTCGTCGAAGCGATGGTCCGCATCGGCCGTGCCCTTCCGCGCGGCCTGCGGGAGACCGCGGAAGGCGGCCTGGCCACGACGCTCACTGGCTGCACCATCGGCGATCGTCTGAAGACCGAAGCGAACGAACGCCGCGCGGAACGGGCGGCGGAAAGGGAACGGGCGGCGCAGGAGCGGAAGGAATCGGTGCACTAGCATCCAAAAGCTTCACCACAGGGACACTGAGGACACAGAGGCTCTGCTTTTCTCTGTGTCCTCAGTGCCTCTGTGGTTGAAAGGTTTCTAAGCGAACGTTACGGATAGTACCCCCGGATCGTCTTCGCTTTCCCTTCGCTTACCTGCACATCCACCGTACGCCATTTCGAGCCGGGCTTGACCCCCTCCGGTGGGTAGAAGCCGAGGATGTATTGGGAGCGGATCTCGTTCTGGATGTCGGTGTAGATGCGGCCCAGGTCGGAAGCCTGATCGATGTAGTAGGCATTGCCTCCGGTCTCGCTGCAGAAGTGGCTGAGTTTGTAGCGCGCGTCGACTTCAGTGCTCCGGATGCCGATGCCGATGGCGTAAATGGGAACGGCGGCGCGGCGGGCGTACTCGATGGCCTGATCGTACGAGAACTTCGATGAGGTGTCTTTGCCGTCGGTGACCAGTACCAGCGCGCGTTGTCCCTTCACGCCGAGGAAGTTGTAGAGCGAGTAGACGATGGCGTCGTAGAGAGATGTTGATTCTTCCGCGCGCAGTTTGGCCAGGCTGGCGTTCATGTCATCCAGGTGAGGTGACCAGTGCTGGATGAGCTGAGGCTGTGAATCGAACGATACGAGGAAGGCGCGATCGCCCTTGCGCATCACGTTCGTGAAGAACTGCGATGCTGCCTTCTGCGCTTCGGCCATCCGCGGCTGCATCGACGCCGAGGTGTCGATGGCAAGACCGATCGAGAGCGGGAGGTTGGTCACGTGCTCGAACCTGGCCACCTTCACCGGCTTCCCTTCATCGAGCACGGTGAAGGCCTGTTGCTGCAGGTCATTGATTGGATGGCCGTCGCGCAGCACGGTGGTCGGCATCTCGACGAGATGAACGTTGACCTCTTCCATGAACTGCGGCGTATTGAACGTCACCACGTCTTCGATGGGCGGCTGCTCGGGAACGTCCTTGAGCGACGCCACGGCGCGGAGGTAGCCGATGCTGTCGGTCGATGGAATGTCGATGACCTGCACGTACGGTGGTCCGAAGAGCGTGGCCACGCGCGCTTCGTTGAGGAAGAGCTCGAGCCTGTCGAGTTGCTTTCCCTCGGGGACGTTGACGGCCATCTCCACACGCGTGCGCCCGTGCAGTTTCAAAGCAACGCGGGGCGAGACGATACGGACGCGGAATGGATCGTTGCCAGTGTTCACGGTGGCCTCGTCGCCGCCGATCATTTCTCCTTTGTCGTTCAAGGCCAGCGCGCGAATGCGATGAACCTGGGGAACGCTGCCGAAGTCGAGATCGAGGGCGTAGGGCGGCTGGCGTTTGCTCATGATCTTTCGGCCGTCGAGGTAGAACTCGACGGCGGCGATGCCTTCGCCCTCGACGACCGTGTCGATGTGCTGCGTTCCGCTGAGCAACTCGTCCGGTAGAGGGAGGATGCGCAGCAGCGGCGCGTTCGACTCGATCCTCTCCTTGATCGTTTCCAGCGCCGCCGCCGAGGTCTCCTTCAGGTGCTGCGCTTCGGGGGAGCCGGCGATCTCCGGGACCGTGATCTTTTGTTCGATGATCGCCTCGGATGTGCCATTCAAGTCGGCGATCTTGATACGCGCCTGGTAGTCGGCCGGCTGGAGGAGCCGGTCGACGACGACCGCGAGCTGGTCGGACTTGACGTCGGCGGGGTAGTCAAAGCGGTACCGATAGCTTTCGAAGAGCCGGTCGTCCTTCAGCACCTCGCCGACGACGTCGAGGCTGTAGAGCTTCATGCCGCCGACGTCTTTCAGGACGAGCTGCGCCCGCGGCACGAGAATGGTCATCTCGGCGGCGGTGCGGCTGCCCTGTTTCGCGGGATAAGAGACCGAGAGTTGCGCCGGCAGCGGCTTCGCGCCGGAGGTGGGCATGACTACCGAATGGAAGATCTTTCGAACCTGCTCCGGATCGACTGCCGGCGGTTGGAAAAGCCTGGCGTTGTCGAGCGTCCGGAGTTGCACCGCTCGGATGGCGTTCAGCGTGTCGTCGGATCGTGAGCACTCATCCTGCAGATGAGTGATGAGCGTGCGCGGCACGAGCCCGAACACCCGTTGCATCGCCGCTTCCTTGCTGCCGGTCGTGGCGACAACCATGTTCGAAAAGAGATCGTATATCGCATCCGAGGCGTTCGAATACGGCTGCCATAGGACGTAGTCGCCGCCCTGGCGCGGAAGATAGAAGAGGAATCGCGCCTGGCGCTCAAATCCCTTCAGGCCGCGATACGTCCAGAACTCCATCGGCTGAAGGAGGACGCAATCAGGCGGTACCCAGATCTCGGGCTCTCCATGGAGTACGTAGGCACGTGCGCGGTCTGAGCTAAGAGATCGGTAACGTTCTTTTGCCGTGACGAGGCGCTCGTAGTAGACCTGCCTGAAGTTGACGATCCCCTCGGTCAGGTCATGTCTGCGCCAGAAATCGTCGATGTAGAGGTCGCGCTGGACATCGCTCTCCAGGATCAGGAAGGTATCGAGCTCCGTCTCCTGCATGATCGGCTCGACGTCGGTGAGGAACTGCCGGTAGATGTCCGCGAGCTTCGCGATCCGCTCCTTGCGCTCGCGGCGCGAGAGCTTGACGACGCCCTGGGCCGACGGTGGCGGAAGCGTCTGCGCGACGCCTGCCACGCCGAACGCGAAGAGGAGAAGAGCGGCCGTAGCCACGGACAACCACCGTCCACCCTGAACGCGCGCGAAGGGCGTATTCGCCGCGTTAGCGGCGTCAAAGATGGTAGCCAGGGGTGCGAGCGTTTTTTGCGAGCACCCCTGGACCGATGCGGTCCGAAATAGTGCCGCGTCAGCGGCACCGGAATGGATGCCGGATGCTCCGGTGCCGCTGACGCGGCACGATTCCTGGGGATCTCCGTACCAGGGGTGCTCGCAAAAAGCGCTCGCACCCCTGGCTACCTTCTGCCGGCCGCTAACGCGGCGACGTAACGTCCAAGCCCCATCAACCGCGAGGAGCGCACAGAACGCGCGAAGCGCAAACAACGCGCCGAGCGCAGACAACGCGAAGAGCGCAGAGAACGCGCGGAGCGCAGAGAACGCGCGGAGCGCAGAGAACGCGCCGAGCGCAGACAACGCGCGGAGCGCAGACAACGCGCGAAGCGCAAACAACGCGCGGAGCGCAGATCTCATGGGTAGTAACCGCGAATCGTCTTGGCCTTTCCGTCGCTGACCTGTACCTCCACGGCTCGCCATTTCGAGCCCGGCTTGACGCCCTCGGGCGGGTAGAAGCCGAGGATGTATTGGGAGCGCAGCTCGTTCTGAATATCGGAGTAGATGTGTCCCAACTGGTTGGCGTTATCGATGTAGTAGGCGTTGCCGCCGGTCTCGGTGCAGAAGCGGCTCAGTTTGTAGCGGGTGTCGACCTCGGTGCTCCGAATGCCGATGCCGATGGCGTAGATAGGAACGGCGGCGCGGCGGGCGTACTCGAGGGCCTGATCGAAGGAGAACTTCGATGAGGTGTCCATGCCGTCGGTGACCAGCACCAGCGCCCGCTGGCCCTTCACGCCGAGGAAGTTGTAGAGCGAGTAGACGATGGCGTCGTAGAGCGCCGTCGACTCCTCGGCGCGAAGCTTGGCCAGCCCGGCGTTCATATCGGCCAGGCGTGGCGACCAGCGCTGGATGAGCAGCGGCTGGGTATCGAACGACACCAGGAATCCCCGGTCGCCCTTCCGCATGACGTTGGTGAAGAACTGCGAAGCCGCCTTCTGCGCCTCCGCCATCCGCGGCTGCATCGACGCCGAGGTGTCGATGGCCAGGCCGAGCGAAAGCGGCAGGTTGTTCACGTGCTCGAACTTCGACACCTTCACCGGTTTCCCTTCGTCGGTCACCTTGAACGCCGCTTCGAGAAGATCGTTGATCGGATGGCCGCCGCGCATCACGGTGGTCGGCAGCTCGACGAGGTGGACGTTCACCTCCTCCATGAACTGCGGCGTATTGATCATCACCAGATCTTCGACCGGCGGCTGTGCATCCTCCTGCAGCGAAGCCACCGCGCGGATGTAGCCGACCCCTTCCTGGGCCGGGATCTCGATGGTCTGGACGTACGGCGGTCCGTACAGCGAGGCCATCTTCGTGTCGTTCAGGAACAGGTCGACACGATCGAGCTTCTTTCCCTCGGGGACGTTGACGGCCATCTCCACGCGCGTGCGGCCGTGAAGCTTGAAGGCGATGCGCGGCGAGATGATGCGGACGCGGAACGGGTCGTTGCCGGTATTGAGAACGATCTCATCGCCGGTGACGGCTTCGGCGCTGGCGTTGAGGGCCACGGCGCGTACGTGGCGCACCTGCGGAACGTTGCCGAAGTCGAGGTCGAGCGTGTAGGGCGGCTGGCGCTTGGTCATCACCTTCTTGCCGTCGAGATAGAACTCGACGGCCTTGATGTCGTCGCCGAAGGCGATGGTCTCGATGTGCTGGATCCCGCTGAGCAGATCGTCGTTGAGGGGCACAATGCGCAGCCGCGTGGTGTTTGAGTCGATGTCGTCCTTGAGCTGCGACAGCGCCGAGGTGGCGCTCTCCTTCGCTTTCTGCTGTTCCGGCGTGTCGAAAATCTCCGGGACGGTGAGCTTCTGCTCGACGATGGCCTCGGCGCTGGAGTTGATGTCCTGCACGCGGACGCGGGCCATGTACTCGTTGGGGCGGAGGAAGCGATCGATGACCACGGCGACCTTGTCCTCCTTGATATCGCCGGGGTAGTCGAAGCGGTAGCGATAGTTTTCGAAGAGCTGACCCTCCTTCAGCACTTCGCCGGTGACGTCGAGGCTGTAGAGCCTGGCGTTGTTGACTTCCTTCAGCGTGAGCTGCGAACGAGGCACGAGGATGGTGATCTCGGCGTCGGTGCGGCTGCCCTGCTTGGCCGGGTATTTCACGCTGATCTCGTGCGTGAGAGGCAGTGCGCCCGGGGTGGCCAGGACGACGGAGCGGAGGATTTTGTGGACATCCTCCTCATTGACCGCCGGCGGCTCGAAGACGCGCATGAGGTCGAACTTGTTCAACTGCGCCTGGTAAACAGCCCGCAGGAATTCATCGCCGTCCTTGCAGCGATACTCGAGGTTCGTCATCGACGCGCCCGGAGAGACCGGCCCGAAGACCCGTTGCGTGGCGGAATCGCCGCCGCTGATGTCGGTCCCGATCTCGTCCTGAGAGACCAGCTCCTTCATGGCTTCGTTGTCATACGGCGCGAAGAGCTTGTAGTCGATTCCGTTGCGCGGCTGGTAGAAGAGGAAGCGAACGTCGTGTCCAAGGCTCTGGACGAAGCCGTACTTCCAGATCTCGGCGGGCTGCATCAGCCGGCAATCGAACTTGATGCGCTCGTCAGGCTGGCCATGGATCAGAAAGATGCGGCCACGGTCGGAGGAGACGTTCTTGAACTCCTCCCTCACGGTCTCGAGACGGTCGTAGTACTGATCGCGAAAGCTGTGGTTGGTCGTGCCGTTGGCGACGTCACGGCGACGCCAGAATTCGGTGATGTAGATGTCGCGCTGCGGGTCGGTCTCGAGAATGAGATACGTGTCGAGCTCCGCCGGATTCATGATCGGATCGACGTCGGTCAGGAACTGGCGATACTTTTCGCTGAGGTTCTTGATGCGGTCTTTGCGCTCGCGGCGGGAGAGTTTGCGCACGCCCTGATCGGGGGCCGGCGGTTTCGCTTTGGCATCCGGTGCGGGAGCCGGAGCAGCCGCCGGCGCCGGCTGCGGATCAGGCTGCGCGGGAGGGGTTTGTGCGAACGTCGCCACCGCGGCGAACATTACGGCAATCAAGACGGCAATGATCTTGTTCATCTGGGACCTCGGGATACGAAGGACAATAGACGACTCTCATGCGCATCTACCTCGACAACAACGCCACCACACCGCTGCACCCGGCGGTGCTGGAAGCGCTGGAAAGATCGCTGCGGGATGTCTTCGGCAATGCATCGAGCATTCATAAGGAAGGCCAGTCCGCACGCCGTGCGATCGAAGATGCCCGCGAATCGGTGGCGAGGTTGATCGCCGCCGAAGCGCGGGACGTCGTCTTTACGAGCGGCGGCACCGAGTCTAACAACGCGGCGATCTTTGGCGTGGCAGGACAGGATGGTCGTCATCACATTGTCACAACGGCCATCGAGCATCCCTCTGTGCTCGAACCGGTTACCGAACTGGAACGGCGCGGTCACGCGGTGACGATCGTCGCTCCCTCGCGCAGCGGGGTCGTCAATGCCGGCGCGGTGATCGCCGCCATCCGTCCGGAGACGCGGCTGGTGTCGATGATGCTCGCCAACAACGAGACGGGTGTCCTCCAGCCGGTGGCGGAAGTGGCCCGTGTCTGCCGCGAGCGTTCGGTTCATTTCCACTGCGATGCCGTGCAAGGGGCGGGCAAGGTCGACATCGATGTGCCGGCCCTCGGCGCCGACACGCTGGCGCTCTCCGCCCATAAGCTGCACGCGCCGAAGGGGATTGGGGCGCTCTACGTGCGCCGCGGGCTCTCCCTCGACCGCCACATTCTCGGCGGAGCCCAGGAGCGCCGGCGGCGGGCCGGAACCGAGAATGTGCCTTTGGCAGCGGCGTTCGGCGTGGCGGCGGAGATCGCACGCGATCGTGTTGACGTTGGCGCGTTGCGCGATGCGCTGGAGCGCGCATTGCTCGCGGCAGGCTTTTCGATCGTCATCAACGGTGCTGATGTTCCGCGCATCCCGAACACGAGCAGCGTCACCTTCGGCGGCGCCGACGCCGAGGGGATCGTCATCGGGTTGGATCTCAGCGGCGTGGCGGTCTCTACTGGTGCCGCCTGCTCCTCGGGGCGGATCGAGCCGAGCCACGTGCTGCTGGCAATGGGCCTGACCCCGGACGAAGCCCGCGCCACGGTCCGCTTTTCGCTGAGCCGGTTTACGACGATTGCTGAGATCGACCGCACGGTGGCGCTGCTGCGCGAGATCGTGCCGCGGTGCATGCACGACGGCGGTCGCGATGTGCCGCGATAGCGGCAAGAAGAAGGTAGCGAGGGGTGCGAGCGCCTTTTGCGAGCACCCCTCGTAGTCGTGGGATTGAGAATCGTGCCGCGTCAGCGGCACCGGAAGAGGATGTGTTGTAAATATCCAGTGCCGCTGACGCGGCACCAAACAAACGAACTCGTTACGAGGGGTGCTCGCAAAGAGCGCTCGCACCCCTCGCTACCTTCCTTAGCCGCTACGCGGCGCGAAACCCGCCTCCGCCGGCTTTGAACCCCTCACATCGAATAACCCTTGCCCAGCCACGGTTTGTTTGGCACAGTTGTCAACGGGTCCTGATGTCTAACCACCACATTCTCGAGGGCGATCTCTCGCGCATTCAGTTGCCGGACGTTCTGACCTTTGTGTCCATGATCCGTGGAACGGGCAAACTGTTTCTTCAGCACGATCGGCTGGAACGGTCGATTCATTGGAAGGATGGCGAGATCGTTTTCGCCTCTTCCAACTCTCCCGAGCACTCCCTCGGCATGTTCCTGCTGCGCAACGGCAAGATCACGCAGGCGCAGTACGAGGAGTCGAAGCGTCGGGTGACCGCGCAGACGCGTCACGGCAAGCTCCTCGTGCAGATGGGAGCCATCTCGCCGAAAGAGCTCTGGTGGGGCGTGAAGAATCAGGCGTTGGAGATCATCTTTTCGCTCTTCAGTTGGAAGGAAGGGAGCTTCATTTTCGGGGACGCCACCGATGAGCTGGTAAACGAGCGGATCGTCCTGTCGATCAATACCGCCACCGTGATCATGGAAGGGATCCGCCGCCTCGATGAGACTGCCGTGATCCGGGAGAAGATCACCAGCCTGGACATGGTCTTCCTGAAGGTGCCGGGGACGGTGCCTGACTTCGGATCGCTGGAGATGAGCGAGCACGAGGTCGCGCTCTATAAAAACCTTGACGGGAAACGGTCGATCCGCGCGCTGATCGGCGGCTCGGAAATGACCGAGTTCGAAGTGACGCGCATCCTCTTCCAGCTCCTCTCGGCGCGCCTGGTGGAAGTGGTGCCGGAGGATAAGTCGATCCACCCCGTTTTCCTCGACGTGGAGGACTCGCCGGAGCTGCTGAAGGTGATCTCGACGTACAACGACATGTTCGGCCGCCTCTACGACGCGCTGCTGAACGCCGTCGGCGAGGTGTCGGCCCGTGACATCGTCATTACGGCGATGCAAAACGCCGAGGCCGACGAGCTCTGGAGCGGCGTCTTCTTCGACCAGTACGGCCGCTTCGACGAGAACATGCTCATCGCCAACATCTCCGAGCTCCCCTTCGAGCGCCGCAAGGCGGTTCTGGACGAGGGGCTGAACACGCTGCTGTCCGTCCAGCTTTTCGAGGTCTCGCAACACCTCGACTCGGCCGGGAAGGTGGATGTGTTCCGTTTCATCAGCGATCAGAAGGCGTCGCTGGAGTCGTTGATCCTATCCTGAGGTCGCGGGGTCTCGCGGTTTCGGGGTCTCGCGGCCCCACCCCGCCGAGACTGCGCAACCACGAGACCGCGCAACCGCATCGCTCAGGTAGACTGCACACTCATGTATCCGACGCTAATCAAAATCGGTTCCTTCGAGATCACCACCTTCGGTCTGATGATGTTCGCGGCGTTCATCATCGGCGGGTGGGTGTTGACGCGGCAGTTCCGCCGCTACGGTCTCACCGACGACGCCGCGTCATCGATCGTCATGGCGGCCGCGCTCGGCGGTATCGCCGGCGCGAAGATCTACTACGCCATTCTTTTCCACGACTGGCATCTTCTGCTCGACCGCGCGGGCCTGGTCTGGTACGGCGGCCTGCTCGGCGGCCTTCTTGGCTGCAGCGGATACATCCTGGCGAGGAAACTCGACTTCTTTAACGTCGCCGATGCCGCCGCCCCGGGGCTCGCGATCGGTTACGCGCTCGGCCGCATCGGATGTTTCCTCGTCGGCGACGACTACGGCCGGCCGACGGATTCGTGGATTGGTATCGCCTTCCCCAAGGGATCGCCGCCGACGACCGCCGAAGCGCTCCGGCAGTTCGGCGTTCACCTCGATCCCTCGATTCCTCCCGATAAGATCCTGCGCGTGCATCCGACGCAGCTCTACGAGTCCGCCTCCGCATTCGTGATGTTCGCAATCCTGATGTACGCCGCCCGCCGCCCGCACCCGAAGGGGCGGATCTTCGGACTCTTCCTGGTCCTGATGGGTATCGAGCGCTTCCTGGTTGAGATCGTTCGTGCCAAAGACGATCGATTCCTCGGGCCGTTTACCGTCGCTCAGCTTATAAGCGTGATCGTGCTGGTGGTCGGAATAGCTCTCATCGCGAGCCGGCGAAAGCAAGAAGCTCTATCCGCAGATATCGCAGATGCACACAGATAAGACCGTCTTATCTGCGTCTCATCTGCGTAATCTGCGGATGAGCTTTTAGTACCTCGTCACTCGT
Organism: Thermoanaerobaculia bacterium; assembly: GCA_035569395.1. Taxonomy (GTDB): domain Bacteria; phylum Acidobacteriota; class Thermoanaerobaculia; order Gp7-AA8; family Gp7-AA8; genus JADGNZ01. The sequence goes on along the minus strand of DATMNC010000025.1, from coordinate 9,939 downwards.
GCAACGTACGCGTCAAAGTTCGCTTTCATCTCCCCGATCGAATCCCCGCCGAACTTCTCCCTCATCGCATCCGCCAAGGTAATCGCCAGCATCGCCTCGCAGACGACGCCGCAGGCGGGGACGGCGGTGACGTCGCTTCGTTCCCACTGCGAGCGATGCGGCTCGTGCGTTTCGATGTCGACCGAGGGGAGGCCGCGGCGCAGGGTGGAGATCGGCTTCATGTACGCGCGGACGACGACGTCCTGGCCGTTGGTCACGCCTCCTTCGAGGCCACCGGCGCGGTTCGACGTCCGGTGGTAGCGCCGTTCTTCGTCGAAGTAGATCGGGTCATGAACCTCGGAACCGATGCGCCGCGCCGCGGCCACGCCGTCGCCAACGGACACGGCTTTGACGGCATGGATGGAGAGGATGGCCTGGGCGATGCGGCCGTCCACCTTCTCGTTCCACTGGATGTACGACCCGAGGCCGATGGGGACGTTGTGCGCGGCGGCGACGATTGTGCCGCCGAGCGTTTCGCCCGCTTCGCGCGCCTTGTCGACCGCAGCCACCATGGCATCCTCTACTTGGCGATTCACAGCGCGCAACGGAGAATCGTCATCGACGGCGAGGAGCTCGTCCCACGACGGTGAGTAGTCAGGATCGCCCGCTGCGCCGACGGAGACGACGCCGGAACGCAGCTCGATGCCAAAGTTGCGCAACAGCTCCTTCGCCATCGCCCCCGCGGCAACGCGCGAGGCCGTTTCGCGCGCCGAGGCGCGCTCGAGGATGTCGCGAAGATCGCGGCGGTCGTACTTCATCCCACCGATCAGATCGACATGTCCCGGCCGCGGTGCATGAACCCGCCGTTTCTCCGCCTCCGCCGGATCCACCTCCCACACACCCATCGCCGCTTCCCAGTTCTTGAAATCGTCGTTGCGGACCACGATAGCGATCGGGGAGCCGAGCGTTTCGCCGCCGCGCACGCCGCCGGCGATCTCGACCTCATCGTGCTCGATGTTCATCCGCCCGCCGCGCCCGTAGCCGTGCTGCCGCCGCGCCATGTCGCGGTTGATCCGCGCGCGGTCGAGCCGCACGCCGGCGGGCATTCCCGTGACGATGACCGTTAGTTGCGGCCCGTGCGACTCGCCGGCGGAGAGGAAGGTGAAGTGCGGCATCGTGGGGGAAGTCTAGTAGATGCCGGGGGAGGTTGATCCGCAGATGACGCAGATAAAACGCAGATAAGAAGATGGACGCAACTCTGAAATCTGCGTTTCATCTGCGTCATCTGCGGATTCGATTCTTCGTAACCCCCTCTGCTACCCTCCTCTCCCGATGGACAAGTCCTCCCTGCGCGATCTCTTCCCGGTCACGAAGAACGTCGTCTACTTCAACCATGCCGCACTCGGGCCGCTGTCGACGCGCGCTCACGACGCGATGGCGGCGTTCATCCGCGATCAGCGCGACTTCGGGGCGGTGCACTGGAAGGATTGGTATGCCGAATACGATCGCCTGCGCACGGTCGCCGCGCGGCTGATCGGTGCGGAGCCGGGTGAGATTGCCATCCTCAAGAACACCTCGGAAGGGCTGTCGTTCGTGGCCGAGGGGTTTCGGTGGGAGAGGGGAGACAACGTCGTCAACACCGATCTCGAGTTCCCCTCCAACTCCACTCCTTGGAGAAAACTTGACAGGCGGGGGGTTGAGGTGCGGGTCGTGCAGAGCCACGATGGTGCCTTCACGGCTGACGACGTCGCGCGTTGCGTCGACGGCCGCACGCGCATCGTCACCGTCTCCGCGGTGGCCTTTCACAACGGCTTTGCGGCAGACCTCGACGCCATCGGCGATCTGTGTGCCCGGCGCAACGTTCTCTTCTGCGTCGATGCCATCCAGGCCGTCGGCGTCCTCCCGATCGACGTGAAACGGTCGAAGATCACCTTCCTCGCCGCCGACGGGCACAAGTGGATGTGCGGCTCGGAGGGGGCGGCCATCTTCTTCGTCGCGGCGGAACATCGCCACAAGCTGGAAGTGCTCGAGAACGGCTGGACAAACATCGAGCGCAAGGGGAAATTCATTGACTGCCCGATCGGCCTGATGCCCGACGCGCGGCGATTCGAGGCCGGCTCGCTGAACACGACCGGTATCTATGGCCTGCGCGCGGCCGTCGATCTGCTGCTGGAGATCGGGATCGTCGATATCAGCGAAGAGACCACGCGCATCGCCGCGCTGCTTGCGAACCGGCTCGATGACATCGGCTTCCGCGTGGCCACGCCGCGTCCGATCCGCTCCGGGATCGTCGGCGCGCTTCCGCCTCCGGGCGAGACGTCGCTGCTGAAATGGCATCGCCTCCTGGAGGGAAACGGCGTCATCTGTGCGCCCCGCGAAGGGATGCTCCGCTTCTCGCCGCATTTCTACAATGTGGAGAGTGAGATCGACCGGGTCATCGACGTCCTGAGAGACGCTGCCGAGGGCGCTTGACCATCCGGGAGGGAGACCTCATCATCCTTCCATGCCTGTCATGACGATTCTTCTCAGCGTGATCGCCCTGATCATCGGTGCGATCGTGGGGTGGGTGGTTGCGAGCGCGAGGAAAACCGGCGAGATTCAGCGTGCGCTGGCTGAGCGCGACCTCGCGCGCGCGGAGCGCGAGCGCAGCGAGGCGGTTGCAGCCGAGGCTCGGCGTGTGGCGTCGATCGAATCGCAGACCCGCGCGGTCGCCGAGACCCAGGCCGGCTTTCTCAGCGACGCCCGCAAACAGATGGAAGAGGCATTCGCCGCCACGGCGCAGAAAACGCTGGCATCGATCAGCACGACCTTCCTCGAACTGAACAAAGCGCACCTCGACGGCTCCAAAGGGGAGATCGTCTCCTCGCTCGACACCAAAAAGGCCGAGATCGGTACGATGCTCCAGCCGTTGCGCGAGATGCTCGACCGCTACGCCGGCGAGCTGACCAAAAGCGAGCACTCGCGCAATGAGGCTTATGGCGGCCTGCAGGAGCAGATCCGGGCGCTGCTCGCGGCGCAGGAGCTCTCCCAGCGCGAAGCGTCGCGCCTGGCAAACGCACTCGACTCGCCGGCAGTGCGCGGCTCGTGGGGGGAGAACTCGCTGCGGCGCTGCATCGAGCTGGCCGGCATGAGCGAGTTGTGCGACTTCGACGCGCAGGAGACCTTCCTGAGCGATGAGGGACGGCGCCTTCGGCCGGACGTCGTCATCCACCTGCCCAACAAACGCGTCATCGCCGTCGACGCCAAGGTGCCGTTGACCGACTACAGCATCGCCGCGAACGAGAGCGATGAGACGCGCAAACGGGAGGCGCTCGTCGCCCACGCCCGCACGTTGCGCCGACACATCGAATCGCTCAGCCGCAAGGAGTACCAGGCCAGCGTCGGCGACAGCCTCGACTTCACCGTCATGTTCCTCCCCGGCGAGCACTTCCTCTCCGCGGCCCTGGTCACCGATCCGATGCTCTTCGAGTACGCGGTCGAGAAGAAGATCTATCTGGCCTCGCCGACCGTCCTCCTGCCGCTGTTGCGCGCCGTGGCCGCTGGATGGAAGGCCGAGCGCACCGAGGAGAACGCCAAGAAGATGCACGACGCCGGCGTCGAGCTCTTCAACCGTTTCGTGAAGGTGATGGACATCATCTCCGAGATCGGCGGTGCGCTGGCGAAAACGGTCGAACAGTACAACAAAGCGATCCGTTCCATCGACACGCGCCTCTGGCCGAAGGGACAGGAGCTGCAACGGATGGCCGGCAGCGGCAAGGAGCTGGAGCCGCTCTCCCAGGTCGACACCGTCCCGCTGGAGTCGTCGAGGCTGCGTTTAACGATGCAGGGGGAGGAGCCGGCGGAGGTGCTGCCGTTCCCGTGAACCGCGGCGCTTCGCCCGTTGTCTGCGCCCATCGCCGCGTGAGAAGGTGTGACTAAGCAAATACGGTAAAATCGGCTCGTGAAGACGATTGAGATTCCTGACGAGTTGTTCAGTAAAACCGAGGCGACCGCTGCCTCGCGAGGTGAGACTCTTGGAGAGTTCATCAACGAGGCGCTTACGGTACGGCTCGCCTTGACGAGCCGTACGACGTCACCTCAAACTGGATGGCGAAGCGTTTTCGGCCTTGCGGATGCAGAGATGGTCGAGAGTGTCGACGAAGTGCTCGCCGAGGAATTCGAGCAGGTCGATCCCTCGGAGTGGCGTTGATCCTAGACACAAACGCCATCTCGAATCTTTTCAAGGGCGATCCTTTGCTTTCTGCGATCCTCGCCGCGGAAACCCAGCATCATCTACCAGTGATCGTGATCGGTGAATATCGGTACGGATTGGCCAGGTCGCCCATCGTGCCGAACTTGAGCGAATGCTGGATCTCTTGATCCACCAATCGATGGTCCTTTCAATTGATGTGAGTACGGCTGCTCACTATGCGAACCTTCGCGAGGCGCTTCGTCAGATTGGACGCCCCATTCCTGAGAACGATTTATGGGTGGCCGCACTCGCAACGCAGTACGGCCTTCCGGTCATCAGCCGCGATTGCCATTTCGATGCCGTGCCCGGAGTAGAACGGCTGGCTTGGTAGCTGCGGCCGACATCGGACGCCCCTAACTGACCACCGACAACCGACAACGCGGCCAAGCCGCAGTTATGCTATTCTCGCCCGCCATGAACGCCCCCCCGAACGAGGTAAACGAGTCGACGGTTTGTCCGGTCGACTCGTCGCTTTGGCTATAGCGCCTCCCTTCTGACAACCTCGTCTCGATGGTGTAGCGCCTGATCCCGTCAGTATCCACGCGCCGACGTTCAGGAGCTTCCCAATGATCACCGTTGTCGATAACTACGATTCGTTCACGTACAACCTGGTCCAGCAGATCGAGAGGATCTCCGCGTTCGAGCTCCAGGTCGTCCGCAATGACGCCTTCGAAGTCGATGCTCTTCTCGACCAGGAGCCGGAAGCGATCGTGATCTCGCCCGGCCCAGGCACGCCGGCGCGCGCGGGCCGCATCCTCGAGCTGATCCGCGCGAACGAGTCCATCCCGCTCCTCGGCATCTGTCTCGGGCACCAGGCCATCGGCCAGGCGTTCGGCGCGCGCATCGTCCGCGGGCGTGTGCCGGTGCATGGCAAGCTGAGCGAAGTCCGGCACGAACGGCGCGGCCTCTTCACCGGTTGCCCGACGCCGATGCAGACAGCGCGCTATCACTCGCTCGTCGTCGACCGCGATTCGCTCCCGAGCGAGCTGCGCATCGACGCCGAGACCGACGACGGCGTGGTCATGGCCATCGCTCATCGCGACCGCCCCATCTACGGCATCCAGTTCCATCCCGAGTCGTATGGCACCGAGGGGGGCGACAAACTGATCGCCAACTTCCTGGCGGAGGTGCGCCAATGATCGACGTCGCCATTCGACGGGTCGCGGAGGGGCAGCACCTCGACCGCGACGAAATGCACGAGGTGTTCAGCGAAGTGATGGACGGCCATGCCACCGACGTTCAGAAGACCGCGCTCCTCATCGCACTGCGCATGAAAGGGGAGACCGCGGACGAGATCACCGGCGCGGCCATGGCCATGCGCGAGCGCGTCACGCCGCTGACGGTCGACCGCGAGCAGATCATCGACACCTGTGGCACCGGCGGCGATGGGCGCGGGACGTTCAACGTCTCTACGGTCGCCGCGCTCGTCGCCGCCGGCGCGGGCGCCTCAGTGGCCAAGCACGGCAACCGTGCGGTGTCCTCATCGTGCGGCAGCGCCGATGTTCTCTCCGCGCTCGGTGTGAACATCGACCTCGACGCGGCCAGGATGAGCGAAGTCCTTCGCCGCATCGGCATCTCCTTTCTTTTCGCACCTAAACTCCATCCGGCCATGGGGGCGGTAGCGGCAATCAGGCGCGAGCTCGGCGTGCGGACGATTTTCAACGTCCTAGGTCCGTTGACGAATCCTGCCTTCGCCCGCCGCCAGGTTCTCGGCGTCTATTCGCTCCATCTCGTCGATGTCGTCGCCCGCGTTCTGCTGGCCCTCGGCGCCGATCACGCCGTCGTCGTCCACAGTCACGACGGCCTCGACGAGATCTCCATCTCCGCGGCCACCTGCGTCTGCGAAGTGCGCGGCGGCGAATTGCACAGTTACGAGCTTCGGCCGGAGGAGATCGGGGTCGAACGCCACAACATCGACGAAATCGCCGGCGGCGACAGCCGCGAGAATGCGCGCATCGCGCGGGAGATACTCGGTGGCGGCAGCGGCCCGCGTACCGAGATCGTGGCCGCCAATGCCGGGGCAGCGCTATACGTGTCGGGCGCCGCACCCACCATCCGTGACGGCGTGACGATGGCGCGCGAATCGATGGCCAGCGGACGGGCGATGGCAAAGCTGCAGGAGCTCGTGGCGGTGACGAATGAGTAGCGGAACGTCCATGACCATCCTCGACGACATCGTCTCCCAGACCCGCGCACGCCTCGGCAATGAACCGCCTCCCGGCCGCGCCATCGCCCACGATCCCCCTTTCGCATTCACGGCAGCGTTGCGAAAAAACCGCGTCAACGTCATCGCCGAGATCAAATCGGCCTCGCCGTCCGCGGGGCCGATCGTCGACAACCCGGATGTCGGGGCCATCGCCGCCGCGTACAAGGAAGGCGGCGCCGCGGCCGTCTCTATCGTCACCGAGCCGGACTTCTTCCATGGTTCACGGGAGTGGATCGCGCGAGTGGACGGCCTTCCCGTGCTGATGAAAGACTTCATCATCGACGAGTCCCAGCTCATCCGCGGCGTCGCGGCCGGTGCCAGCGCCATCCTGCTCCTGGCGTCGCTGCTCGACGCCGCGCAGATCCGCGACTTCATCGCCTGTCTCGATTCGTATTCGTGCGATGCCCTCGTCGAAGTTCATGACGAGGCAGAGTTGGATCGGGCGATCGGCGGCGGCGCCCGCATCATCGGCATCAACAACCGCAACCTGCGCGATTTCAGCGTCGACCTCGGCGCGTCCGAGCGGCTCGCGCCGCGTGTTCCCGGCGGCGTTCTCCGCGTCGCCGAGAGCGGGATCAAGACGCGAAGCGATATCGATCGGCTGCGCGACTCCGGCTTCGACGCCTTTCTCGTCGGTGAATCGCTGCTGCGGCAGAATGACCGCGCCGCCGCGGTGCGGAAACTGGTGCTCGGGATATGACCAAGATCAAGATTTGCGGCATCACCAGCGAAGACGACGCTCTTTTCTGTTCCGAGTGCGGCGCCGACTTTCTCGGCTTCATCTTTGTGCCGGCGTCGCCGCGGTATATCGAGCCGGAGAAGGCGGGAGCGATTGCGGCCCGGCTGCGCGAGAGCGGCCACGCGCCGAAATTCGTGGGCGTTTTTCACGACGCATCGGCCGACTACATTCGCGTGATCAGCGGCGTGGCCGGCCTCGATATCGTTCAGCTGCACGGCAGCGAGACCGACGACGACATCAGCGCGCTCGGTATCCCGGCCATCAAGACGCTCCACGTCGGCGAGACGCTGCCCGACACCCACGCCGCCCCGACCGCGGCCTGGCTGCTGTTCGACACCTACGACGAACGCCGCAGCGGTGGTACCGGGAAACGCTTCGACTGGGCGTTGCTGGCCACGTACGAGCGCTCGAAGCCGTTCTTCCTATCCGGCGGTCTCAACCCCGACAACGTCGTGGCCGCCATCAGCCTGGTGCGCCCCGACGCCGTCGATGTCGCCAGCGGCGTCGAGGCTTCGCCAGGCGTGAAGGACCACGCCAAGGTTGCGCGTCTGTTCGAGCGCGTGAGGAGATCATGAAGCGCTCGAACCTTCCCGACCGCCGCGGCTACTTCGGCGAGTTCGGTGGCAAGTACGTTCCCGAAACGCTGATGGCCGCGCTCGACGAGTTCGAGACGGCCTATCGCGGCCTGCGCCGCGACCGCGCCTTTCGCACCGAGCTCGACGACGTGCTGCGCGATTTCGTCGGACGCCCCACGGCGCTCACCGAGGCCAAACGATTCGCGGAGTTGTGCGGGGGCATGCGCCTCTTCCTGAAACGCGAGGACCTCAACCACACCGGCGCGCACAAGATCAACAACGCCCTCGGCCAGGCGCTCATCGCAAAGCGAATGGGCAAGAAAAGGATCATCGCCGAGACCGGCGCGGGCCAGCACGGCGTGGCCACGGCCACGGCCTGTGCGCTCCTCGGGCTCGACTGCGTCGTCTACATGGGCGAGGTGGACATGGCCCGGCAGGAGCTGAACGTTTTCCGCATGAAGCTCCTCGGCGCCGAGGTCGTGCCGGTGACGAGCGGCAGCCGGACGCTGAAGGACGCCATCAACGAAGCGATCCGTGACTGGGTCACGAACGTGCGGACGACGCACTACATCATCGGCTCGGTTCTCGGGCCGCATCCCTATCCGCTCGTCGTGCGCGATTTCCAGTCGGTGATCGGACGCGAGGCACTCGCTCAATTGCGGAAGAGAACAGGCTCGATCCCCGATGTGGCCATTGCCTGTGTCGGCGGCGGCTCGAATGCCATCGGACTCTTCTACGAGATGCTGAAGCACGAGTCGATCCGTTTCATCGGCGTCGAGGCGGGTGGACGCGGGCCAAACCTCGGCGATCACGCCGCGCGGTTCAGCGGCGGCGCGCTCGGCGTGCTGCACGGCACGCGCTCGATGGTGCTGCAGGACGAGTTCGGACAGATCGCCGAGACCCATTCGATCTCCGCGGGCCTCGACTATCCCTCCATCGGCCCCGAGCATGCTTACCTGCAGCAGATCGGCCGCGTGGAGTACCACGACTGCGGCGACGATCTCGCGCTCGAAGCGTTTCACAAGCTGAGCGAGTGCGAAGGCATCATCCCAGCCCTGGAGTCGTCGCACGCCCTCGGCTGGCTGCTGCGCAACGGCGCCTCAATCGGTAGCGGCAAGATCGTGATCGTGAACCTGAGCGGCCGCGGCGACAAAGATGTGCCCCAGATCGCGGCGATGGAGCAGGGATGAACCGCGTCCGCAAGCTCTTCCAGCGATTGAAAGCCGAGCATCGTTGCGGCCTGATCGCCTACATCACCTGTGGCGACGGCCCGACGGTCGAGATCATCCGCGCGCTGGAGGATGCCGGGGCCGATGCCATCGAGCTCGGCGTGCCGTTCTCCGACCCGATCGCCGACGGACCGGTCATCCAGGCCGCCGCGATGCGGGCGCTGAAGAGCGGCACGACGATCAGCGACATCTTCACAATCGCCCGCGCCGTCCGCGAGCGGAGCGAGATCCCGCTCATCGCCTTTTCCTACCTCAATCCCGTCCTCCGTCGTGGGATCGAGGAGTTTGCGGACGATGCCCACGCTGCCGGTATCGACTCCGTGCTGCTGACCGATCTCCCCGCCGAGGCCGCGGCGGAAGTGAAGCCTGCCTTCAGGAAACGGCAGTTGGGATCGATCTTTCTATTGGCGCCGACATCGAGCGATGCGCGGATCGCGGCCGTCGATCGCGCCAGCGACGACTTCATCTACTACGTCTCGACGATGGGCGTCACCGGAGCGCGCAGCGAGCTCGATCCCGCGCTTCTGACGCGTCTCGATGAAGTCCGCGCACAAGTCAGGAAACCGCTGGCCGTCGGCTTCGGCATCTCCAGGCACGAGCACTTCGCCTTGCTCAAGGATCGCTGCGACGCCATCGTCGTCGGCAGCGCCATCGTTCGGGCGGTGTCGGATGGAGACGCGGACGGCGCGCCGGAGCGGGCGGGTAGCGTGGTGCGCGAAATCGTCGGCCGATAACCCGCATTTCTCACACTCTCACCGGAATCGTCGGCACACTGTACCCCGTCGAGAGCCCTTCTCCCCCCAGCGCTTTTCAGCTGGGGGGAGAAGGTGCCGACAGGCGGATGAGAGGGCGTTGGCTCTCGCGAGCAGTGGACTATTTTCATGAATGGGCGGGGGAAACTCATGAAAACACGCAACTTCAGCGCGAGAACCGCCCCCTCATCCGCCTTCGGCACCTTCTCCCCCCGCAAAAAAACCGCG